>NZ_DAOUDC010000071.1:0-36061 GCF_034431535.1 Chloroflexus sp. | reverse complement strand
CCTCCCTCGCAATGACAAGCGGTACTGCCCCCTCGCAATGACAAGCGGGCACGCCCTCGCAAGGATCAACGGGGCTGCGCCTACCGCTTTCCTATTGTCATTGCGAGCCGCGCGCAGCGCGGCGAAGCAATCACCCCGCGAGCGCGGGAGCGGTACCCTTTCCGCCGAAGCGGGAGATTGCTGCGGTACGTCCCCTTGGAGTGCGGCAGTTTGACTGCCGCACTCCATACAAGCTGCGAGATCAGTCGCGCAACACTTCTTCTGCAACGGTTCGCTCTTCTGCACCTACCCCAAAGATCAGCCGCACCCCGCGATCGTAGGTGAAATAGCTGTAGGCCCAATTCAACAACACCAATGCCCGGTTGCGAAAGCCAACCAGCGCCATCAAATGTACGAACAGCCAACCGGCCCATGCCGGCCACCCGCTCAGCTGGATGCCAAAAGCGTCGAGCACCGCGGCGCTGCGCCCGATGGTGGCCATCTGGCCTTTGTCAACGTAGCGAAACGCTTGCATTGGCTGGTCGTTGATCTGCGCAATGATATTCCGCGCCGCCTGTTCGCCCATTTGGATCGCCACCGGCGCCACCATCGGGTAGGCCACGCCGGGCCGGTAGCCTTCGAGATAGGCCATATCGCCAATCACAAACACCCGCCGATCATCGGGCAAGGTCAGTTCCGGCGTCACCACGACCCGCGCCCCGCGCCCTAGCGCCACGCCAAGCGCATCGGCCAACGGTGCGCCGCGTACTCCCGCTGCCCACACTACGGTCTCGGCATCTAACCGGGAACCGTCGCGGAAGGATAACCCATGCAGATCGGCCCCGGCCACCGGTGTATTCAACCGCACCTCGACACCCATCTGCTGCAAGCGTTGCAAGGCCGCGCGCTGCAACGATGCGGGGAAGGAGGCAAGAATGTGATCGGTCGCTTCGATCAACACCACTCTCGTCTGCTGCACATCGAGCATCGGGTAGTCGTGGCGAATTACGTGCCGGATCAACTCGACAAACGCGCCGGCTAGCTCGACCCCGGTCGGTCCGCCGCCAACCACGGCAAAGGTGAGCAGCGCCGCGCGCCGGACCGGATCGCTCTCGGCGGCGGCATGCTCGCAGCACAACAGCACGTGGTTGCGCAGTCGCTGTGCTTCGTTCAAATCCTTCATTCCCATCGTATAGCACGCGATCTGCTCGTTACCAAAGAAATTAGTCGTGCTGCCAGCGGCAAGGATCAGATAGTCATAGCTGACAGGGCCGGCACTGGTCTGCACCAGACGCCGCGCGAAATCAACCCCGGTGACTTCGGCTAGCAAGAAGCTCGCATTGCGGTAGCGATGCAAAATGGCGCGCACCGGATACGCGATCGACTCTGGTTCGAGACCAGCGGTAGCAACTTGATAAAGTAACGGCCAAAAGCCGTGGTAATTGGTACGATTGATCAAGAGCACCTCTACTGGCGCTTTAGCGAGCGCTCGCACTGCAGCGAGACCGCCAAAACCCGCGCCGACGATCACAACCCGCGGGCGAGCTATCGGGGTAGGAGACTGTGTTGATTGTGGCGAACCCATTGCCCGTCTCCTTTCTAGTGAAATCATTCACAAATATAGCACAGCTGGTATTGGCCGTCAATCGGTCATAAGAGAGCATTGGTCTCGCTAAACGTAACGGAATAGCGGCGCGAATGGATGTGAGGAGACAATGAGAAACTGGCGCCCCATGCTCTACGCGCCTTGCGTAGCAGATCTAACCCATCACGACCCACCCGCGCCGGTCGCGCCGGGGGAAAGGAATGGCCGGCAGCGGGTAGGTGTCGTCGAGCCAGATCAAGGTGACATAACAATCTTGAGCGTGAAGCGTCCAAAATTGGGGGTCGTCAATGACCAGATCAGTGGCGTAAGCAGCACGGAGTTCGTCCATCTCGGTTGGGATTAATTCCCGGCTGATCGCATCCGTAACCAGCGCCAACCCAGCCAACGGGCCGCCAGCCCGCTTAAGCAGTACGAGATCGCCAACCTTCACTTGCCCAAACGGCGCCCGCCGGTCGCGTCTAAACCGGCTTTCGATCCGCTTGCGCCCGGCAAGGATGCGGCTCAGGTACGGCTCGCGCAAGATGGCAAGGTGAAGGGTAGCCGCGCTGCGCCCTTCACACCACGCTTGTAACCGCTCGTGCCAAGCCGAGTGGGCAATAGTGGCTGAGAGGATGGCTTGCCAAACGGTTGGCGGTATGCTCGTCTTCATACGCCTTACACTTGAGAGATTAGGATCATTGCCACAAAAAGACACAAAAAAGCACGCAGGAGCGCCTGCAATGCCTCTCCTGCTCCCGCAGCGCCTCCCTCTCTCGCAGTCAGGAGGGAAAAGGGGCTGGGGGTGAGGGCCAATCACAAAGCCGCAACGAGCAAAGGCGCAGAGATTCATAACGCAAAGGCGCGAAGGACGCAAAGAGCGCAACGGTTTTCTGGGGAAGCGCTACTCCCCGGTTGTCATTGCGAGCCGCGCTCCGCGTGGCGAAGCAATCCCCCCAAGAGCGAGATGAAGCCGCTCTGGCATAGGCTGCGCTGAAGGAGGGCGCTGCGCGCCCTTGCCATGACCTTACGGCCTAGCTCCCTTCCCCTCTGCGGCCTCAGCTCCCTCTGCGGTAAAAAAACCACCTTCCCGCAACATCCATTCGGCTGCTTCGCGCACCTTCATCCCCACGCGCACCCCAAGCGCCGCCGCGCTCACATTGCAAGCGCTGATGATGCCGTGCTCCCACGTGTCGGCAGCGTCACCAATGCGGGCCGAGGTATGGGCTATCGCCATCGCTGGAATGCGCTGGGCGTCGAGCATCGCAATGCCAGCGATGCCAGCGTTGTCTTTGCCAATCCCGGCATCGTTAAAGACCACGCCGGCCAGCGGCACCGCCAGCGCATAGCGCGCCGAGCTCGTGCCGCCGTGTGAACCACTGACCACAAACGCGCCTCGATCGCTCTCGTCTACATACGAAATGGAATCCATTAACACGATCCGGCTCGTGCCGATCTGAAGGATGATCTTTGCCATAGTTCTACTCAGAATGGTTGTGGAATTAATAACTATAATAACTATAATTGTACAACATTGTACAACGTCTCAAATGAAAGTGCATTGCCGCTGGGGCATGGGTGCGTGTGCTACGCGGAGGGAGGGGCATTCGTGCGCAATAAAAAAGAAGCCTCGGTGAGGCTTCTAAGTGGGGTGCCTGATGGGGCTCGAACCCACAACTTCCTGATCCACAGTCAGGCGCTCTGCCATTGAGCTACAGGCACCGCGCAGCGATTCTGAATATAGCACAATTATGCCGAATCGTCAAATCGACAGCTCACTGCACCACGCTAAACACGACGATCCCGTATTGCCATTGGGCACGCAGACGCAGGCCAGCGTTCGCAAAGTGCCGGTTCAGTTCAGCAACCGAAGGAAATTGCAGCCCGCCTACTCCCAAGAATTGCTGGAAGGCGCGGCCCGGCGGGTTATCAGCGGCGGCCAGACTCATCATCACCCCCCTGCCCCGCGGCGCTAACAGCCGGCGCCATTCGGTCAACGCCGCTGGAATATCACCAATCTCGTTGAGCGAACCACCCATCGCCAGTACACTCGCCGTACCGGCAGCAAACGGCAGCGCCTGCGCGCTGGCCCGAATAAAACTGATGCGCAGACCCTCGCGTCGCGTCCGTTGGCGCGCCTCTTGCAACATTGGCAGGCTGAGGTCGATCCCGAACACCGATCCGATCGCGCCGCTCCGGCGGCGCGCCTGCTCTAGCGCCCGCGCGTACAGGCCATTGCTACAGCCAACATCGATCATCAACCCGCCCCGATCGACGCCGGCCAGCTCAGTGATCAACGCCAACTCGCGTTCGAGCGGAAACTGCTCGCCGCTGAGCATACTGAGCGCCAGTGGCCGCCACGTCCGTTCGTAGGCCCACGCCGCCGGCGGCAAGACATTGACGAACTGGGCGATGCTGCCCGGCCATTGCTGCCCGAGCAGGTCGAGAATGCCTTCGGCAATCGGGTATGCGGTTGCGCACTGCGGGCAGCGCAACCGGCCCGTTTCGATCATCCCGTCTACCTCGCGATCGATCCGTTCTACGGTTAGAACCGTCTCGCGGTGGCGTGGGCAAGTGATGAGGGGTAATACGTTGTGTTCCATACTGAGTATAGTACCCCGAATTTGGCGCCACCGGAAGACCAATGGGCGATCGCAGAGCACCTGCCCCCTTCTCCCGCGTTATGAGAGAAAGGGGCAGGGGGAATGAGGGCTACATGACGCTCTCGCATTACTGCTTGCGCGTATACCGCTGCGCAATCTTGATCAGATGCTCGTAATCGATCGGTTTGGGCAAAAACTCGCTGCACCCGACGCGTTTAGCCCGTTCGATGTCGTTGCGCGTCACATGGCCGCTCACCGCAACGACCGGAACATCATACAGATGGGGATCGCGCTTCACATATTCGGTCGCCGTCCAGCCATCAAGACCGGGCATCGACAGATCCATCAAAATCAGGCTTGGCCGGCGCTGCCGGGCAATATCGAGCGCTGTCTGCGCATCTGAGGCCAGCTCAACGGCAAAGCCGCTAAAACTGAGCATCTGACCAATGATATGACGATTATCGAAATTGTCATCGACAATGAGAATGAAACTCATGCAGGGTCTCCTACCACGTGCGGTTCTAGCGATGAAGAAGCTGTGTTTACCGCGGGCGCCGCTGGGATCCAGACCGTAAAGGTTGAACCGATCCCAGCGTCGCTTTCGACCTCGATCGTGCCGCCGAGAGCTTGCACGATCTGCTTGGTGAGCGCCAACCCAAGACCGGTGCCTTGGTATCGGCGCGTGACCGATTCGTCAAGTTGGCTGAATGGTTGAAAGAGTTTAGATTGTTTCTCACGCGGGATCCCGATCCCGGTATCGATCACGGCAAAGCGAACGCCGTCCACGCCATTGCGCTGTTCAGCCGTCGCTTCTAGCCGGATGACGCCGTCTTCGGTAAACTTGGCAGCATTGCCGAGCAGATTAATCAACACTTGCCGCAACCGGCGGCTGTCCGTTTCGATAATGCCAAGATCAGGCGGGCAGTGGGTAATAAGCTGATCATGGTTGCGTTGCGCTAATGGCAGCGCCATTGCCACTAACTCATCAACGAGTGCGGGCACCTCAACGTGGCTGTATTCGAGATCGAGCGCCCCTTGCTCAATCCGGGCAAAATCGAGCACATCACTGATCAACGCCAGCAAGTGGCGTCCAGAAGCAAGGATTCGATCAACATACACGGCATAGGGTTCAGGAACAGACTTATTGAGATGCAGTAACTGGGCATAGCCGAGAATGGCATTGAGCGGGGTGCGCAACTCGTGGCTCATCGTGGCCACGAAGGCGCTCTTAGCTTGGCTGGCCGCTTCCGCCGCCGCGCGTGCCCGTTCAGCCTCGGCCTCGGCTTGCTTACCGCGAATAACCTCCTCCATCAACTGTTCTTGGCAGGCAAGACTCGCTTGCAATGCGCGATTGCGCTCTTCCAGCTCGGCGCGTTGGGTGCGCAAACTGGTGAGCATCTGATCAAACGCGCGCGCCAAATCGCCGATTTCATCGCGAGTCCGTTCATCGATCGAGCCAACAAAATCACCCGCTGAAACCCGACCGGCGGCGTGCGCCAGCCGCCGCAACCGGCGCGCAATTCGGGCCGAGAGGAACAGACCAATCGCCGCCGAGATGATGACGGCGACCACAGTATCGGTCATAATAAAGGTGCGCGCCGTATCGTAACTCGCGGCAACCACTCCCAGCGATGCTTGGGCTTGTTGCTGGTTTTCTCGCACCAATTCGGCCATCGCCCGATCGAGTGCATCGTAGAACGGGTTCATCCGCGAATAAAAGGGTTGTACGCTGCCATCACTAGCCAAGCGCACCGCCGGCACGAAGCGTTCGCGGTTCGTGCGCACCACCTCTTGCCATGCCGACTCAACCGCATCCAGCCTGATCCGTTCGGTGTCTGAACCGACCAGCGGACGGTAGGCGCGGAAATAGCCAGCCATCTCGGCTTCGATGGCGCGCATCTGATCGAGGATGCGTCCCCGATCGCCATTGTTGGTGTAGATCAAAAATTCCAGTTGCCGGGCGCGATACCGGTTGATCGCCGCTGTCATATCACCAACAGTATCGAGCGAGGGAATCGTGTGGCGCTCGATAAAGACGGCGCGCTCGTTCATCGTGGCCATCTGATGAATAGCAAAATAGCCAAGCACCATCATCAATAGCAGGTCGATGGCCAACGTGCCTAACAATTTGGCCCGGATCGGAAAACGCATCGCTAGCGGTTCTCTAGCTGCAACAATTGCTCGATGGATAGACCTACTTGCGAGCCGCCGGTAAAGACCGAACCGGTGATCCGGCGTTCTACCCGCCGGATAGCCAATTCATACGCTCTGGCCGGCAGTGGGATGTAGCGCGCTTTGTTGACGAAGAGTTCGCCGTTGCGCAGATACATATCAACGAACGCGCGCACTTCTAGCCGTTCCAGTGCGTCAACCCGCACGTACACAAAGATTGGGCGTGAGAGCGGTTGATAACTGCCATCAACGATCGTGGCTTCCGATGGCGCCACGCAACCGTTGCCGCTGTCAATTGCCACTGCCCGCAACTGTCCAGTATACTCGACATAATAGGCATAGCCAAAGAATGCTAAGCCAAACCGATCGGCTGTCACATCCTGCGCCAGCAGATAGTCATCTTCACTGGCCGTGTAATCGCCGCGACTAACCCCTTCTTTCCCCACAATCGCTAAGGTAAAGTAGTCGTAGGTGCCCGAATCAGCCCCGGCGCCGTACAAGCGCAGCGGTTGATCGGGCCATTCAGAGCGAATCTGGTTCCAGCGCGTGATCTGCCCCTCGGCCTCTGGCTCCCATATCCGTTTGAGGTCAGCGACCGTCAGGCACTGCGCCCAGTCATTTTGTGGATGCACCACCACCGATAAGCCGTCAAACGCGACTGGCAGTTCGACAAACTGAATCCCGTTCGCAGTACACATTTCCAGCTCGCGTTGCTTGATTGGGCGCGAGGCGTTGGAAATATCGGTCTCGCCGGCGCAAAAACGGGTAAATCCGCCGCCGGTGCCGCTCACGCCGAGCCGGATCGTGACGTCGGGGGCGAGTTCGTTAAACGCGATCGCTACCTGCTCGGTGATCGGGAAGACCGTGCTTGAACCGTCGATCTTGATCGCGCCTTTCAGGGCAGCTAGATTGATATTAGGCAAGGTGAGCGACGGGGTTGGCGTGAATGGCGGTATCGTCGGTTCCGGCGACGGGGTCGGGGCCGTAAGTGATGGAACCGGCGTAGGCGACAGCGAGGCGGTGGTAGTTCCACCGCAGGCGACCAGCAACAGCGCGACAAGGCTGAGAGCGGCAATCCTCCAGATGTTCATATTGGTGCAGCTAGTGAATGTTGATATTTTGCAGTTCAAGCAGCGCTGCCTAACCGTATCTATTATAATCCTCCGACACAATATCATTGGTTAAGAAAAGATTAAGTGTCTTTGAAGCCCTAGCTTGACTTGCTTCATTCCCGCTTAGTACGCTTCATCGCTCTTCGTCTATCATATTGACAATCTTCGATATATCGCATATACTGTCGTTACTTCCTTCATGGCAGGAGGTACGATGAACACCCAATCCGAATCACCCACCATTGCACCTACAACCATCTCCGGTTGTTGCACGCCGGTATTTGATGTGGGCTTAACCGATGACGAGGCCGCGCAATTGGCCGAGAAACTGTCGTTGCTGGCACACCCGATTCGTCTGCGCTTGCTCGCGATCCTTGCCCGCAACGGCGGCCATGTTTGCGTGTGCGATCTGGAAGCAGCGTTACCAGTGAAGCAGCCGACCGTCTCGCACCATCTGCGCTTGCTCCGTGATGGCGGTTTGATCGAGGGTGAGCGGCGCGGTCAGTGGATCTATTACGCCGTGTGCCATGAGGAGTTAGCCGCGGTGCAAGCGGCGCTAGCCCAGTTTTTTGCGCGGATATAGCCGGGTGCAGCGACGCTGCGCCCGAATTGATGAACAATCATATCGATACATTTCAATATATCAATGAAAGGTCATGAGTATGTCTCTCCCGATTGCAATTATCGGCGCCGGCCCCGTTGGCTTAGCCGCCGCTGCACATCTGGCCGAACGCGGTGCGTCCTTTGTGGTGGTCGAAGCCGGTGCGCAGGCTGGCGCCGCAGTGCTGCGTTGGGGCCATGTGCAGATGTTTACCCCGTGGCGCTATTGCGTTGATCAAGCGGCTGGCCGGCTCTTGGCCGCTGCCGGCTGGCAGATGCCTTCCGCCGATACCTTTCCGACCGGCGCTGAGTTGGTTGATCAGTACCTTGCGCCATTAGCAGCGTTGCCAGCCATTGCTCCGCATATCCACTACCGCCAGCGCGTCGTCGCTGTTGCTCGCCGTGGCCACGATCGCCAGCGGGGTCGCGATCGCCAAGCGGTTCCCTTTCAGTTGACGCTGGCCGACGACGAGGGGCGCGAGTCGCTGCTTTTGGCTCGCGCCGTGATCGATGCCTCTGGTACTTACCTCTCGCCCAATCCGCTCGGTGCGGCGGGGGTGCCGGCGATCGGCGAGCGCCACGTTTCTGATCGTATCTTCTCCGGTATTCCCGCGGTTTTGGGGCGCGATCGCGCTCGCTACGCCAACCGGCGGGTATTGGTCGCCGGCAGCGGCCATTCGGCGTTTAACACGATCCTCGATCTGGTGCAACTCCGCGCTACTGCGCCGGAAACGAGCGTGATCTGGGTGGTGCGCCGCGACACTGCGACCCTTGACCGTATCTTTGGCGGTGGCGAGGCCGATGCGCTGGCGGCGCGCGGACGGTTGGGGATGCAGATACAGGAGCTGGTCAAGTCTGGTCAGGTAACGCTCGTCACTGGCTGGTATACCGAACAGGTGTACTACACTGCTGATGGATTGGTTGTGAGCGATGGCCAATGTACCTTGCCTCCGGTTGATGAGATTGTGGTCTGCACCGGCTTGCGTCCCGATCTAAGCTTCCTGCGCGAATTGCGGCTAGCGCTCGATCCAGTGGTGGAAGCGCCGGTAGCGTTAGCGCCGTTGATCGATCCGAATCTGCACAGTTGCGGTACGGTGCCGCCGCACGGTGTTGATGAGCTGCGCCATCCCGAACCCGACTTCTATCTTATCGGGATGAAGAGCTATGGTCGCGCGCCGACCTTCTTACTGCTGACCGGCTACGAACAAGCCCGTTCGGTGACGGCGGCGCTATGCGGTGATTGGGCCGCGGCCCGTCGGGTCGAACTCGTACTGCCGGAGACGGGGGTGTGCAGCGGGCCGCAAGCTGAGGCCGGCGCGTGTTGTGCGCCGTCTGGCTTGATCGCGTTGCACTCCGTATCACGCTCATGCTGCTAAACCGCGTTCGCACCGGTCGCCTCTATTACGGTTGGGTGATGCTGTGGGCCGTCTCGCTCACCGAGGTTATCTCGTGGGGGATTTTGTATTACGCCTACAGCGTCTTTGTAGCGCCGATGGCCCGTGATCTAGTGGTCGATCAGCTTGCCATCGCAACCGGCTACGCGATTGCGTTGCTTTGCAATGGTGCGGCTGCGCCGTTCGTCGGGTGGTGGCTCGACCGTTACGGAGCGCGCGGTTTGATGACCGCCGGCTCGATCGGCGGTTGTGTCCTCGTGCTATTGTGGTCACAAGTGACCACGCCGCTCCAGCTCTATTCGGTGATGGCTGGAATTGGCGTGACCAGTGCGGCGGTGCTCTACGAACCGGCGTTTGCGATTGTCGCCGCGTGGTTTCGCCGCGAGCGCGGACGGGCCCTGCAAGTGCTCACCTTTTTTGGCGCATGGGCCAGCTTCATCTTTATCCCGCTGGCGGGCTGGCTGGTCGATCAGCTCGGTTGGCGCGCGGCGCTGCTCGCGCTTGCCGCCATTCTTGCCCTCACCATCCCTCCACATGCCCTGATCATCCGCCGCCGGCCCGCCGACCTTGGCTTGGCCCCCGATGGCGATTCGCCTACAACTACTGCCGTTGCGCCGGCAGAACCGGCGGTGCGCCCACGCGTGGCGTTGCGCCAACGACGCTTCTGGCTGCTCGGCGGCGCGTTTGCCGCCAGCGGTTTTGCGACGGTGGCAATGACCGTCCATCTCATTCCGTACCTCCTCACGCGCGGCGAGAGTCTCACGGTTGCTTCGTCGATCGCCGGTCTGCATGGCATGATGTCGTTGCTGGGCCGGCTGCTGATTGGCCCCCTCGGCGAACGATGGCCGCGCTGGTTGGTAACGGCTGGTCTGTTTGCGATGCAGATTGCCGGTTTGTTGGCGCTGGTCGCATTCTCCCATACCGCTGCCGCGGTCGTCTATATTGCTCTCTTTGGTGCCGGCGCCGGCACCCAGATCATCATGCGCGCGGCGCTGATCGCCGAACAGTACGGCTCGGCCAACTACGGCCTGATCAGCGGCTGGCAGAATGTGCTGCTCACCGTGGCCCGCACCGCCGCGCCGGTAGGGGCAGGGGCGTTGATCGGCCTCACCGGCTACCACGGCATGCTCTGGTGTCTGATCGGGCTGCTGGCCGGGGGGATGGTGCTGTTGGCGTTGGTTGACCAACGTAACATTTAACCCCTTTCCTGCATCTTCCTACTAAGGATACGCAACATCACCACGGAGAATAATGCATGGCGCGACGGGTAGTAGTCATTGGCGGCGGCGCAGCCGGGATGAGCGCGGCGGCGAAGGCCAAGCGCACCGATCCTACGCTTGAAATTGTGGTCTACGAACGTTCCGGCTATGTGAGCTACGGCGCGTGTGGTTTTCCCTACGCAATCAAGGGTGAGATCGCGCGGGTGGAAGATGTCGTTGTGCGCACGCCGGCCCAGTTTGCCAAACAAGGCATTCAGGCTCTGATCCGGCACGAAGTGCTTGAGATTGATCCCGTCCGGCAGACAATGCGCGTGCGCGATCTGGAGGATGGCCGCGAGTTTGTCGATCACTGGGATGAGTTGGTGCTAACGACCGGCGGTCAGCCTACGCGCCCGCCGTTGCCCGGCCTCGATCTGCCCGGCGTGTTTGCCTTGCGCAGCGTGGAAGAGGCGCTCGCGATCAAGGCATGGTTGGCCGAGCAGCGCCCGCGCACCGGCGTGATTATTGGCGGCGGCTATATTGGTCTTGAGATGGCTGAAGCGTTGGCTGCGCACGGCGTGACCCTGACGCTGGTCGAACGGTTGCCACAGGTGTTGCCGTCGTTTGATCCTGACTTCGCCACGCAAGTGGCTGACGAACTGCGCCGGCAGCAGGTCGATCTGCGCGTAGGCCAACCAGTGCAAGGCATTGTTGGCGATGAACGGGTGCGCGGCGTGGTGGTGGATGGTGAGACGATTCCCGCCGAGATCGTTATTCTGGCCGCGGGGGTGCGACCAAGTGCGGCATTAGCCCAAGCTGCCGGGATTGCGCTCGGCCCCACTGGCGCGGTCGCGGTTGACGATCGCCAACGCACGAATCTGCCCCACGTGTGGGCGGCAGGCGATGTGGCTGAAGCCTTGCACCGCGTCACCGGCAAGCCAGCCTGGATCCCGCTTGGCACGACTGCTAACAAGCAGGGACGAGTAGCTGGCGAAAACATTGCCGGCGGCAATGCCCGCTTTGGCGGGATTGTCGGTACCACTGTGGTGAAGGTGTTCGATCTAGAAGCGGCGATCAGCGGTCTGTCGCTAGCCCGTGCCCAAGCCGAGGGCTTCAATGCGACCGCCGTCAGCGCCACAGCCTCCTCGCGCGCGCACTACATGCCGGGCCACCGGCCGATCACCGTCTCGTTGGTGTTTGATCAAACCACCCGCCGGCTGTTGGGCGGGCAATTGGTTGGCCGCGAAGGCGTGACCAAGCGGATCGATACCGTCGCTGCCGCTTTACAAGCTGGCTGGACGGTGGACGAGTTTGCTGAGCTTGATCTGAGTTACGCGCCGCCCTTTGCGCCGGTGTGGGATCCGTTGTTGGTCGCGGCTAATTTGGCGCGGCGGTAGCCCACCCACATGCTTTGGGGCGGCTGCCTAGCCGCCCCTATGACGCAAGCCGCACTTCCCGATCCTCTTTACGGCAGACAAAAACGGTCTCATTCACCGGTAAGCCCATCCGCTCGATCTCATCTTGCGTAATAATAATATCTCTTACGCTAATCTCTTGCACATAAAACCCTGCTTGCTGCAAACGCTGAATGATGTCAGTTCCATACATCCGCACATGATCAAACTGGCCAAAATAGCGTTCGCGCAACAACGGATCAGTAATCGTAGCATCTTCAAACGTGCGTTCGCCTTGGATCGGCACCACAATCAGCGCGATTCCTCCCGATTTGAGCACACGGTACAGTTCGCGCATGGCCTGTCGATCATTCGGTACATGCTCTAACACGTGACTGCAAAGAATGAGATCAAAAGCGTGATCATCAAAAGGAATCGTAGTAATATCAAATCGCATCATTACTGATGGATCAAATAAATCGGCAGTGACATACCGCAGATGAGGCATCTGCGCAAACCGTCGCGCCAATCCCGGCTCAGGGGCAAAATGCAGCATGGTTTGCGGCTGCTCAGGTGTGATGAGTTGGAAACGCTCGAGAAGAAGCCAGATCAACCGATGCCGTTGCAAGGAGCGGCATACCGGACACCAGCGATGATAGGGCCGGTTCAGAGTGAGAAAGCCTGATAGATGCGAATGGCAGAGGGGGCAGAAGGCGTGTTCGCCAGCGAACAGTTGTTTGCGCAGCGTGATTGGCAGCGCAAATAAGATGCTGGCAACTATGAAATCAACGAGGCGACGCACTGGCGAAGAAGCTTGCATCGCGAGGCGCGCACGCCACGCCAATTGCGTTATGGGTTGAGGAGGGTAGCGCAGGTTTGGCATACACCGAAATGCCATCTCGACATCAACAACATCATACGGCGAGCGCCGGAGCTATCATATTCATCCCGGTGCTTGCTCAGCTTCACCCCTTAAATCTGATCGAGGTAGTCCTTCAGCAACTTCCCCAACCGCGGATGGCGCAATTTGCGCAGGGCCTTGACTTCGATCTGGCGCACCCGTTCGCGGGTCACCCCAAACGCCTTGCCCACCTCTTCGAGCGTGCGCGGCTGGCCATCGGCCAAGCCGTAACGCAGCTCTAAGACCCGCCGTTCGCGTTCGCTAAGCTGGTCGAGGGCAGCGGCAATCTGCTGGCGCAACATGCCGCTAGCGGCGGCATCGTCAGCATCGAGTGCGTGCGGATCAGGGATGAAGTCGGCCAATGTACTGTCAGCCTCTTCCCCGACCGGCGTTGCCAACGATACCGGATCCTGCGCCGTCCGCCGCAACTCGCGCAGCTTTTCCTCGCTCATTCCCAGATGGTTGGCCAGCTCAGCGTCGGTTGGCTCACGACCGAGCGACTGGGTCAACTGGCGGCGCGCAGCCTGAATCCGGTTCAACGTTTCGCCGAGGTGGACGGGCAAGCGCACCAAGCGCGATTGATCGGCTAACGCGCGCGACAGGGCCTGTTTGATCCACCACGTTGCGTAGGTGCTAAACTTGTAGCCCTTGGTATGATCAAACTTCTCGATCGCGCGCAACAGGCCGAGGCTCCCTTCCTGAATCAGGTCGAGCAGCGGCAAGCCACGGTCGCGATAACGTTTGGCGATGCTCACCACCAACCGCAAATTGGCTGCCGCCATTTGTTGGCGCGCTTCCTCACCTTGCGCTTTTTGCGCGCGCAGGCGCGCCGCTTCCGGACTATCGGGCGGAAGCGTGACCAATTTTCGTTCAGCGGCTTGGCCGCGCTCGATCAACTGGGCAAGCCGCTTCTCCTGTTCGGCGGTCAGCAGCGGTACCTGCCCAATTTCACGCAGATAGAGCCGCACGCTGTCGCTCAGCAACGCATCCGACAGCTCATCATCGAGCTCCAGATCCATTGCAGCCGGCGTCAGCGGCTCATCATTGAGCGCCGGTTCCTCCCCGTCTTGCACGGGGACGCCGGCCTCGGCCAAGGCGGCATAAATGCTGTCGATCAGCTCGATCGACTCATCTGGGTTGGGAACCAGCCGCTGAATATCCTCGAATGTGACAAAGCCTCGCTGCCGTCCCTGCGCGATCAGGGCCTGCAGATCGGCAACATTGATCGCAGGACTGGCGCGGTCGGTCTCGGGCTGGCTCTGCGTCATACTACTTCCTCGTCTGAGACCAAACGGGCATTGGCTACCGTGCGTTCCTTATTGTAGCACAAGCTGTTACCCCCGCAGGCCAAGTACGGAATGAGCAATCACGTTGCGCAAGATTTCCGAGGTGCCTTCGCCGATGGTCAGCAAGCGGGTGTCGCGGTAGAGCCGCTCGACCGGATACTCTTGGCTGTAGCCGTAACCGCCGAAGATCTGGATGGCGTCGCGGCAGATCAGTTCCGACGCTTCCGAAGCGAAGAGTTTGGCCATAGCCGCCTCGCGGGTGTACGGCTTGCCGGCGTCTTTGAGCTTGGCCGCGCCATAGACCAGCGCGCGGGCCGCGGCGAGATCAACGGTCATATTTGCAATCATATTGGCAACCGACTGGTGCGCGCCGATCGGTTTGCCAAACGCGGTGCGCTCGCGCGCATAGGCGACAGCGGCCTCGTAAGCGGCCTGCGCCAACCCGATCGCCATCGCGCCGATCCCGATCCGTCCGCCATCGAGCACTTGCAAGAACTGGATAAACCCGCGCCCGCGTTCGCCAAGCAGATTCTCGCGCGGCACCCGCACATCGTCGAGCATCACTGCCGTGCTGACCGAGCCGCGCAAACCCATCTTCGGCTCGTGCTTGCCAAAGCTCAGGCCCGGCGTACCCTGCGGCACGATGATAGCCGAAATCCCCTTTTTCCCCTGTTCGGGATCGGTTACCGCCGTGACGATGATATGGCCGGCCAGCGGCGCGTTGGTAATCCACATCTTTTGGCCATTGATCACCCACTCGTCACCCACCAAGCGGGCCGTCGTGCGGGTCGCGCCGGCATCCGAACCGGCGTGTGGTTCGGTGAGGCCAAAGGCGGCCAGATACTCGCCTTTGGCTGCCGGTGTCAAGAACCGGCGCTTCTGCTCTTCGGTGCCGAACATCGCGATCGGCGCACTGCCCAAACCGATGTGGGCCGCATAAGCCAGCGCCGTGCTGCCACAACAACGCGCCACTTCTTCGATCGCGATCGCCGTGCTGACGCTATCGGCCCCGGCCCCACCGTACTCTTCGGGAAAGGGCAACCCCATCAAGCCAAGCTGCGCCATCTTGGCAAACGTCTCGTGCGGAAAGGCGCTGTGCTCGTCAACATAGCGCGCTTTGGGAGCGATCTCCTTCTCGGCGAATTCGCGCACCGTCTGGCGAATAAATTCCTGTTCCGGCGTCAGTTCAATCTGCATATCGAGCCTCTTTGCTAAAGATGCTTATCCGTGCGTCGCTTGCGACTCGGCTTCAAAGGTCATCACCGGCACGCCTTCCATCGTCTCGGCGATTAGATTATCCACCACCGCCTTCAAATCGTTCGTCTCGGCAAAGACGCGCAATTGGCGGTCGGAGCTGGTGCCCTGCTCGACAATCGTGAGCAAGTATTCGACCTCTTTGCGCGAGCCGAGCATGTCAACCACATCGTCAACCAGCTCGACGATTTCATGCACGAGCGCCTTAGCCTCAACTTCTTTGCGCTTGCCGAAATCGATCAGTTTGCCGTCAAGCCCCCAGCGCTGCGCGCGCCACTTGTTCTCGTTGATCAACGCGCGCCGGTAGACGCGGAAGGTGGTGTTGTCTTCAAACATAGTGTAGAACTTGACGATCAGCGCCTGCATCGTCGCCGCCAACGCTAGACACTCCTCGACCTTGGTGGCGATGTCGCACACCCGGAATTCAAGCGTGCCAAAGAACGGGTGCGGGCGCAGATCCCACCAAATCTTCTTGCCGTTGTCAATACAGCCGGTATTGACCAGCAATTGGACATACCGCTCAAACTCGCTGGCCGAATGGAACGTCGGCGGAATGCCGGTGCGCGGGAAGGTGCTAAAGATTACGCTGCGGTACGACTTATAGCCGGTGTTGCGGCCCATCCAAAACGGCGATGAGGTGCTGAGCGCCAGCAGGTGCGGGCAGATGTAGCGCGCGACATTCATCAATTCAATTGCCACCTCGTTATTCGGCATGCCGACGTGGCAATGCATGCCGAAGATGAGCAATTGCAGTGCGGCCTCTTGCATCTCGCCCACCACCATGCGATAGCGTTCGTCGGGCGTAATCTCTTGCTGCATCCACGACGAAAAGGGATGGGTGCCGGCAGCGACGATGCGCAGGTTGTGACGGGCCGCCAACCCGGCGATCGCGCCGCGCAGGCGGGCGATCTCAGCGCGCGCTTCGCTGATGGTGCGGCAAGGGCGAGTGCCGACTTCGACGATACTTTGGTGCATTTCGGGCTTGATCTGCTCGCGCAGGATCGTGCGCCCCGGTTCAAGGATCTGGGTAATGTAGCTGCGTAACTCGCGGGTTTCAGGATCGACGATTTGGTATTCCTCTTCGATCCCGATTGTAAACGCAAAATCGGCATCGTTGGGGTTGTAGACGCTCACCGCACACTCCTCACTGATGGTTGGGATTGGTTTGTCACCGGTATGTTGTATTATATCGCGTCTTAGCGATGTGTGGGGTAAGTTGGAATATTGGGAGTGCGGCAGTCTCACTGCCGCACTCCTTAGCAGAGTCTTCCCTTAGTGCGCCGTCCGCCGCCGCCAGCGTTCGCGCAGCAAGGCAATTGTATTGCGCTGATAGTAGAGCCATTCCACCAATAGCACGATCAGTGCCGCTAGCGCCAACCAACGCCAAATCTCTTGGCGACCGTCGCGCTCGCGGGCAACCGTGCTCTGCGCGCCGCTGAGCTGTGGGATGGCGAGATCGCGTTGCGGCGTGATGCGCGATTCGTTGGGGGCAAAGAGATTGACCGCAAAACGACGACTGGCTATGACTTCGTTGCTGCGCCGCTCTTCGAGGGTGTAGACACCGGGCAGATCGGTTTCAGTGTAGAAGGTTTGGTTCGCCTGCACCTGCACCTGCCCGTCGCGTGAGCTCGCCACCCGGCCATCGGGCCGGATGACCCGTACTTCTTCGATGCTGCTATCAACCGGCGCCACGATCGGTTGGCCGGTCGTTAGTTGCACACTGCTCACCGGCAAGAGGTACTCGATCAGATTCGAGAGCAGCAGCGGGAAGGCGATATTGAGCGGTAAATCCGACAAATGCAGGTCGAACGCCAGCACCACAATCCGCCGGCCTTCCCGCTCGCCGGCCAGCAAGAGCGGGCCGCCGTCACTATCGACGATCACCCGCGCCCATTGGCCGGGCACGATCCGCGGCGCTCGGAGAATATTGACATCGTTGAGTCGCACATTGCGCAAGAGCGGATCTTCCAGCGCCGCCGGGCGGATCAGCGGAAAGTCGAATTCACCGGTGATCGAGAAGAGTTCGGTGCTGCGCAGCGGGCCGATGAAGAGCAGGTTGCCGGGAGGCAGCTCGGTAGGCCCTACTCCATCAAAGATGGTCAGCGGCACCTCGGCGGCGCTTTCGGTAAAGGTGAGCGTTGTGGTTGGCACGCGTGTCACCTCAAGGCCGGGCAACAGCGAGAGACCAGTTTCGAGAAAGCGATTGCCATCGCTCACCAGCCGCACCTTCACCGTCTCGCGTTGCGGACTGACCGCGTAAGCCCGATCGTCCACCGGCAACGCATCGCCTTGCTCATCAAGACGCGCCTCAACGACTACCACAGTGGCCGGGATCGTCTGGGTTACGCTTTGTTCGCGGCCCGGATCGAGCGAGAGATCGATTGCATACGCCAGTACCCCATCAAGATAGAGTGAGAGACGACGAGTGACAGGACTATCGCCATAGTTCACTGCTTGCACGAACAGGGTCTGCTCGAAGGGGCCGGGTTGGAGTGCAATCGCGTTAATCGCCACATTGTCAGATGAGCGGCCAATTGGGAAGTAACGCACCCGCGCCGGCACCCGTAATCCATCAGGCAAGATCACATTCCCATCAGAGATGATCGCCACTTCGCTGTCGGGATCGCGGGCAGCCAATGCCGAAGCCAGCGTCAATGCTTGGGTGAGGTCAGACTGGCCGCTGTAGCTCGGTTGAATGTGCTCGATCACGCGCCGCAGCTCGCGCCGGTCGCTTGAGGAAGCGATCGGCGCTTCCATTTGGCCGCCAACGGTGATGATCGTCGCCCGCCCGTTATCCGGCAGTTGATCGATCAGTGCCAGCGCCTGACGCCGCGCCGCCTCTAATCGGGTTGGCGGTTCGTCGGTCGCAAGCATGCTGGTCGAGCGGTCGAAGATAATGATCAAATTCGCACCGTTAATGCCGGTGACGGGCAAGAAGGGCCGGGCCAATGCCAGCACCAACAACAGCATGAGCAGCAGTTGCAAAAAGAGCAATAAATTACGGCGCAGCTTCTGCCATGGCGCGTTGGCTTCAATATCGCGCACCATACGCTGCCAGAGAAAAGTTGATGAGACAACTTGCTCTTCGCGGCGTAACTTGAGCAAATACATTGCCACGATGAGCGGGCCGACAATCGCCGCGCCAAGCAATGCTAATGGAGCAAGGAATGACATACTCGTGTACCCACCCAGAGGAACAAAGCGCCGCTCCGTCCCTATGGCACGTTATCCGTAAATGGTGTTTCGCCGCGGGCGATCAGATCACGCAATTCGGCAATCGCTGCGCGCAATGCTGCATCAGTTGCTGGTTCAGCTAACGCCAACCCGCGCGCTGCATACTCGTCGAGATCGGTGATCTCGACGCGCTGGCGATCGGCGCTCACAATCAGATCGATCTCTAAATCCTCCGTCTCGATCACTGCATCATCAATCCGGGCCGGGCGGGCAAGGTTGCAATACCACCCCCGCGTCACGCCATCGGGCCGTTGGGCGCGAAAGATGTTATACCAGCGGTTGGCGTAGAAGGTTTCGATCATCACATCACCCGGCTCGATGCTAAACAGGCCCAGATCGACCCGGTCCAACCGCCACTCGGCCTGCACCGTTACACTCTGCGCGTCGCGCGTCAGCACCGTCGCCGGGTAGCGGATAAGCTGGCCGCGTCTTGGTTTGATCAAGCGCACTTCGATCATCGGATCACACCGGCCCGGCGCAACTGACCAAATACGAAATCTTCGATCGGTTCGGCAGTGTTCACCGGCACATAGCGCATACCCCGCCCGCTGCAAAACGACTCGATCTCGCTTTGCCATGCGCGCAGTGACTCGCGGTAACGTTGCAACACATCAAGATCGGCGCTGATTTCAACCGCCGGCCCACCCTCGCTATCAAGCAAGCGAATGTCACCTTCGAGCGGCGGATCGATCTCTTGCGGCGCGAGCACATGCATCACCGTAATCTCGAACGGGCGCGAGCTCAGAGTGCGCAGGGCATCGCGCCAGCCCGGATCAAACAGATCAGAGCAGAGCAAGAGCGGGCCAGCGCTGCGCGCGGTCTGGATATAGTTGCGGCAAAATTGGGTCAAGTTCGCGCTGCTGCCGGCTTCGAGCCGCTGCAAAAACTCAAACAGCGCCACCGCGCCACGCTTGCCGCGAATCCCGCTCACCGCCGCCGGTCTGCCGCCAAACGCCGTCACGTTCACCCGATCCAGATTACTGAGGGCAATATAGCCAAACGCTGCGGCAATCCGGCGGGCGTAGTGCAGCTTTTCCGGCTCGCCCCATGCCATACTGCGACTGGTGTCAACCAGCAAGTGAACGTTGAGTTCCTCTTCGGCCACAAACAGCTTCAGATAGAACCGTTCAGCACGGGCGTAGAGGTTCCAGTCGATCTGGCGAAAATCATCGCCGGCAGTGTAGGGGCGAAAATCGGCAAATTCCACCGACGAACCACGTTTGGGGCTACGCCGCTCGCCTTGCAGATCGCCGGCCATCGCGCGCCGGGTTTGTAGCGCCAGCCGATCCAGCTTGCGCAGGAACGCGGCGGTGAGCAACGGCTCAGCCATCACTCCTCCTTGACCGCTTCCAGCACGCCTTTAACCACTTCGTCGGCGCTGATCCCTTCAGCCTGCGCTTCAAAGTTGAGCACGACGCGGTGGCGCAGCGCCGGCAAAGCCGCCAAGCGAATATCGCCAAACGAGACGTTATAGCGTCCATCCAGCAATGCTAAAATCTTACCGGCTAAAATCAAGGTCTGCATGCCGCGTGGCGACGCGCCGTAACGCACATACTGCTTGGTTATCGCCGGCGTATCTTTGCCTTCAGGATGGGTGGCCGTGATCAACCGGGCCGCATACGCCAGCACATGGCTCGCGATTGGCACGGTGCGCGCCAGCTCTTGCATCTGGATAATGGTCGGCCCATCGGCAACATGGCGCGCTGCCGGCTGGCGAGCGCCGGTCGTGCGTTGGGCAATCTCCACCAGTTCGGCTACCGTTGGAAAAGCGACGTTGATCTTAAAGAAGAAGCGATCGAGCTGCGCTTCCGGCAGCGGATATGTCCCCTCCATCTCCAACGGATTTTGGGTTGCCAAGACAAAGAAGGGGCGCGGCAGTTGGTGGATCGTCTTGGCGACGGTCACGGTGCGCTCTTGCATCGCTTCGAGCAGAGCCGACTGGGTCTTCGGCGTGGCGCGGTTAATCTCATCGGCCAATACCAAATTGGCGAAAATTGGCCCCGGTTCAAAGCGGAACGACTTATGGCCATGGGCATCTTCACTGATCAGCGTGGTGCCGACAATATCCGCCGGCATCAAATCGGGCGTAAACTGGATGCGCGAGAATTTACAGTCGATCACATCGGTCAAGGTGCGCACCAGCGTGGTCTTCGCCAAGCCGGGCACGCCCTCGAGCAGCGCATTTCCGCCGGCGAGCAGCGTGATAATCACCTGCCGGATCAGTTCGTGCTGGCCGACAATCACTTGCGCGACTTCGGCTTCGATCTGTTGCGCGCGTTGCCGAAACTCTTCCGGTGTCAAGGCGATCGCAGCTTCCGAAGCAGCGGTCATGCTGGTGTCCTCCTCTATGGATGCAAGGTAGCGTTAAACATTCTCGGCAAGTAGACGCCAGTGGCGAGCGTCCAGCGTGCTACGGTTCCAGCCGCGAGAAGTATTCGCGGACGAGATCTTGTAAATAAATCGGCACACTGCCGCGATCGATTGCTTCTGTCGCCGTGCGCTGGTATTCAGGGAACACCTGCTCGTAAGGGATAACCGACGGATTATTCAAACCACCCTGCTGGCCTTGACCCGGACGCACCTCACTGCTGCCGCCGCTGCCCTGCTGGCCGGCGATAAAGTCAGGATCACCGGTTTGACCGGAGGGCCGGAAGGGTTGGTACACGAGGTCATCGTTGCGTCCTTGCCCCTGTTGCGAGCTTGGCCGGTTCGGATCGACATTGCCCGGTACGTTACTCTGTTGTTGGCCGAGATTGTCAGCCGTTGAGCCGCCGCCTTGACCGGGTTGCCCTTGTTGGCCTTGACCGGGTTGCCCTTGTTGCCCCTGTTGACCTTGCCCTTGACCTTGTTGGGCCTGCCCCTGGCCTTGCTGGCCTTGCCCTTGGCCTTGTTGGGCCTGCCCTTGACCTTGTTGGGCCTGCTGGCCTTGACCGGGTTGGCCGGCTTGCGCAATTTGCTGGCGGGCCGCCTGGGTATTGCTCAACGTTTGTTGGACGGCGCGCTGGTCAGCGGCAGCAGCTTGGGCATTTTGCACCTGCTGGCCGGCCTGCTGCAACGCCTCGGCAGCGGCTTGGGTATCGCCGCGTTCAAGTGCCTGCGCTGCATCTTGTAGGGCCTGCGCGGTGGCGCGATCCGCCGATGCGAGTTGCGCAGCCTGTTGGGCCAATTCTTGGGCTAATGCCTCGCGCTCCGCGGCGCTCATCTGATCGAGGCTGGCTGCCAAATGCTCAAGCTGTTGGCGCAACTGGTCAAGCGTCTGGCGTGGCGACGTCGGGTTATTCGAGAGTTGTTCCAACCGGCGCGCCAACTGTTCCAGCGCCGCTTGGCGCACGTCCGTTTGCGGATTAAGCTGTTGGCGCAGACGCATTTCGGCTTGGGCCAGATCGGCCAGTGCCTCTTGGCGATCGCCGGGGTTGCGGGCCAGCTCAGCTTGCAACTGGCGCAGGATCGCCTCTAACTCGGCCCGTTGTTCGGGTGTGAGCTCATCGCGCGCGGCCAATTCTTGCTCTAATTCGGCCAATTGCTGATTGACCTGTTCGATCATCTCGGCGACAGCGGCGCGCTCGGCTAAGATCTGGTTCATCGGGTTAGGCAGCGTCAGTAACGCAACCGTTACCAGCGCCGGCAGCAACGCCAGCAGCAATGGCTGGCGCGGCACCACGATCGGGATCTGGCGTGGATGGAGCTGTAACGCCAGCGCGCTCGCGTCAGCCTGTTGGTAGGGCGCGAGCGGCGTATCAGCGCCGGTTTCATACAATTCAATCGCCGTCGAGAGCCGTTCGCGCAGATTGAGGATGCGATCCACCCGCTGCGCGGCTCGGCGCGGCGGCAACGGCCGGAACGCGCTGGTACCGGTGATAGCCGCCAACCACAGCGCGATCGGTGCCAACACCCACCATAGCAACTGTGGTACCGGCGTAATCCAACCGATAGCCGCCACCACTGCACTCCCGGTAAGCGCCATCCATAGAGTGCGGCTCGCCAGCACAATGCCATCAATGAGGCGCAGTTTGAGGCTCAGCGGGCGCAACTGCCGGCGCAATATCTGATAGGTTGAAGGGTTTATCGCCTGCGTCATCGCCAATCCTTCCCGTGTCGGCGGTAAGAGTATCGTACCACACTATGGATGACGCTGCCAGACCCGCGCCGGTTCCGGGGAAGTGTCACGAAGACACGCACATCGGGAACAGGTAACCAACCCTCGCCGCGTTGGAGAGCAGGGAAAAGCTCGACCTGCGCCGCTGCACAGGGCCAGTGTGCTGCACGTTGGCGAGTACACTGCGCCGGTGTACAGCTATTCTTTGCGCCAGACATGCCGCTCGACCACCTGCCGCACCAATTCACCGCGCTCCCAAATTTCAACCACGCGCTGGCTGATGATGGTTGTTGTCATGCTGACCGGCTCAACGGCAGGCGTGATCGGGTTCTGGGTAACGGCAGTAATCGGTGCAACCGGTACCGGTGTACCCATGCGGCGGCGCAGCCATGCCTTGCCCACTTCGACCGCCAGCGTTGCCGCGCCGAGCGCCAGCGCGGCGCCGATTTGGCGCATCTGCACCGGCGAGAGTGACAAGGTGCGAGGAGCCAAGGCACCCGGTTCGCGGGGAGCCAACGCATCATTGCCGGTGAGCGCTGCGCCGCACGCGCCGCAGTACCGGTTCTCGAGCGGGTTGCCATGGCGACAGGACGGACAAATCCGTTCCACCATAACGCTCACCTCCAACCATTGCTGCTGATATTTCTATTATAGCAATTTGCTTCTGGTACGGGCACAGCACCGCTGTACCGCTACGATGCCTCGACGTTGCGTTTGGCTTTGCGCGGCGCTTGGGCCGCCGGTACAAACCGCGCCAATATCACGCCAACCTCGTACAGCAGGTACATCGGCAGCGCCAGCAACATCAGATTCACCGGATCGCCGGTCGGGGTAATAAATGCGGCGATGATCACCACCACGACCATCGCATAGCGCCGGTAGCCGGCCAATTGCTTGGCGGTGGTGACATTCAGATATGCCAGCACATAGATAATGATCGGTAATTCAAACACGACGCCGTTAATCAGCAACAACATCGACACAGTTTCCAGAAAATCGGACAGCGTCGGTTGGGTTTGGATGAGCGGCGAGTCAGAAAAGCCGATCAGGAACTGAATTGCGACAGGCGTGGTGACAAACCAGCCGAAGGCAATCCCGGCGAGGAAGAAAAAGGTCACAAAGGGCAAGGCGCGGAAAATCAGCCGCCGTTCGCTCTCGGTCAGGCCCGGCACAATAAAGGCTAACAGTTGGTACACGATCACCGGCATCGCCAGAATCACGCCAACCAACAATGCCACCTTCATGTAGCTGGTGAACTGCTCGGTGGTACCGACGGACTGTATCGGAGCGAAGCGATCGTTTATTGGGGCAAAGGTCAAGATCAGGATATCGATCAGTTTAATCGGACCTTGTGGCCACACCGCGATAAATCCAAACACCATGCCGATCAGCACGCCGATGCCGGCCTTGACAATCCGGCTGCGCAGCTCGATCAAATGCTCGACTAGCGTCATCGATGTCTCATCGGCTGGGCCTGCTTGAACCGGTTTCGTAGTCATGGCGCGACAGTCTCCTCAGAAACGGGGGCCGGCGCGACGGTCGGTTGCCAGTGTTGATCTAACAAGCCGCGCGCCTGCAACTGAAAGACAATCGACTGGAGTTCAGCCGCCAACCCATTAAGCCGGGCCAGCACTTCGCTAAGCTCGGCAGGCGTGACCGGTTCCGCCACGCTCTGGGCAGGCGATGCTGTCGCCGGCGCCGCCGCATCGGCGAAGAGCATCCGATCTTCATCGGTAATGGGTTGGGCAACACCAGAGTCGTTGCTGACCCGCTCGACCGGCATGGCTGCCGGCACCGGCGCTTGGGCCGGCGGGCGAATCATTGGCTTCGCCGGTGGCAGCGTTGCTTCAGGCAGCGGCGAGGCCGGCTGAGCGGTTGACAAGGCCTCGTTCAGCGTGGTTTGCATCTGCTCGCCAACCGCTTTCACCTCATCAACCATCGCCTGCATATCGTTGCGCACATCGAGCTGGTTGCGCGTCCGCACCAATTCATCGCGCAATTGGGCGATCTCGCGCTCAAACTCGTTGCGCATCTCGTTAATCATTTGCAGTTCAGGCGACTGTTGCTGCCACGCGAGAAATTTCGCCACCTGCTTACCGGCAAAGCGCCCCAACTCCGGCAACCGTTCCGGGCCAAAGAGCACAAGTGCGAGACCGGCGATGAGGATCAGCTCAGGCAGATGAACGTTAAAGATCTCCATACAACTCCGCAGTTGGCCGGTGATACGATGCGATGCTACTACTATCTTACCACAGTGCGCGGTTTGCGCGAAGGGCGCCAGCGCCGTCGCGGCTGCTCTACGACAATGACTCGGAAACAAATAACGGCGGGTTGTTTCACCCGCCGCGTATCCTTGCATTGCAATCCGATCAACTCGCCGCTACTCGTTGCTCTGATGAGTTTCGAGGTACTTCAGTGCATCGGCGACGGTCTGGATCTTCTCCGCCTCTTCGTCGGGGATCTCGACGCCGAATTCTTCTTCAATCGACATAATCAGCTCAACCAAGTCGAGCGAGTCGGCATTCAGATCCTTGGTAAAAGACGCGCTCGGCACCACTTGCGCCTCATCAACGCCGAGCTGATCGACGATAATCTTGCGCAGGCGCTCCTCCATCTCAGGCGAAGCCATATTGGTTGTGTTCCTTCCTTTCAAAGACGGCTATTCCTCATCGCCGCGCTCGGCAAGGTAGCGAATGACCACCGTGCCAAGCACGCCGTTTACAAACCGGCTGGAATTATCGCTGCCGAACTGTTTGGCCAGCTCGACCGCCTCATTAATCACCGCCTTTATCGGCGTCCGCTCAATATCATCAATGAGCAGCTCAAACAGTGCAATCCGCAGCACCGCCTTATCAACGCCGGGCATCTGAGCGACCGGCCAGTTCGGCGCCGCCTCTTCGATAATCCGGTCGAGATACGAGCGGTGCTCCCATGCGCCAAAGACGAGGCGACGTAGAAACTCGGCGCTCTCAGGCGGCATTGGTTCATCGGCGAGCCGGCGTTCGAGCACCTGATCAATCGCGTGATCGGTTTCATCAACTTCAAACAGGATCTGCAAAGCTGCGATCCGCACTCGATGCCGCTGACTGGCCAATCTCGCCCTCCCCATACGCATCCCGCCACCGACCTACGCCGGATTGAGTGTCTCCTTCCACTGGCGCAGCAACTCGGCCACATACCCAGTGTGGATCCGTCCGGTCCGGAAATCCGGATCATCGATCAACGCCAATTGGAACGGGATGGTTGTTTTGATCCCAGTAATCACACACTCATTGAGCGCCCGCCGCATCCGGTTCAACGCTTCGTCGCGAGTATCGCCGAACGTAATAATTTTCGCCAGTAACGAGTCATAGTTGCCGGGAGGTGCATACCCTGAGTAAAGGTGCGAATCAACCCGCACTCCGGGGCCGCCGGGTGGCAGATAAAATTCCACTTCGCCGCTGGCCGGCAAGAAGTCACGCTCCGGATCTTCGGCATTAATCCGGCACTCAATCGCGTGCCGCGCTATTGTAATGTCTTCCTGCCGCAGCGTCAAGCGTTCGCCGCTGGCGATCAGCAACTGCCAGCGCACCAAATCAATGCCAGTCACCTGTTCGGTCACCGGATGCTCGACTTGGATGCGGGTATTCATCTCGATGAAATAGTAATTCCCCTGCTCGTCGAGCAAAAACTCGAGCGTACCGGCGTTGACATAGCCAATCGACTGGATGCCGCGCACCGCATCAGCGCCCATGCGAGCTCGCAATTCTGGTGTAACGACCGGCGATGGCGCTTCCTCAACAATCTTCTGGTGGCGGCGTTGGGCCGAACAGTCGCGTTCGCCGAGGTGGATCGCGTGGCCGTACTGGTCGGCCAGCACCTGAATTTCGACGTGACGCACGCGGGTGAGGTACTTTTCTAGCAGCAGCGCGCCATTGCCAAAGGCGGCCTCGGCTTCGGCGCGAGCGGTGGGATAGGCGCGTTGCAAATCGGCTTCATCATACGCCACCCGCATGCCGCGGCCACCACCGCCGCCTGACGGCTTGAGCAACACTGGATAACCGATCTGGCGGGCAATATCGATAGCTTCTTCCAACGAACGCACCTCGCCATCAGACCCGGGCACCGTCGGGACGCCGGCTTTGCGCATGGTTTCACGGCCAATCGCCTTGTCACCCATCAAACGGATCGGCTCAGGCGGCGGGCCGATGAAGATCAGGTTGCAATCGGCGCACATCTCGGCGAAATACGGATTTTCCGAGAGGAAGCCGTAACCGGGATGCACCGCATCACAGCCTGAGATGAGCGCCGCACTGATCAATGCCGGCGCATTGAGGTACGACTTCGCCGGTGGGGGCGGCCCGATGCAGACCGCCTCATCAGACAGCCGAACTGCCAGCGAATCGCGATCGGCGGTGCTGTACGCCGCAACGGTACGAATGCCCAGCTCCTGACAAGCCCGAATGATACGCACGGCAATTTCGCCGCGGTTAGCCACTAACACTTTGCGAATCATCAGGACATCACCATCCCGCCGTCGATCGTCAGCGTTTGCCCGCTGATATACGCACCGGCATCAGAGGCCAGGAAACAGATTAATCCCGCCACTTCAGCCGGCTGGCCGAACCGGCCGAGGGGGATCGTCGCCAAAATAGCTTTACGCGTCTCTTCGTTGAGGGCATCGGTCATCTCAGTCTCGATAAAGCCGGGAGCAATGGCATTGACGGTAATGCCACGGCTGGCCATTTCGCGCGCCGTCGATTTGGTAAAGCCGATGATGCCGGCCTTAGCCGCCGCATAATTGGCTTGACCGGCATTGCCGATCAACCCAATCACCGACGTGATGTTAATAATCCGGCCAAAGCGCTGCTTGGTCATCGGGCGCAGCACTGCGCGGGTACAGAGAAAGACGCCGCGCAAATTGGTTGCGATCACCTCATCGAAATCGCTCTCCTTCATCCGCAAGAGCAGATTATCGCGGGTGATGCCGGCATTATTGACCAGAATATCGATCCGGCCAAACTGTTCGAGTGTCGTTTTTACCAACTGCTCAACATCAGCCGGTTGGCTCACATCACCCTGCACGGCTAGCGCTTTGCCGCCGGCAGCAGTGATCGCCGCCACGGTCGCCTCGGCTGCCGCAGCATTGCCGCGGTAATTGACCACGACCGTCGCCCCGCTGGCTGCCAACCGTTCAGCGGTAGCGCGGCCAATCCCGCGGCTGCCGCCGGTCACAATCGCAACCCGCCCGCTCAGATCAAGCAGCATGCTCTTCTACCCCTCTGCCATCGCAAACAGCGTTGCTCCATCAATAATGATGACATTGCGCCGCCCGCTAGCCGCCTTGACGGTATCGGGCGTGAATTCAGTTGACGTAATGACTAACCCTTTCGGAACACCCATCCGCTTCATATCCTGCAACAGGCTTTCGAGTGTACCGGGCCGCACCTTGTCGGCGACCGACAGCCGGAGCAGGTACGTGACGCCTTCGTAGGTCAGTTCGAGATCAAGGTGCTTATCCTTATCGATAAAGCGATAATCCTTGAACTCAAACCCCTTCTTGCGAAAGAGATTCAGCACATACGAGCCAAACTGGGGCAGCGACAACCCCTGCAAATCTTCGAGCGTGCGCACGACGTTGGGACGTTCGAGGCGGCCACCGCGCTCGGCGATCTCCTGCTGTAACTGGCGGTTGCGTTCTTCGGCCCGGCCCGACATTACCGTCCCAAACGCGGGGAAGGGGATCAACGCAAACGCCGAGAAGATAAAGTAGATCGTAATCAGATCCACCAACGTGGCCGGCGCGGCCGGTTGATCGGGATCGAGTTGGATCACCGGCATCGGGGCAATGCCGGCTTGACCGACCAATCCGTACCCGGCCATAATGGCCAACCCGAAGAGAAATGTCACCATACCGAGGGCAAGACCATTGGCCAGATACTCGCCGCGCACCTTGCGGCCCAGATAGATACCGGCCAGCACCGGCACCACGCCAGCGAGAATCTGTAAAATGTTATTGGCCAAAAAGAGCGAACACCACGCAATGGCGGTAAGCAGGCCAACCAGTAGCACTTGCACCCATTCAATCGAGCGAAATGAACGGGCAAGGCGCTGGAGGAATGACAGCTTCGCTGTTGGTTCTGACACCGGCTGCGGTGTCGTCTCGACGCTCATAGAATCCTCTACATTGTCAGTTATGGGCGGCCATTGCGGTCGCCTTCACGTTCTAGCAATTCATCAACCGCTTCGCGCAATTTGCCGATGTCGGTAAACGCGCGATAGACTGAAGCAAACCGGATGTAGGCAACTTCATCGAGATCGCGCAACCGGCGCATCACCGCATCGCCGATCGCCTGCGAGCTAATCTCTTGCTCGTCGGTTGCCATCACCATCGCCTCGACATCGTTCACCAATTGCTCGATCGCGTCCGCCGAGACGGGGCGGCGATAGCAAGCGGTGCGCACGCCGCGAGCGATCTTCTCGCGATCGTACGGTTCGCGGGTGCCATCCTTTTTCACCACCATCAGACTGACCGATTCGATCCGCTCGTAGGTAGTGAAGCGACGGCTGCAAGCGCGGCACTTGCGCCGGCGCCGGATCACCTCGCCCTCATAGAGTTTGCGCGTATCGATCACATCGGTCTCTGAAAAGTGGCAAAATGGGCACCGCATGAACGATGTCTACTCCTTCACGTATCGTTAACACGCATTATAGCACACGCTCATGCCGGCCTGATCTGCACTTCGCGCCCGAAGCTACGACGAAGGAGGCCACTGCGGCGCGTCGCTTCCCAGATTTCGACGTGGGCATCGCCATCAGCCACAATGTCAATCGTAATTTCTTCGCCGATCTGCACCTGCACATCGCACACAATCTGGCTCTTGCTGCGTTCGAGATACTCGGCCAAGCGGAGCATGGCGCTGAGACGAGCAATGCGCGTTTCATCATCCGGGGTGACAATCGCCGCATAGGGGGCCGGGCCGCTCCAGCCTTTGCGGTGGTTGCGCACTAGACCGGCGATGATCACAATTTCGCGATGGCTGAAACCAAGCAACGCGGCGTTGTGGATCAGATACTCACCGTGCTTGTGGTGGTCGTAGTAGCCGACACTCACGCCTATATCGTGCAAGATAGCGGCATACCCAAGCAATTCCCGCTCCCATTCGCCATAGCCGTGCAAGGGGGCCAGTTGGTCGAAGAGCGACTGGCTA
The DNA here is from genome assembly GCF_034431535.1 of Chloroflexus sp. GTDB lineage: Bacteria > Chloroflexota > Chloroflexia > Chloroflexales > Chloroflexaceae > Chloroflexus. The sequence continues at coordinate 6,065 of NZ_DAOUDC010000071.1, read as the reverse complement.
AGGTGAGCGACGCGGGCGCAGTGTTCAGGTTCGTAGTGCGTGAGTCGGGCCAAATTGAGCACGCTAAAGCGGCGTGGATCGGCCAGCAATGGCTGCGGCTGGTCAGCGAGAAAGTGCTGGTAGAAGATGCCTTCGCGCACGCCTTGGCCGCTGACCAGCAAGCTGGGAAAGCCGCCACGATCCATCAACGTGGCGATGATCACCGCGCCGGCCAGCGTCACATCCACCCGCTCCTCTTTCATCCCCGGGATCTGAAGCCGCTCACGGCGTGGGCGGCGGGCCAGTTCTTCGATCAGCCGCTCGATCGCTTCACGGGTCAGCACATAGCCATGCACCCGTTCGAGCGGGTAGTTGCGCTGCTTTTGGTCAATCCGGGCCAGTTGGCGCACCGTGCCACCCATCCCGCCCAACTTGCCGTGGCGCAGATCGGGCAGCCAATCGAGCGGGGCGAAGGCTGCGCGCGCAGCTTCGCGCAGCCGGCGCAGGTCGGCGCGGCTAATGGGATCGCTCTGTACAAACTGTTCGGTAAAGCGTACGACGCCGGCTTGCACCGAAAAGCTGTGGGTAAGCGAGCGATCGTGTACCGCCATGACCTGCGTCGAACCGCCGCCCGTATCGAAGAGAGCGCCGGTGTGCAACGGCAAGGCGTTGATCGCGCCCAAATAGCCGAAGTAGGCCTCTTCCTCCGCTGAAATGATGCGTAGATCGAGCGGCGTGGCCGCGTGCAGGGCGGCCCAGAACTCGGCTTGGTTGGCGGCCTCGCGGATAGCGCTGGTGCCGACCGCGATCACCTGATCGACCCCGGTCGATAGGCAGAGGGAATAGAACATCCGCAGCGCTTCGACCGCTCGCCGGATTGGCGCCGGCTGGAGCATACGCGATGGGCCGATCCCCTCAGCGAGGCGCACGGTTTCGCTCACCTCATCGGTGAGCCGGAAGCTGTAACCCGGCTCGTATGCCATCACAATCAGGCGTGTGGTGTTGGAACCAAGATCGATCACGCCGAGTTTTTTCATAGTGGTAGTCCTAGCGTTTGGGTGAGACCGCGAGGTCGCTCGGATGGGCAGCTCTGCCATTGAACGCAACGACCCGTTGTGGTGGTTGCATAAGGATTATGGAATGAGGCGGGGATGCTGTCAAATCACCCGGCGGTGTGTGGACGAGAGCCGAATGGCCATCGATTGCGTGGGTGGAGGGCGCACGGCCATCGGTTGCGTGGGTTCAAGAGCGGACAGAACGCACGAGCACAGATGTGGTTCATGGCTTTGCGATGCTCCGTTTCACCCTCACCCCTAGCCCCTCTCCCACCTAACGGCGGGAGAGGGGAGTGAATTGCATAGCGATCAACGGTTGTAATCGATCAACCGTTCTATCCGTCCCTCAAGCCGGATGGGAGGGGCCGACCGGTGGGGCATTGGAGGGAGCCGCACGGGCATCGGTTGGATGGGCAGGGGCGCACGGCTGTGCGTCCCTACGTGTTACTTTGGGCGGTACAATCAATGGTGTTGGGAATGATGCATGGCATGGTGCAGATTATGGCGCGCACGATCGCGTTGGCAATGCAAAAAGGCGGTGTCGGCAAGACGACGACGGCGCTGAATTTAGGGGTGATGTTGGCGGCGCGCGGGCGACGGGTGCTGCTGGTTGATCTCGACCCGCAGGCTAACCTGACGCAAGGGCTGGGGGTTGACCCGGCAGGGTTGGAATATAGCGTCTACGAAGTCTTGCTCAATCCCGAACACGGGAGCGCCTTCGCCACCCGTACTCTCAGCGACAGGTTAGACCTCATTCCAGCCTCACTCGATCTCGCCGGAGCCGAACTCGAACTGGCCGGGAGGGTGGGGCGCGAATTGCTCTTGCGCAAGGCGTTGCGCGTCGCCCAGAATCAGTACGACTACATCCTGCTCGACCCACCGCCGAGTCTTGGCTTGTTTGCGCTCAATGCGCTGGCCGTCGCCGAGATGGTGTTGGTGCCGCTGCAACTGCACGCTTACGCCTTGCGCGCCCTGCCGCCGCTCGAAGCGACGATCGCGCTGGTGCGCGAGATCAATCCGCCGTTACGGATCGGCGGGATTGTCTGCACGATGGCTGACCGGCGCACGAACCTGAGCCAGCAGATCGAGCAGCAGGTGCGGGCGCAATACGGCGATCTGGTCTTCACGACTGTCATTCCCTTCAATATCCGGTTAGCCGAAGCGCCGGCAGCCGGTGCGTCGATTGCGACCTTTGCCCCACAGAGCGCCGGCGCGCAGGCGTATGCCGCCTTGGCGACTGAACTGGAGGAACGGTATGGCAGATGAAACGAACGAACCGATCCGGCGCGGGCGCGGATTACGCATCTCCGTTCCGCCGGCCCAAGATGCGGCTGAGCAATCCCCGTCACCCAACGATGATATTGTACGCGGACGGGGGTTGCGGCTCTCGACCGCAGCAAGTACGGTGCAGACCGCAACTGTGCGTACAATGAATGGCCCGCTGCGCTATCTGCGTGTGGGTGAGGGGCCGCCGCTCATTGCAGTGCATGGGTTTGGTGCTTCGAGTTGTTTGTGGCGCGAGATCTTAAGCGGGTTGGCCGATATCCGCACCGGCTACGCAATCGATCTGCCCGGTTGCGGTGAGTCGTCGGCGCGGAGCACTGCGCCAACGTTGGCAATGCTGGCAGATGAAGTGATGGCGTTTGCAGATGCTATGGGGTTACGCCGGTTTGATCTGATTGGCCATGCACTCGGCGCCGGCGTCGCAGCGGTAGTCGCTGCGACGCGGCCGGCGCGGGTTAGGCACGTGATTCTGACCAGTTTCGGAGTGCGCACGACTACTCCCGACGCGCTGGCGCTCGCGCTGACGCGCACCCCGTTTGATGTCTTCCTCGGTCTTGCCCGTCCGGCGATCAACACATGGGCCGGCTGGGCCTTGGGTTCACCGCTCACCAGCCAACTGATGGCGGCATGGCTGTTGGCCAGCCCACCCGCCGATCCGGCGTGTTGGGATGCGTACCTCGCCGATCATGCGCGCGCCGATAGTCGGATGTATGTCACCATGCAGACAATGACCGCCGATCCAACCTTGAAGAGCCGCTTGCAGTCGATCAAAGCGCCGGCGTTGTTGATCGGCGGGCAAGACGATCGGATCATCCGGCCCGGCGAAGTGCGGGCAGCGGCGGCGCTGATCCCGGCGGCGAAGGTTGAGTGCATCCCTGCGTGCGGCCATCTGCCCCCGATCGAGCACCCGGTCGAGTACCAGCGCTTGGTGCGCGAGGGGTTGGCGGGGTAGGAACAAGCCAGCAACGACGCAGAGGATCCAAATGCAAAGACGCGAAGGACGCCGAGGGCGCAAAGGATTTTTGGGGAAGCGTCTCCGCTCCCCGCTTGTCATTGCGAGCCGAGTGGAGCGAGGCGAAGCAATTTCCCGCTCTAGCGGAATGCCATAACTCATCGCGCAGAAACACTGAACATACAGTATGGGGCGCCGTTTTGGGGCTGGGTCTGGCCCCCACCCCCAACCCCTCCCCCGCTGGGGGAGGGGCGATCCGCACCTCTAGCCCCTCTCTCACTGGCGTGGGAGAGGGGTGCTGCTGTGACGCAGAGGATCCAAACGCGAAGGACGCAAAAAGCGACACGGTTTTGCTTGTCTTGTGCCTTTTGCGTCTTTTCGTGGCTCTTCCCCCTCTGTGTCCTCTGCGTCCTCGGCGGTAAAAACATGGGTACCCCCACCCCCAACTCCTCCCCCAACGGGGGAGGGGTGATCCGCCATCAACTAATCTCCTTCCACCTCTTGACAACGCGATAAGAACGTGCTATAGTCAACTTAACCGATTAACCGCTTAAACGTTTAAAGCGGAGCAAGGGTTGTGGCCACGATCAAAGATGTCGCGCGGCGCGCGCAAGTCTCTACCGCAACGGTCTCGTATGTGCTCAACGGCACCGGCGTCGTCAGCGATGCCACCCGTGAGCGCGTCCTAGCCGCCGTGGCTGAGCTTGGCTACCAGCCCAACTACAGCGCCCGCGCCCTCCGCACCCGCTCGCACACCCTCGGCGTCGTCGCCCCCGGCATCGCCGGACGACTGGCCGATCCGGCGACTGCTGAGATACTGGCCGGTCTCAGCGAAGCGGCAACGGTAGCCGGCTACTGCCTCTTGATCGCATCACCCACTGATAGCGAAGCCGAAGGTGAACTCGATCTCCGCCTTGCCCGTAGTGGCCGGGTCGATGGGCTCGTGCTCTTTGATCTGCGGGTGGCTGATGAGCGCCCGGCGGTATTGGCCGAAGCGCGCATTCCAGCGATCGCTATCGGCGCGCCGGTGACCGGTGTGACCTGCCCGATTGCCGGCTTCGATTTGCGCGCCGGCGCTGAACAGGCCACCCAGCACCTGATCCGGCTCAGCCATCGCCGCATCGCCTTGCTGGCGGCATCGTCAGACCTCAGCATCAGCGAGCCATTCTATGCCGGTTACGTCGCCGCCCTGCACGCCGCCGGCTTGCGTCGTGATGCCACGCTAGTGATCGAAGCCGGCAGCAGTGAAGACGATGGCATGGCGGCGATGCAAGAATTGCTGGCCGCGCGCACCCCGCCCACCGCGGTGCTGGCAGCAACCGACACGCTGGCGTTCGGCGCGATGCATGCCCTGCGCGACTCCGGCAAGGTCGTTGGGCAAGATGTCTCGGTGGTGGGGTGCGACGATCTGCCGCTGGCGGCGCATACCTACCCGCCGCTCACGACGTTGCGCGCGCCACGCCGTGAACTTGGTGCAACGCTGGCCCGCCATCTGATCAGCCTGATCGAACGGCGCACTGTGCCACCCGTCACCCTGCTACCAGTGCGCCTGATTGTCCGTCACTCCACCGCTGCGCCGCGCGCAGCCGGTTGAGGATACAACGTCAATTGGCGAGCGCGATCTCGCCCAGCAAAGGAGCTTTGACAATGGCTTCCATTAAGTACGATCACGTGTGGAAACGGTTCGGTGAAGTCACCGTGCTCAAGAATCTCGACCTCGACATCGCCGATGGGGAGTTTCTGGTACTGGTCGGCCCGTCGGGTTGCGGTAAATCAACTGCGCTGCGCTGTCTGGCCGGGTTGGAAGAAGTCACCGAAGGGCGCATCTTCATTGGTGATCGTGATGTGACCGACATCCCGCCTAAAGATCGCGACATCGCGATGGTCTTCCAGTCTTACGCGCTCTACCCGCACATGAGCGTCTATGACAATATGGCCTTCGGCCTCAAGCTGCGCCGCGTGCCCAAAGCCGAGATCGACCGGCGGGTGAAGGAAGCCGCCGAGATGCTCAGCATCGCCCACCTGCTCGACCGCAAGCCCAAAGCTCTCTCTGGCGGCCAGCGCCAGCGCGTCGCCCTTGGCCGCGCCATCGTGCGCGACCCTGCCGTCTTCTTGATGGACGAGCCGCTCTCGAACCTTGACGCCAAGCTGCGCGTGCAAACCCGCGCCGAGATCAGCAAGCTCCACCAACGCCTCAAGACCACTTTCATCTACGTGACCCACGACCAGACCGAAGCGATGACGATGGGTTCGCGCATTGCGGTTATGCGCGATGGCATCTTGCAGCAGATCGACACGCCGCAGAACCTCTACGATCACCCGGCCAACATGTTCGTAGCTGGATTCATCGGCAGCCCGGCGATGAACTTCTTCGAGGCGAAGCTGGAGCGCACCGACGGCGGGGTGAGCGTGGTGGTCGGTAAAGAGTTCGTCTTGCCGGTGCCGGCCGGCAAACTCGATCACGTCAGCAGCCACATCGGCAAGAGCGTCTACTTCGGCATTCGCCCCGAAGACCTGCACGACGCCCACTACGTGCCGCGCGGCGTTGAAGAGCGGGCTAAAGTGCATGCCGCCGTCAACGTGGTGGAGCCGATGGGAGCCGAAATCTACGCTTACGTCGAAAACAGCGGCAAAGAGTTCATCGGTCGCTTCGACCCGCGCTCGAACGCGCGCACCGGCCACACGATCGAAGTGGTCTTCGATATGGAGAAGATGCACATCTTCGACCGCGAGACTGAAAAGGCATTGACATAATAAAGAGAAACGGCGGTGCGACTCCATAATAAGGAGTCGCA
>NZ_DAOUDC010000070.1:0-82577 GCF_034431535.1 Chloroflexus sp. | reverse complement strand
GCTCGCCGCGCGGTGGCACTCCTGCTCGTCGTGCGGTTGTGGGTTGCACCGTGACCATAACGCCGCGCTCACGAGCTTGCAGCAGGGGGCGCCGCCTTCGGGGAGGCGCTGCCGTTGGGCGGGCCAAAAACCGAGAACCCCGCACCCTGTAGGGGCGGGAGTGTCAGCCACTCACACTGACATTATGTGCTGGCTTGCTGCGATCTGCGCGGTTGGCCTGGCCATTGTGTACGCATTTCAGCCTGCCACCCGCTGCAGCGATGGTGGTGTGGTGAGCAATTGGGTCATGTGGCGTAACTCAAGCCACCACTGCTCGCGAGGACGTGCATAGACCGGTTCCATCATGCGCGGCATATCATCGAGCTGGTGGAATTGCACTTTACCACCACGATAGCCGATAAATGCCCCCACCGGCTGGCACTGGTCGGCGTGTTCGATCAGAAAGTCGATACAGCGCACCGCTAAGCGGGTGGCTTGGATGCGGTCAAAAGGTGATGGATCTCCGCCTTGTTGCAAGTGGCCGAGGATCGCTTGCCGAACCTCGAATAGCTTGCCGCCCTCTTCCTCAAACAGCGAGCAGATAAACGAGGTGGTGTAAACTGAATTAGCCTTTTCGTTGCGAATGATTAGGCTTAGCCGTTTGCCGCGCCGGAACCAGTTCATCATCTCGTCGAGATCGGCTTGCAAGGTGCGCAAGCTAATCCCCTCTTCGGGCAAATAGACCCGCTCGGCCCCGGTCGCTAGCCCGCTCATCAGGGCCAGATAGCCGCAGTCGCGGCCCATCACCTCAACCACAAAACAGCGGCGCGAGGCGACTGCCGATTGCTTGATCCGGTCGATCGCTTGCACAATGCTGTTCAGCGCTGTATCAGCCCCAAGGCTCAACTCAGAGCCGGGCAGATTGTTGTCAATGGTAGCCGGCAGGCAAATGATCGGAATATTGAAAGCCGGGAAGATATGGCGCTCGCTGTAGAGCTTGTAGGCGGCCTGATAACCGGCCCAGCCACCGATCATCAAGATGCCGTCAATCCCGAAGCGCTCGATATTGCGCGCGATCTGGTACAGCTCGCTGCCCTGGGGAATCTTGCGGTTGGTGCCCAGCTCAGCTCCACCCATCGTCGCCCAACCGCTCACACTCATCCAATCCATCTCGAAGATGTCACCATCGATCAGGCCCTGAAAACCGTTGCGCACACCGAGGATGGTGTGTCCGCGATCAATCCCAATCCGCACGGCAGCTCGCACCGCTGTGTTCATCCCCGGCGCTGGGCCGCCGCTGTGCATGACCGCAAAGCGATGGCCGCGCCGTAGCCGGTCGGGTGGCGAAGGCTGCGACTGGATGAGTGTACCGAGCGTGCGATAGGCTTCGACAAAGCTGTTGCCGCGCAGCGCCATGGCGCGTTCGTAATCGTGTTGGGCAATCGCTTCGGCTACCTGCCGGGTATCGGTCACGCAGTTCATCAGCGGCAACCGCACCACCCGATTTTCGCGCAAGCCGATCAGCTTTGGCTCGGCCTCCGGGCCGGTAGCCAGCAGTTCTTCGACCGCCGTCGCGCCGAGCAGCGAACTCATCCAGCGGTCGAAGGCGCTCGGCGAGCCGCCACGTTGCACGTGACCGAGGATGGTCACTCGCGTATCTTCGCCAAGCCGTTCTTCGAGCACTTTCCTAACATACGAGGCGGTGATCGGTTTGCCGTGGCGATCACAGGCCCCTTCGGCCACGACCACAATGCTGTCGCGCCGGCCCTGCTCGCGCCCAATCCGCAGCACATCGCACATGTGCTGTTCCCAATCATCCATCTGCGGCGGCATTTCCGGGATCAAGGCCCAATCAGCGCCGCCGGCGATGGCTCCCATCAGGGCCAGATAGCCGCAGTTGCGGCCCATCACCTCGATCACGAAGGTGCGCTGGTGGCTGGCCGCCGTCGAGCTGATCGCATCAATCGCCTCGGTAATCCGGTGCAAGGCGGTATCGGCGCCGATCGTCATATCGGTGCCGCAAAAGTCGTTGTCAATACTGCCGACAATCCCGACAATCCGCAGATGGGGGTGAGCCGCTGCCTGTTCGTGGTTCACCTCGCCCGCTTCAACCAGCTCGGCGACCAGCTCTGGCCACTCGCGGCGAAAGAGGTCGGCCCCGGTTAGACTGCCGTCACCGCCGATAATCACGAGCCGATCAATACCGAGCGCAAGCAGATTAGCTACCGCTTGCCGGCGACCCTCGCGAGTACGAAACTCGGCGCTGCGGGCAGTGCCGATGATGGTGCCGCCGCGATGGATAATCCCGCCGACCGAACTCCAATCCATGCGGCGGATGAGCTTGCCGCCTTGGATGAGCCCCTGATAGCCTTCATAAATCGCGTATACCTCACAGCCACGGCTAATGCCGGTGCGCACGACGGCCCGCACCGCCGCGTTCATGCCCGGCGCATCGCCGCCGCTGGTCAACACCCCGATGCGAATCGTTGTGTCTGTCATGGTCCCCTCGCCTTTCTGGCGGATAGCGACTTGGTTGCATGCGCAAGTATATCACAGGGACGGAAAAGGATGCCAAGTTCGGTAACGCAAAGGCGCAAAGCGAGCCAAGGCGCAGAGGGTTAACGCAAAGACGCAAAGTGCGCCAAGGCGCGAAAGGTGCAGAGGGTTTTTAATGCCAAGGCGTCCGCGACGCTGCGGCGTGGGTGACGGAAAGAGATTTCTACCCATGCGGTTGTATCTATGATATAGTTGTTAAACAAAGTTAAGTTGCACCTGCTTGAAATACCCGACAACCCATGCGATGGATGCTTCGGAACTAAGAGATCTATTATTACAACGCTTGCAAGATATGGGGTTCACGCTTGCCGATAATGGTAGGCTGGTAGCATATACTCCAGATAAGGAGACGGTAAGGTTATTACATCAGCCTGCAACAAAAGTAGAAATCGGGCAACACCAACAATGGTTGCAAAAGTACCTAGATCGTTATATCCACTACTTTGCTGATGGCAGTGAAGTTGAGCCGGTGCGGATCCATCCCGTTTTGAGGGAAGTTGTGAATCAGCATGACGCTCATCTCTTTCGGATTGCCCGCTTGCTCTGGTCAATTCCACTCTCAAAAGGATATGGACGGCGGTTGCGGTTTTTAGTTTTTGATAAAAGTAACGATAAGTTAATCGGATTAATTGCTTTACAATCGCCGCCGCTCAGTTTTCCAGTGCGTGATCGATTATTCCAGTATCCGCCGGGTCGGAAAACAGAGCTCGTGAATCAGACCATGGACATCCAAACATTGGGGGCAGTACCGCCATACAACCACTTGCTCGGCGGCAAATTGGTTGCGTATGCTGCGGCTTCAAACGAGCTGCGTGATGCATATCGGCGCAAATATGCCCAGCGCAAGACGGAAATGGAGCAACGGATGTTGCCGCCCCATCTAGTTGCCTTAACGACCACGAGTGCATTTGGGCGGAGTAGCATCTATAACCGGCTCAAGTTTCATTCAACACGGATTGCTGAGACAATCGGCTATACTGAAGGATATGGCAGTTTTCATCTGAGCGAACTGTACCCGCTCTTTCGTGCATTCCTCGAACAACAAGGAGTGTCAACGCGCGGCGGTTTTGGGGTAGGGCCGCGACGGAAATGGCAAACAATGGTACGCGCCCTCGATCGGCTTGGCTTCTCAGCAGAGCTCTTACGTCATGGCGTGCAGCGGGAAGCATTTCTGTTTCGGCTGGTCGAGAATCTTGAAGATTATATGGAGGGGCGATCAACCGAGCCGCAATACCGCGACTTGCCCTTTGCCGATTTGGCCGCATGGTGGCGCGAACGGTGGCTCTTGCCGCGTGTCCAGCGTGTTACCGATTGGCAAACTTGGCGCAAAGGTTCGCTCTATGATCAGCTCTTCGCACCTGTGGCAGAGGCTGCTGTATGAATGAGCCAACCGGACGCATTTTTGGTGAACTGCCTGCGGCATTGGTTGATGAATTCCTCAGCCGGGCCGGTGAATTGAGCAATAAACTGATCAACGACTTTCACCAATTGCGAAAACAGTACGATCAATGGCGTAACGACCTTCAAGCGAGCAAGATCTTAGGGAGCGATGCCGAAGTTGCCCATCCCAATATTCCGACGACGTGCGGCATTGATGGGGCGTATGCGGTTGAGCGATTATTAGCCAGCGATTTGGTCGCAGCCGCAGCGGTCGCGGTCGAGGGTTTGACCCCGCCGTCAGAAACCCGCCATTGGCCGGAGCCGCGCCATCGGGCTTGGGTGCAGTCTGAGACGCACCATAGCGATACGGGTACAGTGCTGCGGGCATTAATGATAGGCTATGAACTGCAATTGGCGGTAGAGGCGCCGCATCAGATTGTCATGCTCGATGGCTCTTTGACAACGCCGCTGATTTACTTTAATCAAGCGTTGAATAAAAGTAGAGAAACTGGTCATCTGCAAACAACCGGTCAATTTATTGATCAAATCCTTACTTTTCTCGAAGCATATCGTACAGTTCTTACGTCACCACGTAGCGATCGATCTTGGACCGGATTGCCCAAATATACCACGCGGCGCGAAGTTGGTCAGTACCTACAGTGGTCTTCACCCCAAGATGATCGAAGCCTGCTCAGTTTCTTGCTCAAGCCGGGTGAATACACGAACCCGATTGCGCTGCAACAACTCGCCGAGCCATGGCATCTCAATCTTGCGCCACTTACCGCTCAGGCTCTATCAGATGCCGAGCTGATCCACAACGATATTGTCGCCGCATTGAACGATATTCGCGTCGTATACTATCGGCCATCGCCGTGGTTGCCCGCGCTACGTATTGAGATGGCTCAATCGATAGCGACCAACCGGAATCGGTTAGCCGAACTCTTGTGGGGGTTGCGCCACCAGTGTTTAACCGCAACCGTCTTGGAGCCGTATCCGCTCTATATGGCTGATCGCATGGTGAAGCATTTAGCGATGGTTATTCCCACGCTGCGCCAAGTGACCAGCCAGCAGATGGCTGAAGCATATCAGGGTGATATCAACGACGTTTTTATCGGCTTGCACAGCTACCGTACCGAATCAGGATTCTAAGCGATGAAGCAGCGACTTGATCAACTGATTGACCAAGCCGAACAGATTGGGGTGATTGGTTCGCCTTCCTCAACATCAGAGCTTGCGCTTGATATTTTAGCGAATGCGATTAACAAAAAATTGGTTGGCGAACTCGCTATTTTGCGCTATACCCAAGAAGGAACACCACATTACGCCCTTGGTCAGATTACCGAAGTGCAATTGCGTAATGTCTGGCATGAAGATCCAACCATGCGCAGTCTTATTCGCCAGCGGGGCAAGGTCGATACGGTGAGTGAACGGCAAGATACGCACCTTGGCGAAATGACAATTAGCGCTGTGTTCAGCGCCAAAGGCGGCCGTTACCGGCCTAGCATCTTGGGGACGGTACCATCGACCGGTACATCCATCCATCTCGTCACAAATGAGGTGCTGCAAGAGTTATTGGCACCCTTACAGCAGCAGATTTTCTACCTTGGTCACGTCTATGGTTCGACGCCACTCTTGCCGTGTTGGTTCAAACATTTTGGCAGCGGCCCGGATGGGGCCGGTGAAGCGTACCATTTGGGGATCTTCGGGAAGACTGGTTCCGGGAAATCGGTATTGGCGAAAATGATCCTGTTGGCGTATGCGCGCCATCCTCAGATGGGGTTGCTCGTTATTGATCCACAAGGCGAATTTGCCAAAGAGATGCGCGGCGAGACGGCTCCCGGCGCGTTTCAGTTGCCAGTGAGAACTGTGCTTAGTAAATTGGGCCGATCTGGGCAGGTGTTTGGGGTTAAAGATCTGGTGTTGGATCGATGGGATCTGTTTGAACAGATACTCTTTGAGGCTAAATTCTTTCAGCAGATCGGGATTAAGGCAACCCAAAACCAACGGCAAGCTGCTGAAGTCGTTCGTGAACAGCTAGAGGTTAATGAGAAGCTTATCGAATTGCACCAGCGGCGTGTTTTTAACAAAGTTTGGAGTATGTTAAAAGAAGAACAAGTTCTGGTAAGAATCTATGGTGCAAAGGACAAACGAGAACAAGTCCGGCAGCAAATGGAGAGACTATCACCTGACAACATCTATCAGCGGGTTTGGCTCCCTGTAGCCCAGCTCTTCCGTGTCGATCGCAAAGGTGCCCATAAAGTTGAGCAATTACTTTATATGTTATTTGGGTCGCAAAATCCACCCTCATCCTCGCACCCAATCATCGTGATTGACCTTTCAGTCGAACAAGCCACGTCAGTTATTACGCCGCCTTCTCACCAGCTTCAGTTGCTTAGTGTGGATACAGAGGACGCAAATGGGTCAAGTAATACGTCCTTATTCTGGAACGAAACCATTCAGTCGCTTGTTATCAAACGCCTCTTAGAAGGTATTCGCACTGCGGCGGAACGGGCTTATCGGCAGGGACAAGGCTTGAACACGCTGGTCCTCATCGACGAAGCCCACCGGATTGCCCCACGCGAAGAGCCGAGCGATGAAGAGCAAAAGTCGGTGCGCAGCATCTTAATCGATGCGGCCCGCACGACGCGCAAATATGGGGTGGGTTGGATGTTCATCAGCCAAACGCTCTCAAGTTTGCACCGTGAAATCGTGGAACAGCTCCGCATCTTCTTTTTCGGCTTTGGCCTCAGTATGGGGGCAGAGTTCCGCGCATTGAGCGAATTGGTCGGCGGTCGTAGCAAGGCGCTCGATTTGTATCAACTCTTCCGTGATCCGCACTCTTCGGTCGATCCGACGAGCCGCGAATACTCATTCATGACAATTGGGCCAGTCTCACCATTGTCATTTGCGGGAACACCCCTCTTTTTCAATGCTTTTAATCAGGTTGACGACTTTTTGCAGAGTAACCAATTAGGATAACTATTGTACGGTTCAAGAAAGGCGCAGTAGAGCCGGACGGCTGTCCGGATCCGCAAAGACGCAAAGTGCGCAGAGGTCTTTAAACGCAAAGACGCGAAGGGCGCAGAGGTTTGTTGGGGGTTGGATACAAACGCGCTTTAGCACCATCCGCCCAACCATTTCGCCTGTTGCAACTTCGACCGTACCGTGATGAATACGTATCTTGAATACGTTTAGCACCATCCGCCCAACCATTTCGCCTGTTGCAACCATTCTCCATTTGGACACTCTCCCAACTTTGCAATATCTCGGCATTGTTACGTTCACCGTCCTCTGTTTCGCTTATCTAAGACATAGTGTCATTTTTACTCATCCCCCTTGACTTTGCGCCTGAATGCAGTAGAGTGAGGGCATGAACCGCATGTTTGCACTGCTGAGGAAGAATTGCGATGAACAACCAGCAGTTTACGATTAAGGGTTTGGATTGCCCCGATTGCGCGCGTTCGGTTGAGCGTGGCGTGGCCCGGCTGGAAGGGGTGACGTTGTGCAGTCTGAATTTCACCACCGAGACGTTGCACGTCACCGGTGATGTAGAGCCGGACGCGGTGATTGCGCGGGTGCGCGAGTTGGGGTACGACGTGGCGCCGGTTGCGAACGCGCAGCCAGAGCCGGCCCCGACCTTTCTCCGTTTTATGCTGAGCCGGCGCGAGACGCAGTTGGCGCTGATCGGGTTGGTGCTCGTGTTGCCGGGGATTGTGCTGCACGAGGTGTTGCAGTGGGAGGCGTGGTGGATTGATGGGTTGGCGTTGGGTGGCTTGGCGCTGGTGGGGCCGTTGGTGGCGCGCAATGCTTGGCGCACGCTGCGTACCAACCGCGAGGTGAGCATTGATGCGCTGATGACGATTGCCGCCGTTGGGGCGGTGATCATTGGTGCGTATGTCGAGGCGGGGTTGGTGATGGTGCTGTATACGATCGGCGAGGCGCTGGAGGGCTACACGGCTAGCCGCGCGCGCCATGCCATTCGCAGCCTGTTGGAGTTGACCCCGCCTACGGCAACCTTGCTCACCGCCACCGGTGAGCAGGTCGTGCCGGTGGCGGCGTTGCGCCCCGGCGACCGGATTGTGATCAAACCCGGCGAGCGGATTCCGGTTGATGGCACGGTGGCTGCCGGGAGTTCACTGGTCAATCAGGCTCCGATTACCGGTGAGAGCCGGTTGATCGAGCGGGATGCGGGTGATGTGCTGTTTGCTGGAACGATGAATGGGGAGGGGAGTCTGGAGGTGATCGTTAAGCGGCCCGCCGCCGAGAGTGCGGTGGCGCGCATGATCCATCTGGTGCAAGAGGCGCAAGAGCGGCGCGCGCCGGTGCAACGATTTGTCGATCGCTTCGCCCGTTACTATACGCCGCTGGTGGTGGCGCTGGCGGCGCTGGTAGCGATTGTGCCGCCGCTCTTGTTTGGTCAGCCGTTCTGGGATCCCGCACCCGATACGTTTGGCTGGCTCTACCGCGGCCTTGCACTGCTGGTAGTGGCGTGTCCGTGCGCGCTCGTGATCAGCACTCCCGTGAGCATTGTCAGTGCCCTCAGCGCGGCGGCCCGCCACGGGGTATTGATTAAGGGTGGCGCCTACCTTGAGACGCTGGCGCGGGTGAAGACCGTAGCGATGGATAAGACCGGCACGCTGACCACCGGCAAGCCGGCGGTGGTGGCGTTACGCGCAGTGGGATGCAGTGCGCCTGATGCTGCCCCGGTCGGGCATTGTGCGACCTGCGATGAGTTGCTGGCGCTAGCCGGTGCGGTCGAGCGCCGTTCCGAGCATCCGCTGGCCCACGCCATTGTGAGCGCGGCTGCCAGCCGCGGTCTGCCTTTGCCACTAGCCGAACAGGTGCGGGCATTGGTGGGCAAGGGTGTACAGGGGGTGGTGAACGGCAACGAAGTGCTGATCGGCAGCCACCGGGTGTTTGATCAGACATTGGCCCACGATGAATGGCACTGCCTTGCTGCAAAGCGCGATAGCCAACTTGGGCGCACGCCGCTGATGGTCGGGGTTGATGGCCGGTATCGCGGCACCATTACCGTGGCCGATACGGTGCGCGAAGAGAGTCGTAGCGCGATTGCCGCCCTGCGCGATCAAGGCGTGCGGGTGGTGATGTTGACCGGCGACGAACCGGCGACCGCCGAGCGAATTGCCGGCGAACTCGGTGTGAATGAGGTGCGGGCCGGCCTGTTGCCGGAAGACAAGGCACAGGCGGTGAGCGAGCTGCGCCAGCCTGACAGTGCAGTCGCGATGGTCGGCGACGGCATCAACGATGCGCCAGCGCTAGCTAGCGCCGATGTCGGCATCGCGATCGGCGCTGACGTCGGCGGCACGACGCAGGCCATGGAGACCGCCGATATCACGTTGCTCGGCGGCGATTTGCGCCAGTTGCCGTTTGCGGTGGCGCTCAGCCGGCGGACGATGCGCACCATTGCGGCGAATGTCGCATTTAGCATTGGCATCAAGTTGCTGTTTATCGCGCTGGTGCTGGTTGGTCTCGGCACGATGTGGATGGCAGTGCTGGCCGATGTGGGGGCGTCGTTGGTGGTGACGTTGAACGGCATGCGGTTGTTGGGGTTCCGGGGGCGGTCGTAGGTTTGGAGGGACACAGCGACGCTGTGTCCCTCCAAACGCCCTTATGACCGAGCAAACTGGTGGATGAGGCTGCCCATCCATTGTATCGCGCGCCAATAATCGGCCACGCGGATGTTTTCGTTGGGGGAATGGATGCGGGTGCCGTGGTAGCCGCAGCCGGCGCCGCTAGCAACTGGCGTACCGAGCGCGGTGCAGAGCGGGTAGATCGGGCCGGTGCCGGCCATCGTTGGGTAGAGGATCGGTTCGCTACCGTACACCTCACGCGCCGAGGCGACGGCGGCTTGCACAATTGCCGCATCAAGCGGGCCGCGGGCTGGGTGCTCGCCGCCGAGATCGATAATCTCGATGTCGTTGAAGCCCTCGGCATCGAGATGGCGGCGCAACTGGTGCAACACCTCTGCTGGTTCCATATCGGGCACCAGCCGGAAGTCGATCTTGGCCCGCGCTTCATTCGGCAACACCGTCTTGCTGCCTTCGCCGGTGTAGCCGCTAACGAGGCCGCAGATGGTGCAGGTCGGCTCAAACAGGTGGCGGCGCAGCCGCTCGATCCCGCGCACGCCATCGAGAAACTCGCTCAAGCCAAAATCGGTCAGTAGCTTGTCGTCGTTCGCCGGAATGGTGGCCAACGCCGCTAGATCGGCTTCGGTGGCCGGGCGCACCCGATCGTAGAAGCCGGGAATGCGCACCCGCCCGTCAGGGCCTTTGAGCGTATTGAGCGCCCACGTCAGCCGCCACGCCGGGTTGGGCACGAAGGTGGCATACGACGAGTGCAGATCATAGCTGGCGCCGCGTGCCACCAACTCGACATATTGAATGCCCTTGGCTCCGCAGGTGACGGTTGGCCGCTCGCTCAGATCAACGCCGCCGGTTTCCCACAGGCAGCCGTCGGCGCGCAGCAGATCGGCGTAGTCGCGGCAAATGGCCGGCAAGGTGCGCGAACTGGTCTCTTCTTCGCCTTCGATGGCAAAGATGATTTTGATCGGGAGCGCGCCTTGGGTCGCCAGCCATGCCTCGATCGCTTGGATGCGCAGCATCAAGTTGCCTTTGTTGTCGGCCACACCGCGCCCGTACCACTTCCCATCGCGCTCGGTTAACTCAAAGGGTGGGCTATCCCACAGCTCCAGCGGTTCAGCCGGCTGCACATCGTAATGGTCGTAGATCAGCAGGGTGCGCGGGCCGTTGCCGATGGTGGCATACACCATCGGATTGCCGCCGTCAGCGGTCAGCAGGCGGGTTTCGGCCCCAAGGCGACGCAATCGCTGCGCAACGAACTCGGCAGTTTCAGCAATGCCGCGGTTTTGGGCCGCGACCGAGGGCAATCGGATCAGATCGGCCAATTCGGCGTGAAAACGCGTCCGGTGGGCGTCGATATAGGCCGCAAAACGTTCCATCATAATTGCTCCGTCCAATATTCGGCTCCACGCCGGTATTATAAGCCAATACCACAGCTACGCGCGGTTGCTAATCTCGGCATAGATCGTTTCAATCCGATCCAGCATCCGTTCAAGGCGGAATTCAGCCATCGCCCGTTCGCGACCGGCCATTCCCAACGCGCGGGCACGGCTTGGGTTAGCGAACAGCTCGGCCAGCGCGCGGGCCAGCGCCGGCGGGTCATCGGGCGGCACGACGACACCGGTGCGGCTATGGATGGTCACATAGCTGGTACCGGTGCCTAATTCGGTGCAGATCACCGGCAATCCGGCCATTTGAGCTTCGATCTGAACAATGCCGAAGGCTTCGCTGCGGGCGACTGACGGCAAGACAAAGACATCAGCGATCGCGTAGAGCGCGCGCAGCGTCGCGTTGTCAACTGCGCCGAGCACATGCACCCGCTCGCCTGCCCCCAATGCGTTCGCTAAACGAATGAGATCACTGCCGCGCACGGTGGCATCCCCGCCGGCAATGATCGCATGGCCGCGCGGGAGCCGTGCAATCGCGCGCACAAGCCGATCGACGCCTTTGTAGTAGCGCAGCCGGCCAACGAAGAGCGCATTGGGGCCGGGGAAGCGGCGGCGCAAGGCAGCGACTAGCGCTGGATCGGGCAAGGGCGACGGCGGCAGGCCATACGGCACGATCCGCATCCGTTCGCGGTGACGGG
Organism: Chloroflexus sp.; assembly: GCF_034431535.1. Classification (GTDB taxonomy): domain Bacteria; phylum Chloroflexota; class Chloroflexia; order Chloroflexales; family Chloroflexaceae; genus Chloroflexus. The sequence goes on along the minus strand of NZ_DAOUDC010000070.1, from coordinate 70,976 downwards.
CCAACCAAGGTGATGTGTGTACGATCGCTGGACTAGCGACGATAATGCGGGCGGCGCGGCGCAAGGTGTGATGGATAAGTGGCGCCGTGATCGCACCGAGTACGCGCTGGCGCACGATGTCGCTGTGGTAGGTGACGATCAGCGGCGCGCGCGTGGCTAGCAGAGCGAGATCACCGACAGGGTATGGGTGGTGGAAGTGGATCAGGTCGGGCCGGCAGCGGGCGGCCTGCCAGAGCAGGACAGGGCTCAGCGGTGCGCGGGCCAGCGTGAGTAGGCGGGGTGTGGCGATGAGTTCCACCCCGTTACGCCATTCGTGCCGGCCTTGGCGCTCCGGGGCGACGTAGAGCACTGTCACCCGATGGCCGCGGGAGGCTAATCCTTCACTGAGCAGTTGCAGATGGCCTTCGATGCCGCCGTGTACCGGCGGGTAGTCTTTGTAGAGCTGCAAGATGTGCATAGAGCGAATGATCCACGCAAAGACGGTTAACGCAAAAGTGTTGTAGAGCCGGACGGCTGTCCGGCTCCGCAAAGGCGCAAAGGGGTAAAACACAAAGACGCGAAGGACGCAGAGCGCGCAGAGGGTCTTTTGTGTTGCCCCTAGCCCCTTTCGCTTTCAGGGGTAGGTATTTGAGGTGAGTCAGCCCACCTCGTATCATAGATGTCCTCACTCCCACCGTGATACGAGGTGCCGCATGACTCACCACCCAAAAGGTCGCAACGGTCGAGCAACGATGGTACGAATGGCGGGGCGGGTCGCGACCCCGCGCACGGCCAGCACGCAGCGCCACACCCTCGCTGTGACCACTTGCGTTGCCCCTCTCCGTGTGTGGATCGGGCGCGGGTGGTACGGGCAGCCGATCGCGCTGGCGCTCACTGCCACCACTCTGTGCGACCGGTTCGTGGCGCTGACCAGGCCTCCGGCCACAATTCGCTGCACGGTCATCTGGTTTTGGGTCAACGTGCCGGTCTTATCCGAGCAGATCACAGTCGTGCTGCCCAGCGTCTCAACCGCTGGCAACTTGCGAATGATCGCTTGCCGGCGCGCCATATGCACCACGCCGATCGCCAGCGTCACCGTGACCGCAGCGGGCAACCCTTCGGGGATGGCGCTCACCGCGAGTGCAACCTAACGCCGCGGTAAGCTGCCGTTCGATGGCGACTAACGTCAGCAAACTCTTTGGTTTGGCAAAATGAACCAGCACATCAATATCACTGCCGGATGTAGCCTCGCCACGCGCTGTCGAACCGAACACACCAATCATAATGGCATCGTGTGCTCGGCAAATATCGATCAGATTTTGAACATCTTTTTCAGATAATTTCATGTTTATTGTTGGCGAACAATCGCTCTACGCAACGCCGAACAAACCATCGTAAGCGGTCATGAATATGCTATCCGGCAACGCAACGCCCACGGAATGAACTACAGAGTCCGCTTCTCAGCGCTCGCCCCAACCGATCGTGCTGTTTCGTCTGATGTATGTCGCTTGACTTGCCGGCTGTGACACTTACGCCGAATTATAGTATGTGAGCGTGGGCGTACGCTTGTGTTTCCAATGAGGATCAAATACCTCGCGTGTTGGCAATCCCACCCTCACCCCTGCCAGCGCACCCGTTCGCGCCGCGCAAGCTGGGCCGGCCCTGTAGCGATGATGATGACCAGCGCGATTAAGATCTGGGCCACGGCTAAGGCCGCAATCGACCCACCGATCACCGTGACCGCCGTGTTGAACGCAACGTGAAACAGCGTCACCGGCAACAGACTGCCAGCGGCGCTGTTGTAGAGCCACGTGTAGATCACCGCACCGGCAATAGTGCCCGCTAACCACGGGAAAAACGGGTAATTCGCCATCGGATTGCCGATCCAGAAAAAGATCGGCAGATGCCATAGCCCCCACAACCCGCCCACGATCACGGTGGCTGCCAACGCAGGGTACCGTTGTTGCCAGTGCGGCAGCGCAAACCCGCGCCAACCGACCTCTTCCCACGGGTTGGCCAAGAGCGAGCTGATCAGGGCAGCAATTGCCACCGCAACCCGTTCGCCTTGCGGTGCCGGCAGCTCGTCCGGCCAATCCAACAGGGTAGCAAGCGCCTTGGTCAACCCGACGATCACCACCGGCCCGCCAACCGCCGCCAGATACCAGATTGGCACCACCCGCCATTGGAGCAGCGCCGCAAACAGAGCATTGGCCCGATCAGGCCCGTAGCTTGCCCGCATCACCCAACCGGCGGCCAGCGCCGGTGCCACTGCGGGCAAGATCAGCAGCACCTGCCATCCCGGCGCCGTAAACGGCGCCACCCCGCGCGAACCCAGCGCCGCCGGGAGCCAACCCAGCCACGCGAGGCCAAAGGCGATCAGGTAAAAGCGGAGAAGGGGAGAGGCGAGCATAGTGCGTGTCGCTCAGCAATAAGATGTTATTTCAGGCTATCACAGGCAGCACTCTTGCTGTCATTGCGAGGGGCGCAGCCCCTGCAGCAATCTCCTGCTGCGGCGAAAACGACCGCCGGATGCAAAGCCTTCACTCAAACCACGATCCAAAGATACTTGAAAACTCCTTGGCTGGCAAACACCATTTGCAGCACGGTTACGTATGAGTTACGCCTGCGCTCCCCATCAGGCATGCATCGCGCTATCACAGAGATTGCTTCGCAGCGCTGCGCGCGACCCCTACCTCGCAAGGACAGCGAAAAGCGACGACCCTCGCATCAATGTGGCACATTCGCTATCACCGGTTTGTTTACAGTCATCACGGATGGCGCTGCCCCTGCCGGCAGCCGAAAACGCACCGTCGTGCCGCGTCCTAGCTCGCTTTCGGCCCAAATCTGGCCGCCGTGAGCCTCGACCAGACGGCGGGCAATCGCCAAACCTAACCCGGCGCCGCCGCTACTGCGCGAGCGCGACCGATCGGCCCGGTAGAAGCGATCGAAGATATGCGGCAAGTCGGCGGGAGCAATACCGGGGCCAGTATCGGCCACACTGAAGACAATGCCATCTGGATCGGCGGCAACCGTTACGCGCACCACGCCGCCGGCAGGAGTATGGCGCAGCGCGTTGCCGATCAAGTTGCCCAAGACTTGCGCGATCCGCTGCGGATCAACTTCAATATCGGGCAACCCGGCGGCTGGTTCGGCAGTGAGTTGAATCGCACGCTCGGCGGCGCTCTGCGCGAATGAGCGCACCGCTTCGTTCACCACCATCGCCGGCGCAACTGTTTCACGGTAGAGCGGCAATTGGCCGGCGTCGGCCAGCGCCAGCAGATGTAGATCGTTGATCAGCCGCTCAAGCAGGGCAATCTCGGATAGCAACGCTTCAATCTGCTCGGCGTCAGCCTCGTACACCCCATCTTGAATCCCCTCGAGCCGGCCTTTAATAATCGACAGCGGCGTGCGCAGCTCGTGGGCCACATCGGCGGTGAGCTGGCGGCGCTGCTGGTCGGCCTGCTGTAAGGCAGCGGCCATGCGGTTGAAACTCTCGGCTAACTCGGCCAATTCGCGCACATTGGCCGGTTGCACCCGGCTACTGTGGTCGCCATCGGCAATCGCGTGTGCAGCAGCGCTGATCTGGCGCAGTGGCGCACTGATCCGGCGCGAGAAGATAGCGGCCATCACCAGCAAGATTGCCATCAAGCCAGCGCCGGCTCCTAGCATCCCCCATAGTAACGGGCGGCGGTTGAAATCGCCAATCGGGAACGATTCATCAGTATCCACAACAGAAAACACCAAGGTGCCGACTTGCTGGTCGTTGACTCTGATCGGAATGCGCCGCACCGCTTCGTTGCCGCGCGCAACTGGTGGCCGGCGGCGTCCGGCTACCACGCGACCATTGATATCGAGCAACGATACGGCCCCTTCAATCTCGCCAAACCCTTGCGGCAATGGGCCGAGTTGATGTTCGACGCCGCGCCACGAACCGGTTTGGCGGTAATAGGCAGCTAATTGCATCGCCTGATTCCGCGCCGCCATCTCGGCTTCCATCCAGCGGATTTGGGCCGGATCGTTCCAGCGCGTTACCAGCCAAAACGAGAGCACCATGCCGCTGATGCCCAGCACAATCACCAGCGCAAAGACGGTGAGCATGAGATTGAAGAGGCGGGGCGGGCGCATACGCAACCTCGTTGAGCACGCAGCCTACTAGTCGTAAGCTTAGCGCTCCTCATTCTCGGCAAACTTGTACCCAACGCCGTAGACCGTCAAGATGAGGCGGGGCGGGCCATTCGGGTCAGGCTCAATCTTGCGGCGCAGATTTTTGATGTGAGCGTCAATGGTGCGGTCAAAACCGGTGTAATCGGTATTGTACACCCGATCGAGCAGTTGGGCGCGGGTGAAAGGCCGGCCCGGCGCGCTGGCCAATACCGCCAATAGATCGAATTCGGTCGCGGTGAGTTCGATGGTCTCGCCGTCGCGGCGCACTGTGCGCCGTTCGAGGTCAATCACCAACCCGCCGGTTTGGATGATATTGGCCGGCTGCAACGCGCCTTCGCTCCGGCGCAGCACCGCTCGCACGCGCGCCACCAGCTCGCGCGGGCTAAAGGGTTTGGTGATGTAGTCATCAGCACCGAGTTCGAGTCCAATCAGCCGATCGGTCTCTTCGACCCGCGCCGTGAGCATAATGATCGGCAACCGCGCCGTGAGCGGGTCTTGGCGCAAGGTTCGCGTAACATCAAGCCCATCCATGCCGGGCAACATCAGATCAAGCACGATCAGCGTCGGACGCTCTTGGCGGGCCAACCGCAACGCAGTTGGCCCGTCGCCAGCGCTGATCACCTGAAACCCGGCCCGTTCGAGGTAATCGCGGGCGATTTTGACGATACCGGGTTCGTCATCAACCACCAAAATCGTGCGTGCCATAGGCTTGTCCGGGTTCTATCAGGCGCAGTAGAGCCACACGTCCGTGTGGCTCTACCGTCTGTTATTCAACGCGCGGGTCGTGACCGGCGGGGGTCAACGGCGGCGCGGGCGGTGTTCCCGGCGGGGTGGCCGCTGGCGGCGGGTTCTGGCGCTGGCGGAAGATGCGGATGCCAAGCCAAACCAGCAAGGCCAACGCTGCCAACTTGAGCAGGCCGTCAACCAGACCGAGTAATCCGCCAAACCACCCTCTACTATCCATCATACTGGGCATCTGATAGCCACCCATACCGGGCATCATCTGGCCGCGCTCACCCCGCCCCTGTAAGCCGGGAGGCGTAAATTGGCCGCGCTCGCTCCAACCGGGAGGGGCAAATTGGTCATGTTTCCCGCGCTCCTTCCAGCCGGGCGGGAAATTGGGTGCCACCTGCTGGTTTGACCAACCCGGCATCGTCCACGCCGTCCACATCGCGCGCCGGCTCATTGCCATGCTGCCCAACGCGACGACCAGCGCTACCAGCGAGATGCCAAGCGCCAGCCATGCCGGCCAGTTTACTCGTCGTTGCTCCATACGATTCACTCCTGTCTTGTGACTGGGTTGTATAATACCAGTTTCACCATCAGGATAGCCGGCAATTGTGAAGATGCTGTGAAGCGTTGGTGGAGACTTGTGCAACGCCGGCAACCATTTATGGAGTGCGGCAGTGCAACTGCCGCACGTTATCTCGCGCCCCCCCCTACCGCTGTTTGACCGCGTCAGGTGATGCTTTCGGCCTCTTGCAGATCATTCAAGATGGCCGGATTGCTCACGTTGAGCGGCACGACCGGCTCGTCAGGCTCGGCCTCTTCGCCCTCAGTCGCTTCCGCCGGCTCGTCTAGCGGGGCAACGGCAGTTTCAACCTGCGCAACATACTTTTTCAAGGTGAGCAGTTGGCGCGCGAACAATGGCGCTTGGTCGGCGCTGAGCGCGCGCACCAATTCAACTTCGAGCAACGCAGCCGAACCGGCACCCGGCAGCACCGTGGCCCGTTTAACCGGAGCGCCAAGGCGCGCCAGTGCACCGAGCGCCTTCCCCACTGATCTGCCGTCGTCGTGCAGGTGAATGCGCAGATGGCTGGCCGGCCCGCCAAAATTCAAGCGCCGTTCGAGCCATTCAAGCACGATGAGCGTGAAGAGAAACAGCGAGGTGGCAACCGCCGCTAACCATCCCAACCCGGTGGCGACGGTAACGCCAATCAGAAAGAAATGCGATCCGTACTCGCACCGGGTACCAGATTGAACCATGGATCAGCTTCTGACTAAAAATTTCATCGCGGTCACGCGAGACATCGACCATGCCCGATTTTTGGTACATTGTCTCCGAGGTGTCACGCTCAATCAGGTCAAGCGCTTCATCGAAGGTGACAGCGCCAACCAGCCGCTCTTCGCTATCAACCACCGGAATAGCGGACAAGCCACTGAGTTTCAGCAACCGAGTCGCCTCACTCTGCGGCGCGGTAGCGCGCACAAAAACGCCGATTCCTGTCAGCAGATTGCCGATCGGGGTTTTCGGCGCTGCGCGCAGCAACTGGCTCAACCGCACAAAACCGCGGTAGCGTCGATCAGTACTGATCACAAACGCCAAATTCGTTTCATCATCTGGCTCAAGAGCGGTGCGGATCGCGGCCAATGCTTCGGCAACGGTTGCGTTTTCACAAATGGCTAGATAGTTGGAGGTCATCATTGCCCCCCACGCTATCTTTGGGATACCCTAGTAACTCGCTGATGGCGCTGCGGGATTCGGCGCTCAGCGCGGCCAGCAGGCGTTTGGCGACCCTGGCCGGTAGTTCTTCGAGCAGGAGCGCCCGATCGACAGGATCAAGCTGCTGGAATAGATACATTCCTTCAGGATCAGCCATCGCGCCAATCAGTTCAGTCTGCTCGTGCAGATGCAGGCGCTCGCAGAGAACGAGCGCGCGCTGCTTTTCCAATAACCGGAATACAAGGACTCGCACCGGGATCGGCAACGAGCGGAAGGTAATCAACAACTGCTCGACGTCCATCTAGTTGGCAGTCATCTTGAGTTCGTCGGGCGAGCGGCGCAGCATGGCGTCGTAATCAAGCGTGAGCATCTCATGCCTCCTTTGTCGGAAAGGCAGAGTTCGATCACCTGAACGGACAAGCTGGCAGATGACCTGCTCGATGCGGCGTGGCGCCGATCGAGCAGGTCAACCGGCTAGCGGCGAGCAAACCAACGATCAAACCAGCAGTAGCCGGTGCAGAAGCAGAGCCGGCGGCGGGGTTGACGGCGACCGCCTCGCGCGCAATACTTCGGCGATCAGGTGGCCTTGGGTGTCGAGCGTCCAGCGGATCATCATGGCTTTCCTCCTCTCTAACCGTGCTAGCCTGCACGGCGCGCCAACGCCTACCCGGCTCACCGGCAGCGGAATCCAACCGCTAGGGCCGGCGCTGGTAGCAGTTTTGCGACAACATCTATCAGCATTGCAGATCAAAAACTGTAAATCTGCAATTCATTGATAGATCTGCAAGTTTTTACCTAGGGGGAAGCACTCAACATGGAGGGGGATTAGTAACAAGAAGAGCAATAAAACACCCCGCTAGCTTCTTCGCCGGCGGGATTAAGTAATCTGAACTGCAATTCAGATCGAATTGCACCCAGCAACCGAGAAGAAGCTTAGGCCATAATTGAGTGCCGCCTGAAGCTGCACGATGTGCCGCCTATGACTGCTGTCCATGGCTGCTCCTCCGTGTATCGCGGATCCATTCCATTTCTAGCTATCGCTATTTTTGATAGTTTGTCCCCGGTTATGCGATACCGGTTAAGCAGGCTGGCGACGCCGCTGCTTCACCCGTACCGCGCGATAAAACTCTCACTGAGAACGGCAGCGAACCGATCGAGCAACACGTCAAGCGCGGCGCGGTCAAAGGTCAGCGGCGGGCGAATTTTCAACACGTTATCAAATGGGCCTTCGGTGCCGATCAGGATGCGTTCGGCGCGCAGGCGCTCTTTGAGATAACTGGCCGCTGCGGTGGCCGGCGCGCGCGTGGCCCGATCTGTCACCAATTCCACGCCGATGAATAATCCCATCCCCCGCACATCGCCAATGATGGCGTGGCATTGTTGCAGGCCGCGCAACCCGGCCAGCAGCTCGCCGCCGATCTGGGCCGCGTGGGCCATCAACCCTTCTTCGTCGATGATCCGCAGCACTTCACGCCCGATCACACACGACAGCGTGCTGCCGCCAAAGGTCGAGAAAAACTCGATGCCGTTGTCGAAGGCGCGGGCAATCTCGGCGGTGGTGATCACCGCGCCAATCGGGTGGCCGTTGCCCAGCGGCTTGCCCAGCACCACGATGTCGGGCGTCACGCCTTGGGCCTCAAAGGCCCAGTAGTGTGTCCCCAACCGGCCCAAGCCGGTCTGCACTTCGTCGGCGATGCAGACGCCGCCGGCGGCGCGGATGCGGCGGTAGACCGCGGCCAGATAACCGGGGGGCGGGATGATCTGGCCGGCCACGCTGGGGAAGGTCTCGGCAATGAAGCCGGCCAGCCTCCCGCCGCGTGCGGCGATCCGTTCGAGCGCCGCGTCAATGGCTGCGGCGTACCGTTCACCGTCGTTGCCATACGGCCCGCGGTAGGGATCAGGCGCCAGCACCACTTGCACCCAATCGGGTTTGCCGCTGCCGGCGGGATGGTTAAACTTGTAGGCCGAAATGTCGATCGCGCCGGTGGTGTGGCCGTGGTAGCCGTGGTCAATCGTAATCATATCGCGTCCGCCGGTAGCGGCCCGCGCCAGTCGCAAGGCAAGTTCGTTGGCTTCCGAGCCGGAATTAACAAAGAAGCAGACGCTCAACGAGGGCAACAGTTTGGCCAATAGTTCGTGGGCAAAAGCGATCTGGGCCGGGTGCAGATAGCGCGTATTCGTGTTGAGCAGGCGCAACTGCTGCGCGGCGACAGCTTGTAGGCGCGGGTGCGCATGCCCGACGTGCGGCACGTTGTTGTAAGCGTCGAGGTAGGCCATCCCCCACTTATCGAACAGGTAGTGGCGCCAGCCGCGCAACAACGTACACGGCTCGGCGTAACTGAGCCGCAGATTGCCGGCGAAATGACGGCGGCGCTCGCGCAGCAGACCGGCAGTATCGAGCGGGCGGTAAGCAACCGCAGCATCGGGCAGATTGAGCAGCACCGCTGGATTGGGGCAAACTGCCTGCCACCAGTCCCCTTCTTCAGGGGCGGCCACACCGGGCCAGTGGCCGGCCATCACGCTGTCGTGCAAGAGCAGTTGGAAATGGAGGTGAGGCTGCCAGCCGCCGTTGTTGGCAATACTGCCAAGCGCGGCGAAGAGTTGGCCAGCGGCGAGCGATTGGCCAACCGCTAACTTGCCCATGCAGATCGGGTCAAGATGGCCGTAGAGCGTGTAGAACGGATCGCCTGCCGTCGTCTGATGCCGCAATACGACCATCCCGCCATAGTCAAGCGGCGCGGGAAAGTACTCGATCGCAACCACCACCCCATCGAACGGCGCGCAGACCGGCGTACCGGGGGGCGCGAACAGATCGACGCCGAGGTGGATGGTGCGCCGTTCGGCCAGCGGCGACGATCCGGCAAAAAATGCCGGTGCAGTGTAAATGAGGCGTGGTTCGCCGTAACGGCCAATACGCACTGCATCTTGGGCTGGGCCGACCAATGTAGCCGCCTCTGCCTCAGTTAATCCAAACGGATCTTGCGGCAGTGGCGTCTCGCCGGCAGCCACGCTTACCACCGGCGCGTTGGTCAGATCGCGACCGAGCACCGGTGCAAAACGGCCACGCTGAGAGTCTAGCCACGCCATCACCCGCGCTGCGGCGTCGCTGATCGGCAGACCGCAGACAGCGCGCAAACGGGCCGCGGCGAGGGACGAATCAATGGTCGCAGTGGCCGCTAACATCCGCCATGCCGGCGCTTCCGAAACCGTCACATACGGATCATCAGGCCGCTGCTGCTTCATCAGCGCCGCATTCACCACACTCACCGCCAGCCGGGTGCGCACCAGCGGCCAGATCAGATCGATCTCGGCAGCGCTGAGCGGCCAGACTGCGTGATAGCCGGCAACCAGCTCACCCAATGCCCGCAGCGGGTCGGGTTGGTCGAGAATGGCATACGCAGCGGCAATCGCCACTTCGCAGACACGCGGCGCAGCACAGAGATCACCAAAATCGAGCAAACCACTGATAGCGAACTGGCCGCGCGCATCCGCCTTCACCAGCAGGTTGTAGTCGTTGAGATCGTTGTGGATCGTGGTACGCGGCAGCGCGAGCAACGCCGGGCGAAGCTGTTCATAAGCAACCAGCGCCTCAGCGGCAAGCTGGCGCTGCCCGGCATCGGCAATCGCTGGCAACTCCGCCATCGCCCACTCTGCCTGCAACAAATTCCACTTCAGCGGGCGATCGAGCAAGGGGTGGGCAAAGCTGGTCAGCGCCTGATCGAGCCGGGCAGCCTGCCGGCCAAGTTCGGCCCGCAACGCCGCAGTGTGCGGGCGAAAGGCAGCATACAATTCGCCCGGCAGGGCCGTGATCAGCCAGAGCAGCCGGCCGGCTGCGTCCACAAACGGCTCGCCGTGGGCGGCCCGCACCAAACGCGGCACCGGCAGATCAGGCGCAACCGCGGCCACATGCTCTAACGCCGCGCATTGCATCGCTACCAGCGCCGGATCACAACCCGGTCGCATCACTTTCAGCACATACTGCGCGCCGTCAGTGGCAGTGACAAGGAAGTTAAGGTCATATTCGCCCGGTAATGGCGCTAAGGTGCCGTGAAAGTCGTAATGGCGAGCGAAGGCGGTTTGCCATGGCATAATGCGTGCTCCGTAATCATCAATCACAACGCGATCATACCACAAGCGCGCCGGCCTAAACGTGGTATGATAAGCGGCGGTCATACTATGGAGGCGTTATGCGCGTCTTTATCACCGGCATTACCGGCCCGGTCGGCAGCTTTCTGGCTGATTACCTGCTGACCATCCCCGGCCTTGACATTCACGCATTCAAACGCTGGCGCAGCGATCCGCGCCCGATTGAGCATCTGTTGGGCAAGATTACCATCCACGAAGGCGATATCGAAGACGCCTTCGCCGTTGATCGCGCCATCGCCGTCGCCCGGCCCGACCGCATCTTTCACCTTGCCGCGCAAAGTTATCCCAGCGCCTCGTGGGATGCACCGATCTTGACCATGCGGGCCAATGTCGAAGGCACGATCAACCTGCTCGAAGCGGCCCGCCGCCACGTGCCGCATGCCCGCATCCACATCGCCGGCACCAGCGCCGAGTACGGGCCGGTGCGCCCGGAAGATGTGCCCATCCGCGAAGATCACCCGCTCCGCCCGGCCAGCCCCTACGGCGTGAGCAAAGTCGCCGCCGAGCTGAGTGGTTTGCAATATCACGCCAGCTACGGCCTGCACGTTGTCGTCACCCGCTCGTTCAACCATGTCGGGCCGCACCAAGGCGACCGCTGCTCGATCCAGACCTTCTGCCGCCAGATGACCTTGATCGAAGCGGGCCGGCAACCGCCGGTGATGTACGTGGGCAATCTAGCGCCGAAACGCGATTTCAGCCACACCCGCGACGTGGCCCGCGCGCTCTGGCTGCTGCTCGAACACGGCATCCCCGGCGAGGTGTATAACCTCTGTTCCGGCCACGCGGTGCGGATCGGCGATATTGTCGATATGGTGATCGCGATGGGGCGCGTGCCGGTGACGGTGCAAGTCGATCCGGCCCGCCTGCGTCCGGTCGATGAGCCGATTTTACAAGGCGATAACAGCAAACTGCGCGCAGCCACCGGCTGGCAGCCCGAAATCGGCATTGAACAGATTGTGGCCGAGGTCTTGGATTATTGGCGGCAGCAATTCGGCATATAATCGTTCGATGCCTTTGGCGGTAAAAAATCCACGGGCCTTATCGTGGGCGCAGAACATGCTACTCCCCCCTCTGCGCCCCCCCCCGCGCTCTCGGCGGTAAAAAATCCACGGACCTTATCGCGGCGCAGGATACGCTGCACCCTCGGCAGGAAAAAAATACGAGAGCACTATCATGGGCACGTTATATCTCGTCGCCACCCCGATCGGCAATCTCGAAGACATCACCTTGCGCGCGCTGCGGGTGCTGCGCGAAGTGCGGCTAATCGCCGCCGAAGACACCCGCCATACCCGTATTTTGCTCGACCACTACCAGATCACGACGCCGTGCATCTCGTACCACGAACACAACAAACTGGCCCGGCGCGCCGAGATACTGGCCGCATTGCAAACCGGTGACGTGGCGCTAGTCTCAGACGCCGGCACGCCGTCGATCGCCGACCCCGGCCTTGAGCTAGTGCAGGCATGTCTAGCAGAGGGGCACACCGTGACTCCCATCCCCGGCCCCAGTGCGCCACTGGCAGCGCTGGTCGCATCGGGAATGGACACCAGCCGCTTTGCCTTTATCGGCTTCCTGCCCCGCCAACCCCGCGAGCGCCGCGAATTGCTGAGCGAGATCGCCGATCTGCGGCTAACCGCAGTCTGTTTCGAGACGCCGCACCGCCTATTGGAGGCGCTGCGCGACATCGCCACAACGCTCGGCGAGCGCCAACTGGCCGTCGCCAACGACCTCACCAAACGCTTCGAGGCCATCGCGCGCGGTACCACGACTGAGCTAATCGAACACTTTACCAACCACCCGCCCCGTGGCGAATTCACCATCGTGATTGCCGGCGCCGAGCTGGGCAGCGAGCGCAAGCGCGACCGCCGGCGCCTGCACACCCAACCAGCCGCCCCCACCCCCGAAACTATCACCTCATACCTACACCAGCTCGCCGCCCAAGGAATCACAGGCAGCACTGCCGTGCGCCGCACCGCCCAAGAACTAGGAGCACCCAAAAATGCCGTCTACGACGTCTGGCGCAAGCTGTTTGGCGAATCATCATAACCGCGCAACAACGCTACCGCCGCCCGCACCCATTCGCCATTCTCGGCTGACGAGCGACCATCAGTCGCCCATTGTTCGAGCAAACCCAATGCGCTGTCATAATCCGCCCCGGTCAAGCAACCGCGCCGGTAGCGCTCGCTGATATATTCAATAATCAGCTTGCGCGATTTCCAGTATTTCGATCCGTCAAATGCCTGCAAGAGGGTGATCGTATCGGGCCGGTTATATTTGGGATCAGACTCAATCAGTGCCTCAATCGCCAGCAAACGGATCAACCAGTAACGATGGTTCGCCACGTTGGGGATAGCGAGGCACGCCGGCGCTATCCGCTGCGCCCGTACCAGATCACCAGCCAGCTTCACTGCATACAGCACAACATCTTGATGCGAGTCGTTGAGAACATGCAAGAGATCAGCTTCAGTAACCGGTGCCTGATACTCCCGCACCATCCGTAGCGTAAACTTACGCACACTTGCATCGAAATCGCGCAACAACTCGCTCCACACTTCGGCTCGCCACTCTGCCGGCGACACCGCCCGCATATAGACCTCCAGCGCTATCATGCGCAGTTGCGCGTATTCCTTGCGCTCGCGCATAAACGTGATCAGCGTGTCAGGAGTATGTTGCCCGGCGCCATACCCCACTCGTGCAACGAGATCGGCAATCTGTTGCGTACTCAAATCGTCACGGAGCCGATCGATCTTTGATTGCGAATAAGGATAGATCTCGTAGCCGCGAATGAGTTCGATTTCTTGGTATTCAGCCGGGGTAAAATCCGCAACTCCCATCTCATCCAAGATGTGACGAGCAAGCATGCGACTATTTAAACATTCCCAGATCAACAGTTGGCGTACAATTCGCTTCACATCCGCCGGCAGCAGTGGCTCTTTGCCGTGGAGTTTGCGGCTGAGGGTCGCATTGGACAGACCTATCGCCTCGGCCAGTTCAGCGAGCGTGTGATAGCGACGGCCATGCTGACGCTCGTTCGAGAGCGTTGTTTTCAACTGCGTTTTCACCAACTCAGTAAACGCTGCCAGCCGATCGGCTGGCAACTGGCCCGGCTGTCGATCAGCACAACATTGCTCAAAGCAACGGCGCAACGCATTGACCTCGGCGCGCAATTGCTCGATCTCGCGGCGTAAGGCATGGAGTTCAGCGTCGAGATTCATGCAATGGGCAACAGAGCTGAAGACCGCAAAACACTCGCAAAAAAGATCAAAGATTTTGAGCATTCCATGTGCTATAGTATAGACATGAAGAATGAACCGAACAAGTTATCCGATTGAATGGCGCTTAGAGTGCTGTTTTGAGATGTTCTTTGCTCGTCGCAAGGAAACTGGTGATAGCCGTCTAGAGAAACTATGAACCGCCAACGCCGCCCTCACCCCGACTGCCAAGCGTTTGTCAAGACGGTCGAAGAATTACGCCAACGCCGGCGCGAAGAACTAACCCGCCATCAACGACCGCAGAGCGACTGGCGCTATGAACCCAAGACCTTCACCTACAGCCAGTTCCGCGAAGTCTATTCGTCGTTCCCAGCTCTCCGGTCGGGGAAATTAAAGAAACCGCCATCACGCGCTATTGTGATGGAGATTGCCGATTACTTAGAATGCGATCTCACTGAACGCAACCGGCTGCTGATCAGCGCCCATCATTACCCCATCCAACCATACCGGTCAGGCGAGACATTAGCAACCTTCGTGCGGTTGGCCCGCGAGATTATGCAGTTCGTTCCGCTGCCGGCCTACATTATCAACCGCGATTGGGATGTGCTCGATGTGAACGAGTATTTGCTCGCTGTAGTGAGTATCACACGTGGCGAGTATGAAGCGATCCCGGTTGAAATGCGCAACATAATTCAGATAATCTTCGATCCGCATTCACCAATCTATCACCTAATGCACTTTGATCATGAGCACTGGCGCCGTTTCGCCCAGCGAAATATTTACGGCTTTAAGGTGCAAAACGCCTATTGTGAACGCGAGCCATGGTATATCGAGCGCGTGACGCGCTGGTGCAAATTACCCCATTTCAGCGAGTTGTGGGAGAACACTCTGATCGATGCGGACACGTCCCCCACGAGCGACGCTGCACCGCCATTCTATCTCTCGACCATACGCACGGCAACCGGCCAGATCATCCACTTTCGCTCGTTGTTTATCACCCTCAGTGATGAGCCCTATCCGCAGGTCGTGGCGTGGATGCCGGTCGATCACGACAGCCACGCTGCGATGAACGACCTCGGCATCCCCATCCCGCCGGGATGGATGCTGGGAGGGAATGGAGCGGAAGCTAGCGGCTAGTCACCCTGCAATTCGATCCAAGGTAATCACATCCTGCGCTCACCAGCGATAGTCGCGCCGCATAGCGAGTGCGGTCGCTGCCTTACTGCGTCGCGAAATCCGCCCGCGTCTTAACTTTTATCAACGTTGCGAGGCAAGCCAACCGGCTACACTGCCCAAACCCCTCTTCCGGCTATACCGCTACCAAATTCGGCCATTGGTTGCATTTCATAGAGTGAGCTAACCAAAACCGGCCTCAGCGCTATGGTCCGGCTGTTCATCGAAAGAGCGAACGCCGGACAAGTGCGCAGACGACAACGGAGCATCGTCTAAGGAGACAAGAATGAATCGAGCCGACTACTTCCTTGCCTCGATTGGCGATCCGCACCTGCGTGCCACCGTGCAACGGATCGCATCTCGCTTCGACCGTCTATCGCGCCACTTGCGCGAAATAGCCATGCAGCTCCACTTCACGCCGAACCATCTTGCGCGCCACTGCTATCTGAGTGAGAGCACCATGCGCAAATATATCGATAATCTCTACAAGGCGCTCGATCTGCGCAACGACATCGACGCGAATGTGTTTGATCACACGACCGTCATCTGTTTCGCCGCCCAGTATTGGCGCATGCGATGCCAAGAAGAACAGCATAATGCGGATGCATCGTGCTGGTAGGGGCACCGCGTGTTGTGCCCCAAGGGGTACCGCGTGCTGTACCCCCGTAAGCAACACCGCACGCGGTGTTCCTACAACACTCCCACCGAACTATTATCGCCCAACATCAACCGGTACGCCTTGGGCCGCAGCGGGCTGCGTCCGATCTCCACATTCCGCCCGATCAGGCTATCTTCCAAGCGGTGGGGCAAACCGCGGATGGTGCAATATTCCAGCACTATGCTATGCTCGATCTCGCACTCTTCGATGTGGCAGTGATGGTAGATCGAGGTAAACGGCCCCACATACGCATTCACAATCCGCGTATGCTCGCCGATAATCGCCGGCCCACGAATCGTGCTGTTGATAATTTCGGCCCCCGGCTCGACAATCACTTTGCCGATCAACTGCGAATCGCGATCGACGTATCCCTGCACCGACGGCTCCATCTCTTCGAGCACCAGCCGGTTGGCTTCGAGCATATCGTCTTTCTTGCCGGTATCGATCCACCACCCTTCATGGACGTAGGGGTAGACATTGTAGCCATTGCTCACCAGCCACTGGATCGCATCGGTAATCTCCAGCTCGCCGCGCGCCGAGGGCCGGATCGCCTCGACCGCCTCGAAGACGTGGTGATCGAACATATAAATCCCGACCAGCGCCAGATCCGACTTCGGTTCGCGCGGTTTTTCAACCAGCCGGATCACCCGCCCATCGTCATCGAGTTCGGCGACGCCGAACGAACGCGGATCGGCCACTTTCTTCAAGACAATCTGGGCATTGTAGTTACTGCGACCAAATTGCTCGATCAGCGGGCTGATCCCGCCTTGAATGCAGTTATCGCCTAAAAACATCACAAACCGGTCATCACCGAGAAAATCGCGGCTAATCTTGACCGCATGCGCCAACCCCAGCGGCGCTTCTTGCGGGATATAGGTAATTTTCACTCCCCACCACCGGCCATTGCCGACCGCTGCTCGAATCTCGTCGCCGGTATCGCCGATCACAATGCCGATGTCGGTGATACCAGCATCGCGGATCGCCTCGATGACGCGGAAGAGAACCGGCTTATTCGCTACCGGTACCAGTTGCTTGGCGCTGGTATACGTAATCGGACGCAGCCGGGTTCCTTTGCCGCCGCTCAGCACAAGACCTTTCATAACCGCCTTCTTCACTGGTATAAGCTTGCTTGCCGCCGATTGATTCTACACCATGTGGCGCGTCGTAGGGATACAGCGCTGCATCCCTCCATCTCTCGCTCTGTGTCATTGCTTCGGGTCGGTCTAGACAATGCAAAGCATTGCCTAGACTGACCCGAAGCAATCTCCCACGAACACGGACGTCATCATCGTTTTGGGTGTCATCCCCAATTCATATCGTGTTTACGCAAAATGATATTAGTGGTAGATTCTACCAAATGCAATGATTACGGAGGAGGAACTGCTATGGCCGAGATTCGTGGCATTATTAGCGCGATGCTCACCCCCTTTACCAGCGATGTCGGCCCGGTCGATTATGAATGGCTGCCGGGATATTTGCAATTTCTGGCCGATGGCGGCCTGCACGGCGTGCTCGCGCTTGGCACCACCGGTGAGGGGCCTTCGATGAGCATCGCTGAACGCATCCGCACCTTGGAAATCATCCTCCGGCATCGCGGCGAGCTGAGTGTGATTGCCGGCACCGGCTGTGCGGCGCTTACCGATACGATTACGCTGAGCCGGGCAGCGATTGAGCTAGGAGTAGATGCTATTTTGGTCATGCCGCCGTTCTACATCAAACAACCGAGCGAGACCGGTATCTTGGCCTATTTTCGCGCCCTCTGTGACGCATTGCCGGCTGAGGCGAGGGTGATGCTCTACCACATCCCACAAGTGACCGGCGTGCCGATTACGACCACGATTATCGATGGCCTGCTCGATAGCCATCCCGGCCAGTTCTTCGGCCTCAAAGACAGCAGCGGCGATTGGGAGCATTCCAAGATGCTGATCGACCGTTACTCGCAATTGCGCATCTTTACCGGCAGCGACCGCCTCATCGCTCGCGCACTGGCCGGTGGCGCCGCTGGCGCAATTACCGCCCTTTCCAGCGCCTTCCCCCGCCTTGCCCGCGCCGTGTTCGACGCTCACCACAACGGCGGTGATGTCTCGGCGGCCCAAGCCCGCCTCAGCGCCGTGCGTGACTTGATCGACCCCATCAATACCCCGCCAGCCCTCAAATCCGCGCTGGCATGGACGAGCAATCTGCCTGAAACGGCCCTACGATTGCCACTTATGCCGCTCAGTGATGCGGAAGCGGCGGCGCTGCGCGCCGCTTACGAGCGCATTATGGCCGGAGCATAAATGACTATCGCAGAGATCGCAACGCCATCCTCCACCCTTCGCGCTCTCTGCGATTCACGGTATACTAGGAGCGGCAAGCTGAATACCGGACGCGAAGACGCAAAGGCACGTATCCATGTCTTTGCGTTTTTGTCTTACCACCATACGCCCTATGAACCAAACGCCGTTAGCCAACCTGCACGTCCGCGAATTGACGCCGTTGCAACCGCCGCGCGCGCTCAAGACCGAATTACCGATTACCCCTGCCGCAGCCCAGACCGTCGCCGAGGCCCGCGCCGCGATTCGCCGCATCCTGCGCGGTGTCGATCAGCGCCGGATTATGGTCGTCGGCCCATGCTCGATCCACGATCCCGAAGCCGCGCTCGACTACGCCCGCCGCTTGCACGCCCTGCAACAGCCGCTCGGCGATCAGTTGCTGATCGTGATGCGCACCTACCTCGAAAAACCGCGCACCACCGTCGGCTGGCGCGGACTGATCAACGACCCCCACCTCGACGGTTCGTTCGATATGGGAGCCGGCCTGCGCATCGCCCGCCAACTGTTGCTGGCGATTAATGAACTGGGGATGCCGGTCGCCACCGAGATGCTCGACCCAATTAGCCCGCAGTACCTCGACGATCAGATCAGCCTCGCCACTATCGGCGCCCGTACCAGCGAAGCCCAAACCCACCGCGCGCTCGCCAGCGGCGTCTCGATGCCGGTCGGCTTCAAGAACGGCACCGACGGCGGGATCCAAGTCGCTGTCAACGCCTGCGTTTCGGCAGCGGTGCCGCACAGCTTCCTCGGCATTGACGAAGACGGGCGCAGCAGCGTGGTACGCACCACCGGCAACCCCGACAGCTTCGTGATCTTGCGCGGTGGCCGCCACGGCCCCAACTACCACCTTGAATACATCGTGCAAGCCACCCGCCTGATGCGCGAGGCCGAACGGACCCCAGCCGTGATGATCGATTGCAGCCACGCCAACTCCGGCGGCGATTTCCGCCGCCAAGAAGCCGTCTGGCAGACTGTGCTCGGCTATATGGTCGAAGAGAACTTGCCGATCATCGGCATGATGCTTGAGAGCAATCTATTCGAGGGCAAGCAACCGCTCGTCGCCGACCGCAGCACCCTCAAATACGGCGTCTCGCTGACCGATGGCTGCGTCGGTTGGGACACCACCGAACGCCTGCTCCACGAAGCGCATCTGGCGTTGAGCAGGCGGTAATGCGGGACAGACATCAACAACCGAATGGGGCAACGATCCGTGCATGGCAGATGCTGCCTTCATCCGTTCCGGCCACATGGGGGAACCGCACAGCCGTGCAGCTCTACAAACCGATTCGTTCCCCCATTCGTTGTCACGAAAGCCCCATGCACCGCCCGCACCGCCTTATCGGCGTCTGCCTCTGAGACGACCAACGAGATATTATTCTCGGTGCTGCCCTGCGCAATTGCGATCACGTTGACCCCCGCCGCACCGAGCGCGCCAAACACCCGCCCGGCAATCCCCGGCGTACCTCGCATGCCCGACCCGACCACGGCCACGATCACGACCGGCGTAATTGTGCCGATATGCTCGACATCGTGGGCGGCAAATTCACGATCCAGCTCGCAGCGCAGCTCATTCACCACCTTCGCCGCTTCGTCACCCGGAACAGCAAAACAGACGCTCTGTTCGCTACTAGCCTGCGAGATCAGCAACACATTCGCCCCGACCCGCGCCACCGCACCAAAGATGCGCGCTGCCACGCCGGTCAAACCAAGCATGCCCGGCCCGCCAACGGTGATCAGACTCAACCCTTTGATTGCCGTAATCGCCCGCACGCTTTCGCCATCACCTTCGGCATCAATTAACGTCCCCGGATGGCTGGGGTTGAAGGTGTTGCGGATGCGGATCGGGATGCGACGATGCACCAGCGGCTGCACCGTCTTGGGATGCAGCACATTCGCCCCGTAGTAGGCCATCTCTCCCATCTCGGCATACGACAGCCGGGGCAGGGTACGCGCTTCCGGCACGACTTTCGGATTCGCCGACAACACCCCATCCACTTCCTTCCAGAACCACACCTCGTCGGCATCGAGATCGGCGCCGAGGATAGCGCAGGTGTAATCGGAACCACCCCGGCCCAGCGTTGTCGGCACCCCGGCCCGCGTCGCACCGATAAAGCCGGTCACCACCGGCACCCGCTTCGCTGCTAGCAATGGCAACAACCGCGCCCGGCTGCGCTCGCGCGTATCCGGCTCGATCGGCGAAGCATTGCCGTAGCGATCGTCGGTCACTATCAGCTCGGTAGCATCGATTGCTTCAGCGTCAATTCCGGCGCTGCGCAGCGCCGCCGCAATCAAGCGCGCATTGAGCCGCTCCCCCAACCCGCTGAACAGGTCGAGCGCCCGCGGCGTCAGTTCGCCAAGTACCGCAATGCTGCGCGACAGATCACTCATGTAGTCGAGCATAGCCCGAATTTCCGGTTCGAGCGCCGCGCGCTCTTCCGGCGTCACCAATTCATTCGCCACCCGCATGTGCAGATCGAGCAGGCGCGGCGCGACCTGCGCCGTGGCATTGCCATCACCTGACGCCGCCGCCTTCGCCGCTGCAATTAAGGTGTCGGTGGTGCGCAGATCAGGCGCGTTCATCGCCGATACCACCACCACCACCTCGTGATCGCGGGCATACGCGCCGACAATCTCTGTCACCTGCCGGATCGCATCGGCGCTGCCGACCGAGGTGCCGCCAAACTTCATTACTAGCCGCATAGATGTTATCTCCTTCTCGCGCTAACTAAAAAACGTCGCGGTGCGCAATTTGCGCTTCACCGCGACGTGAATACCGTTATGAATTCTAACGCAAAGACGCTAAGGTTTTTAACGCAAAGACACTAAGATACAACATGCAGAGATCAGCGCATATCCACATCAAACCCTCTGCGCCCTTCACGCCTTTGCGTTTAATACCCTTTGCCCCCCTTTGCCCCCTCTGCGCCCCGGCCTCGTCACGGGATGAGCAACAGCTTCCCGCTCGTCGCCCGGCTCGCCAAGGCGATCTGCGCCTCGGCTGCCTCGGCCAGCGGATAGCGCCGGTCGATCCGCACCTGCAATTCACCCGCGCCGATCCACGCAAACAGATCGCTGGCCCGCCAGCGCAATTCGTCGGGGGTCGCGATGTAGTGAAAGAGGGTAGGCCGGGTCATAAACAACGAACCCTTGCTGCTGAGGGTCAGCGGCGAAATCGGCGACACCGGCCCGCTGGCGTTGCCAAAAGTGACGAACATCCCGCGCGGGCGCAAGCTGTCGAAGCTGCCTTCCACTGTGCTCGCCCCCACCGAGTCGTATACCACATCAACCCCGCGCCCGCCGGTAAAAGCCCGCGCCCGCTCGACAAACGACTCGCGGGTGTAGATGACTACCTCGTCGGCGCCGGCAACGCGGGCCAGCGCCGCCTTTTCCTCGGTCGAGACAGTACCGATCACCCGCGCCCCCAGCCGTTTGGCGATCTGGATCAGCAACAACCCCACCCCGCCGGCAGCGGCATGCACCAGACACGTATCGCCCGCTTTCAAGGGGAAGGTGCTCAAGGTGAGATAGTGCGCCGTCATGCCCTGCAACAGCACCGCCGCTGCGGTTTCCAGATCGACAGCATCAGGCACCCGCACCAGCTTATCGGCTGGCGCCAGCGCATATTCGGCATAGCCACCAATGGCAGTCACGCAACCCACCCGGTCGCCAACCACCCACTCGCTCACCCCCTCACCGACCGCATCAACGGTGCCGGCCACCTCCAGACCCAGCGTGAACGGCAACGGCTGCGGGTAAAGACCACTCCGATGGTAGATGTCGATAAAATTCACCCCCGCCGCCACCACCTTCACCCGTACCTGCCCCGGCCCCGGCTCCGGCATCGGAATCTCGACCAGTTGCAACAGCTCTGGCCCACCGGTCTGATGGATCTGGATCGCCCGCATCATTGCACCTCGCTGAAAGCTCGCCCTTGCGCTTACATTAGAAACCGACCTATACTATAACATAGGGTTGCTGCTCCAGTGTTGGCGAGTGCAGATAGCGATGGATGGATTGCGACCGTGTACCTGCCGTGTCCATCTCTGTTGCCCAAGCCAGCAGACGTGCGCAACATTGTGCCGGTTTATCTAGAGAGGCTGTGGCAGTTAGGCTGCCGCACACCGCCAAGGTGCTAACTTGAGCAGCTAAGCTGCTGCATCCTTCAGCAATCATCATCGATCAATCCGTTCTGTTCACAGGCTGTAACCAGAGAGATGTTCGCAACCGCGGGTGATGAACAACAGCGCTGGATCACCCAATATTCTCGCAATGACTAACCAGATGGGGGCAATAGTGCGTCAAAGTGGTCTTCCACCTGAATATTTCGAGCGATACGATGAGAGCGATGATCGCCTCTTCTATCTCTACCCCCGTCTCACTGCCCATATCGATGAACTGGCTTGCTGCGCCGTGACCCAGTTGATCCGCGAGGAACTGCCCAACGGTAGCTGCCTGCTCGACTTGATGAGCAGTTATGTCAGCCATCTGCCAACTGATATTCCGCTGACCCGCGTGGTCGGGCTCGGTCTCAACGAAGAAGAGCTGCGGCTTAACCCGCAGCTCCACGAGTATGTCATCCACGACCTCAACGAAAACCCGCAGTTGCCCTTCGCCGACGCCACGTTCGACGGCGTTATCTGCACCGTCTCCGTCCAATATATGACTCGCCCGGTCGAGGTCTTCGCTGACGTGGCCCGTATCCTCAAGCCGGGAGGCCCCTTCATCGTCACCTTTTCCAACCGCTGCTTCCCCAGTAAAGCCGTGCGGGTCTGGTTAGCTACCAACGACCGCCAACACATGGAGTTGGTGCGTTACTACTTCGAGCTGGCCGGTGGCTTTGAACAGCTCCGGTGTCTTGACCGTTCGCCCCACCATTGGCTGAGCGATCCTCTCTACGCCGTTGTTGGGCGACGAGTGGTATAATCAGCGGCGAACGAAATGGTAGATACTGGAGAAGATCAATGCCTTCGGCCCCTCCTCAACCGGTTCAAATCACCTGCCCATCCTGCGGCACCCGCTTCCGCTCGCTGGTCTATACGATTGTTGATGGCGGCGAGCAGCCCGAACTCAAAGCGGCGCTGCTCACCGGCCAACTGAATGTCGCCGTCTGCCCCGGCTGCGGACTGGCTAGTATGCTCAGCGCGCCGTTAATCTATCACGATGCCAGCAAGCAGCTCTTTCTGGTGTATGTGCCGCAAGAGCTGAATAGCCAGCCCAAAGAGATTGAGCAATTCGTCGGCGATGCCTCGGCGTTTATGCTCCGCGCCTTGCCGGCCGACGCGCCCCGCGGCTATCTGCTGGCGCCCCGCCGCTTCCTGACCCTGCAATCGCTGATCGAATCCATTTACGAAGCTGATGGCGTCTCTGCCGAAGACTTGCGCCGCCAGAATCGCTATGTTGAGATTTTGACCGAGCTGGTCAATCTGGTTGAAGACGACGCCCAGTTTACTGAGGCGGCCCAACGCTACACCGCCGAGCTTACGCCAGAGTTTTTTGCCACCCTCGACGCATTTATCAACGCTACCAATGACGCGCAAGCCCACATGCGCACAATGCTGATCAAGGTGCGCGAGAAGTTGCAAGCCCATGTCGCTCGCGCCGCCGCCTTGGCCGCCGCCGAAGAGGTTAAGGCCGCCATCGAGCGCCTCCGCACTGCCAGTGACGACGAGCTGACTGCCGCTGTTCACGAATTGCGCCCGCTGATCGATTACGGCTTCTTTGAATTGTGGACTGAACAGATCGAGGCGGCTGAAGCCGCTGGCGACACTGCTACGGCCCAGATGCTCACCGCGCGGCGCGCGCGCATCCTTGAGCTGGTCGAAGAGATTGACCGCGCCGCGCAAGAGCTGTTCGAGCGCGGCAGCGCCTTGATCGACGCGGTGTTATCCACGCCAGATCCCGTAGCGGCGCTGCGCGAACGGGCCGCTGAAGTGGATGAAGGCTTGCTGACGGTCATTTCGGCCAGCATTGCGGCCGCTTATCACGCCGACAGTTTAGAATTGGTTGAGCAGCTTGAAAAGCTGGCGACCGCTGCCCAAGACATTATCGAGTCACGGCTCTCGCCCGAAGACCGTTTTATCAATGAGCTGCTCGCCCAAGAGACAACGGCTGAGGCCACACGCTTGTTGCGCAAAAACGTGACCAAGATCACGCCAGACTTGGCTCGCCGCCTCAACGAACGGGCTGCCGAGGAAGAGAAGCGCGCCAATCAAGCGGTTGCCGAACGATTGCGCCAATTGGCCCGTGAAGCAAGTGCGTTACTCTTCTAAACACCGTGCCGTTGTCGCCGTCATCGCCGCCGTCGCTCGCCCATTGGTACGCCACGCGCCGGCTGATCCGCCGCACCGGGTGCTGATCATCAAACCCGATCACCTCGGTGATCTGTTGCTGGCAACGCCGGCGCTGGCCGCGCTGCGGGAAGCGTTGCCCACAGCGCACCTCACGGCGCTGGTCGGGCCGTGGGCTGCCATGATATGGCAGCGCTTGCCTGACCTCGACGCGATCGAGACATTGCCCTTCCCTGCCTTCGACCGCGCCGCCGCCAAACCGATGCCGCTCGCGCCATATACCCTCTTGCTGCGCGCGGCATGGCGGCTGCGCCGGCAACGCTACGATGCTGCCCTCATCATGCGCGATGACCATTGGTGGGGCGCGGCCCTCGCCCTGCTGGCCGGTATTCCCCGCCGGATCGGCTTTGCTCACCCGCTTTGCCAACCGCTGCTCAGCGAGGCATTGCCCTACGATCCGCGCCAGCACGTAACCCAACAGGCGCTCGACCTAGTGGCAGCGCTCACCGGCGCCAAGCCCGCGCCGGGGCCGCTGCGCTTCCCGCCCACCCCCGCCGCGCAGGAATGGGCAGCGGCATGGCTCCACCACCATAGCGCGCCGGATGCGCAAGTCATTATCCTCCATCCCGGCACCGGCGGCCCCACCAAACACTGGCTGCGTGAGCACTGGATCACCCTGATCCAAGGGTTGCGCCAACCGGGCCGGCGGATTGTCCTCACCGGCAGTCCCGCCGAGGGCGCTGAGCTAGCTGCGATTGCCGCCTCCCAACCTGATGTGCTAGCGCTGAGCGCTGACCTCACTATCGACCGGCTCGCCGCGTTGCTCAGCCATGCCGCCTTGGTGATTGGCGTTGATAGCGGCCCACTCCATATCGCCGTCAGCCAAGGCGCGCCCACGATCCACCTCTTCGGGCCGAGCGATCCGCTCCGCTTCGGGCCGTGGGGTGATCCGGCCCGCCAGCGCGTGATCAGCGCCAACCTGCCTTGTAGCCCCTGCGGCGTCTTTGCTGCCTGCCCGCGCGCCACAAACCCACCCGAATGCATGGCGGCCATCCAACCGGCCCACGTGCTGGCCGTCGTGGAAACGATGGTGCAGCACCGGCGTCACCACACACCGCCCCCCCACTGAAACGGCGATGTCCCTGCCACCACCCCAATCGCGGTTTCGCCGTGACGAAACCGCATTGACGCTGATTCGACCGCCTGCTACAATGATCCGTTGTGACCGCAAAGGTGCCAATAAAGGGGGTGATTGTGGTGCGCCAACTGTGGGTTGGGATAATGGGGGCGCTCATATTGTGCGCTAGTATAGGATTGACTGCCTGCCTGCCCGATCCGCCGCCGCGCAATCTGCCCACCCTGCCAGCTATTCTCGACATTACGCCCGCGCCAACCCTCGATATTGACGCGACAGCGACGGCCTACGCCAGCGCCCCGCGCCCAACGCCGACGGTAGCGGCATTGTACATCGTGCAAACCGGCGATACCCTCAGCGCTATCGCCGAACGTTTCAGCGTCACCGTTGATGAGCTGGTCGCAGCCAACAACCTCACCGATCCCAACTTCATCCAACCCGGCCAAACCTTGCTCATCCCGTCGCGGATCGACACCCCACGCCCAGCCCTGACCCCAACGCCATAAGCAGCTCTTATTATGGAGTGCGGCAGTCCCACTGCCGCATAGCTGCCCCTCTCTACTATGGAGTCCGGCTGTCAAACTGCCGCTTATGGCTTTGGGATGATGTCGTTTGACCCTCACCCCCTATCCTCGAGGGACAGACCGAACTTTTGATCGAGTACAACGGTTGATCGCTGTGCAATGCCTCAACGCGTAGCTCTACGCTCCCCTCTCCCGCGCCAGTAGGAGAGGGGCTAGGGGTGAGGGCGAACCAACGCATCGCGCAAAGCCATCAACCGCATCTACCCTCATACGTTCTGTCCGCCCTTGAACGAGCGTGGCAGGGAGCCAGTCAGGCATATCATCTGCTGAAGGAGGAGATGGCTTCGGGCACTGCGCGCCCGCACAATGACAGCATGCCTCCTCCACTCCATCCTCCGCACCAGCTGCGGTAACAATGATATGCCCCACTCCCACTGGCTCGAGAGCGGGGCGCTGCTGCCTTCCATTCCCGCGATGCCGTGCCCGCTCTCCAGCGGCTCCCCCTCTTCCGCCTAACGGCGGGAGAGGGGGCCGGGGGGGGGGTGAGGGCGGCTGGCGTCCGGCAGTCCCACTGCCGCATCTTTCTATCACCCATGCCGCACTACCAACACCAGCCGCCAACAATTGAGGTTACGGAACCGGCGGTACTGCAACGTATCAAGAATCGCGCCGGCAATCGCCAACCCACGCCCACTCTCGTGCCAATCCTCTGGAAGCGAGGTTGCTATTGCCGGCCTCTCCCACGCGCGCCCTCGATCAACCAACCGGGCCTCAATGCGCGCCGGGGTAGAACGTAACCGCAACTGAATTGACCCATCGCCCGGCCCCACTGCATACTGCAAGATATTCGCCACCACCTCGGCGATCGCTGTGTTAAACCGTATCTGCGCCTCAGGCGCCACCCCGGCTTCATCCCAAAATGAAGCCAGTGCGGTATGCAACTGCTCAATCCCTTCCGATGGCACGACGCTGAGTTCATACTGGCGCTCGATACGGTTCATAGCGCATCTCAGAACTATAAGTTCGCCTGCAAAGCCGCGGCCACATTCGGGTAGAGACGTAAGACTCGGTTGAGTGTGGTCAATTCCAAAATCGCCTGCGCTTGCGCACCCACACTGGCCAGCCGCAGATCACCGCCGGCCAACCGGGTCGCCTTCAACCCGCCAATGAGCGCGCCCAGCCCTGAACTATCAACAAAACTGACTTCGCTCATATCAACCACCAACAACCGAAACCCTTCATTGACGGCCTGCACCAGCCGTTGCTTCACCTCTGCGGCGACTAACAGATCGAGCCGGCCCCGCAACTGAACCACTGCCGTGCGTTCGTCCACTGGGTTGACCGTGATCTCCATCAACGCCCCCTTCACAAACTCTGGCGCCATACCCTGCTACTGCTCCTCGGTAGGTTGGTACATTGCTGCATCGATGACTACACTGAGCATAACCAGATCATACACGGCCCAAAAGACATTGACCACCACTGGCAGACCATCGCTCCGCCAGCCCAACGCTAATTGCCCTAGCCCCACCACAATCGCTATCGCGAGTAAGGCCATCATCACGAGCTGCCAGCGCACCAGTCCAAAATAACGCCCCGCTTGCCGGGTCTTCGGGGTCACGATAAAACCAAGTTTCTTACCAAACCACACATTGGCCGCCGCGGTCGTCACCGCCTTGATCCAGAGCGGAAAGAGCGCCAGACTGTATTGCTGCCCGCGCCACGTTGGCCTCCCCCAGCTAATCACGGCAAAAAGCAATTGGTTGATGACCAGATACGGCACTAACCGCCAGAAGAATTCATCGGATAACGCATTGACCGGCAACAAGCCAAAGACGAGGTACAGCACCGGTGAGATCAAATAAATAATCGTCGGCACCCCCGACAGATAGCTCCACATCGTATCAAAATAGGCGAGGCGCTGGCCCAAACTCAACCCCGGCAAGGTCAGTGGGTTTTCACGCAGCATGACTTGAATCGTACCTTGCGCCCACCGTAATCGCTGTTGCAGCGCGCTGCGCAGATCTTCCGGCGCCAACCCATGGGCCAATATTTCATCGTGATAGACCGAGCGCCAACCGGTCGCATGCATACGCATCGCCGTGGACATATCTTCGGTGACCGAGATCGTTGAGATCGGCAGATAATCCATCGCTTCATTAACGAGCAGCGGGATCAATTGCCGCACCGTCTCGATCGCCGCCAACGGCGAACGATCGCGCGCCGCTAGTTCCGCCAAGAGCGCTTCGTCATTCAGCGCACGCATAATCTCGGCAGCTTCGACCGCTTGAATCTCGGCCAGATCAGCCATGATCTGCTGCAAATCAGCCGCCACTACCATCCGCGCCGCTTCCTCGGCCTGCCGCTGAAACCGCTCGGTCACTTCCTGAAAGGTATCGCCACGATCCAACTCTCGCCGCACTTGCGCCACCGCCCTGCGCAGCTCGTGCAGCGCCGGCGCTACCCGCTGCCAATCTGCTTTGGTCAAGCGCCGTTCCGCTTGCCGGATCACCGCATCCGCCTCGCGCAACGCTCGCCGGATCCGCCGCTCGACATCGCGTACAAAGAAGCGCAAGCCGGTACGGGACAGCGCCTCACGGCGCAAAACAGCATTAGAACCGCAAAAAAACGCTGCGTTCCTGCCATCTTTGCCCTGCATGATCGGGCCGTAGAAGAGCGGCGCTTGGTTGCCGAACGGATCGCCCGGCGGTACATTGATAAAGTACTGTGGCGTCTGCACAAACGCAACCAGTGGATCGGCAAAATAACCGAGGGTGCGATCAAGGATCTGCGGCAACGGCACCTGATCGGCATCAAGGATAAGCACAAAATCGCCGGTTGTTTGCTCAAGCGCATTGAT
Source organism: Chloroflexus sp. (assembly GCF_034431535.1). GTDB lineage: Bacteria > Chloroflexota > Chloroflexia > Chloroflexales > Chloroflexaceae > Chloroflexus. The sequence goes on along the minus strand of NZ_DAOUDC010000070.1, from coordinate 42,080 downwards.
CAAATTGCCGGCTTTGGCGTGACGATCAAATCCCTTCCATGCCGCCGAACGGGTGATATAGCCACATCTCTCTTCCGCCGCCATTGCCCGCATCGCTGGACTATTGCCATCATCGAGCAGATAGGTCTGGTGCGGATAGCGAATCGCTATCGCCGCCCGCACCGTCTTGCGCACGAGTTCCACCGGTTCGTTATAGCAGGTGATAAATACATCAACCCGCAAACCGGGTGGTGCTGGCGGCGGTTCACCCCGCTCGCGGAGCCGGAACACGGTGAGGCCAAAGAGAAAACTGCCAATATAGCTGTACAGCTCAGCGCCAAACAAGGCTAACGCAAACAGCCACGCATTCCAGTTGAGCGAAACGGTTCCCCGCCAGAGCAGGTAGTACGCGCCGAGTGTCAGGTTGGTTATCACCAGAATCTTGATCAGGCCACGCCGGAACGCCGCCCATTCCGCAGGCCCCCAACCGGCACGCAGAAAAGTTATGTCGAGATGCGAAGACTGCATAGGCGTAGCCGGAAGCAAAACGCTTTACTATTTGCGCAGCCAACGAATCCGAACAACCAACACTGCCGTTGCCAGTAAAGCAATCAGCAGGATCCCGCCGACAAATTGCCACACCGGAATGCGTTCAAGCAACGCGACTTCAATTTGCGGCGTCAAGGTTTGCGGCGGCGCGGCCAGCGGCGGCGTCAATGGCACGACAGTAGTATTTAGATCACTTGTAATCTGGGCCTGCACACCACGGAGCACGCTTAGTAATACTCGTTCGCGCAGCGCCTGTACTCCTAGCCTCATTCCGGCGCCATCAGCCGCCTCGATCAGGAGTAGCCGCGCGCCGCTTTGCCACGGCGACGGCACGATGTGCAACATTGCTTGAGCGCTGCGACCGGGTTGGTAGACGAACGGTGCGTTCGCGGTAACATTCAGTGCATTCGCCAACAGATTACGATTGTGATCGCCTAAAATTGCTAATGGCCCGCTTCGTTCATCACCCACTGCATCAGCAGTTACGAGACGTGGCGGCAGCACATCAGGCGTCGCGCTCCAGCGCCCGATCGCTGCTGCCAACTCCAAACCAGCTTGGATCTCGATGTCCGTTGGTTGCGCTGGCAACACCAACCGCGCGCTTGTGTCTCCAATGAGCGCTGCTGGGAACCGGCCAAGATCGTTCGCTGCTGCCGGATCATAGGGTAAACGCCACACCGAAGTTGGCTCAATAACTGCCCACGCCGCCGATGTGTCAACCTCTTCACAGCCAATATTCGGCAGATCGAGATAGAGCCGCACTTGGAGATCGATCCGGCGCAATGGTGTACCAGCAAGATCGCTGTTCAGCAGATCGGCGGGCAAATCAAACCGATACCGCTCGACGGCATTCGTTTCCACTCGCAGGCGCTGCGAGCCAAGGGTGATACCGTTCACTGCGACCGCTAGCCACGAGGTGGCCGGCGTCAAACCAGCCGCTGTGACCACGTGCAACTCCAACGTTGCCCCCACCCGCAAATCCCATCCCGGCGGACGCTCGAAGGCATAGTCGATCTGGTGTTCGCCCGCGCCACTTACCCGGCGCTGCGTGATGCCCAACTGGGCAAAACTGGCTGCCCCTTCCCGCCACGCTGCGGTCACTGGCGCCGGCGGCGCTGCCGGCGCCGCCAAGACCGGTGCCGCCGGCAACGCAGTTGTCAACGCCTGCGCGGCATACGTTAATGCGGTTGGGGTTGCCCCTGCCACCAGCAGTTGCGGCGGCGCAGTAGGCGCCAAGACCAAAATGCCGTGATCGACTGGAATAGCCTGCCCATCCACTTCATAGGCAGTGCCATTCCAACGCACCGACCCCCAATCTCCCGCCGGTAACGGCCCTAGGGCGACCACAATCGCAGGAGCTTGGCCAGGAAGCACGTCTGCCACCGTTAAGACCGGATCTTGCCCGGCTAGCGCTGCCCACTGACCAACAGCAAAGGCCGCAATGCCGCCTGCCTGTAAGGTTGCCGGATCGGTGGCCGGCGATAAAACCAGCGCCAGCGGCACACGGGTAGTAGGCGCGCTGAGGGGCAACGGCCCAAACAATGCCGCTAGATCGGCCAAGGTTCCTTCCATCACCGGTTGCAAATCAAGCCGGAGGGTTGAATCGCCGCTTACGACCGTCCATAACGCCGGATTCTGCACCTCTTCGCAGGCGTCATCGGTCAAGCGCATGTGAACCTGCACCTGCACAAACAACCCCGGCCCGGTAAAACCGGCCACCGGCAATGGCACCGCCAACACGCCATCGGTGGCATTTTCCGCCGTCAGCCGGCTGCTCGCCAGCGCCTGTCCGTTCAACGCAACCGTTATTGTCGATCGATCAGGCCGTAACAATGGCGAGTGGCTAAACCGTAACGTTAACAAGCCATCATTCGCCGGACGCAACCCCATCGGAATCGGAAAGTAATAATCGAGCACCGCATCGATCCCGCGCGCTGTGCGGTCGCCGTAGCCAAGGTCGGCAAAGCGTTTGGCCGCGCTTTGGCCTTGGACTGGCGCCGGAGCGATGACCGTGAGCAAGCTCAAGAGCAAGACTAGCCACCATCGCATCCACAGGCTCATGCTGCATCCTCTGACAATCCATCACGCGCGAGCACCACCACGGTCAAGTCATCGGTCAATGGGCCAATCAAAGCCGGCAGTGCCAACAACCGGTCAACGATTGCTGTCGCCGACATGCCATCGGCGAGCAGGTCATTAATCTGGAGCGGGTTACGCGCTAACGCCGGCCATGGATCAAGCAACCCATCGCTAAACAAGATCAAAGCATCACCGGGGTTCAATACCGTTTCACCCTGCCGGTACGGCTCGTGCGAGAAAATGCCCAGTGGCGCGCCCCGCGGTTCGAGCCGATCACATTGCCCGCCATGGCGACGGATAAATCCTAACCCATGGCCGGCATCGACAAAGGCTAGGGTATGGGCAGTTAAGTTTAACTGCAAATGGCACAACGTCACAAAGCTGTTCGTGCGATCAAGATCGGCGTGCAAGGCATTTATCGCATACCGCATATTCACTTCTGGCGATGTATCACGTGCTACCGAACGAATCACCGCGCGCGTGGTCGTCATCAACAACGCCGCTGACATCCCTTTGCCCATCACGTCGCCAAACGTTAGATTTAACAAATGCGGCGCCGGGAAGTGCCAATCGTAGAAGTCACCGCCAACCTCGCGCGCTGGGATGCAGTGGGCAGCAATCGTGTACCCCGGCAGACGCGGCATCTGCTGCGGCAGCATTTCCGATTGAATCTGCGCGGCATGTTTAATTTCAGCTTCCAATTCACGCCGCTTCTCGTCGAGCCGTCGTTGTAACGCGGCATTCTCGCGCCGTAATCGGAGATTCGCCAGCGTGCGCTCGATGACCACCAACAACTCTTGCCGATCAATCGGTTTGCGTAAATAGTCGTCGGCGCCGTGGCGAATCGCATTAACTGCAATCTGCTCTGAACCAAACGCGGTCGTCATAATCACCGCCGGCTCCGGCCCCATCTGGCGCACGTGATCCAACACGTCAATTCCACTGATTTCTGGCATCAGAATGTCAATTAACGCAATGTCAATCCCACCTTGGGCAATTCGCTGCAATGCCTCAAAACCGTTGTGCGTCAATTCGACCCGATAGCCGGCATCAGCAAGCCAGAGTTGCAACAACCGGCCTACATCCGGGTCATCATCAACCACTAGTATCACCGGCGCATTGTGGAACCGAGTGGTGGTTAACGGCAAGGCACGGCGCTGCAGCGGCTGCCCAATCTGTGCGTCGGCGATCAAGACTTGATTACGGCCATGCCGCTTGGCCTGATACAACGCGGCATCGGCCTTTTCAATCAACCCGCTAGCATCAATCCCCTGCGCCCATTCAGCAATGCCGGCTGAAAACGTCACCCGCAACGGCGCTCCTTCGCGCTGATGTTCGATATTGGCAAACCGCTCGCGCAAGCTGTCAATAACCATTGCCGCACTTGCTGCGCGTGTTTCCGGCATCACGATCAGAAACTCTTCCCCGCCATAACGACCGATCAGGTCAGTCGCACGCAACCGCTGCCGCAACAACCGGGCCAAGCTCTTCAAAACCCGATCGCCCGATTGATGGCCGTACCGATCATTGACTTGCTTGAAATGGTCAATATCGATTAACACCACCGACAGCGGCTGGTTGCTCCGCCGCGCGCGCGCCACCTCGCGGATCAGTAAGTCTTGGGTGACGCTGTGATTGAACAAGCCGGTGAGGCTATCGCGTACCATTAGGCTGCGCATCGCCCGCGCTCGCTGAATGCGAGAACTGATTGCAGCAACCAGATGCTCTAAATTGATAGGTTTCGTCAGGAAATCGTCGCCACCCTGCGCTAGCGCCGCCAACTGCGCCGAGCGATCCGTTTCCCCCGATAAGAACACAATGGGTATACTGTGATATTCCGGCTGCTGGCGAATGACCGCTGCTAATTCCTGCCCGTTACAGCCGGGCATATAGACATCGAGCAAGATGAGATCTGGCGGCTGTTCGGCCAATAACATTGGCGCTTCCAGCGGATCAGTCGTAGTCACCACACGCATCCCAGCCGCCCGCAACGCCAACGCATACACCTCTGCCATTAACGGCGAATCGTCCACGATCAGCACCGTATACGGCTCTGCAATCACCCGCTGCGTCATTTGATCAATCTGATCGATCAGCAAGCCAACATCGATTGGGCGCGTAAAATAGCCGCGACCGCCGGCGCGCACCGCAGCGAGGCGCAAGGTGAAATCCGATGAACTGGCGGTAAAGAAAATCGGCAGCACTTGACCGTATCGCTCATGCAAGAAGGCAGCCGCAGCAATACCGCTCTGTTCCCCTTCTTGTAGATCAAGATCGAGAAAGAGCACGTTCGGCATCTGGCGCTCGACTGCCGCTAACAGTTCGGCGCTACTCAGAAACTGAGCCGTGGTATAACCAAAATAGGCGATTTGGCGCGCTAATTCTTCCGTCTCGTCTTGATTGCGCCCGGCCAGATAAATCAGGGTCGCGGCTGCCGCCGGCAGCCCACGGCTGAGCGGTTGCAGCGCTGGTGCATTACGGTTGCGCATCACATCAAGCAGTCTTTCCACCAGTGAAGCCAGACTCGCCGCTGCTTCATCTGCATCAGCCCGATGGATCACCGGCTGAAGGGCAACGTCAAGCGCGCGTGCAGCCTCACTGACCGCCGCAAGACCGAATGTCGCCCCTGAACCGGCTAAATTATGCGCAATCCGTTGCAGCTCGTACAGATCATCTGGTTGCAATGCACTGTCTTGCCACCGCGCCCAAATGGCTTCGATCTGCCTGATCTTTGCCTCGATCTGGGCAAGATACTGGTGTTGGAGATCTGTAAAGAGGGAGTGCGCCTCGTTAGGATTTGCCTTCATACCATCTCACGCTCCCTCAGCCGTCTGTTCCGGCGCATCATGCACCCTCAGACGATCCATCGGTTAAGTATTATCATACTCGATTGAACGTTTTCCTATGAACCGTGGTGCATCGAATCGGGCAATTCTGATTAAAAAATCCTGACAACATTGGTTACTGCCTTTTCTCTACCGGCGGCTAGGCTCCGGCGGCGCTATCACCACTAACGCTACCCCAACCGAAGCGATGACCAACCCGCCAACCGCCAGCCAACCCAGCTGCTCGCCAAACAAGAACCATGCTTCGACTGCGGTTGCCGGCGGCACCAGATAAAACAGACTAGATACCCGCGCCGCTGAACGCGCCCGGATCAAGAGCATCAAGAGTAAAATCGCGCCGATTGATAAGACGAGCGTCAACCATAGCAACGCTCCAATCAGGGCCGGCTGCCAATCAATCGTATGACTCTCAAACAGCAACGCCAACGGCGCCGTCACCGTCAGCGCTCCCAAATATTGGGTCCACGTGCTGCTTAGCAACGGCAATCCGGTCCCAAACCGTTTTTGGTACAGGGTGCCGGCAGTGGTTGCCAGCAGGGCAATGATCGCCGCTGTCAACGTTACCGGTGTAACTAGTGGCGGCCCGGCTACCATCAGTTTATCACTTACGACCGCCGCTACGCCAATCAAACCCAGCGCTAACCCTAACCATTGCCGCCATGCGATCTGCTCGCCGAGCGTCCATTGGCTGATCAGCGCAGTCAAGATCGGCTGCAAACTGACGATCAGCGCCGCGAGGCCGGCTGGCATACCGCCATCAATCGCAAAAAAGACCCCGCCCAAATAGCCGCTGTGGAGCAGCACCCCAACAATTGCGCTGTGCCCGTAGGCACGAGGTTGCGAGAGCCATGGCTGCTGAAAGATCAATATCAAGCCGCCCAGAATGAGTAACACGAGGACAAAGCGGATGCTGAGGAAGGTGAATGGTTCGATGTGCGGCAACCCAAAACGCGCCCCTATAAATCCGGTACTCCAGAGCAGCACAAACAGGAACGGAGCAATGGTTGCGAGACGGGAAGAAACGGTGATGTGGCTGTTCATGCAGAGTCGTTTTCTTTCAGTATAAAACCCACGTTTATCAAGCTCTCATTTTATGCTAAACTATGGTCTGTGCCGAATATCACGATATCAGGCCAAACGACAAGGAGGTTCCAGATGAGCTGGCGAGGTTCCGGACAGAGTAGTTTTCGTTCGCGCAGCAGTGGTAGTAGTAGCCGCAGCAGCGGCAATGGCGGCTCAAGCTTCTCAGGCGGCAGCGCCGGTGGGCCGCCCCTGAGCGTGATGATCGGGTTGGCGTTTGGCCTTGGGTTCATCGCACTGATCATCATGATCGCCTTCAACGCCAATCAGGGTGGCTTTGTCGCCGCTGGGCCGCGCCCCACCGCTACCCCCCGCCCCACCGCCACCCCCCGCCCCACTGCGGCGCCGGTCGCGACCCAACCAACCCAACCCCCAGCCGCTCAAGGCACCAACGCCGCTGGCGGTGCCAATGTGGTGAACGAAACCCCGGCCCAAACTATCGAGATTCAACCCGATCCGAATGCTTTGGCATTCGCCCAGACTGCACTGAGCGCACCCGCTAATACGGTGGTCAAGCTCGATTTCGTTAATCAAAATAATCTCGGCGTCCAGCATAACTGGGTGCTGGTCAATGGCGGTGATGATGTGGCCGCCGCCGTGAACAACGCTGCGCAGGCAAACGCTGATGCCCTCTTCGTGCCGCCGCCCGGTACGCCCGGCGCTTTGGCGTGGACGGCGATGCTCAATACTGGCCAAACCGGCAGCGTTACCTTCCGAACGCCGTCCCCCGGCACCTATCTCTATATCTGCACCTTCCCCGGTCACTATCTGGCGGGCATGAAGGGCACGCTGACGGTGACGCAGTAAACGTCAGGTTGAGGCTGGCAAGCTTGCCATAGCCTCCCTCGGGCAGAACGCAGGCGCGGGTGCTGGGTACGCCAGCATCCCGCTGCGCTTAGTTTATGCTGCCCGCTCTAATACCGCAATCGCCTCGACATGCGGCGTGTGCGGGAACATGTCGTATCCGCGCAGGCTGATCACGCGGTACGCCGTCGTTAATATCTGGAGATCGGCGACTTGGGTGAGCGGATTGCACGAGACGTAAACCATCCGCTGCGACCCAATTCTGAGGAGTTCTTGGCACACCTGCGGCCCTAAGCCGGTGCGCGGCGGGTCGGCCACGATCACCGGCAAGCTGCCTGCCGGCTGCGAGCGCAAGTACTCCAGCGTATCGGCGCAGATCGGGTGCAAGTTGGCAACACCATTGGCAATCGCATTGCGCTGCGCCAACGCGACGCTGTCCGCCACTGCTTCAACGCAATCGACGCTGGCGGCCCGCCGGGCCAGATGCAACCCAATCGCGCCGACGCCGCCGTAGAGATCGGCGGCTCGCATGGTTGGCTCAACCGCCGCGGCCGCAACCGCATCGCCAATCAACCGCTCCGCGAGATAGACATTGTTTTGAAAGAAGGTATTGGGGCCAACGAAACAGACCATCTCGCCAATGCGCATCGCCAGCTCGGCAACGCCCCAATGCCGGCGTGGCTCGCCAAACGACAGATCGGTGAGCGTGTCGTTGACCAACCAGTGAAAGCCTACCACCCCCGGCTGGGCCAGCGCTGTCTCCGCCAGCGCAGCCATCGTTGCTTCATCACCGCCGGCAGCCGTCACCGCCGCGATCAGCAATTCGTCGTTTGGGTTGCGCCGCACCACCACATAGCGCAAAAAACCGCTATGAGTCCGAATATCGTAATCGGGCAAACCTAACTTGCCAGCGCGCCGCCACACCGCTTGCGCCGCGGTAAACGCTTCCGGTGGGATCAAATGGCACGTCGTAAGTTCGATAATATAGTTGAACTTGCCGCGCGCTCGCAAGCCAAAGCGCCCCTTCGTGGCGACGTAATCCATCCGGGTGCGATAGGTAAATGGGTTCGGCGAGGGCACCACCTCAAACTCATCAACCCTGATCCCGCCGCTCGCGTACAGTTCGCGTGAGACGGCAGCTTTTGCCGCCACTTGATCGGCATACGCTCGATCCTGAAATGCGCACCCGCCGCATTCCCGCGCATGCGGGCACAATGGCGACGTAGGTTGACCAGCCAATGCCCGGTCAACAATCGCCTTGCGCAGCGTCTTACTGGTCAATGTCATAACAGATGCTCACATCCAGCCGCGCTGCTGACACTTTTCTCACCACAGCCAACCGTCTTAGCCGCATCAATTCAACCCATGACGCTAATTGCGCGCCAATGTATCCTGCTCACTGAGCCAACGCTGCAACGCCTCTTGCGGCGATGCCGCCACTTCCAGCTCATGCAACTCAATCCCAATGTGCGTCAAGGTCAACGCCACCTGCGACGAAATGCCGGTCAACGTCACCCGGCAACCCAGCAAACGCAACGCCCGCACCGTCTGAGTCAGCGCATTAGCGACCGCGGTATCGATCACCGGCACGCCGGCCACATCGAGAATCACCAGATTCACCCGCCGTTCATAGACCAGTTCGAGTAACCGGCTAGTGATCTTGCTCGCCCGCCGGCTATCGATCCCGCCTACCAGCGGCGCTAGCAACACCCCCTCGGCAATTCGCACCGCTGGCGTCTCAAGCTGGCTGACCAGCTCGAGTAACTCTTGCTGGCGCTGGTTTTGCTCGGTCAGCTCACGCCGTTGTTGCTCGATCGCCGCTGCCCGCTCCTCGATCTCCGCCTTAGTGGCTTCGGCTTGCGCGGCGTTGCGCTCGGCTTCAATCCGGGCCGTATCAAGCGCAAAGCGCGCCGCAGCAAAGACAGTCACTTGGACGAGGTAGCTGGCCCCGACGGCAAGACTGGCGTAGACGCTATCGAACGCGCCCTCAGCAATATCGCGACCAAGCAAAATGACCAGCATCGCCAACCCAACCCCGACCACCCATTGCGTATTAGTGATTGCCACCGCAAACGCCAGCGGCGTAAAGAGCACCAGCGTTTCTTGCCTGAGCGGCAAGCCAAACGCTACGACGAGCGTAACGCCAGCCGTGGCCAAAAAGCGTGCCCCTTCCCAACCCCGCCAGTAGAGCCACGTCGCCACGCCGAAGATCGCCGAGACGATGAACGTTAAGACGATCATTTGCAGCGGATCGCCGAAGATAATGTTCAGCAACCCGCGCACCAATGTGTAGCCGGCCATGCCGCCAAGAAGGGCGAAAGCTAGTTGGCGTTGATCGATTCTCACATAACCTCCTTCGCTGATAGGCGAGTAACGCCTCCTTGGCGTCATTCCCCAAACCGCTGCCCAATCGCGCGGCGCACGGCATCAATGTCGGGCGGCAATTCGATCGGCGGGTTGGCATAGTGACCAACCACATCGCGCAATGTGCCCTCATGATACTCGACTTTAAAGCGGCTAAACTTGAGGCCATGCGCTGTCGAGATCACCACGACGCGATCACTGCGCCTGATCTCGCCGCGTTGCACCAATTTCATCAACGCGGCTAGCGCCACACCGGTGTGCGGGCAGGTATACGCACCGGTGCGATCGGCGCGGGCCGCAGCATCGGCCAGCTCTTGCTCGGTCGCCTGTTCCACAATGCCATTAAACCGGCGCAATGTGCTGATCGCGCGATTAATACTCACCGGATCGCCGATCTGGATGGCGCTCGCCGCGGTCGGCTGCGCCTTGATCGGCTCATACTCGCGAAACCCGGTGAGATATGACCGGTACAGCGGATTGGCATTCGCCGCTTGCGCGGTCACAATGCGCGGCAACCGGTTGATGAGACCGAGTTCATACATCATTAACAGACCTTTGCCGAGCGCAAAGGTGTTGCCGAGATTGCCGCCGGGAATGATGATCCAATCTGGAACTTCCCAATCAAACTGCTGCACAATCTCGATCCCAACCGTCTTCTGGCCCTCGACCCGCAGCGAGTTGAGCGAATTGGCGAGGTAGATGCCGTTGTCAGGGTTGGCCGTAATCTCGCGCACGATCCGCATACAACCATCGAAATCGGTATCGAGCGCCAGCACCAGCGCGCCATGCGCGACCGGTTGCACCAACTGGGCAATGCTCACCTTGCCTTTCGGCAAGAACACGATCGTCGGAATGCCAGCCGCCGCGCCATACGCCGCCAGCGCCGCCGATGTGTCCCCCGTCGAAGCGCAGGCAATCGCCCGGATCGGTTTGCCCTCGCTGATCATCTGCTTGACCACGCTGACCAGCACGGTCATACCGAGATCTTTGAACGAGCCGGTGTGTGAATTGCCGCACATCTTGATCCAAAGGTCATCCAGCCCAATCTCACGCCCAAAGCGCTCGGCCCAGAAGAGATTGGTGCCGCCTTCAAACATACTGACCACGTTGTCGTCAGAAACAATCGGGCAGACCCACTCCTTCTTCCCCCACACGCCACTGCCGTATGGCCACGCGGTTCGCATCCAACGCTCATCAAACAGCCGCTTCCACTCTTCCGGGCTGCGTTGGGCCAGCGCAGCCATATCGTGCTGCACCTCGAGCAACCCGCCTGACCGGCTGTAATACACCACTTCTGTCAACGGGTACCGCTCGTTGGGATCGTCTTGAGCGGCAAACCATGCGTGATACATTGTCATGCGCTCCTCATATTCCTCATATAGTGCTTGCGATTGGTGGCTGAGATTGTGAACGACGCTAACAAGTTATCAGTCCTCTCATCAAAGAAGCATCCCATCTGCGACGTATTACACCTACGTTTAATCCTCGTAGACAAGTCGTCATGACAAGTTTCCTTGTCTCTCCATACGTTATCAATGATTAAGACACGATTTTCTGCTTTCTAGTATCCTAAGATCGCTGTCATGATTTTGCAATTTTCTCGTATTAACAAGTTCAATCAACAAATAATCCTATTGTTATACTAAAATATTTATTTTTCAGGTTATAATGCAAATTGATTAAAGGATTTGTTATTCACAAATGCGCCTTCACTCGCTATGATACGGTTGCCAACATAACAGGCATTTCTCATTATCGGTAATCAGTCTTGGTCAATGAGAACAGCGGTGAATCGGCGATACGGTTGGCTCTTCATCGGTCTTGGCGCAATCCTCGCCATGAGCACAGGACTGCTCGTATTTTACCTCATCCGGCAACAAGAGCTGCGCGCCATCGAGCAGGCCCGCCAAAAGGTGCAGCTTGCTGCGCAACGGTCAGCAGCCACTATCCCGATCCCAGTCGCGGCGCGCTCGCTGGAAATGGAAGCATTGATCAGCAGCGCTGATCTGGTCTTAAAAGAGTTTCCAGTCGATTTAGTGCCGCCCACGGCGATTCCTTCACCGCAAGAACTCGAGCACCAGATCACGATCGCGCCGATTGGCGCGGGTGAATTCTTTACTGCGCACAGCCTCGCCAGCGCCACCGATGCGCTGATCAGCAGCCAAATCCCCTCTGGCAAAGCGTTGTTCGTCTTCCTCGTGCTTGATCTGCTGGCTGAACTCACATTATTCGCCCCGGCGACCATGAGTGTGCCGATTGAAGTTGATCCAAAGCGTGATCCGATTATCGCCACCGGTGTGACCCTGCAAAATATCGAGGTGTTTCGCGTGATCCATCCCACCGTTACCAATGGCAGCGAAACGGCGCCGGTCTTGTTGCTGTTGCTGGTTGATCCGACTGAGGCGATTTTGATCAAGCAGGTGCGTGAATGAGCGTTCGATGCGGATTGTGGTCTTCACCGGCGTCGATCAACTGGATGCCGATTGGATCCGGCGACTGGCTGCCGAACCCGATACCAACCGGCTCGAACGGGTAGGCATCGCCGCCAGCGGGTTGGAATTGGTGTGGCAAACGCGGCCCGACATGGTGATTGTCGATCGACCGGTGGCGCAGACCGAACAACTGATCAGCCAAATCTACGCCAGCTAGCCTTCGGTCGTGTGCATTGCGCTCGTCGAGCAGCAGGATATGGCGAGCCTCCGCCGGTTGATGCTGGCCGGCGCCCGCGATGTGTTGGTCAAACCGGTACGCTACAGCGAGCTGGTGGCGAGTGTGCGGCAGCCGAGTGGCCTTGGCCGATTTGGCCTTGCAGTTTGGTCACGTCGGCACCCATCTGAATCTGTGGTCGCGCCATACGCTGGCCGATCTAGTACTGCGCAGCGACGAGATCGATGATGAACTGATAGGCGCAGTGATGCAAAGACACTCCGCTGGGGTTGATGTGCTGCTCGCCCCCACCACGCCGGAGCTCACCGGTGAAGTGACCGGCGCCCAGATCGAGCGCGTGCTCGCTGCGCTGCTCGAACTTACGGTCGCAATCGTCCACACGATTGCAGCGACATCGAAATGGTTGCCGCCCCCGAACCGCTCGCTCCGGCGGCACTGCAAGCGAAGGTGGCTGCGATCACGCCGACGCCGTGGGAGCGAACGCCGCTTGCCGCCAGTCTCGCCGAAACATTGGTTGCAACCGCCGCTTGCCGCCAGTCTCGCCGAAACATTGGTTGCAACCGCCGCTCACCGATGCGATGATTACCATCGCGCGTAGCCAGTGCAACACCAATACGCCGGTCGTTATTGCACGACAATCATCGCGCAGCGTTGCCCATGTCAGTGTACAATGGCAACTGATGGGCAGCATCCGCCCGTACCGCACCATTGCATACGCTGCGCCGACCGCGGCGCAAGGGAGGTTAGCGCAATGCGGCATGTCCGCGCACTGTTACTCGGCCTTTCGCTGCTGGCGTTGGTAGTTTCCTGCGCCGGCTATATCTTCCTCAGCGAATTGCGCGCAACGCCGGCCACATCCGGCACTCCGGTTGAGTTTGTCGTCGCCCCCGGCGAAACGGCCAACGACATCGCTACCCGGCTCGGCGAGGCCGGTCTGATCCGCCAGCCGGCCCTCTTTCGGGCGCTGGTGCGTTGGCGCGGTCTTGATCAACAGATACAGGCCGGGCGCTATGTGCTGAGCCCCGCTATGACGATGAGCGAGATTCTGATCGTTTTGCAGAGCGGGCGCGTCGTCAACGACGTTCAGATTACGATCCCCGAAGGGCTGCGCCTTGAAGAGATTGCCAGCATCATCGCCGCCGCCGGTCTGGTCAGCGAGAGCGAATTTTTGGCTGTGGTGCGCGATGGCGACCGCTTCCGCGCCGATTATTTCTTGCTCAATAGCTTGCCAGCGGGCGCGACGCTCGAAGGCTATCTCTTCCCCGATACCTATCGCTTCGCTCCCTCGGCTGACGCCGAGACAATCGTGCGCAAGCTGCTTGATCGCTTTGTTCAACAGTACAGCACCATCGAGCGATCGGTGCGCGTACCGGGGGTGACGGTGCATCAGATTGTGACCATGGCTTCGATTATTCAACGCGAAGCGGCCTTGCTCAGCGAGATGCCTCAGATCAGCGCCGTCTTCTGGAACCGGCTCAAGCCCCAGTATGCCCCGACGTTCGGCGGCGGCTTGCTCGGTGCTGACGCCACCGTCCAGTATGCCATCGGCTACGACGCCACTGGAGGTACGTGGTGGAAGCGTAACTTAACCGTGACCGATTTAGCGATCCAAAGCCCGTATAATACGCGCATTACGCCGGGCTTGCCGCCGGGGCCCATCGCCGCCCCCGGCCTTGCCGCCCTCACTGCGGCGGCCCAACCGGACGAGTCATCGCCGTATCTATTCTTTGTCGCGAGTTGCGAACTCGACGGTTCGCATAAGTTCGCGACAACGATCGAAGAGTTTCGCGCTTATGAAGCGGAGTGGTTGGCGTGTCAACAGAATCGACCCTAACGGCTGAAATTATGTTGATCGGCGATCCGGTGGCCCATTCCCGTTCGCCGGCGCTGCACAACGCGGCGCTGGCGGTGCTTGGCATTGCTGCCCGCTACCGCGCCGTGCAGACGACTGCCGCTGACTTGCCGGCCCGCATCGCCGAGCTGCGCCAACCGCAGTTCCTTGGCGCAAATGTCACCTTGCCGCACAAACAGGCGGTGATGCCGCTGCTCGATGAGCTTGACCCGCTGGCGTCCCGCATCGGCGCGGTCAATACCATCGTGCGCCAACCTGATGGCCGGCTGTTGGGAACCAACACCGATGCGCCGGGATTGTTGGTCGATCTAGCCGCCGCCGAATGGTCACCCGCCGGGCAAGAGGTGGTGATTCTCGGCGCGTCAGGGGCGGCGCGCGCCGCCGCTTTCGCACTGGCCGATGCCGGCGTCGCCGGTCTCACCATCATCAACCGCAGCTTGATGCGCGCGGTTGATCTCGCCGCCGCTGCCGCCGCGAACCAACCGGCGCTGCGCGCGCGCGCGTTGGCCCTGGCCGATCCAGCCGTCGCCGAGGCTGTTGCCGCCTGTACCCTACTGATCAACGCCACCGCCTTGGGTTGGCGCGACGACGAAACCCCGCTGCCTGATCCGCCGGTCGGCCCACAGTGTCTGGTTTACGATATGGTCTACCGCGAGACAGCCCTCTTGCGCGCTGCCGCCGCTCGCGGCGCGCGGGTGCGTGATGGCCGCGGGATGTTGGTTGAACAGGGAGCCCTCGCCTTTGAACGCTGGACGGGTCGCCCAGCGCCGCGGGCAATCATGTGGCAAGCCGCGTTTGGGGTGGAGCACGGTCCATGATCGATCTGCTCGTCGTTGTTGTTGGTCTAGTGCTGGGAAGTTTGCTCAATGTGCTGATTATCCGCCTGCCCCGCGAGGAACGCTTGCTCGGCTGGCCGCGCTGCATTCGCACCGGCCAACCGCTGCAATGGTGGCAGTTGCTGCCAGTGCTGGGGTGGGTCTTGCAACGCGGCAAGGCTGCCGATAGCCGCCCGCTGCCGATCATCTACCCGCTGGTCGAAATCGGCAGCGCTATCTGGTTGTGGCGGTTGTACGACCTCTACGGATTTGGCCCGCTCTTCCCGTATCTGGCCTTTGTCGGCGCGGTCTTGATTGTCACCGGCGTGGTTGATTGGCTCTACCGCTGGATCTACACCGTTGTCATTCTGGGAGGGGCGCTGATCGCCTTTATCTGGGGGTCGTTCGCCGGTGCAGGATGGCGCGAATTGCTCTTAGGCGGGTTGATCGGCGGGGTGGGGTTCCTGTTTCTCTACTTGCTGGCGCTGGTGCTGTTTCCCAGCAAATCGGCCCCGTTTGGGTTGGGTGATGTCTACCTTGCCATCTTTATCGGCGCGGCGCTCGGTTTGCGCCACCTCGGCCCGGCCCTCATCTACGGCATCTTTATGGCCGGCTTGGTCGCCGCCGGTATCTTGATTGCCCGCCGGCTTGGCCGTGCGACGCCGGAATATCTGCCCTACGGCGCGTACCTCTGTCTCGGCGTGTTGATCTACGTTGCGCTTGGCTATTACCAATGGTAAGATTCGGCATTGCTTGATATGAGGCGCGTTTGCACCAGTAATTGCAAGGCATCGCTATGATCGGTCTCATTCCGGCAGGTGGGATGGCAACGCGACTTGGCCCCTTACCGTGCAGCAAAGAGCTTTTGCCGGTTGGCGCGTTCGTTACTCCCGATGGTATGCGCCCGCGTCCGGTTATTACCTATCTGCTCGCTCAATGGCAACGCGCCAGTATCGAACGCGCTTTGATTGTGGTGCGCCCGGGCAAATGGGATATTCCCGCTTACTTAGGCGATGGGCGCGCTTTCGGGCCGAATCTGGCTTATGTAACGGTGCATGAACCGCACGGCGCCGCTTATACCCTTGCGGCGGCGCTGCCTTTTCTTGCCGGCGAGACGGTTGCCCTCGGCTTGCCTGATGTCATTCTTGCGCCTGATGATGTCTACGCGACCTTAGTTGCCCATCACACGGCGCACCAACCCGATCTGACCCTTGGTCTTTTTCCTTGCGATCACCCCCAAACTGCCGACATGGTGGCGCTCGATGGCGACACCCGCCGAGTAACGGCAGTCGAGATTAAACCTGCTCAGACGAGCCTGCGATGGACTTGGATGGCCGCGATCTGGTCGCCAAAGGTAACCGGCGTGCTTGCCGAGGTCGTGGCAGCCGACCGGCTAGCCCGGCAGCAGGAACCTCACCGCGTCGAGTTGCATATCGGCGTTGTGTTTCAAGCAGCGATCGCATGCGGATTGCGCGTTGACGGGGTGACATTTCCGCAGGGCAGCGCGCTCGATATCGGCACGCCAGCCGGATGGGCCGCTGTGACGGCATCTAACGGCGCGCCACCCTGCCTCACCCCATGAGCTGAGGGTACATTTATCCAACTACCGCAAACCCAACCCGATCAAAACACATCCGCGACCATGATCGTCTGATCACGTCCGGGGCCGACCGACACAATCCCCAGCCGTGCGCCAACCAACTGGCAGATGCGGGCCACATAGGTCTGCGCCGCATCGGGCAAATCGGCAAACCGGCGCACGTTGCGCGTTGATTCCGTCCAACCCGGCAGCTCTTCATACACCGGCTCGACCTGCGCCAAAATGGCGGTTGTGGTCGGCGGATACTCCAGTACCGCGTCATTAAGTTTATAGCCAGTACAAATTTTCAGCGTCTCGATCCCATCCAGCACATCGAGTTTCGTAATCGCCAAGGTATCGATCCCGTTCACTTGCGCCGCATAACGAGCCATGACCGCGTCAAACCAACCCACCCGGCGCAGCCGGCCAGTGGTCGTGCCAACTTCGGCCCACGGCGTGCCAATCTGACGCAACGCATCGGCCACCGGCCCATCAACTTCGGTCGGGAACGGCCCTTCGCCGACGCGGGTGGTGTAGGCCTTCACCACCCCGATCACCGAATTGATCCGGGTGGGGCCAATCCCGCTGCCTTGGCATGCGCCGGCAGCGCCGGGAGGCGATGAGGTCACGAAGGGGTAGGTGCCGTGATCAATATCGAGTAACGCGCCCTGCGCCCCTTCCAGCAGCACTGGCAAATCTTTGTCGAGCGCCCGGTGAATGATGGGATGCACATCAGTAATGTGATTCGCCAACCGCCGGCCATATTCGAGATAGGTCAAATAGGTATCGTGCAGCGAGAGCGGGCGGGCATTGTAGAGCTTGGTTAAGATCCGGTTCTTCTCTTCGAGCACGGTGCGCAACCGGTTGAGCAACGTCTCTTCGTGCAGCAAATCGCCCATCCGAATGCCGGAACGGCTCATCTTATCGGCATACGCCGGCCCAATCCCGCGCCCGGTGGTGCCGATGCGGCCCTCGCCGCGCGCCTCTTCCTGCAACTGATCGAGCTGAATGTGATAGGGCATAATTACGTGGGCGCGATCGCTGACGAACAACTTGGCGGTCGAAACACCCCGCGCCTCGAGGTCTTCAATCTCTTTGATCAGCACTTCAGGATTAATCACGACGCCGGGGCCAATCACATTCACAATCCCCGGATCGAAGATGCCGGAGGGAACCAGATGCAATTTAAACGTGCCTAGATGGTTGACCACGGTATGGCCGGCGTTATTGCCGCCGCCATAGCGAATCACCAAACGAGCGCGAGCGGCCAACAAATCAACCAGATGGCCTTTGCCCTCATCACCCCACTGAGCGCCGATCAAGGCAAGCACAGGCATTGTTCTTCTCCCTGTTGGATTGCACACATCACGCCGGTCAATTCCCGCTGCATCAATGCAACCGGCTTCTTATCCCCCGATCCTTCCGCCGCGCACTCAGTCCCGCAACGCTGCGCGCAGGCCGGCGACTGCTTCGTCAACATGGTGCGGTTCGATGATCAACGGCGGCAAGAGCCGGATCACGTCTTCCCCTGCTGTTGCCACCAACAACCCATGGCGATGGGCCGCTTCGCGCACCGCACCCGCCGAGCCGGCAATCCGCACGCCGCGCATCAACCCCCGCCCGCGCAATTCAAGCACCACATCGGGCTGCTCGGCGGCTAGATCCTGCAACGCTTCATCGAGATAATTGCTGACCTGCTGCACGTGGGCCAAAAAGGTCGGATCGCTAATCTTGCGGAAGACCGTCGCGCCTACCGCAGTCGCCAACGGATTGCCGCCGAAGGTTGTGCCATGGTCGCCAGGCTGGATCGCGTCAGCCACGTGTTGGCCCATCAGGATCGAGCCGATCGGTAAACCACCGGCCAGTGGCTTGGCTACTGTCATCATATCCGGTTGCACACCAAACTGTTCATGAGCCCAAATCGTGCCGGTGCGGCCCATCCCGCACTGAATCTCATCAAAGATGAGCAAGGCGCCATACTGCCGGCACAACTCGCGCGCGCCGCGCACAAACTCAGCCTCGGCGGCGCGCAAACCTCCTTCGCCCTGCACCGGCTCCAGCACGACCGCGCAGACATCGTGCCCGATCGTCGAAGCCAACGACGCTAAATCGTTATAGCGGGCGAAACGCACTCCCGGCATCACCGGCATGAATGGCTCGCGATACTTCTCGCGGGCCGTAATTGCCACCGCCCCCATCGTGCGCCCGTGGAAGCTGCCGTCAAACGCGACAATCGTCGTTTTGCCTTCACCGAAATGGGCCCGCGCATAGCGGCGAGCAAACTTAATCGCCCCCTCAATCGCCTCGGCTCCGCTGTTGCAGAAGAACGCCTTGTTAAACGCCGGGCTGCTCTTTACCAGCAACGCGGCCAACTCGACCGCCGGACGGGTGTGGTAGAGGTTAGACACGTGGATCAGGCGCGCCGCCTGCTCGTTGATCGCGTTGAGCACATCGCGATCACCGTACCCCAGCGCATTGACGGCAATACCGGCCACAAAGTCGAGATAACGCCGGCCCTCGCTGTCGTAGAGATAAACACCCTCGCCGCGTTCGATAACGAAGTCGGCGCGTACATAACTCTGCAACAGATAGTCGTGATCGGCCTGAATCAGATCTGCGGCGCTCTCGCCGGTCATAGCTCGTCCTTTCCAACGCGATGTGCGAACCCTCTCACGCGCAATTATACCACCGGCAGGCGGTTCAAGGGCGGACAGAACATGTGGTCAATGACAACCGTTGATCGCTGTGCGATGCCTTACAGCCCGGCAGTACGCTCCCCGCTCCAGCGCCAGCGGAAGAAGGGCTAGGGGTAAGGGCCAGCAGCCCACACAGCGAGTTTCGTAACTCTAGCCCAGCCCTTTAGTGCCGGGTTCCGGATCAGATGTTCTATCCGTCCTTAAACGGCGGGCGGAAGGGGCGGCATGGCGTCCCCGTGCCGCCGTAAAGTTTCGAGATTATGGTATAACGATAGCAACAGCCATCTCGCATGACCGGCAGCAGGGTATAGGGAGCGCGGCAGTTTCACTGCCGCAGGCTTGAACCTTGCAACGCCAGAGTACGCATCCTATGATCTCACGCTACCGGTGCCTCATCCGCTGGCTCTTCCAGCGCCTCTACCACGAACTCGCGTGGAACTACGATCTAATCGCGTGGCTCGTATCGGGCGGCTACTGGCAACGCTGGGTGCTGGCCGCCCTGCCCGCACTGCGCGGGCGCGTGCTGGAACTCGGCTGCGGACCCGGCTATCTCCAGCAGGCCTTGGCGGCCCGGCCCGGCGTTGCCGGTCTCGACGCCTCGCCCGCGATGCTGCGCCGCGCCGCGCGTTTCACCAACCGGCTTGTGCGCGCCGATGCCCGCTGCCTGCCGTTTGCCAATGCCAGTTTCGATACCGTGTGCGCCACCTTCCCCGCCGAATACATGCTTGATCCGGCGACCCACGCCGAAATCCAGCGGGTGCTGGCGCCGGACGGCCAATTGGTCATTGTTGATGGCGGGCGGCTGGAAGGAGGTTATGGGCGATTGATTGATGCAATCTATCGCCTGATCTGGCTGGGGCGCAACCCGCGCGATCTGCCAGAGAGCATCTCATTTGGAAATTTTCGCCTGCGCGTGCAGCGCGTGACCATTGGTCACAGCAGTGTCCTTGTAATGACTGGGAGGCCGCATGAGTCCGGATCTGAGCGTTGAACAGACCCTGCGTGCGCGCGGCTATCTGGCGCTAGCCGGGATTGACGAGGCCGGACGCGGCTGTTGGGCGGGGCCGGTAGTGGCCGCCGCGGTAGTGTTAGCGCCAATCGTCTACGAGCAGCTACACCTCTTGGCCGCAGTCAACGACTCGAAGCAGTTGAGCATCGTGGCCCGCGAACGCGCGTTTGCTACAGTGCAAACCTACGCCCAAAGCATTGGGGTCGGCATCGTACCGGCCTTCCTCATCGACGCCTACGGCATTCTGCCCGCGACCCGCCTTGCGATGACGCAAGCGTTGCTCGCTTTGACCTGCCCGGTTGATGCCCTGTTAATCGACGCCGAACATCTCCCCGGCATTTGCCTGCCCCAAGAATCGTTGGTGCGCGGCGATGCCCGTTCGCTCTCGATTGCCGCCGCTTCGATCATTGCCAAAGTCACCCGCGACCGGCTGATGCACACCGCTGATCGCTGTTACCCGGCTTATGGCTTTGCCGTGCATAAAGGGTACGGCACTGCCGCGCATCGCCGCGCCTTGGCGCACTATGGCCCATCACCCATCCATCGCTATACCTTCCAGCCGGTGATCGAGGCGCTTGAGCACTTGGAACCTGCATGAATCTTCGTGAACATCTCTTGTACTCGAGCATGCTGGCCGCCAGCTTGTACCCGCGCCAACCGGTCGCCGCCGCGCTCTTGATTGCCGGTGGTGTGCTAATCGATATCGATCACCTTGCGCTGTATATCTGCCGCACCGGTGATTGGAGCATCAGCGGCGCATTGGTGTACAACCGCTATCGCAACCGGTGGCCTCGTTACGGCGACAACCGGCCTCGCTATGGCTCGCTCCGCTCGTGGTTGCACCGGCCCTTCCTCGTTTTGCCCCCGCTTTGGATGCTGGCGCAGCGTTACCCATGGCTCCGCCCGTTCACGCTTGGCGTCGCCTTTCATCTCTTGCTTGATCACCTCCCCCTGCCCTTGATCTGGGCCGCATACCTGCGCTCCGGCGGGCATTGCGCGCACTGCGGCAGCCGGCAACCGCTGGAGGTCTACCGCCGGCCACGCCTCCCCGATCACCGCATGCACTGGATCGCGCTCTGCCGGCGATGCGCAACCAAGAGAATGTGGTACACTGATCATAACACGCATGCCACTGCCACTTCCGCGCTGCCCAACGATTGAATAAACCGGAAGGAGTGCATAGATGGATCCGGATGACGAGCTAACCCCGGAAGATCCGCTGACCGAACTGAGCCGGCTGGCGAGTGAAGCTATCGACGGCCAATCGAAGGGTGCCACCTCAGCCGAACGTCGCCGGCGTTGCGATCGCGTGCTTGAGCTTGAAGCGCAAGGGTTTATCACCGATGATCGCGCCTGCTTCCTCGCCGGTTTAGTGATGATCTGCGGCGAATCGGTGGCCGATTTTCACCACTCCCACCGGTTTGCCCGCCGCGCCACCGAATTGGGTGATGAGCGCGCATGGACATTGCGCGCGATGGCGTGGGATCGGTTGTTGATCGAATTGGGCCGGCCACAACACTTCGGCACCCAGATCATCCGTATAGGTGGGCGCTGGTCGCTGGGTGAAGTCAACCCGCGTGTGACCGACTGGGAACGGGCGTTGTTCGGCGTGCCGCCGCTATATGTGCAATTGCAGCGGGTCGAAGAATTACAACGCTCTGAACAAGGGTGAATGCAGTGATAGCGGCGGGGTGATGGCTTCCATCGCCCCGCCGGTTTACGATCGCTAGCCTTTGCTAATATCTCTAAACCCACCATCGTTTTTCTAGTTGCTTTTCCCGCAATCCGCCCGCATTCCTCGCCTGCATTGGGCAAGCTCTTTCTAAGGATACATCCTCTGTAACTATCGCGTAATCTATGCAGATTGTTCGTTGGACGTAATCCGGCGTATAGTTTCATTCTCCTATCAGGTGTATCTCAGGTTCAAAACAAGACAGGGGGGACACGATGAGACGCCTTTCGTTGCGTTCACTGTTCGCTGTCGGTTTCGGCACGGCCCTCGCCCTTTTGCTAGCCTTTTTCACCTACGACGCTGCTGCGTCACGCGCCACCGTCGAGATCTTTACACCGCAAGGGCAAGCCCAATGCGCAGCCACCGGCGCACCGGCACCGGCTATCTTCCAAACCCAAACCTTGCTCGCTCGTTTCGACTACTACCGCGTGCTCGAACCGCCATTTGGGCCGGAACCCATTGAGGTTGACATCACCTTCCCTGACGGGCGCATTTTTACGTTCAGCGCCGCCCAATTCCTCGATGGTGTGATCGATCTGCCCACGAACGTGCAATTTGCCCGCTTTACCAACAACGCCGGCCAGCTCTCGCTCAACATTACCATTCCGGGCACGTGGCCCTACGGTTGTTATCGCCTCACCAGGCGCGGGCTAGGTGTTGGAGGCGCGCACACGGCCTCGGCCTTCTTCGTTGTCATTCCCGGCGGGCGACCCGGCCCGACCGGCAACGCCACGCTGCGGACAACCTTGAACGGGCAAGAGACGAATGTCCTTCAGCAAGGGCAGATTCTCGAGGTAGACGGGCGCAACTTCTTGGGTGGCGAGTTGGTCTCGTTCTGGCTGACCGCACCCGACGGCACGGTGATTAACTTCCCGCCCGGACAGCAGGTCGTGCAAGCAACGCCAAGCGGAGCGGTGTCCACGTCGTTCCAGTTTGAGGGGAAGAATCCGGTTGGGCGCTACACAGTGACGGCGCTCGGCAACACCAGCGGCTTTCGCGTCTTTGCCCACTTCGAGCTTAAGTCGCGGCCTGTCACCCAACGCGTTCCGGCCCGGCTTTCGGTCGTGGTGCCATTTGGTGCCGAAGCGCCGCAACGTTCGATCTTCTACGCCAACGGTGATCTCTTCTTCCCCGGCGAGCGGGTTGATCTATGGCTGACAATGCCCGATGGCTCGGTGCGCGGTTTTCCCTCAACCTTTGCCGATCCGGTAGCCGGCCAGTTTTTGGTTGAGCTCTTCCTCGATGAGCGGCTGCCGGTCGGATTCTACCAGTTGACGGCGCAGGGAGCGATCAGCCAACAATTGGTCATTCCACGTTTACCCTAACTCAAACCACCGATACGATTGCCGATCCGCAACCGGTACCACAAATCGGCCTCAATAACAACCCCGTGACGCCGCCCAATCTCAGCTTCATCGATCCCGACCCGGCGGAGATCAACGAGTACGGTAATCCTGACGAATAACCGTTAGCGAGCGTAGGGACATAGCGTTGCTATGACCTTACGCCCGCGGTGCGATGGCGTTACGATTCCGGCGGTATCGCCATATTGAGGGAAAGGAGCTGTTGCACATCCCGCAAGCGAGCGAGTTGTATTTCGAGCTGGTCAAACGCCTGCGCATCACCAGCGCGGGCTGCGACCAACGCAGTCCTCATTCGCGCTTCGATTTCGTTGAGGAGTTTGGCGCTCTGATTGCGGCGCGTCTCGAGATCAGCCGCATAAATTGCCAGTGAGATATGGCAAGCCACCAATTCTAACAAGTTAAGATGAGAACTATCGAACCGGCGACTCTGGGTCGTGGTCACCGTTAATGCACCGAGCAAGCGCGACCCCCAGCGCAACGGCGCTGCCATTGCGCACCGCGTCGGTGCCTCATACTCGCGCATCCGCAACGAGAGCCAACGTTGGTCGGCATCGGTTTCATCAATAATCAAAGGCTGCCCTTCGCACAGCACAAAACCGGCAAAGCCATGCTCACGCACCTCACGCGCGCGCTCTGGCGTAGCCACATGGCCATTGCTCAACAACAACATCGGCGCGGCGTTGTTATCGAGCGGAAGCAAGAGTAACGATGCCCGTTCGCCACCCACCATCGCCGGCACCTGTGTCGCCAATTGCAAACCCAAATGGAGCGGTTCGGTCGTGGCGCTGGTCACCATGCGGCCAAACTGTAACAACTGATCGAGCGTGTCGGCATGGGCACGGGCTTGATTAAGGTATTGATCGAGCTGACCTTGCAACGACGATTGCTCAAGCACAATGCCGACAATCTGGCCCAACGCCGTCAACAATTCACGATCATCGCTATCAAACGGCGGTGTCGCACGAGTGACTTCAATCCGCCCCACCATCCGCCGGCCAATCATAATCGGCCCAACCAACATGGTCGGCGAGTGTGCTTGCAAACTGCCAGTGCCGGCAGGAACAATAATTTCAACTTTATCGGCCAGCAACCACTCACCACACAGATCGCGCAACATCGGCAACGGGTCAGATTGGCGCGCAGCAGCGAAAAAAGCGCCCACCGTCATTAAGGCATTGCGCAAACGGGCAGCCCGGCGCTGGGCGGCAATCAACTGAGTAGCAATATCGGATGCGGTCACAACCACTCCTGATCAGCGATACGAGACGCCTATCACTCTTGAGTCTTGATCATACCACGATGCCGGGCTGGGCAAGATGACAAACCCGGCATCGTAGATTACAGTTCAGGCATCAAGCGGTTCGGCGGGGCGGCGCTCTGTCATGGTCAGAATGCTGCCGCGGTGAAAGACGAGCAGGCCATGCTCAACATCCACCTCGATCTGATCACCAGCGGCAAACGTTCCGCGTAGCAGCTCGCGCGAAATCGGCGTCTCGAGCAGACGCTGAATGGTGCGGCGCAACGGGCGCGCACCAAAGACCGGGTTGTAGCCTTCGTTGACGAGATACTCCTTAGCCGCTTGCGTTAACGTCAAGCCGATATTTTGCTCGCGCAGCCGGTTGACCAATTCGCCAATTTGCAATTCGACGATCTTGGTCAAATCTTCCATCGAGAGCGGATGGAAGAGAATTATCTCGTCGATCCGGTTGAGAAATTCGGGCCGGAAGGTCTGCTTGAGCGCCTCATCAACCTTCTTGCGCGCCTCGCGCAGATCGAACGCTTTTTGCGCCTTGCCACCCACGTTAAAGCCGATCCCGCCGCCTTGCAGATGCTCGGTGCCGGCATTGCTGGTCATGATAATGATCGTATTGCGGAAATCGACCGTGCGGCCTTGGCCATCGGTCAGCCGGCCATCGTCAAGCACTTGCAGCAAGGCGTTGAAGACATCGCGGTGCGCCTTCTCGATTTCGTCGAAGAGCACGACCTGATACGGACGGCGGCGAATGCTCTCGGTCAACTGGCCGCCTTCATCATAGCCAACATAGCCGGGTGGCGCGCCGATCAAGCGACTGACGGTGTGCTTCTCTTGATACTCGCTCATATCAACCCGTGTCATCGCCTCTTCGCTGTCGAACATAAACTCGGCGAGCGCGCGGGCTAGCTCAGTTTTGCCCACACCGGTCGGGCCGACGAAGAGGAACGAGCCGATCGGGCGGCGCGGATCGCGCAGGCCGGAACGCGCGCGGCGAATAGCGTCGCTCAAGGCGACAATCGCTTCGTGCTGGCCAATCACCCGCTCGTGCAGTCGTTCTTCCATATGGATCAGCTTCTCGCGCTCGGTTTCGAGCATACGGCTGACCGGCACCCCCGTCCAACTGGCAACGATCTGCGCGACATCTTCATCATCCACCACTTCATCGAGATTGTTGCGCGCCAGCCACTCGCTGCGCTCGGCCTCAAATTCCGCTTGTAGGGCCAAATAGCACGCACGCAGCATCGCCGCCCGCTCGTAATCGCGGCGGGCCCCGGCTTCTTCCTCTTCGGCTTGCAGCCGCTTCAGCTCCTCTTCCTTCGCTTTCAGCTCAGGCGGCATCGAGAAGATGTCAATCCGCAGCTTGGCGCTGGCTTCGTCAATCAGGTCAATCGCCTTGTCAGGCAAAAACCGGTCGTTGATATAGCGGCTCGACAGTTGCACTGCCGCCCGCAGCGCCTCATCGCTGATCGTCAGTCGATGGTGCTCTTCGTAACGCTTGCGCAAGCCACGCAGCATCTCAACCGTCGTCTCAGGATCAGGCTCTTCGACAAATACCGGCGAGAAGCGCCGTTCGAGCGCCGCGTCCTTCTCGATATGCTTGCGATATTCGTCAATAGTGGTGGCCCCAATCACCTGAATCTCGCCCCGCGAGAGAGCGGGTTTGAGCATATTCGAGGCGTCAATGCTACCGGTCGCGGCGCCGGCGCCAACAACAGTATGCAGCTCATCAATGAAGAGGATGATGCGGCCCTTCGCGTTGCGCACCTCATCCATCACTGCTTTCAGCCGCTCTTCAAACTCGCCGCGGAACTTCGAGCCGGCCACCATCCCGGCCAGATCGAGCGCCAGCAGTTTGCGTTCCATCAACGTCGGCGGCACGTCGCCACGGGCAATGCGCTGAGCCAGCCCCTCGACAATCGCCGTCTTACCGACGCCGGTTTCGCCGACCAAAACCGGATTATTCTTGGTGCGGCGCGAAAGAATGCGAATGACGCGGGTAATCTCGGCCTCGCGACCAATCACCGGATCGAGCTTGTCGTCGCGGGCCAGCTCAGTCAGATCGGTGCTATACTTGGTCAGAATTTCATAGCGGCTCTCAGCCGATGGATCATCGCTGCGCTGGCTGCCGCGAATCTCCATCAACACTTGATAGATCCGCTCCTGATCGATATGATAGCTCTGCAAAATCCGCGCTGAAGGACCATCGCGCTCGCTCGCCAAGCCGATGAGCAAGTGATCAAGGCCAACGTACTGATCGCCTAGCCGGTTGGCTTCTTCCTCAGCGCGCTTGACCAATCGCTGCGTGCGCGGCGTAATGAAGACTTGACCACCGATGCCATGCGAATTCAACATCTTAGGGAGCTTTTCCAGCTCACGCTCGATGCGGCGTTCCACCTCTTGCGGATCAACGTTCAAGCGCGACAGCGCCCGCGTTGCCAGACCATCGCGCTGGCGGAGCATCGCCAAAAAGAGATGCTCGACATCGAGCTGCGAATGCTGGTGATCCTGCATAATCTCTTGGGCAATATGGAAGGCGCTCTGCGCCTTTTCAGTAAATCGCTCCAGTCTCATTGCTATCCCTCGTGTGTGTCCGCCGCAAGGCAGATGGGCAGATCACAAGATTGACCTGCTTTGGTAGTATAGCACAGCACGCCATTGAAAACAGGCTGAGTCTATTGGATTTATGGTATCGTGCAGGGAGTATGTATGGGGAACCAACCGGTCAAACTGCGGCCTGATCTGTTCGTCGCGCTCGGCCTCGCCATAGTAGGCATCGTCTGCGCTGGTCTCGCCGGCTGGATTCCGCCGGCGGGGCGACTCGATATTGGCACGACCTACGCCCAACCCTATATCACCGGCTTTCACGCTTTAGAACGTAACCGGCAATTCTCTTATTCTTTCACCAAAGCCGAAGCAAGCGTCTCATTTCCCGGCATCGGCTCAAGCTGGACGACCGTCGTCTTTCGGGTCAACGGCTACCGGCCCGAAGGCGCGCCACCGGCTGAAATGACCATCACTATTGATAAGCTAGCGCCAGTACGGATCGCGTTACGGAGTGATACGGCGCGCTATTACCTGCTCGTGCCGCCGGGTAATGATGATCTTACGCTGCACTTGACCAGCTCAACCTTCTCGACCACCGCCGACCCGCGCCAACTAGGAGTAGTTATCGACTGGATTGAAGCGTGTCAAGTAGAGTATGGCTGGCCTTTCTGGCAAGCGATTCATTTCGCCCTCATTGGTGCATTAGGCTATTGGCTAGCGCGCCGGGTGGCGGTTCAACCGCTGCCGGCAGCCGTCCTCGTCACCACGGCACTAGTCGCATTAGGTGGTTTGTTGGCAGTCCACCGGATCTGGTGGGCCATTTTTACGCCGATGCTCTGGGGGGTGCTCGCGGGATTGCACCTCGCGCTAGGGCCGCTGCGCGCCTTTACCTGCTTCGCCTTTGCTCGCGGCGGCGAAACCTTGCCGCAACCCTATGAAACGTGGCTCTGGCGGATCGTGCTACTGGCGGCGTTGATCAAGATCGGCGGCGTGATCTACCCGCAAACTATTGTCTACGACGAACGCTGGCACGTGCCGCGCACTCAGATGGTGCTCGATGGCCGGTTTATTGAATTGGTCGTGCCGAGCCGGGTTACACTACTCGGCGATACGGTCGGCTTCGAGGGCGGGCATTTTCCCTATTCGCCATTGTGGTACCTCATCACGGCCCCCTTTGGTCTGGTGGGGATTGATCTCGGATTGGCCTCGAATGTGCTGAACACGGCGCTCGATGTATCGCGTAGCCTGCTCATCGCCTATATCGCCCTCCGCCTGTTTGGCAGGCCGGAAATCGCCGTATCCGCGGCGGGTTGCTACCATCTGCTCTTGATGCCCTACTTCTTGATCTCGTGGGGCAATTGGCCAACCCAACTGGGCTTATGGGGCGCACTAGTCCTGATTGCGGTGGTGCTGGCCTCCTACGAACACCCCACCGATCGGCGCGCGCTCTGGGGGGTGGCGGCAGCGGCGACGCTCGCGATGCTCACCTACACCGTCGTTGGCATTATGGCGTTTACTATGATGGGCATCTATGCCCTCATTGAGCTGATCCGGCGCGAAAGCCACACAACCCAGCGCGGTAGGCTAGCCCTGATCGGACTGGTCATAGCCGAAGCAGCGGCGTTCCTTATCTACCATATCTGGTATGTGCCAGTCGTCGTAGCCGAGACAGTGCCGGTCATCGTATCAGCCTTGGCGCGGCGGGCTAGCCGAGCTGAGGCGCTGCCATTGCCGACCCCCGCGATTGATGGCGCATTTATGCTTAACCACCTTACCTGGGTGGGCATCGCGCTGATCGCGGGTGGTACCGTGCTGGCATGGTTGGCGGCGCGGCGGGGGCATAGCTTGTTAATCGGCTGGTGGGCGATCTTGATCCTTTACTCGCTGTTCAACTGGACAATCGCCGACACGATTCTCAAGCATATCTTCTTTATGCTGCCGCTCGCCGCGATCTGCATGGCGCTGGCGCTGGATTGGCTGTGGCAACGGGGGATCATTGGCCGCACGGTCGCCGGCTTGTCATTCCTTTACTTGGCGATGAGCGTAGCGGCGCGCTGGTACCATTTCATCATGGAGAAGCGACATGTTGTGTAATCAGCCGTCGTACCCAACCGGTATGATCAGCATAGCATTGCGATCTTGTCGCGTTCGGATCAGGCGCCGTCATGACAAGCGCCAATCATGATACAATGGTTAAGACTTACTATATGGCGATCTCTATGGTGATCTCTTGCGGCTTAGTCAAGCGACGCATCAGCGGCTGCCGGCGCACCGGCAAACAATTTGTTGCGAACATTCCTTGCTTTTAAAGCAATAACGTTGTATGATGCGTCAAAGATGTATTGTTTGCAACCCTATGGGCTAGAAGGCAGGTTGCCATGATGCAACGGCTCGCGCAAGCGGCAAAGATCGGCATAGGCGTATGGATGGCCGGCGTGATCATTGCTACCTTTCTCATTGTGCCGCAGTATGAAGGGCTGGGCGAAGCCGGGCGAATTGTGATTGTGCATGTGCCAACCGCATGGGTCAGTGTCGTTGCCTTTACGATCTCGGCGATCTTTAGCGGATTGTACCTCTGGCGGCGACGAGAGCGAGACGATCATATCGCGGTGGCAGCGGCTGAAGCCGGGCTGCTCTTCACCATTCTCGCCACCGTCACCGGTATGATCTTCTCGCAGGTGGCGTGGGGCATCTTTTGGAATTGGGATCCGCGCCAGACCTCGATCTTCGTGCTCTTGTTGATCTACGCTGCCCTGTTTGCGCTGCGCGCCGCAATCGATGATGTTGACCGGCGGCGGCAACTGAGCGCCGTTTACTCGCTCTTCGCCTTCGTCACCATGCCGTTCCTCTTCTTCGTCGCGCCGCGCATCGCCGATAGCACGCTGCACCCTAACTGCGCCTTCATCCAAGGCAGCAACTGCGATGGCGTGGTGCTTGAGGTGGGCAAAGTCGGGCTGATCGGCGATCAAAAAGTGCAATTGCTCGGCCTCGAACGGCAGGGTAATCTAATTGTCGCCGAAGTGAAGGTGAGCACGCCGGGCTTGCAGCAAGAGGCCATCCTGTATCCGAGCCTCGACCTCGTCGATGGAGGGATGGCGGTACGGCCTGAGTTCCCCGGTTCGCGGTTCCAACTGGGCCTTGAGGAATACGATGAGGCAACTAGTGCGGTGCGGCTCAATATGGAAGCGCCGGGCACCCAACTCCTCGAAAACCGGCGGACGCTGTACACCTTCCTTGCCGCCAACCTTAGCTTTACCGCACTCTTCTTCTGGATGTTGCAAGTGCGTTCACTGGTGTTGAATGTGCAGTGGGCAGTAGCGCAACGCGGGAGGGCATAACTATGGATAATGCAGCTATTTTGGTGGCAACCGCCGCCGTGTTGTCCGTCTGGATTGCAATCTTTATTTACTTGTGGCGGATCGACGCCGCTGCGCGCGCGTTGCGCCGTGAATTGGAGCGTGAGCGCGAACACAACGAAGCATCCGCCCCTTCCGCAACCGTCAACCGGGTGCGCGAGGCCGGCGAGCCGGTTGAGCGTCGGTAACCTGTAGGGTCAGCGTGCCGCACCGTCCCAGACCTAGGATGTACATGTAGTAAAGGTGATCGTATGGCAGTCGCAGCTACTCCAGTTCGCCGCGGTTTGACCATCAAGCCGCTGCACATTGTCGGGCTCGGCATCATCATGTTGGCCGTTGTCTACGGCTTTTTCGGCTTCCAAGACGGCTTCCGCGCCTATACCACCAGCGTCGATGAGGCGATGCACAGCACGCGCAGCGTGCAACTAGCCGGCTTCCTCGGTAGCACCGGCGAGATGGATGCCCAAGGCCGGTTTACTTTTATGCTGCAAGATGAAAACGGCAAGCTGATTAAGGTCATCTCTGATGATCCGCGCCCAGCTAATTTCGAGCAGGCGATCAGCATCGTGGCAATTGGGCGCTACGATCCAGCCGAGCAGGCATTTATGGCCGATGACCTGCTCGTCAAGTGCCCGTCGAAATATCAAGAGATGAATCAAGCGAAACCATAAGCGCCGGCTGGCCAGCGCCACTGGATACCCGGTCGGAGACAACGACCGCTGGAAAGAGTTGCTATGTATCTCTTCGGTACGTTTTTGCTCATGGCCAGCCTTGGCATGACCGTGCTGGCTGTGATTTGCTATGGCCTCGTGCTGCGCGGGCAGCGATCTGCGCTCAGTTATGCCCGGTTTGGCGTATATGCCGCACTGGCCGGCGTCCTAATGTCGTGGACGCTGCTGATTACGGTGTTTATCGCTCGCCGCTTCGATCTCGATTACGTGTACAACTATAGTTCACATGATCTTGAGTTCTTCTTCACTATTGCCGCCAGTTGGGCCGGGCAGCCGGGCAGCTTTATGATCTGGCTGCTTTGGGGGACGATTGCGAGCGTGTTGCTGGTGCGCCGCACCAAACACTTTGAGCCGTATGTGCTGATGGTTGTGATGGCTATTCAAGCGGCGCTGATCGGGTTCGTGCTGGTGCTCAACCCGTTCCAACCCCTCGTCGACCCCTCAACCGGTGTAGCACTCACCCCCAGCGATGGGCGCGGCCTCAACCCGCTGCTGCACAATTTCTGGATGATTATCCATCCGCCGATCCTGTTTGTCGGCTATGCGCTGGCCATGATCCCCTTCGCCTTTGCGCTGGCGGCTCTGTGGCGGCGCGATTACGATACGTGGGTGAAGCGCGCCTTACCGTGGACGCTTTCGGCATGGGCGTTTTTGGGCTTGGCCCTGCTGCTCGGTGGCTATTGGGCCTACGAGACGCTCGGTTGGGGCGGCTATTGGGGCTGGGATCCGGTCGAAAACTCGTCGCTAGTGCCGTGGCTGATTCTGACGGCTCTGATCCACGGGATGCTGGTGCAACGCACCCACGGTGGCTTGCGCAAGACCAATCTGATCTTGGGTATCGCTACCTATATCACCGTCTTCTACGCCACCTTCATGACCCGCAGCGGCGTGTACGCCAACTTCTCGGTGCATTCGTTTGTCGCTGAGGGGATTTTTGAAGGGCTGGTCGGCTTTCAGATCGCCTTGCTCGCAGTTGCAGTCATCTCGCTCATTATGCGCTGGAACGATATTCCCGCCCGTCCGCTGAGCGAGAAGTTCTTCTCACGCGATAGCTTCTTCGTGCTGGCGATCATCACGATTGTGATGACAGCGCTGGTGGTGGGGATCGGCACTTCGATGCCGGTCATCTCGGCCATTCCCGGCGTCGGCCACACCTTGCAAGAGTGGATGGGGCGCTACTTCGAGCTCGATAACGGCACCCTCATGAACCCGCAAGCTCAGCCGTTTGAAGATGGCCGCTTCTCGCTGGCTCCGAGCTTCTACCAGCGCACCGTGCCACCGCTCGGGGTGGTGGCGATCGTGCTCTTGATCATTGGCCCCTTGCTGGGCTGGCGTGACGCGAACCTGAGCCATCTGCTGCGCGCCTTGCGCTGGCCGGCGGCCTTGGCCGTGATTGCTGCTATTGTCGCAATTATTATTGACGTGCGCGACGTGCTGTCGCTGGCCTACGTCGCTGGCGGCGCGTTCGCCTTCGGCACCAATTTGCTGATGTTTGTGCGCACACTTCGCGGCGGCTGGCTGCGCATTGGCGGCTACCTTGCTCACCTTGGCTTTACCGTGATGGCGATCGGCATGGTCGCTTCCTCGGCCTACGCCACCCCCGATACCCGCCTGACACTTGCCCCCGGCGAGTCGGCCCGCTTGTTCGGCTATGAGTTTATCTTCAACGGCTACCAACTCGACGACCAGCAGCGCGGCGTGCTCGATCTGACTGTCAGCGATGGCTCGCGCACCTTCTCGGCCCAGCCTTACCTCTATTACAATCAGCGGATGGGCGCTACCATGCAGACGCCATCGATCCATAGCTATCTCTGGCACGATCTCTATATCTCGCCGGCCGGCTACGATCCTGAGCGCGACCCGGCTCGCCCGGTACTTGGCGTCGATCAGAGCGTGCAGATGGGGCCCTATACGCTGATCTTCCGCGGCTTTAATATCGACCGCGATGCGATGATGAGTGGCGAAGCCAAGGTGGGCGCAAAAGTAGAGGTGCTCTACGAGGGGCAAACGATCGAGGTTGAGCCACGGATCGAGGTGGTTGTCAACCCCGCCACCAACGAGAGCGAGCTGCAATTTATCCCGGCGACGCTCCCCGGCGGCCACACCCTCCAGCTCCGCAAACTTGACCCCACCAACCGGATGGTGTTGCTGGAAGGCAGTGGCCCCGGTCTCGATAACTTGCCGGTCGTGCCGGCCAAGGCGGTGGTTGCTGTGAGTGTGAAACCACTCGTGGTCTTGGTCTGGCTAGGCATCATTCTGATGGTCATCGGCGGCGCCATCGCGCTGGTGCGGCGCTACCTTGAGGGCAGTCTAGCCTTGGCGGGGGTGCGCGTGCGCCTGCCCAAAGCGTTGCCCGAATTGGCGACGCAATTGGGCTGGCGCGGGATTGGACGTTGACCAAGTGCCATCGGGATACGGATGATGATAGCCGGCCTTACGGTCATGACGCTCTTCTGGACAGTCAATAGCGAGAGATGATTATGGGACGGTCGCGGTTGGTGGTCAGCCTGATTGGCTGCCGATCGCGGCCGTTGTTGTGAGAGCGATGGCTGATTACTACGAGCTTTTGCAAGTTCACCCCAACGCTGATGCTGAAGCGATTCGGGCGGCATACGAGCGCTTACGCGAACGTTACGTGCCCGAACGGCTCGAAGGCGCGGCTGATGAGTTAGTGGAACTCGCGCGGCAACGGCGCGACGAGATCGAACGCGCCTATAGCGTCTTGAGCAATCCGCAGCGCCGGGCCGAGTATGACCGGCAGTTGAACGAAACGCTCCGGCCGGCGCCGCCAGCAGCGAGCTCCAAAGCTGCAACGCCACCGCCACCAGTCGATGATGACGAGCTGATCGATTTTCGCCCGCTGCCGCCAGCGCGCCGGCAAGAGCGCCCGCCGGATTTTAATCCGCAACCATACCTAAGCGCGCAGTCGCGGCGAGACACGCCACGCCGCGGGCGCACAGCGACGAAAGCCCAACCGGTCTGGCTCCTGCCATCGTTGATCGTGGCCGCTGCGACCTTTAGCATTGTGCTTGGCACGCTGATCAGTACGATGGTGGTAGCGCCGGTCGCTACCGCACCCAACACGCCCACCGCCACGATCGTGTCGCCCACTCCGACCTTGCGCGAAGTCTTGACCCAGTTCGATGGTCAGGTGATTGCAGCGCAACAGGTGGCAGTACAAGTGCCTGATAATCCCAATGCGTGGATCAACCTTGGCAATGCGCTGTTTGACAGCGTCGTCTACGTGCGTGAGCAACTCGCGACTGGCGATGCTGAAACGCAGCGCATCTATCAAGAGCGCCTGCCGCGCTGGCTTGAGGCGGTAGATGCCTACCGCAAGGCGCTGGAATTGCAACCGGGCAATGATGTCGTGCGCGCCGATATTGCCGCCAGTCTGTGCTATTACGGCCTCGATACCGGCAACCCGCAGCGCGCCCAAGAGGGGTTGGACGAGGCCGAACAAGCATTGCACGCTGCACCGCAAGATGCGCGGGTCTTGCTCTCGCACGGCATCTGCTTGATCGCCGTTGACCCGCCCCAAACCGAACGCGCCCTACAACAATGGCGGCTAGTATTGTCGATTCCGGGGGTCAATCCAGGTTTACAATTGCAAGCGCAGATATTAATCAACGAACACAGTCAATAAGACAATAAAACTCACGCTAAGGATATGTTACAATGGCAGAGATGAACGGGCTCCATTATTATCGTCTGCTGGGGATCAACCCAGACGCCGATCAAGCAGCGATTGCGGCTGCTTACGAACAGCAACGGCAGCGGTACACGCCCGATCACCTCGCCGAGCTTGACGATGAATTGCAAGCGGTTGCACGCAACCGGTTGGCTGAACTCGAACGCGCCTATCAGGTCCTGAGCGACCCAGAACGCCGGCGACAGTACGATATGAGCCAAGGGTTGATCAGGCCGGCGAAACCGCCGGTGCGGCGTAGCCTCAGCCGGCGTGAAGCTATCAATGCCTTCGTCTTTGCCTTTCTGGCGGTTGGTCTGGTAGCTGCTGTCTGGATGTTCACTAATCGCGACACGATCAGCGGTCAGGCAATGGGTGAGGTCAACCGCTCGGCGCCCAACTTTACGGCGCCGGAATTGCGCGGCGGTACGATCGAACTGGCCCAGTATCGCGGCAAGGTGGTCTTAGTCAATTTCTGGGGCACATGGTGCGAACCATGTAAACGCGAACTGCCCGCTTTGCAACAGGCCTACGAGCAGTTTGCCGAACAAGGGTTGATGGTCATCGGCGTGAATCTGACCGATGATGAGCGCGTGCAAGGCCAAACCGTCGAAGGAGTAGCTGCCTTTTTAGCCCAATACGGTGTAACCTATCCGATCGCACTTGATGTTGATGGCAAAATCACCGAAGCCTATCGGGTGTTTCCATTGCCGACCAGCTTCTTCATCACGGCTGATGGCCAGATCCGCTACATACATATCGGTGAACTCACCTTTACCGATATTGCCGCTCGCTTTGGTGAACTCCGGCCAGCCGGCGGCGGGCAATAACAATGGGTATCACTGACATCGGGGTAATCGCTATGGAGCAGCAGCAAACGATTTTGGTTGTCGATGATGACAATGGTCTGCAAGAATTAGTGCGCGTCCGGCTCGAACAAGAAGGCTACCGGGTTCTGCAAACGATCAGCGGTCTCGAAGCGATCACGATGGTGCGCCAACAACGGCCCGACCTCGTGATCCTTGATATTATGCTGCCCGATCTTGATGGCTTGACCGTCTGCCAGCGGGTGCGTGAGTTTGCTACTACACCGATCCTGATGCTGACCGCCAAGACGATGCCCCAAGACATCATTACCGGCCTTGATCAAGGAGCCGATGATTATCTGACCAAGCCTTTCAACTACGATGAATTGCTGGCCCGGATACGAGCGCTGCTCCGGCGCGTGCCGCCGGTCAATCGCCTGCTCACCGCCGGCAACGGCGTGCTGAGCATTGATCAGCGCAAGCGCGAGGTGCGGGTGCGCGGCGAATTGATCGATCTGACCCCGACCGAGTATCAGTTGTTACAAGCGCTCGCCGAACAAGTAGGCGCCGTCGTGACGCACGAGCAGCTTTTACGCGCTGTGTGGAGCAACGAACAGGCACGCGACAACGATTATCTCAAAGTCTATATTTGGCATTTGCGGCGTAAAATCGAGCTTGATCCGCGCCAGCCGCAACTCTTGTTGACCGAATGGGGTGTGGGGTATCGCCTCGTTCCCTGATTGACAGCTAGCGGCGAGCGTGCTATAATATCTCTCGCTAACAAGCGGGAGTAACTCAGTTGGTAGAGTGTGTGCTTCCCAAGCACAATGTCGCGGGTTCGAGTCCCGTCTCCCGCTCCAATTCAATCCCCTGACCAATTGGTCAGGGGATGCTATTTTGATCACTCCGCACCATTCCATCATCTGCTAACTCAGCGGCTCGCTCACCTCATGAAAACTGCCCACAACTTCCGCGTTACTATCGCCCTTTTCGCGCAGTATCTATAGTAGAGACGACTCAATAGATACCAGCGCAACGGCAGCCATCAACCAAACGAAGCACAGCGGCAGAGGAGCACAACGGTATGTCACCATGCATCGACGATCAACTTGGCGGTTTAACCTACGCTATTATCGGCCTAGCAATGGCAGTGCATAACGAGCTTGGCCCCGGCCACCGTGAAGCCGTTTACCATCGGGCTATGCACCAACAATTGCGCACGCGCGGGGTCGCATCTGAGTACGAACTCCGCCTACCAGTCATGGATCAGCACGGGAACCTTGTCACCGTTTACCGGCCCGATCACCGCGTTGAACACGTGTTACTCGTGGAATACAAAGCGCACTTCTACCCCTTGACCAATGATGAGATCGCGCAATGTCTGAAATACTTTGCCGCCTCAGACTGTAACGTGTGTCTCCTGTTTAACTTTGGCCGGCACAGACTCGAATGGAAACGCCTGTTTCCTCCACAAAAGATATTGCAACACCGTCATCGCCGGTCAAGATCATAATCTTTTTGCCGCTCATCTCCTCACAGCAAAAGATGACCATGCACAGCTAACCGTGCATGGTCATCCGCTCGTTTATTCGTTTATTCGTTCCCCATTCGTTGTCCTATTCCAACCCTAAATACGCTTTCTGCACCATTTCGTTATCGCGCAGACTAGCTGCAGTATCTTCAAGCACAATCTCGCCACTCTGTAGCACATACCCGCGATGAGCGATCGAGAGCGCCTGCAACGCATTCTGCTCCACCAACAGCACGGTAGTGCCCTGCTGATTAATCGTCTGGATAATCTCGAAAATCTGCTCAACCAGCACCGGCGCCAACCCCATTGACGGTTCGTCAAGCAGCAACACTTGCGGACGGGTCATCAAGGCGCGACCAATGGCCAGCATTTGCTGTTCACCACCTGACAACGTACCACCTTTTTGGCTAACCCGTTCGCGCAAGCGGGGAAACAGCGTCAGCACCCGGTCAAGATCAGCCTGATACTCTGGACTGCGCGTATTGTAGAGAAATGCCCCCATCTCAAGATTTTCCAGCACCGTTAGGCGGGGGAAAATCCGGCGCCCTTCCGGCGACTGGGCAATCCCCAATTTCACAATTTCGTGGGGAGGCAAGGTATCAATACGCTTCCCATTAAACAACACCTGCCCTTGGCGCGGTTTGAGCAAGCCGGAAATCGTGCGCAAGGTCGTGCTCTTGCCGGCGCCGTTCGAGCCGATCAGGGTGACGATCTCGCCTTTTTCGACCATCATCGAGATACCCTTGAGGGCATGGATCTTTCCGTAATAGGTATGAACGTTCTGCAATTCAAGCAGGGCCATGCATATCCTCAATCTTCCGTCGCAGCCATGCTACCGGATGGCTGCGGCATGACAACCGACATGATATACCGATCCAGATCAATTGCTGACCCGCATCCTTATGCCGCGTGGCCGGCAGCACCCTTGCCAAGGTACGCTTCGATCACGCGCGGATTCATGCGGATCGCCTGCACATCGCCTTCAGCGATCTTGCTACCGTAATCGAGCACCGAAATCCGCTCGGAAATCGACATGACCAGCCGCATATCGTGCTCGATCAAGATGACCGTAATCCCGCGCTCATCACGCAAGCGCCGGATCAAATG
The DNA here is from genome assembly GCF_034431535.1 of Chloroflexus sp. Taxonomy (GTDB): domain Bacteria; phylum Chloroflexota; class Chloroflexia; order Chloroflexales; family Chloroflexaceae; genus Chloroflexus. The sequence continues at coordinate 3,647 of NZ_DAOUDC010000070.1, read as the reverse complement.
CGTCGCTTCGACAGTTTCGTGCGGATTCATGCCAGCGGTCGGCTCATCAAGCAAGATAATCTTCGGATCGCCGGCCATTGCGCGGGCAATCTCCAGCCGGCGCTGGTCGCCGTAAGGCAGATTCTTGGCTAATTCATCGCGCTTATCGGCAATGCCAACAAAGCTGAGCAATTCGAGCGCCTTGTTACGCGCCTTCGCCTCTTCGCGCAACATCGTACGGCCACGGAAGATAACGCTCCAGATCGATGCACGCAAATGGACATGCATCCCGATCAACACATTTTCCAGCACCGTCATATTGCCAAAGAGGCGAATATTCTGGAAGGTGCGCCGCATGCCGAGGGCAGCGATCTGATCCGACCGCCAACCGGTAATATCCTGCCCGGCCAAGACCACCCGACCTTTGTCGGGCTTATAAATACCAGTCAATACGTTAAAGAAGGTCGTCTTACCGGCGCCATTGGGGCCAATCACGCTCACAATACTGCCCGGTTCGACCGTAAACGTCACATCATTCACGGCCACAAGGCCGCCGAAAATCTTGGTGATATTCGTAGCTTCGAGAAGCGCCATGCGTCATCTCCCTCAATCGGCACCGGTTGATTTGGCGGCCTTATCCGCTTCCAGCTCTTCATCGGCGATCTCAACCTCGTGCTGTTCTTCGCGCCGGCGCTCATCAGGCCACAACCCTTCCGGACGGAAGATCATCATGACCACCAGCAGCAAACCGAACAGCAGGCGCTGATACTGGGTCGGATCAAACTGGCGCGGAATCGGCGCGCCGGCAGCTTGCGCTTCACGCAACACTGCAGCAATGCGCGGCAAGATTTGCAAATCGAGCATGGTCACAATAATCGCGCCCAACATCGCGCCGGGGATCGACCCCATCCCGCCAAGGATCACCATAGCCAGAATATTGATCGAGCGCAACAAATCGAAGGTAGGCGGGTTGATAAAGAGCTGCTTAGCGGCAAACACCACTCCCATCACCCCCGCAAACGACGCGCCGATGGCAAAGGCCAGCAACTTCATACGCACCCGCGGAATACCCTGCGCCACCGCCGCTACTTCATCTTCGCGGATCGCCTCCCATGCGCGGCCAATCCGAGAATGCTTGAGCCGGGCCACGACGATCACCGTCAGCAGCACAATAATCAGCACCAAATAGTAGAAGAAGAGCTGGTACAACCGGTTATCATCGGCCACAATCCCCAGATTACGAATTTGATCAACAATGATCAGCGGCGGGCGCTCGATCGCGCGAATGCCCTGCGAGCCATTTGTGATGTTGATCGGGCGGTCGAGGTTATTCGCCACCACCCGGATCACCTCACCGAAACCGAGCGTCACGATCGCCAGATAGTCGCCACGCAAGCGCAACACCGGCAACCCAAGCAACACGCCGGTAATCAGACCCAGAATGAGACCGATGATGAGGAAGGGGTAGAACATCACCGGATCAACCGGACTCCACGCTGGATTGATCTCAGAGATCTGGGGGGTGCTAAAGATACCCCATATATAAGCGCCGACCGCGAAGAAGGCCACATAGCCAAGGTCGAGCAGGCCGGCAAAACCCACCACCACATTCAACCCCAAAGCCAACGAGGTAAAGATGCCCGCCTGCGTCGCCACATCGATGTAGAACGGGTTCAGGGTACCAAAGTAGGGCAATACAACACCGAGCGCAACCACCCCCAAAACCACCTTGAACCAAGCCGCCACCCGCGAGCGGTACGCAACCAACATCGACAGCATAAAGAGCACAAAGACGATGTCAGTGCTCAACTCGGTGCGCGGATTGGTCAAGAGCAGAACCGAACAGGCCAGCACATAGAGGGTCAAAACCCCATACGCCGCCGGCCCGCTGCTCAGAGGCGCAGTCACTCGTTGCCAGAGGCTTTGCGACGAAGTGCTCGTAGTCATAAGCTACACCTTCTGCGTGGTCGCCTCACCGAGCAGACCGGAAGGCCGGAAGATCAACAACAAGATCAGAATGCTAAACGCGGCCACATCGGCATAGGCTGCGCCAGAGAAGTTACCGGCGGTGAAAATCGACAGATAGGCCGCCACAAACGCCTCAAGGAAGCCAAGCACCACCCCACCGACCATTGCGCCGGTGATGTTGCCGATCCCGCCCAACACAGCGGCAGTAAACGCCTTGAGACCGGGGATCAAACCCATATACGGATTCACCGTCCCGATGCGCAAGCCGAACAGCGCGCCAGCCGCGCCGCCCAAGGCGCCGCCGATCAAGAAGGTCAGCGCAATAATCCGGTTAACGTCAATCCCCATGAGGCTCGCCGTCGGCATATCTTGCGCCGTGGCCCGGATCGCCTTGCCCAGCTTAGTGGCATTAACGACATAATTCAACACGACCAGCATAATGGTCGCGGCCACAATAAAGATCAAGTCGCGCGGGCTCAGAATCACCGGCACGCTGCGCTCACCGACTTCCATCGTAAACAGTTGAATTGGCTGACCAAAATTCGGGGTCTGGTAGCGGGCATTAAACCCCAGCGGCGTGCTGGTCATCACCAAGCGGGCAAGGTCTTGCAAAATCAGCGACATCCCGATCGCCGAAATCAGCGGCACCAAACGCGGCGCACCACGCAACGGGCGATAGGCAACCCGTTCCACCGTCACCGCCAGCATGCCGCAAAACGCCATTGCCACCAACACCACCAGCAAAATAAAGGCCAGCGGCGGAATACTTTCCAGCGCACCGGCGCTCACGAGCAAAAAGCTCACGGTTGCGCCAACCACGCCGCCGATCATAAAGATTTCACCGTGGGCGAAATTGATAAACTCAAGCACGCCGTAGACCATCGTATAGCCAAGCGCGATGGTAGCGAAGAGGAAGCCGCGCACCAACCCGTCAATAATGACCTGCGGCAGGATGATAACCACCCGCTGCATAATATCGGGCTGAGCGGGAGCGAGGATCAGGGCGAGCACAACGACGATCAGCGAGAGACTGGCGGCGCTTCCGACAATGAATGCCAGCAACTGACCAACCGGGCCAAACACAACCCCAAGCACTTCACCGAGCGAGCGGCGAGCAGTCGTGGGGGCAACCGTTGCATCGACAGCCATGCATGCTCCGAACGAAGTAGTGGGCACATACGCGAGAGGTCATCTCTCGCGTATGTGCGATACGGACAACCGAACGCCTTATTGCGGCGGTGCAATCTCCAGCCGGCTGATCAAATCGTTCTTGTTCCAATCAGCCGCGTTGACACGTAACACAAAGTAGGTCGCGGAAGTCGGGTCACCCTTGGCGTTGAACTTGAACGTGCCGGTAATACCGGGGAAGGGCGGCAGGTTGCGGATCGCCTCGAGCACCTGCGCGCGGGTCGGCTTGCCGCCGGCGGTAATGGCCGCCGACAGAATGCCAGCCGCGCAGATATTCGCGGCATCGAAGGCCTGCGCCGAGAAGGGCGGTGCGCCTTCGCCATACGCGGCCTGATAGTCAGTCGCATACTTGGCCGCCTTGGGGAACTGGCTCACCGGCGCAGCCACCGAGGTGTAGAACATCTTATCTACCGCGTTGCCGGCCAGCTTCACCAGCTCGTCCGAGTCAAGACCGTCGGGGCCCATGAACTGGGCGGTGATGCCGCGATCGCGGGCCTGCCGGAAGAGCGGGC
>NZ_DAOUDC010000069.1:0-59818 GCF_034431535.1 Chloroflexus sp. | reverse complement strand
CCGGCGTGGTTGCGGGGCGAGGAGCCGGCCGCGCCGAGCGAGGTGCCGGCGTGGTTGCGGGGCGAGGAGCCGGCCGCGCCGAGCGAGGTGCCGGCGTGGTTGCGGGGCGAGGAGCCGGCCGCGCCGAGCGAGGCGCCGGCGTGGTTGCAAGACGCCTCAGCAGGCCATATTGAAACCCCTGACTGGTTGAACGTAGAAGCGCCATCAGATGCGATGCCGTGGCTGCAAGCCGAATTAGCGGGATTGCCGGCAGCCGCTGAACCGCCGCCGCCGACAAGCTCAACGAGTGACGAATTCTTTAGCGGTGCAGAACTGCCGCCATGGTTGCGCGCCTCTCCTGAACGGGTGGTTGAACCGACCGTCTCTTCTGCCATCACGTGGTTGGAGCGTTTACGCAATCGTGAAGCCGAAGTTGAAGAGGAGACAGTTGCAGCCCCAGAGATTGCGGTCATTAAGCCACCCTTGCCGGCTCCTGCGTCGCGCACGGCTGATCAGATTGCAGCGATGGCCTTACTCGAACGGCTGATCCAGTCGCCATTGCCAATGCCGGCGCCAGTGGAACAACCGGCTGTTGTGCGCCGCCGTTTGCCGTCGATGGAACAGTTGCTTGCATTGGCACTGCTGATTATCGTTTTGGCGGGCACGTTATTGCCGAATCTGATGGGGCCGTTTGTGCAACAGGTGCAACCCTCGCCAGCGGCGATTGCGCTCAGCGAAAAGTTGGCTGCTTTGGGTAGCGATGATGTGGTGCTAGTCGCGTATGAGTGGGGCGCGCAGCGGGTGGCTGAATTGCGCCCGCTTGAGCAGGCGTTGCTCGATCAATTAATCGTCGATCGCACCAAGTTGATCATTGTCAGTACCGATCTGCAAGGCGCGCTGCTCTCGTTCGATCTGATCGGCCCGCTCCGGGCAGCTGGGTATAACAACGAAAATGGCGTCACCTTCGGCGGGCGCGATTACGTGTTGCTGGGATACCGTCCGGGAGGCGAGTTGGCGTTGCGTAGTATGGCGATTGATCTGCGTGGGCAATTGCGCCGTGATTATACCGGTCAAGATGCGACTGCTGGTTTGCTGGCAACTCGACCTGATGGTTCGCCGCGCGTGCAAACGCTAGCCGATCTGGCGTTGATTGTGGTGATGGCCGATCAGGTGCAAGATGTGCAAGCTTGGATGGAGCAGATTCATAGCGCGGCGCCAAAGGTGCCGATTGCCTTCTTGTTGCCGCAGGAGGTTTACCCGCAAATCTTGCCATATCTGCGCTTGCCAAACGTCTATGCGGTGGCCGGCCAGCGTGGCGCGAGCGATCTGCTAGCGGCTGGCGTTGCCGATGAAGCGGTAACCACGATGCTTGCAGTGCAGACATGGGCGACAATTGCGTTTGTGGTCGTGCTAGCGTTGGGCGGTCTCGTTGTGGTCATTGGCCGGTTACGGCCTGCAGCGCGAGGGAAAGCTTGATGGATGTTGCGATTACGCTGATTCCGGTGTTGCTGACCCTCTTGGTCTTTAGCCGTTTAGTGGGTGATACACTGGCGTTTCGTTTTGTCCAATATCTCTTTGTTGGGGTGGCGCTAGGCTATGCGGTGGTGGTTATTTACCATCAGGTGCTGCGTCCGGTGGTGCTCGATTTGCTGGCAGTGAGCGGCCAGCCGGTATTGGCGACATTGCGTTTGATCCCGTTTGTGTTGGCGGTGTTGTTACTCACCCGCGTCAGCGGCCAACAGACCGCTTCGTGGCTGGCAAACATCCCGCTGGCGCTGGTGTTTGGGGTTGGCGCAGCGTTGGTGGTCGGCGGCGCGTTGATCGGGACGATTCTGCCGCAAGTGCTCGATGCCACCCGGCAAGATATGTCCTCTCCGGCTGCCGTGCTGGGCAGCGTGGTGTTATTGATCGGCTCGATCGTAACGCTGCTCTCGTTTACGCTGACCCGTTCACCTGATCCCAACCGTCAGCGCTGGATTGATAGCGCGGCGCGGGTGGGGCGGTGGGTGCTATTGCTGGCCTTTGGCTTCTTTTTGGCCGGCAGTATCAGTTCGTACCTCGCTGCATTGAACGAACGGTTACTGTTTATTGTGGAATGGGTACGGGCCGTGTTGGGTGCATAAGGCCGTAAAGGATAACGAGCATGGTTGAGGTTGTGCGCGCGGTGCTGGTAGTGGAAATTGGCAGCGTCACCACGCGCGTGTCGCTGATCGATCTCGTTGATGGCGAGAGCCGGTTGATTGCTCAGGCCGAGACGCTCACTAGCCGCGAGTTGCCATATCAAAATATTTTCTTCGCCGTGCAAGAAGCGACGGCGCAGTTGGCTGATCTTACCAGCCGCCAGTTGCTGCGCGATGGCCGCTTGCTTATTCCGCAAACCAGCGCTGGCGATGGGATCGATGCGGTGGTGGTAATGGCATCAGCGCTCGAACCGTTGCGGGTAGTCGTGACGGCGGTTGCCTCTGATGTCTCGGCCCGCAGCGCCTTGCACGCAGTGCGCGGCGTGCCAAGCGTCACGTTAGCCGTCTTGACGCTTGACGATACGCTGGGCCGTCCGCCAGTGACTGATGATCAATCGTGGATCGAACGCCAGCTCGAAACGCTGCTGCCACTCTTGCCCGATGTGATTGTTGTGACCGGTGGGGTTGAAGGCGGCGCCGTTGAGGCGATGAGCCGGCTTGCCCATCTGGTTAACTTAAAACTCTTGTTTAGCGAAACCATTCGGGAACCGTTGCCCACCGTCATCTATGCCGGTAATACCGCGGCGCAAGCGCAGGTGCAGATGGCGTTGCGTGAACGCAATACTGATGTACTTACCGTGGCCAATGTGCGCCCGGCGCTTGACCGCGAAGCACTCTCACCGTTGCGACAGGCGTTGCTGGCCCGGTACGCGCGCCAATTGGCCGATTTGCCCGGTCTCAGCCAGTTCGATCGTGACCATCTCACGCTCTGCACGGTGGTTGAGGCGCAGTATGCAATGACCCGGTTTCTGGCCGAGCGGCGGCAACAACCGGTCTTGTTCGTTGATGTGGGAGCGACAGTGACAACTCTGATGGCGGCTGCACCCGGTGAGATCCATGCGGCGATCCACGGTGTTCGTGGTACGGCCTATGGTGTTGCCAATCTGCTGAACGAAGTTGGGCCAGCTGCAATGAGCCGCTGGCTGCCGTTTGCAATTGATGAATCAGAGCTGGTGGAACGGCTGCTCAACCGGGTGTTACGCCCGCAGACGATGCCGGCGACACGCGAGGAATGTTATCTCGATTTGGCGCTCATCCGTGAGGCGTTGGCGCTAGGGATGGTAGGCCTGCGCGATGAAGCGCCTGATCTTGAGTATAGCTGGTTATTTGCCAGCGGCGGGCCGTTCATTCATGCCCCGCATCCCGGTATGGCGTTGCTGGCCTTGCTCGATGGCTTGCAACCCGGCAACGATCTGCCCGGCTTGCTGTTGCATGTGCATCTTGACACGCTCAGCCTGTTAGCAGTGTGCGGCGCATTGGCCGCTATCAGCGCCGACGCTGCGCTGTCGGTGTGTGACCATGATCTGTTGGCGAATACGCCGCTGGCGACGTGTATTGTGTTGCAAGGCGGCAGCCGGTTCGGTGAGTCAGTGGCTGACGTGGAGCTGATTACAGTTGGCGGCGGCAGTGAGACAGTACAGGTGCGTTACGGTGAAATAGTGCGACTGCCGCTATCACCGGGCCGGTACGCTCAGGTGAAGGTGAAGCCGATTGCTGGGGTGCGGGTTGGCCGCGATGCCCTCGGTGAGCCGGTTGAGAGCGATCCGGCTGCGGTGCCGGGCAGCCTGCTTGGACTGATCATCGATGCGCGCGGGCGTCCGCTCGTGTTGCCTGACAATGGCACCGAGCGACGCCGGTTGCTGTGGTCGTGGCTGCGTGCGCTTGGCGCTGAACGCAGCGATAGCCCCTACCCTGAAACGGAAGTTGCGTTGCCGCCGGCACCTGCGGTGCCTGAAGCGACCCCGCCGCCGGCAGCCGCCAAGCCGCGGGGAGGGTGGTTTGGTCGTAAGAAACCTGCTGGACCGGAGACGGAACCTACGCCGCCGGCAGCCGCCAAGCCGCGGGGAGGGTGGTTTGGTCGTAAGAAAGCATCTGGGCCAACAGTTGAAGAGTCGCCGCCATCGGTACCAAAGTCGTAAGGGCGGGTTGGAAACCCGCCCTTACCATGTTGCGTTAGGTTAGGCACCTCTCCGTGTGCTATATCCTCTATCTACTCGCCCACTAGCTCGGCCACTACCGCCGCAAACGCTGCCCGGCTGGGACGCAAACGTTCCTCTGGCAACGCCGCAATGGGTGTCTGACCAATGCCGAGCGTCTCGGCCAGCGTGGGGCGGCGCTCGTTCAGGTAGATCAATCCAGTCACAAACTCGTTCGCGGCGCGCGCCTCTTCGAGCAGCGCCAGCGCTGCCATCCGGTCGGTGGGATCGTGATCGCGGTGCAGCTTGCGTAGCCGGATCACCGGCCCATCGTGCAGTTGTACATCGCGCGCCTCACCCGGTTCGTAATCGATCGTCACCTCTTCGTAGTGCGGAATGAAACTAATGTCGTGGATCGGCGATTCGTGGGTTTTGCCGTAGGTATAGCTCTTGGTCGAGCGGTCATGGTTGTTGAAGGTGACACACGGGCTAATCACATCGATCACCGCTGCGCCGTGGAAATTGAAAGCGGCTTTGATCAGCTCGCGCACCTGCTTGGCATCGCCGGCAAACGAGCGAGCCACGAAGCCGCAGCCGGCCAAGATTGCTTCGGCGCACACTTCAATCGGCGGCAAGTGATTGACGCCGGCGTGCTTCAGCTCTTGCCCCTCGTCGGCGGTGGCCGAGAATTGGCCCTTAGTCAGGCCATACACCCCATTGTTTTCCACAATATAGACCATCGGCACATTCCGCCGCAGTAAGTGAATAAACTGGCCGAGACCGATGCTGGCGGTGTCGCCGTCGCCGCTGACGGCTAGCGGACGCAGAGTGTGGTTGGCAAGATGCGCGCCAGTCGTAACCGAAGGCATCCGCCCGTGCAGCGAATTGAAGCCGTGCGAGCGGCCAAGGAAGTACGCCGCCGACTTGCTCGAACAGCCGATGCCGCTCATACGGATGACGGTATGCGGTTGTAACGAGAGTTCAAACGCGGCGGCGATAATCTGGCTGGCGACCGAGTCATGGCCGCAACCGGCGCAGAGGGTCGAAGGCGCGCCGCGGTAGTCGTTTTTGGTCAAGCCAATCGCATTCACAGTTGCTTGGGTCATCGTTGTCCCTCTATCGTGCAACGTTGCTTACTTGCTCATCACCAGCGCCAGCTCACGCATCTGTTCCAACACCGCTATGATCTGATCACGCACAAATGGCGCAGTGAGCGGCAAGCCATCGCACCGCGCCACCGAACCGAGCCGGGTGGCGTAGGCCGGGCAATGGAGCCGGAGCAGCTGGTGCAACTGGCCATCGTGATTCTGCTCGATCACCACACAATATTGGTGGCGGGCGATAAAATCGGTCACTTCCGGGCCGAGCGGCAACGCGCGCACCCGCATGCTGCTGGTGTCAACCCCGGCGGCGGCCAGCAGATCACGCGCTTCAGCAATTGCCGGTGCGGTCGAACCAAACCCGATCAGGCCCACGGTCGCCTGCGGATGGAGATCGACTACCGGGCGCGGTACCATACGGCGGGCCGTTTCGTGCTTGCGCCAGAGCCGAGCCATATTGCGCTGCCAATCGTCGGGCCGCTCGCTATAGACGTTGCGTTCGTTGTGACCGGTGCCGCGGCTGAGCGTCGCTGCCAGCGGGTGCGGGTTGCCGGGCAGCGTTCGGTAGCCGATGCCGTCGCCGTCAACGTCGGCAAAGCGGGCATACGAAGTGAGTTTAGCCAAGTCTTCGGCGCTGAGCACCTTGCCGCGTTGCAGCGGTTGCTCTGGGTAGGTGAAGGGGCGACTCATCCAGATATTCATCCCCAGATCAAGATCGCTCAGCACAAAGACCGGCGTTTGCAGATATTCGGCGAGATCGAAGGCCAGTTGAGCATCGCCGTAGCACTCTTCCATCGTACCCGGCAGCAAGACGACGTGGCGCGTGTCGCCGTGTCCCAGATAGTAGACCGAGAGCAAATCACTCTGCGCAGTGCGGGTCGGCAGGCCGGTCGAAGGGCCAACCCGCTGCACATCCCAAATCACAGCCGGAGTCTCGGCGAAGAAGCCGAGCCCGGCGAACTCGGTCATTAGCGAGATGCCCGGTCCGGAGGTTGCGGTCATTGCGCGGGCACCGGCCCAGCCGGCCCCGATCACGATCCCTAGCGCGGCGATCTCATCTTCGGCTTGGACGACAGCACAAGTCGCGCCATTGTCAGCCGGGCGCAGGCGGGGGAGATAGCTCTCGAGCGATTCAATCAGGCTGCTGGACGGGGTGATCGGATACCACGCAACTACCCCGACGCCGCCGGTAATCGCGCCGATCGCAGCGGCGGTATTGCCGTCGATCAACATCATACCGGTCGTGGCCTGCATCCGGGCCACCCGGAAACGGTGATGGGCCGGCGAGGGGTTGTTAGCGGCCCACGCCTGCGCTACCCGGATCACAGCTAGATTCAGCTCGACTGCCGATGCTTTGCCGCGGAACTGGTGTTGCACGGCTTTGCCCAAAACGGCATCTTCGATCTCCAACAACGCCGCCAACGCGCCAACGTACGCCATATTGGCAGCATAGGGGCGCAGGCGTTGGCCCACTCCCACCTGATCGAGAATCTGGCGCACGGGGAGCGCAAGCGGGATGATGTCAGTACGCTGTGGCTGCCATGGCCCATCAGCCGGGTAGAGACAGATCCCGCCCGCTGGCAACTGGGCGAGGTCTTCATTGGCCGTGCGCGGGTTAAATGCCACCAAAATCGGCGTCTCGGCGGGGCGAGCAGTATAGCCGGCTTGGCTCACCCGCAGCGTATACCACGTCGGTTCACCTTGGATGTTGGAAGGAAAGAGGTTCTTGCCAGAGACGGGAATACCCATCTGAAAGATGGCCCGCATCAGCACCATATTTGCCGTCTGGCTGCCGGAACCGTTCACGGTGGCGGCAGTGATGGCGAACTCGTTGACGATCGGTTGGGGTGGTTGGGGGGATTGCATAGCCTCCTCGCAGCGCAAGCTCGACATTGAGCGATAGATCCTATTATACGCGGGAGAAGCGGGCTAGAGCAAGGAGCGACGTTGCCAAGCAACGCCGCTCCAGTAGAGGCGTGATGATCGTTGCGTTTCGCTATGACTCGGTAATCGTAATCCCCAGAATCGTCTCACCCGGTCTCGTCAGATCGGCTGGGTTGCTCGGATCGCGCAACGGAATGCCGTCAACGATCTCTTGGCCCTGAATCACGCGGCCAAAGATCGTGTATTGCTCGTTGAGCCACGGGGCTGGTGCGGTGGTGATGAAGAATTGCGAGCCGGCGCTGTTGGGATCCGACGAGCGAGCCATAGCGACGATGCCGGGTTGGTCGAAGAGAATTTTGTCGGTGAACTCAGCCGGGATTGAGTAGCCGGGGCCACCGGTGCCGTCGCCGCGCGGATCACCGCCTTGGGCCATAAAGTTCGGCAGCACGCGATGCCACGTCAACCCGTTGTAGAAATTCTGGCGAGCAAGGAAAACGAAATTATTGACCGTCTGCGGGGCGATGTCGGGCAATAGCTCGATCACAATCTCGCCGCGGGGCGTGTAGATGGTTGCCGTGTACTTCTTGGCCGGATCGATCGCCATCGGCGGCGGGCTGCTGTACTGGTAGGTGGTGGCCGTCGGCATGATCGGCATCGTGCTCGTAGCCGGCGTTGGCGCCGTGGTTGGCGCCGCGACGGTGGGGAGTGGCGGTGTGGTTGGCGCTGGCGCGGCAGCTGGCGGTGCAGCGCGGCTGATTAACAAACCGGCAACCAACCCAAGAATGAGTAACAGAATCGCGATGGCCACAATGCCGGCCAGCGGGTTTGCAGCGGAAGATGGACGTTGTGAGCTCACGGTACACCTCAATGCAATCTGAATCTGCCGCAGGCATTATACCGGTGAGAGGGCAAGCGTGACAAGTGCCGTAATCGGTTGCAGGTAAGACTTCTATCTCCGGCAAAGGCGCAGAGGATGCTCAACGCAAAGGCGCAGAGGGGGCAAAGGAGGGACGCAGAGGGCGCAAAGGAGTTTGGAATGAGCATTATCCTCGGCGCGCTGTGCGTCCTCTGCGATGATCTATTTCCCTCACCTTAGCCCTCAACCCCGCTGGGAGAGGGAGACGTTCTCACTTCCTTGCTAGGTTTAATGCGTTGGTGTCCACCCCTAAACCCCGGTGGGAAACGGGAAGGACGTTCACCCCACCCGCTCGGCCCAATCCGGCGCGGAGTGCGTGAGGTCGTGGCGCAAACGCAGCAGCGCCAGATCGCCGGCTTTGGCTTCGAGCATCAGATCGAATGGCGGCAAGCCGCGGCTGGCCGCGAGCAGCTCGATGGCGTCGCGAGCCACGATAAAATCGGCGTGCTGGCCGGTGCGCGGTGGTAGCACCCGCGTCGTGCCGTTGCGTCCCGGTAAGAGGTGGGCTTCGCTGCGCTGGCTGCTCAGATGCACTTCGGGACGTACATTGCGCGGCCATGTAGCAAGGCAAACCCCTAATGCGACGGGCAAGCTCCACCGGTCGGGGTTGTGCAACTGGAAGTGGAGGTAGTCAAACACGATAGGCGCACCAGTGCGGGCGGCCAACTCAAGCAGGGCGCGTAACGAGGGGCCGGTGGCGGTGTGTTCAATGGCGGTGCGCTGGCGGGCATTGGCTGAAAGGGCAGGCCAACGGCGGGCAAAGCGTTCGAGGGCAGCATCATCGCCGGCACCGGTATGGATCACGAGGGTGTGGTTCGTCGCGTTGGGTTGATCGAGCGCCGCTAAGAGCTGCGCTGCGCTTTCGATCATAGCGATTACCTCGGCAGCGGTGGCATCATCGGGGTGGCTGAGGCTCAGCGCTGGATCGAGGTGGATGCCAAGCCGCAGATTGAGCGACGCGATCCGGTGGCCGAGCAGTTCGATCTGTGCGTGGCAATCTGCTAGATCGGCTGGCGTGATGTGGCGCGGCATGGCAAACCGGTAAAACCGGATGGCATGGCGTTCGAGGTAGCCGATTACATCGCGCAGGTGTGTGAGCGCGATGCTAAGGTGGGGCGGCGAACCGCCGGCAAGGCCGGGTTGGTGGACGGTGCGGACAGCGAAGCCAAGCCGGATCATAGGTGTGCTGGTTCGATAAACGGTGACGATGCCCGCTGTGGTGGCCCTGATGCGCGTCATGGCGCGGCATCTCGCCTCGTCATAGCGGCCCCGGCGCTACTCTGATCGTGATCTATCGGCAAGTCGCTATAATGTATCAGCGTATGGGCATGCTATGGCGAGGGTGTGACGCACCCGCAGTAATCCCCTCTACCTTCAGAAACCATCTTTTTGTGGGATGGCATCTTCTCGGCACTGCCATGCGTGCGCATTCCATCAGAAGTCTGAGTGAAAGTATAGATCATTTGTTCTAAACTGTCAAGGGCGGTTTAGCCGGTTTGCGCGGGGTTTAACCTAGCTTGGCGGTGGGCGTGCCAGTGGTTTATTGTGTTGAGCTGGCAGGCAAACCCTACGCCGAGTGCGCTCTTGCCGCCTACAACAAGCCATTGATCGCCAACCGGCGGTGGTGCCGGGTGTAGTAACGGATTTGGCGCGGCAGATTGTCTTCGCCCGGCAGCGATTGTACGTGGTGAACCAGCCGTCCGGCAATCTGGTGAATCCGGGTGGTCTGCTCTGATGGAGGTACATGGGATAGTTCGGCCTCCCACGGCACGGTGCATTTACCCTCCACCACCACGCCAATGATTTCGGGCAACAATTTGCTCTGCCGGGTCCAGTTGAGTGCGAGACAGAAGCCGGGGCCGGGAGCCGGCAGCCGTTCACGGGAGAGGGTGAAGAGATCGGCGGAATGGCCCACTGCGATTGCAATCAGAATCGGTGCGGTTGTTTCCGGCAGGTGGTGGAGGTTAAGCAGCGGAATGTCGAGCAAGGCGGCCAGCGCGGCGGCGAGCGGTTTGCTGGTGCCGTCGGGCACAGTGACGCCTGCCAAACGCCAGTTGCTGCTCCGGGCTAAGGCAATGAAACGGTAGAGGGTACGGGCAACATCATGCTCACTCAGGTGATGATCGGCCAACGGCGCAATCGTGATCCCGTCGTCGGTTGCCGAACCAAGGCAAATGACACCCTCTTGCACATAAAGGTCATCTTTGAGACCGGTAGTTGCATGAAACTCGCGCCGCCGTTCGATGCTCTGCAAGCTGGCGAGTAATTCAAACTGCGCATCGGAAGCCGGGGCGAGCGCTAATGCTTGTTGCCACGCTTGTTGCGCTTCATCGTAGCGCTGTAACTGAAACAGGCAGCGGCCCAGCAGATGAAAGACGGTCCAATCATCGTAGTAGCGTTGGCGTGGCGTTTCGAGCAAGGCCAGCGCCGTCGTGTATTCGCCGCGCGCCGCATGGATGTAGGCCAGTTCGAGTTGGGCGGCTGCGTCGCTGGGGTCAATTTCGAGGCAGCGGCGAAATTCGCGCTCGGCTTCGTCGTAGCGTTCAAGCTCGATCAAGACGTAGCCGAGGTTGAAATGGGCAAAGTAGTCGTCGGCCAGATTGGCTACAGCGGCAAACTCTTCAGCGGCTTTTGCCAGCAAGCCTTGCTGCTGGTAGTGGAACGCCAGCGCATTGTGCGCATCACGCAAAGTCGGGTCGGCGGCAATTGCCATACGAAAATGATCAACTGCCGCCAGTGGGCGCTGGGTGCGCTCAAAAGCCAATCCGTAGCGTAAGTGGCGACGACTGGCGACGCGCTTGGTCTCGTCGGTCATCTTTAGCCTCCTCGCCCGTTGTGGCGGGCGCCTGTTGCGAGCCATCACGTCGCATGCAGTTACGGTTCGGAGTCTCGGCTCACAGTATTGTTGGGCAGAACGCTGGCCAGTGCCGCGGCTTGGGCGGCGAGAATCTGGCGGATACCGCGTTCGGCCAGATCAAGGAGCGCATCGAGTTGGCTGCGACTGGCCGGTGTGTTTTCCGCAGTGGCCTGTACTTCGATAAATGCGCCCTCGGCATTCATCACGACATTGCAGTCAAGGTCGGCTTGGCTATCTTCCTCGTAACAAAGATCGAGCAGCATCACGTCTTGGAAGATACCGACGCTGACCGCAGCCACCGGGGTGAGGGCCGGCATGCTCTCGACGGCGCCGCTGCGCGCGAGATAATCAACCGCTAGTGCCAGCGCCACGTAGCCGCCGCTGATCGATGCGGTGCGGGTGCCGCCGTCGGCTTGTAAGACATCGCAATCAATCGTGATGGTGCGTTCGCCGAGAGCGCTGAGATCGACCGCTGCCCGTAACGAGCGCCCGATTAAGCGTTGAATCTCTTGGGTGCGCCCGCTAGGGCCGTTGCGTTCGCGGCGGGTGCGCTGCAACGTCGCTCGTGGTAGCATCGCATACTCAGCCGTGACCCAACCGTTCTGCTGGCCGCGCATCCACGCCGGCACGCCGTCTTCGATCGTGGCGGTGCAGAGCACACGGGTGTTGCCATACGCAATCAGCGCCGATCCTTCCGCATACGGGGCGGTGCCAATTTCAATTGAGATAGGGCGCAGTTGATCTGGCGCCCGGCCATCGCTTCGCATCATACGCAACCGTTTCACTCCTTCTTGTTCAGCATCATACCATACGCAACTACATCATACAACGTGCAATTGCTTAACTTGGCCGGATAGCACGCCGGGTTTGCCAGAGGTACCAGCAGGCGATGCTGCGGTACGGTCGCCAGCGTTCACCGAGTGCAAGCAATTCACGGGGGGAAGGTAGCCGCGGCAACGCATAGACCAACCGCGCGGCGTCGCGCAGACCAAGATCGGCGGCGGGCAGTACGTCAAGCCGGCCTAGCGCAAACATCAAGTAGATTTCCGCTGTCCAACGGCCAATCCCTTTCACTGCCGTCAGTTGGGCAATGATCGTCTCATCATCGAGCATCGGGAAGCGGGCGAGTTCGAGTTGCCCACTCGCAATCCGCGCGGCAAGGTCGCGCAGATAGATGCTCTTTTGCACCGAGAGACCGGCAGCGCGCAAGGTGCTCTCTTCAGCGGCGAGGATGGCAGCCGGGGTGAGTTCGCCAAGCGCTGTTTCCAGCCGGTTGCGGATGGCACGGGCAGCGGCGAGCGAGATTTGCTGGCTGATGATCGCATAGGCTAGCGTCACGAAGCCGTGTGGTTGCACTTCGAGTGCAAACGGCCCGATTTGTTCGATCCACGGCGCGAGGTGCGGATCAGCGGTGCGCAGGTGTTGAAGTGCGTGTTCCATAGCGGTGTTATGTTCAGGCCCTCACCCCAACCCTCTTTGAGAGGCGGACAGAACATCTGCATTCTAGCACAGTCGCTTCCCTTTGCGCCCTCGGCGTTGTTTGCGCCTTTGCGTCTTTGCCCGCTTTGCGGCTTGAGAATTGGCCCTCACTCCCCTGCCTCTCTCCCACCTCACGGCGGGAGAGAGGGAGCCGCGAGATAAGTAAGTACAGCATTGCTGGTGCGGAATGCAGCTGCGCCCCTCTCCCGCGCCGCGGGAGAGGGGCAGGGGGTGAGGGTGAAACGCAACGGCAAAGGCTGTGCTCGCTGCCTGCCGCTCTCGTCATTTTCACCGTACAATATGATCAGCGCCATTGTCATCGATACTTGCGAGGATGGATCGCCAATGTTTGTTATCGGCACTGCCGGCCACGTCGATCACGGCAAATCAACCTTGGTCAAGGCATTGACGGGCATCGACCCCGATCGGCTGGTGGAAGAACAGCAGCGTGAGATGACGATCGATCTGGGGTTTGCGTGGCTCACTTTGCCGAGCGGTCGGGAAGTGAGTTTGATCGATATGCCCGGCCATGAACGGTTTATCAAGAATATGCTAGCCGGTGTCGGTGCGATCGACGCGGTGTTGTTGGTGATCGCCGCCGACGAGGCGGTGATGCCGCAGACCCGTGAGCATCTGGCGATTATCGACCTGCTGGCTATTCGCCACGGGATCATTGTCTTAAGTAAGGTCGATCTAGTTGATACCGAGTGGCTGGCGCTGGTGCGCGATGAGGTGCGGGCAACCTTAGCTGAAAGTGCGCTGGCAACCGCGCCAGTGGTGCCGGTTTCGGCCCGCACCGGCGCCGGGTTGTCCGAGTTGGCGCAGACGCTGGATCGTCTGCTTGACACATTACCGCCGCGCAATCGGGCCAGTGGTGCGCCGCGTTTGGCGATTGACCGCAGTTTTGCAGTGGCCGGCTTTGGTACCGTGGTGACGGGCGTGCTGCGCGATGGCCCGCTGAGTATTGGCCAAGAGGTTGAAATCGTGCCGCAAGGGTTGCGAGCGCGGATTCGCGGATTCCAGAGCCACCAGCGTCCGATCGAGCAGGCGCTGCCCGGCACGCGGGTAGCGGTGAATCTGGCCGGCGTTCACTACCGCGATGTTGGCCGTGGTGATGTGCTGGCTGTGCCGGGGACATTGACCCCGACCACGTTGCTCGATGCGCAGGTGCGGGTCGTGCGGGATGCGCCGCCGTTGCGCCACAACATGGCGCTCGATCTCTTTATCAGTAGTAGTGAAGCGCCGGGCCGGTTGGCGTTGCTGGCCGCCGACGAGCTGGCCCCCGGCGAGGAGGGATGGGCGCAGATCCGGCTGGCGAAACCGGTGGCGGCGGTGGCTGGCGATCGCTTCGTTCTGCGCATTCCGTCACCGAGCCAGACGGTAGCTGGCGGGGTCGTGGTCGATCCGCATCCGCCGCGCCATCGCCGGTTTCGCGCGGATGTGATTGCGGCACTGGCCCTCCGCATGCAGGGTAGCCCCGCCGAGCGTATCGTGCAGGCGCTGGCCGATGGCCGGTCCCGGCTCCGAGCCGAGGTGATAGCCGCCGCCGGCGTGACCGCGACTGAAGCGGCGGCGGCCTTGCCACCGTTGTTGACGAACGGGCAGATCGTCGCGCTCGGCAATGACGGGTTAATCAGCGCCGCTGGCTGGGAGGCGCTGCGCGCAACTTTACGCGCGACGCTGGCGTCATACCACCAGCGGTTTCCGCTTCGGCGCGGGATGCCGCGCGAAGAGGCGCGGCAGCGGTTGCAAGCGCCGGCGCGGCTCTGGCCGGGAATGCTGGCAACGGCGCTGGCTGAGGGATGGATCGGCGCTGACGAGACCACAGTACGGTTGGTCGATGTTACGCCGCAACCCACCGCGGCGCAACGGCGGCAACTCGATCAGCAACTGGCGGCGATGGCCCGCACCCCGTATGCACCGCCAACCCCTGATCTCGATGGCGAGTTGCTGGCGTGGGCGCTCGACCAAGGGTTGCTGGTGAAGATTGCGCCCGATCTCTATCTGTTGCCTGCCGCTTACACCGAAATGGTTGCGTGGGTGCGGGCCGCGATCGAGACGCAAGGCAGCCTCACCGTCGCCCAACTGCGCGACCATTTCGGCATCTCGCGCCGCTATGCCGTCGCCCTGCTCGAACATCTTGACGAACGGCGGATCACGCGCCGCCAAGGCGATGAGCGGGTGTTGGTGTGAGCAATGAGCCGTTGTTATATAACAGTGGACAAATGCCCATAAAGCGTGATAGACTCTGAGCAGTTATCCCAATTCATTGCAGCATCCATTGGAAAGGAGCTGGCATTGGCAAGCAATCAAAACGACTTTCGCCGGTTTGGCGCTGCCCTCTTGTTAGGCATGGCCGCCGGTTTAGCGGCGCGCTACTATTTCGAGGCGCGCGCGCGCAACGATAATCGCGTGCAGACCGGCCTGATCGACTGGGAGCAGGCCCGCCAAGCAGCGTTACGTATCTCGCAGTGGGAACAGGCCCCGGTTGATAACCGCGCCTTTCGCCGCGAGCAGTATGCGCGCATGGTGGCAATCAGCGAGCCGCTGATCGCGGGTTATCTCGGTGTGCGCTTGCCCGAACCGGTCAGCCGCATCTTTGTCTTCGACCGGCGCGAATGGCTGGAAGCGAATATCATCTCGTTTAGCCAGCTCTTCCGCCCAATCGAAGAGATGTACGAGAAGAACGGCGGCGGGCGCGGTGCGCTGGGCATGGTCATAAATGATGTGAGCAGCAAGCTGCTGGGGGTGCAGATCGGCGGCTTGTTGGGCTACTTAGCCCAGCGTGTCCTCGGCCAATACGATCTGAGCCTGCTCTCGGCGGAAGCGACTGGTGGCGCGCTCTACTTTGTCGAGCCGAATATTGCCCGCGTGCAGCAGCAACTTGGTCTGAGCGACGAGGATTTCCGGCTCTGGATCACGTTGCACGAAATGACCCATGCCTTCGAGTTTGAGGCGTATCCGTGGGTGCGCAGCTACTTCCGCGAACTGCTTGAGCAGAATTTTGCCCTGATCAGCGGGCAAATGCTGAGCAGCGGCAACAGTCTGTTCGATATGCTCACGCGGCTGCTGCAAGGGATCGGCAGCGGCCAGCACTGGATCGAGACGGTGCTGACGCCTGAGCAGCGGGCGGTCTTTGACCGGATTCAGGCGCTGATGTCGATTATCGAGGGTTACGGCAACCACGTGATGAACGCGGTTGGACGCCGGCTCTTGCCCAGCTTTAGCCAGATCGAACACCAGATCGGCCAACGCCAGCGCCAGCGCACCCTGCTTGATCAAATGGTCTTCCGCCTCACCGGGCTCGATCTCAAACTGGCGCAATACCAGCAAGGCGAAGCCTTTGTCGACGCCATCGTCGCTGCCCGTGGCATAGGCTTCGCCAGCCGGGTATGGGAACGGCCAGAGAATCTGCCGACTATCGACGAGATCCGCAATCCGGCCCAGTGGATGATCCGGATGGATCGGCAAGGTGGGTGGTAGAGGCGTAGTAGTAGTTGAGTGTAAGGGCGGGTTTCAAACCGGCCCTGATACCTGCCCTTACCGCTCGTCATCTCTCCCCAATCAACGCCAGCAACCCCGCCTCATCGAGCACCGGGATGCCAAGCTGCTGCGCTTTGGCCAGCTTGCTGCCGGCATTGACGCCGGCGACCACATAACTGGTCTTTTTGCTCACGCTATCGGTCACTTTACCGCCGTGGGAGACAATCAACTCGCCGGCCTGCTCGCGGGTCAGCGAAGGGAGGGTGCCAGTGAGCACAAACGTCTTGCCGGCGAGTGCATCGCTCTGGCGTTCGCGCTGAGCGCTGCCATCCATCTGTACCCCAGCGGCGCGCAACTTCTCGATCAGAGCCCGATTCTCTGGCCGGACAAAGAAATCGACGATACTCGTCGCCACCACCGGGCCGATGCCGGGAATCTGCTCTAGCTCCTCTTGGCGCGCATTCATGATTGCGTCGAGTGAACCGAGCGCGTTCACCAAGGCTTGCGCGACCACCATACCCACATAGCGAATGCCTAAGCCGACAATCAGCCGGTCGAGCGGACGGTAGCGGGCGGCGTCAATGGCGGCTAGCAGATTGGCGATCCGCTTGGGGCCAAAACCTTCCAGTCCAGCGAGCTGTTCCGGCTTGAGGTAAAACAGATCGGCCACATCGCGCACCAGACCGAGCTGCACAAAGAGTTCGGCCTGCTTTTCACCCATGCCCACAATATCAAGCGCCCCCCGGCTGACGACATGCTCAACCCGGCGCACCAGTTGGGCCGGGCAGATGCTGAAGTTATTGCAGCGCCATGCCGCCTCGCCGGGTTCGCGTTCGAGCGGCGAGCCGCATGCCGGGCAATGAGTCGGGAATTGCCAAGGTCGTTCGCTGCCATCGCGCCGGGCAACCACCGGCCCGACCACATACGGGATCACATCACCGGCCCGCTTCACAATCACGTAATCGCCGATGCGAATATCACGCTGGGCAATATAATCGGCGTTGTGCAAACTGGCGTTGCGCACCGTCACCCCGCCGATCGGCACCGGTTCTAATTCAGCATTCGGCGTCACCACGCCGGTGCGGCCCACATTGACGGTAATATCGAGCAGCCGCGTGATCGCCTCGCGGGCCGGGAACTTCAAAGCGATGGCCCAGCGCGGGTCGCGCCCGACCACGCCGAGCTCGTTCTGCTGGGCAACATCATCGATCTTAATCACCATCCCGTCAGCTTCGTAAGGCAACGAATCGCGCCGGGCCATCCATACTTCACAATAGGCCAGCACCTCAGCAAAATCAGTAAACCGGCGCGCATCTTGATTGACCGGAAAGCCGAGCGCGCGCAGGTAGCGCAGCGTCTGCCATTGGCTGGTCAGCGTCACCCCTTCGACCGGGCCGACGCCATAGGCAAAAAAGCGGAGCGGGCGGCCGGCGGTGATGGAGGGATCCTTCTGGCGGAGCGAACCGGCGGCGGCATTGCGCGGATTGGCGAAAATCCGCTCGCCGGCGGCGGCGAGCCGGTCATTCAGCGCCTCGAAATCGGCGGTGCGCATATAGACCTCGCCGCGCACCTCGATCAGCGCCGGCAACTCCGCCGGTAGATCAGGATCGTGCATGCCATCGAGTAGGTGCAATGTCAACGGAATACTCCCAATCGTGCGCAGATTAGCGGTGACATCCTCGCCAACCTCGCCATCGCCGCGAGTGGCGCCTTGCACGAAGCGGCCATCGCGATAGGTCAGCGCAATCGCCAAACCATCGATCTTGGGCTCGACCACATACGCGATTGTGGCATCGTTACCGAGCAACCGCAGCACCCGGTCGCGCCACGCCAGCAAGTCGGTGGTGGTAAAGGCATTGCCGAGCGATAACATCGGCTGGGGATGCTGCACTTTGGCGAACTGGCTGGCCGGTGTGCCACTCACGCGCTGCGTCGGCGAATCGGGCGTGATCAGTTCAGGGTGAGCTGTTTCGAGTGCGCGCAACTCGGCCATCAGCGCATCGTACTCGGCATCGCTCACAATCGGATCGTCGAGGACGTAATAGTGATAATCGTAGCGGCGAATCAACGCGCGTAGCTCGGCAATGCGCTGCGCTACATCTGGTTGGCTCATCGGCAGCTCCATGGTCATAAGAGAAATCCGCCAAAGGTACTACTCAAAACACGAGAAAGGTAGTACCGTTGGGGGGTTGCAGGAAAGTAAAAGAATGGTTACAATAGAAATACCCCCCCCACACGAGACCCTCTAGTAGCTGCTAGGGGGTTTCGTGTTTCTGGCGATTGCATAATGCGAACATCCGTGCATTATTCTAGCACAACTTGGCAGGGTTGGTGCGAGCGGCTCGCATCTGCGTGCAACGAACCGCTCCTCATGCTTGCTACCCTCGCTACTATCTAATCACCTTACATCGGTGTGCAGTCTACTGCTACACTGTAACGCCGGGCTACCAGACTGATAGTTAACGAATCTCAACCAAAAAAACGCATCACAGCGCTGTAAAATTCATTTCGGTATTGAAACGTTCATTGTTGGGAGGGCAGACGCATGGTATAATTCCGCTAGTGTCATTCTCGTGAAAAAATCCACGAAATATGATTGGTTGAGGCTTACAATGTTCGCATGGTTCATTTTCTGGGTAGCGGCAATCATCGCAGTCGGCGGGCAAATTCCCCTGATCGTGGCGGCGTGGTGCCTGTACCGCCAGCCTTCGGCAGCGCCGGCCAATGTGCCGCGCAGCGATGGCCGGGCCGATCTCGGCTGGACGCTGGTGACCGCGGTAGGGACGCTGGCGCTGTTCGTGGCGGCGTATGCGGCATTGCCCTAGCGGGAAGTTGACAAAACGAAACGGAATCATCCCTTGCGGTATTCTCTGATGTGAGCAGAGCGAGGATCGGTATGGCGACTCGTCATCTCGCGCGAATCTTGTTAATTGGATTACTCCTAACCTTGGCGACAATCATTTCCGGTGCGCTGGTCACAATTTCGGCCAGCGCCACGGCATGCCCGTCGTGGCCGTTGTGCCTTGACGCCCTCAACGGCGAGGCGAATCCGCTAGTGTGGATTTCGCTTGGCCATCGCTTCATTGTCGCGCTTGCGTTGCTGGCGGTGATTGGCAGTGCGTGGATGGTGTGGCGCGCACCGGAAACGAAGGGCGCGCCGCGGTGGACAGCGTTGGGTGCAGTGACGCTCTTTTTGTTGCAGGCGCTGGCCGGCGCGCTACTAGTCTGGGGCATGCCGGCGATGGTGGCCGATGTCTGGCATCTTACCGGTGCATTGCTGGCGTTCGGCGCGCAGACGCTCACTTTCTTGCTGGTGGTTGTGCCGGCCCGACCAGCGACGGAGCGGCTGGCCGGGCGGGCGGCGCAAACCCAGCGCCGGTTGCGCGGACTAGCGTCGTGGGGATCGGCAGCGGCTGGCGTAGCGGCGTTGGCAATTGGCGCGCGTAGCGTGGCGCCAGAGATTGAGATGGCGGTGGCGTTGCCGGCCAATAGCGTGGGCGCGTTGGGCTTTGCGGCGGCGCTGACCGGGTGGATGGCAGTTGAGGCGCGCCGGCGGTTGCACCCGGCTGCGCAAACTGCGGCGGCAGCGCTGGCCCTACCGCGCTATAGCCCGCTCTTGCCGGTGCTGGCCACCGTGGCGCTGGCCGGTTTGTTCCTGCCTACCGGCGGCCATCTGCTCAGTCTGACCGCGGCGACACTGCTCTGGGCCGGCGCGCTGGCGGCAATTGTCGTGTTACAGCGCGCACCGCTGACCTTCACCACCACCACTGCCGTTGCTCGCCCCACGCCGAAATGGCGTGAGGTGGTCGCCGATTATATCAGCCTCACCAAGCCCAAGGTGATCTCGTTGTTGCTGGTGACGACGCTGACTACGATGTTTATCACCGAGGCCGGTTTGCCATCGTGGTGGTTGGTCTTATGGACGATGATCGGTGGCTATTTGGCAGCCGGTGGCGCTGGCGCGATCAATTGCGCGTTTGATAGCGATATTGACATCAACATGGGGCGCACCAGTCGGCGACCGGTACCGAGTGGGCGCATCTCGGCTCGCGCGGCGTTCATCTTTGGCGTGATCCTGAGCGTGTTGTCGATCATTGTGCTTTGGGTCTTTACCACGCCATTAGCTGCCTTCTTTGCCTTCCTCGGCATTATCTATTACGCCTATTTCTACACCGGCGTGCTCAAACGCAGTACGTGGCAAAATATCATTATCGGCGGTGGCGCCGGTGCGATCCCGCCGTTAGTGGGTTGGACAGCGGTGACCGGTTCGATTAGCCTGATGGCGGTAGTGCTGTTTGCGATTATCTTCTATTGGACGCCACCCCACTTTTGGGCTTTGGCGTTGGTCAAGCAGAAGGACTATGCCCGTGCCGGGGTACCGATGTTACCGGTGGTGGCCGGTGAAGGTGAAACGCGCTGGCAGATTCTTGTCTACTCAGCTATCATGGTTGCGGTATCGCTGTTGCCGGTAGCGATCGGTGCGATGAGTTGGATCTATCTCGCCGGTGCGTTGCTGTTTGGCCTGCGCTTTATGCGTGATGCCTGGGCAGTGTGGAAGGTAGGCGATCAGGCGGCGATCTGGGGCTTGTATAAGTATTCTTTGCTCTATCTGGCCTTGGTGTTTGCAATCATGGTGGCCGATCGGTTGATTCTTGGGTGAAGGTTTATTGATTTACGAAAGCTGCGACTAGCAATTTGAGTTGACTTAGTGTATACTTCATCTATCGAAGGAGATAGCCACTCTGGTGGCTACATAGTACTGGTAAGGAGTTCGTCCATGACGATGATCGGTGTCGACCAGATTGGTGTGCAATCGACAAACCCACAACCACTTCTGATGATTAGCGAAACGGCTGTCAACCGGTTACTGAAGATGATGCAGGAGAAGCAACTGGAAGGATATGCCCTGCGTGTCTTTGTCGCCGGAGGTGGCTGTTCGGGTCTCCAGTATGGCATGACCTTTGATGATGAGGTGCGCGAGGGGGATAACGAATTTTACGTCGGCAGCCTGCGCGTATTGGTTGATCCGATTAGCGCTAATTATTTGATCGGCGCATCGATCGATTTCGTTGATACGCTGATGGGTGGTGGCTTCAAGATCGATAATCCGAATGCCGTTTCGTCGTGTGGTTGTGGTCATTCATTCCGCGCCCGCGATACCGATTACAGCGAAGATGATGATGCGCCGGTTGGCGGCGGGTGCAGTACCTGCGGGTATTGATGAACAGATGACCGGTCGAAACGCACGACCAATCGTAGCGGTTGGTCGTGCGCTCATCATTCTACGTATAATACCGTTCACCGGCACAAGTGCGGCATAACGTTTGCCCGTCGCGTAATATCCCGCGGGCGTTGATAATCTCTTCCCCACAACGATCACACATCGTGCGAATTCCGTTACGGCTAATGATCGCCTTCAGATCGACGGTTAACGTTACCGGTTGGGCAATCAGCAGATCCGTCACCGGCATCAGTTGGTACGCGATCAAGTAGGCATGCCAACGGCTACGGGCATCGGGTGCGTATTGGTGGGCCAAGGTTCGCGTGTTCGGATGAGGGGCAATTCGCACGGCGTTGCCGGTCTGCGTATCGACAAACGTTGCGGCAACTTTGCCCTCATCGATGAGCCGCATCGTTCGCCGGCCGAGCCAACAGCCGGTAGCAACACCGATTCCATCGGCAAAGCAGCCATCAGTTTCAACGAAGACATAGAGGCGCTTGTTGGTCTGGGGTAACGGTAGGTTGAGTAATTCACCCGCATACATCCCCATTCGTGCCCCTAGTACCTGTCGTGGACAGAGGTGACGGTGCATCGCCGATGAGCGGCGCAAGAACTCGGCGAGAGGTTCAGAGGCGACAAGCCATTGTAACGAAGCGGTATCGATGAGTTCGTCAATCGACACAATCCTTTCTCCTTTCTGGGGATGCAGTGCTTTGGTGGTGATATGATACCAGAACATTATGCTTCCTGACAACTAAAGCAAGCGGGAGGACGGGTCACGTCCTCCCGCAGTCGCTATAGCCGCACTGGTCTACGCTATCCAACTCGCTCTAGCTTCACCTTCGAGTCGTAGAAGACGGCACTCCCACCTACCAAGTCACTCAGCGTAACGTTGCCGAGTACCGGATCGACGCGCATTGCGGCATTGGCATGGACGCCGGTTGCACGCCGTGGGTCGGCGGGAATAGTGATACCATCGATTACGATCTCACGTGCTCCACTCGCGAAGTGTCCCCAACCGAGCGGGAAGGCGATCACACCGGGACGAATGCCTTCGATTACCTTCACCTTCCCGATCATCGGCTTCCGTATCCCGTTTCGCAGATCCCATACCCCGTCGGGATTACTCGCCGAACTAATCCGTACTTGGTCGCCATCGCGTAGCCCCAGTCGTTCGGCATCGACTCGATTGATTAAGATGCGGTTTTCCGGCATCAACGCTAGCAGCCAGTAATCGGCAATCCCGCGCGCCTTAGCCATCATCACCTCTTTATAGGTAATCAGGTGGAGATCATAGCCCTCGTCGACGATGGGCGTTCCATCGACTGCCAGCCCAGGCGGGATATAGGTCGGGTAGCCGATCAGATGTTCACCGGTCATCGAGTTGATCGTACTCGCGGTTTTTTCTTGATAGAGGTTGATCTGTTTGACGTAAGGATTGCCGGCCAGATCTCCTTTCCATCCCTGTTCATACGCCTGATAGCGGCCACCGCGGTTAAGCACATAGACGGTTTGCCGCCAGAGTTGTTCATCGTTGCCGACGGCAGCCCGCCACTTTGCTTCGTCAAAGACACTCGACGGTAAGAATCGTCGGGCTTGGCGGAAGACCGCGAGTTCGGTATCGTCAGCTGGTGGTACTCCATCGCTACCATCTTCCTTTTCGCCAAACGCAATATTGGCCACCAACTTCAAGTAAAGGTGCTCTGGTCGCGTAAACGGTATCCCTTCACCAAAACCGTTGGGACCAAAACCGGGTAAGTTGAGTCGTTCGGCGATGGCGAGGACGAGCGCCTCGAAGCTGAGCGGAATCTCCTCGCCGAAGACCTTGACGGTCGGCCAGTTGGGGAGACTGATCGCCGGTTGGCGAATATTTTCGACTTTCCACGGTATGCTCGGATGCGAACCATGGAACTCCCACCGCTCAAGAAAACTGAGATCAGGGAAGATGTAGTCGGCATAAGTGCTGGTTTCACCGACCATCACATCACTGGTGATGATTAACGGGATCTTCTTGGGGTCGGCAAGAATTTCAATCACCGTCTGGGCAGCCGGCAATGCATAGTTGATTGCCGACATATAGAACATAGCGACCTTGATCTGGTACGGATAGGCATTACCCATCGAGGGTACATCTTCCTGATAGACATCGGTCGCAAGCGGGAACCATGGTCGTCGCGCCGGATAGCCATTGAAGAGTGTCGACTTTTCATAGGCGGTATTGGTACGCAACAGATCGATACCAAATGGCACGTTGGCTCCGTTGTTCATGGTGTTGATCGGGAATGGCCCCTTCGCTTTGTTGCCGAGCCGGTCATAGGTTGTTGCCTTAATCATGCCACCACGATGGTCGAAGTTACCGATCAGCGCATTCAGGGTATAGAACGCAAAGTTGGTATAGAAGCCGTTGGTATGCTGTGAAGGGCCACGATGGATGTCGGCGGCAGCGCGAGTGCCATGGCTGGTAAACTCGCGTGCGACTTCGACGATGTCTTCGGCATTGACGTCGGCGATTGCTGCCCACTCTTCAATCGTATGGATACTGGCGGCTTCGTAGATGATTTGCAGCCCACTCTTTACCTTGATCTGGTTTACTTCGGTGTCGACCAACAAGTCACCCATTACTGGTGCGGCGGCGGGGTCGTTCGGATCAATCGGCGTCGGTATGCCGTTAACCAATGCCACGAACGGATCGAAGGAGAAGCTCGTGCCATCGGTAGTAACGTACTTCGTATGCTTCTTACCCTCGGTATCGATCTCTGCGATTGCCGTAACCAACCCGATCTCACTTGCCCGCAAGAACTTGCCCGGCTGCCCATCTTTGACCTTGACCAGCCAGGTGGTGTTTGTCCAGCTTGGTTCGTCGATGGCAGCGGCAGCAGCTTTATTAGCAGCAGCGAGGAAGGTAGCGTTGTAACGCTTTTGTTCGATGATCCACCGAATCATCGCCATAGCAAAGGCCGCGTCGGTGCCTGGTTTGATCGGGATCCACTTCCATGCTTTGCTAGCTAGTTTACTGAGTCGTGGATCGAGTACGACGTAGCGTAGGCGACTATTAATGACGCCTTGGGTAATGCGCGGCGATTGCGGGGTCGGACCGTAGTTGGCTTCAAAATGGTTGGTACCGACGAACAGCACAAATTCGGCATTCTCGAGATCGGCTTGCCAGTAAAATTTCTGACCACCGGTGAATTTGCCGGTTGCCGGATCGAACTGCTCACTCATTGCCTTGCCGGTAAAGTAGAGCGACCCTTGACAGACGGTCGTATGGCCGTTCGCATTAACCGAGCCAAATCCACTCTTGACGAACCGCTGCACCAAGTCACCACGTCCGTTCTTCAAGCGTCCCCAAATGAAGGCGAATTGGTTATTCTTTGGCCCTAAATCAGGATGATCGGGGTCGATCAAGACATCGAGATGCTCGGCAAAGTCACGCTTGAACTGCTCGACCAGTGCGGGCTTCTCTTCGGGCTTCGCGGCGAGAATATTGTTCACTGCAGCGGCCATCGCTTTGGCCAGCTTTGCATCTTTGAGCGCATACAGTGCGCGTAACCCTTCGACCGGCCCTTCGCCAAACAGATCGCCGCCTTCGACGATCTCGGTAATAGCTTGATCAAAGTCGATAGTAATCCACTGACCGGCGCCGCGTGGTGTTCCCGGTTTGCGCTTGAGAACGCGAGTCAACCGGTACGGATCGTAGGCGGTCTGGATACCGGCCTGTCCTTTTGGGCAGAGTGCGCCATCAACCGGCCCGATAGAGCTAATTGGGGTCGTGTAGGGCAAGGGCGGCTCCATTGTCCAAGGGCTATAGGGGTTACCTTCAAGTTTGGCGGCCACGCCATCGAGCAACTTGACCTTGAGGCCACAGCCGGTATTGCACTGCAAACAAACGGTTTGGATCGAGTTAGCGGCATCGACCAGCGGCAGATCGATCGGTTCGCCGCGTGAGAGGCTAGCGAGCGGACCACAGCCGGCTAAAGCTGCGCTGCCGCCGAGCAATGCCGAAACTTTGAGGAAATCGCGCCGGCTGATACCAGAGCCGGTAGGCGCTGAAGTGTCGTGCTGTCGCTTCATATCACTACTCCCGTCGTTATCACAGGTGATACTCGTCATTGCCGGTTGGCCTAATCAGCCGTGCCGACAGTTTGGGTAGTACGGTTTAAGAGTGGGAGTCGGTCGATACCGAACAAGAAACCGATGGTCGCTGCACCGACAATACCGGCAGTAACCGCCCATTCCATCAAGCTTGGGCTGTAGGTGAAGCTCAAGTGCGGCCCGTGGAAAGCATCGCCGAGGCCCTTTAACTCTGGTAAACTCAGTGCTGGGAAGATAATATTTGCACGCGCGACGACCAACCCGAGCAATACACATACACCCATCAGGCCGGCTGTAAAGCCGGTACGGGCCGTCGGTATGGTCAGCACAAGAATTGGCAACAACATGCCGAATCCAAGTTGGAGCAACCAGAACGCCCAGCCGTAAGGACCGAAAAGGACCAGATTGATCGCGGCTGCGCTATGGCTACTGTTCTGGTACAACGCCTGTGATACATCCGTCCAGAGGTAGTATCCTTTCACCAACAGCAACAAGACCAGTGCGATTGAGAGGACGTGCAATTGTTGGGGCCGGCGCGGATCGTGTTGCGGGCCAAACCAGCCAATGGCAATGAGCATCAGGGCAACACCTGAAGTGAGATTAAAGACGGGGAACTGGGCAGGTAAGTTGCTCACATGCCAGCTTATCCGACTTTGATTGATGCCGAGTAGTGCGCCGATACCGCCGCTGAGGAAGATGGCAAGCAGCAAACCCACTACCATGACCGGTTTTAGCCAGCGTGAAGGCTGTGGGCGCAAGCTAAGCCAGAGGCTGATGATAATGATGCCAAGCAAGATAGTGTAACCCCAGACCAGTTGCGCCATCACCGAGCCGAATTGCGGTTGAACATAGACTTTCCAGACTCGATCAAGATGTCCTAAATCGAGACCAATGGCGGCTAGACCCGCCGGTAGCGTAACCAATGACCCCCACAATGCCATCCGCCCGGTACCGCGAAAGAGCGGCAACGCGAATAGCAAATCGAGCGTGGCTAACATGAACGTACCGGTCGCCACACCAGCAAAGAACATGTACAGCGCTACCCATAATCCCCATACCACATACGAGCCATAGTTAGCGTGCATGTGACCATATGTAAAGCGGTCGTATAAGCCCCAGAGGCCGATGAGGAGGCCAAAGGCACCTGCGAGATAGAGAAGTCGTTTGAGCATAGGTCTGCTCCTCACTGCAAATAATAAACACGCGGTTCGGTACCAAGCTCTTCTTTTAGGCGCATCACATTCGGTTTGGCAATTAACTCACTCACCAAACTTTCTGGATCGTTCGCATCACCGAAGAACGTCGCCCGCCCAATGCAGGTCGTGACACAGGCCGGCAATTGACCGTTGAGCACACGGTGCAGGCAGAAGTGACACTTGCGTACATTACCGACCGGCGAATCGTGCAGGTTGCGGCGTTCACGAACCTCGCCATTCTCAAAGGTGCTGACTTGTTCGTACTGGACGGCCCGTTCATCGCCGAAAACCGCCCCAGGCGCAGGGCTATCGGCTGTGTAGGTATAGCCAAAATCAAACGTGCGTGCACCGTAGGGACAAGCGGCAATGCAGGCTCGACAGCCAATGCACTGTTCGTAATTCACTTCGACAACCCCATGCTCATTCGTGAATGTGGCTGCAACCGGACAAACCCCGGTACAGGGTGGGTTGTCGCACTGCATACAGGGTCGCGGAATAAAGCGACGGCTGACATACGGATAACGCCCGATCTCCTCTTCGAGCACCGGACGGTAAACGACGCCGGGAGGTAGCTTGTTTTCGGCGACACAGGCGATGGTGCAGCCATGACAGCCTACACATGCCCGCAGATCGATGACCATGACCCAACGGCGTTCGCTCACCGGCTTGGCAAGTGCACGTAACAGATCGGCTCGCATCCGCTCCAGATGATCGATTGGAACACCGTTGATCTTGGCTGCACGAAGACGGGCGATTTCGGCTTCATAGGCGGCAAGTGCTTCTTCGGGTGACATCATCTTGACCGTCGTGTGGTGTGGTTTAGCAGGGACGGTCGGTAGAGCTGCGTGAACTGAAGCAGATGCGAGCGCACTTGCCCCGGCTACCAGTGTACCGAGAACCCTGCGGCGACTGACCGGCGTGAGGGGAATGATCGGTTGACGGGACATAGGCCAAGCTCCTCGTACTAACATAGTGTGTCACTAACAATACGGTAAGTCGTTCTTTGTGTTAGTGGTAGCAGGAAAATGTCGGTTCCTTGCAACTGATTTGTCAGGATTTTCCCGACAGATTGCGGCTTTTCACGTTGGTGTCAGGAGATGGTGATCGAGCGCAAATTGTACTAGCGCCGCACGCGAACGTAAACCTAGCTTCTCCATCCCACGGGTACGATAGGTTTCGACCGTCTTGGGACTAAGGCTCAACTGAGTAGCGATTTCGGCACCTGTATAGCCACGCGCCACCAACAGCAGTACTTCCCGTTCACGATCACTCAGCCCTTCCCAGGGGCTAACCGATGGTGTGTGGGGCAATAGGTCCTCAAGCAATTGGCGGGTTAATGCGGGATGGAGGTACAGCTCTCCCCGCAGCACAGCTCGGATCGCAGCGATCAATTCAGCATCGGCAGCGCGTTTCAAGACGTAGCCATGGGCACCGGCTGCTAGCGCCTGTCGTACATACCCTTCGTCGTCGTGCATTGTCAGTACCACGATGTAGGCCTGGGGTGCAGCCGATCGAAGCGCAGGAATGGCGATCAATCCACTACTGTTCATCAGGCTCAGATCGAGTAAGATCAGATTGGGTTGGAGCGTACTCGCCTGGATAATGGCGGTTCGTGTATCTTCAGCTTCGCCGATGACGTGCAAATCGGGTTGCGTATCGAGCAACAGGCGCAAACCGGCACGTAATACTGCATGATCATCGACCAACAGAATGGTGTTCATCAACCTCCTCCTTTGCGACCGGCAATGGTAGCTCAATGTACAGGGTAGTCCCATGACCGGGCGTCGACTCGATGATTAACCTGCCGTTCAGTAGTGCCGCCCGTTCGCGAATCCCCTGTAATCCTAAATGACCATCGCCACTCACCCGATTAGGATCAAACCCACAACCGTCATCTTCGATAATTGCCCGCACCTGATCTGATTGTCGTTCGATTACTACACTGGCAGTGGTCGCATTGGCGTGACGAATCACGTTGGTTAAGGCCTCTTGGACGATTCGGTACAAGGCCGTTTCCAAAACCGGATCGAGGCGGCTATCGGCTAAACCGGGTAGAGTTAGGTCGATGATAAGACCACTACGTGCGCGACACTCAGCTATATAGCGTTGTAAGGCCGCCGCCAATCCGAGATCATCAAGTACACTAGGGCGTAGTTGGCGAGCCAAGCCGTGGAGATCTTTCAGTACCTGTCCGACAATGCCCCGCAGGTCATTGATTTGGCGATTGATATCGGGTGAGTGATGGCGTTCGGCCAAGGAACGCAATCCGATCAGCAATGATGTGAGCGCCTGACCAGTACTATCGTGGAGTTCGCGAGCGATCCGCTTACGCTCCTCTTCTTGCGCGGCAATAACTTGGGCAACGAACTGAGTCTGCATCTGTTCACGCTCGGTCCGTTCTTGTGCAGCTTGTGCCAATGCTTCACTCATCGCATTGAACGCCTCGATTAACGCGCCCAATTCGTCGTTTGCCCACCGTGAGGCTCGCCGGTTAAAATCACCGCGGGCAACAGCTTGGGTTAGTTCTACCAATTGGAGAATTGGGCGGGTGAGAATCCATGTCAATAAGGCTGCCGCGGTAATACCCACAGCCGCCACCATCATCGTTGTGAGGAGCAACTGTCCGGTCATTGCGGCAACCGTCTGTTCACGTGTTACCAATGACAAGCCGACGCGCGCGATTCCTGCGCGTCCGTCGAAGATTGGCACGGCTGTATCCCAGATCTCGCCCTCGTCGGTGGTTAGCAATACGCTCCGGTGGTGCTCATTGGCCGTTACCGTATTGGCGTCGCGCAGGTTCGGCGGGAAGCCGGCTCCAAAGGTGTGAGCGATAATTGTCCCTTCGCTATCCATCACGAAGGCATAGCGCAGATCGGGATTGTTGACTTGCGTGTCGCGGAGCAGACGAAAGAGACCGTAGTAGTCGCGCATGAGCACCAAATCAGTTGCGCGGGCAGCTACATCGCGCGCAATGGCCGTCGAACGTTCGTAAGCTTGATTCGTAAGTGTATGTTCCAGCAGTAATCGGACCTCAATCGTCACCACAATCCCCATGAGAGTCACTAATCCCAGCACGATCCCCAGAATCTTGGCTCGAATATTGACTGCACCGATCACATGCCAGATTGCGTCTATAACATCCGTAGCGTAGTGGCGAAGCACGGTTGGGTTCATGGCACTAAGTCTCCTACCTGTGAGCGTAATAGCCGCGCACTCGCGTAGGCGGCATCGTCGATCATGACAAAGCGCTCAATGCCAAGTACCGCTAACGCAGTTTGAGCCAGCGATGATGGATCGTCGGCCATACCGAGCAAAATAGTTTGCAACTCGGCGCGGAGTTGCGGACGCACGCCTGAGGCCGTCACTACTGGTGGGATGCCGAATGGTGGCGAGGTGTGAATGACCTTTACAGCGTCGGCGAGAGTCGGATTGCGCGCTATGGCAAAATTGAATACCAGACTATCGACGGCTGCACCGTCGGCTAAACCATTGGCTACCGCTTCAATCGCAGTATCGTGGCTGTAAGTGAAGAAGGTGTTGTGGAAAAAGCGCTCCGGTGTGGCGCCAAGCTGCTGCACCAGTGCCGTCGGATATACCCGTCCACTGAAAGAAGTGGGGTCAGTAAAGGCAAAGGTCTTCCCCCGTAGATCCGCCATGGAGCGCGCTGCACTATGGGCCGGTACAATCAACAGCGAGTGATAGACGGTTTCGCCGTTGACCTGAGGTGCAACCAGAAGCTGCATCCCATAGCGATCACGCCCGTCAATGTAGGCACTAGTGCAGACAAATGCGATGTCGACCTCGTTGCGCCCGATCAATTCATTCGTCTCACTGTATGTTCGGCGTTGGACGATCACGACCTGCCGTCCGAGGTGGGCGCTGAGGTAGTCAAGCAGCGGTTGATAACTCTGCACGGTGCCTTGCGGTGAAACCACCGATGCTACCGATACTCGTAGTGGCGGTGATGTCACCGGTGTCGGTGCCGGTAGTGGCTGTAAGTTGTTGAGACTAATAATCGGCGCTGATGGGTTGTTGCCGCAAGCACCGATGAAAAGAAGGGTAAGGATGAGCCATCTGATCTGTCGTACCATCGTGACCTCGTTGCATTCTTTGTGATAAATCGAGCATATCACGTGGTACGGCGGCGTGTTAGAATAAAGATGTTAACTATCGGTAAATAGTCTACAGCGATAGAGCACTGCTCTACTGCTGTAAAACGGTGCCGTGTGTGTATCGGCTGGTGCCAGATGTTCTCCCATGATGAGAATCCAAGCCCGTTGTAACGCCAACAATACCAATGCTCCTGCAAAAATGCGCGTCAGTGTCAAGCTCTTCACCCGCCGAGCCATAAATGCAGCACCGGCTTGTGCTCCTAATACAGACGCAACTGAGGTCGGAATTAGCAACCACCAATCAAAACGTGCATTGAGCAGATGCGTGGCAAAAGCCGAAAAAGAAGGTAGCGTGACGATCATGGCATTAGTTGTGATAGCAATCCGCGCCGTATAACCGAGAAGTACCAATGTTGGCATCGTCAGAAAGCCTAGACCGACGCCAAGGAAGCTGGCGAAGATGCCGATAGCTGTGCTCGCTATGCCGGCTTTGATCCGTATGCGATCCGATCATCGATGTGTTGTGATGCGGAGTCGTCTTGTACTGGTGGAAACGCCATCCGATAGGCGAGAAAGAATAGCACACCGGCATATATCCACCAAACGGTGGTCGTTGCTACAAATTGCAGTAACCACACACCAATTGGGGCAACGACGGTAGTGATGAGGAGCAAAGGGAATGGCTGTACGCTAGTCTACCATTCCCTTACGCGCCAGCGTGATCGTACCGGTAATCACGGTGATGCCGTTCAGCTACTGTGAGAGCGGCATAATCTCGTGCTTGAGGTCGAACCCAAATAGGCCAAGTACCGGCGTAGCGATAAAGACAACCCCTAACCCCATCACTCCCTGCGGGAAATGGCAGGCCGAAGAGCACGCTGGTCAGAATGGGGTACAACAACATAACCGGCCCCTTCCTCCCGTGCTGTGGACATCCTCCGCGGTACGTGCGGCCACCCTCCCTCACATTATCAGATTGAACAGGTAGCCCACCATCACAATACCACCGGCGACGACTCCGATAAACACGACAATGAGCTGTAGTTTGAGTACGCGGCGGAGAATGATCATCTCCGGCAAACTGAGCGCTACCACCGCCATCATAAATGCGAGCACCGTCCCCAGCGCAGCCCCTTTTGCCATGAGGGCCTGCACCACCGGAATGATGCCGGCAGCATTCGAGTACAGCGGTACACCTAAGATGACGCCTACCGGTACCGACCACCATGCATCGCGGCCTAGAATGCCGGCCAATGCATCTTCAGGTACGTAGCCGTGAATGCCAGCACCGATAGCAATACCGATGACAACATAGAGCCATACTTTGCCGACAATATCGCGTGTGTTCTCCCAAGCGAGCCTGAACCGTTCAGTCCAAGTCGGGTTTTCGATGGCAATCTCACCGGTACCACCACGAATCTGCCAGACAAAATCTTCTACGAATCGCTCCATCTTCAGCCGTCCGATCACCAGACCGGCCACCACTGCCACAGTCATTCCGGCTACGAGATAGAGCATTGCTACGCGCCAACCGAACATCCCGAACAGCATCACCAGTGCTACTTCGTTTACCATTGGTGCAGCGATCAAGAACGAGAAGGTTACACCAAGCGGAATACCGGCTTCAACAAAGCCGATGAACAAAGGTACTGCCGAGCATGAGCAGAAGGGAGTCAGGACTCCTAAACCGGCAGCCAGCAGATTGCCGATCCCCTCGCGCTTGCCACCGAGCAGCATCCGCGTGCGTTCAGGGCTAAAGAACGAGCGTAAGGTGCTGATCACAAAGATCATCCCGCTCAAGAGCAAGAGAATCTTCGGTACATCATAAAGGAAAAAGGCGACCGACTCACCCAAATGCGAATCTTCGGCTAAACCAAGTAGATCATACGTTAGCCAGTTGGCTAAAGGCTGGATTGCGTTGTACGCGATGAGCCAGATGATTGCTATACCAACGACGATCAGCCACGCACGGTTGTCAGATTGACGAGAGGTTTTGGTAAGGGTCTGTTCCATTGCTATTGTCCTCATCGGTAGATTTTCACCGGATATGCAAATTTTTGCATATCCGGTCGGAAGAAATTGGGCGTAACCGCCCACTCATTGTACCTGCAAAGCCAATTCTAACTGCGGATACTACTGCTTCAACCAGTCGGCAATCTCCTCTTCCGAGGGAATGCGACCGGCGGCGACTAATACATCATTGACGACTAACCCCGGAGTACGCATCACATTCCAGCGCATGATTTGTGCGTAGTCGGTCACTTTCTCGATAGACGCTTCTAGTTGGTAGCGCTGAATCACGTTGCGAACACGCGCTTCCAGCTTTTGGCAGTTGGGACAACCGGGACCAAGTACCTTCACATCGACCATGGTTTCACTCCCTGTTCCAAGATGATAAAATGAGGTGTACATTGCGGACACGAACACCCCGCCGAATTTGGTTGCCACGGCTCGCCTTCGCCGACGAGGTTGCGCGCCATATCGAGGAGGTCGAGCACCTCACGGTGGATGATCCGATAATAGATATTCGGTCCATCGCGCCGGTCGCCGATCAGGCCGGCTTTACGTAAGACGGCTAACTGCTGCGATACATACGCTTGGCGTAGGCCGAGCACTGCTTCGATATGGCATACGCACGCCTCACCCTGCCGGAGGATCTCGAGGATTTGTATCCGAACGGGATGCATCAGCGCTTTGAACAGGTGAGCTTGTTTGGCGGCGGTTGTGTTCTTCATAGTTGCTATGATATACGATTTTTTGAATATGTTCGTTAAGAGATTATAACAGTAATCGTTGCGATGTGATAACTCTCTGGGGTTGTGATAAGATGAGCTAGGTAGAACGGTAAGGTTGTTTTCGTGAAGTCCTTACGATAAGGAAACGGTATGCACATTCGTGATCTAGCGCGTCAGACCGGCGTATCGCCTAAGACCATCCGCTACTATGAGCAGATTGGTTTGCTACCACCGCCGCAACGTGCCGAAAATAACTACCGTTGCTATACCCAAGCCGATGTCGAACGGCTGCGCTTTATCGTTGGTGCACGTAGCCTTGATCTCTCATTACGTGAAATTGCCGCGATCCTCGCTCTCAGCGATCACGGTGAAGTACCTTGTCCCGAGATGATAGATACACTCGATCAACATATCACCGTAATTGAACGACGTATCGCCGATTTGCAGGCATTACACAGTTTGCTGATCGCGCTTCGTCAGCAGGGTAACCGGAACGCGACGCTGTGGGAAGATTGTGTCTGTGCGCTGGTGCGTGATCGAGCACTTGCCACCGCGCATAATGCCGGCTCATAGGTCTTCTGTGTCGGCTGTGCGTTCGGTCATCATGTTCCCGTTATGAACGACCTATTCACTCGCAATTTTCCACTCACCGGTCACGACGCGCGTCGGGGCCGGCAACCGGATCGAAAGTAACCCGGCCATGAGCACAAATCCCGCCGAAGCCCAGAGGCACGTAATGAGACCACCGTACAGTCCGTTCTGCATCCCCCATTGGTACAGCGCACCCGACAAGACGGTACCGGCCAGCCGTCCCAGTGCGTTTGCCATGTAATAGAAACCGACATTCATCGCTACTTTCGCATCATCGGCGTAGGCCAGAATGAGATAGCTGTGTACTGCCGAATTGAGCGCAAAGATAACACCAAACGCGAGTAACCCGATCACCACCGCAGCAGTCGGCGCAAAACCAACGCCAAGCGCCAGAGCAATTGCTGCCGGAAACGCAGCCAGCGCAAATGCCAACCACATCGCAGTACGCCCATCAGGCGCGCGCGCATCGGCTACACGCCGTCGGATAAGTGCCGGTGTGGCGGCTTGCACAAAGCCGTAGCCAATCGTCCAAGCTGCCATAAACCCACCGGCTAGCCAAAAATCCCAACCGAGCACAGTAATAAAGAAGACCGGTAACCCGACCACAAACCAGACATCGCGCGCACCGAACAAAAAGATCCGTGCTGCGGCAAGCAGATTGACCGCTCGGTTGGACGAAAATATCTGCTTGAACTTTGCCTTCTTATCCGCCCTCCCCAGATTGCCGCTGATCGTACCGACGGCGCCGATCAGCGCTGCCAATACAAGTGCCGCTAATATCAGCAATGCGGTCTGAAAGCCAAATATGGTCAGCAAGAGCGCACCCACAAAGAAACCTAGCCCCTTAATCGCATTCTTCGAGCCGGTGAGCACACTCACCCAGCGGTAGAGCTGGCCCTCGCCCTCGCCCGCCACCAGTTTCACCGCGCTCTTCGACGACATCTTGGTCAGGTCTTTGGCGATACCCGACAACGCTTGCGCCGCCATCACGTAAGGTACGACCAGCAACGACGGTGGCGCGAATGCCAGCATGCTCAGCGCAACCAACTGGGTGACCAAACCGAGAAAGAGCGTCGTCTTCAGGCCAAAGCGTGCGCCGAGGTAACCGCCGAACAGATTGGTGATCACGCCAAAGATTTCGTAAAACAGAAAGAGGGATGCGACCGCAAATGGCGAATAGCCAAGCTGGGCAAAATAGAACAGCACCAGCATCCGGATTGCGCCATCGGTGAGGGTATCGGCCCAGTAGGCCGCCGTCACCAACAGATAATTGCGCCGGTCAGCGCGCCGCTGTTCGGCGGTGACGGCCACGCTGGCAGATTGGACTGGTTTCATAGCGCCATTGCCACCTTTCGTGCTAATTCCACATACCGGTTGGCGTAGCCCCACTCGTTATCGTACCAAGCGTAGATCTTGACCTGTGTGCCATTGGTGACCATGGTACACAATGAGTCGATAATCGCAGAGTGCGGATTTGTCAGAAAATCGATTGATACCAGTGGGCGCGTCTCGTAGGCTAAAATACCCTTCAGCGAGCCTTCGGCAGCCACCCGAAGCAAGTCATTCACTTCGGTTACGGTGGTTGGTCGTGTGACTTCAAACACACAGTCAGTCAGCGAAGCGTTGAGCAGCGGTACCCGCACCGCTTGCCCATCGAGCTTTCCTTGCAATTCTGGGAAGATCAGCCCAATCGCCGTTGCCGAGCCGGTGGTTGTAGGTATCAACGACAAGCTCGACGCCCGTGCCCGCCGCAAATCTTTATGCGGTTGGTCATGCACGCTCTGGGTATTGGTTGAGCTGTGGATGGTGGTGATCATACCGTGGCGAATGCCAATACCCTCGTGAATGACGTTCACAATCGGCGCCAGGCAGTTGGTTGTACAAGAGGCCGCAGTCAGCAGATGATGGCGCGTCGGGTCATACCGGTGATCATTCACCCCCATCACTACATTAAGCGCTTCGCCCTTCACCGGTGCAGCCACAATCACCTTCTTCACACCGGCAGCGAAGTAAGCTGCTAACTGTTCAGAGCTGCGAAACTTCCCCGTTGCCTCCAGCACGATCTCAACCCCGGCGGCTGCCCACGGCACCGCCGCCGGGTCCTTGATCTGGCTATAGCCAATAGCACGACCATCGATAACCAACCGATCACCCTCACCGTGTACCTCATGCGACCAGCGCCCATGCGCCGAGTCAAACGTTAAGAGATGAGCCGCTACCGATGCATCGCCACCGATCTCGTTGATATGGGCAAACTCCAATTCCGGCCATCCCCACGCCGCCCGCAACGCTAACCGCCCGATCCGGCCAAAACCGTTGATCCCAACCCGCACCGCCATAGCGCCCTCCTGATTTATATCAATCAACATTGATATTATATACGATATGGAGCAGAAAAGGAATCCCGCCGGGCAGGGCGGGGTAGGAAGGTGGCGCTATTAATCCAAACTGTTCGGTTTTTGTCTCAATAAAATGTACTTATACCCAAGAGGACCCGAAGCAAGCTATTGGGTGAAGGGTGGAAGCACGCAGCGTAAGATGTGGATCCCTCTTGGGTAGGAGATTGCTTCGCCGCCGATGGCGGCTCGCAATGACAGCTTACACCGCATAGATAACCTGCTCCTCGCGCAGGATCGTCTCACGCAGCAACGGCTTCAAACCACTGCGAGGCACGAGATCAACGGGTCTGCCGATCAGGGCAGCCAATTCGCGTGCCATCTGGCTGAGGGTAAGGAAGCCTATCGCTGCATCCGGCTCGAATTCGACCAGCAGATCGATATCGCTATTCGGCCGGAATTCTTTGCGAAGCGCCGAGCCAAAGAGCGACAACCGGCGTACCTGATAGCGGCGACAGAAAGCAGCGAGTTCGGTTTGGGGAAAGGTTATCTGGTTCGGCATCATCATTGCCTGTTATGGGATTGTCCGCTTGTAGTAGCATTATCCATGACCACGCCTCTCTTCTCTGCATGCTGTAAGCGAAATCCCCGCGCAAGAGCGCGACAACACGCGCTAGCTATGCTATAATTTCTCACAATCATGCGTTCTATATTGGTAGTATAGCCATGAGCGACTTGATCACGATAAAAGGCAGCCGTGACGGGCTACGGCTTCGTTTAGACGCCAACGCTGCATGGCCGGAATTGCTCAGCCGGCTTGACCACCATTTGGGCGAACGGCGCGGCTTTTTTCATGGCGCCAGCTTGGTGATCGATCTGGGTGAGCGTGAGGTGTCGCCGGCGCAGCTCGACGAGATGTTAGCGTTAATTCGCCAGCATGGGGTGCAGGCCGCCGCGATCGATTCGTCGGAGCGGGCCACGCGGGCGGCGGCGCGAGCGGTGGGGTTGGCGGCGCGCCCGTTGCCGCGCTACACCGAACCGATGCCGGCAATTGAGGCTGAAGCACTCATGGTTATGCGCACGTTGCGTTCGGGGCAGGTGCTGCGCCATACTGGCCATATTACCTTGATCGGCGATGTCAATCCGGGGGCCGAAGTGATTGCCGGCGGGAGCGTGGTCGTTTGGGGCCGGTTGCGCGGGTTGGTGCATGCCGGTGCGCTCGGTGATCAGAATGCGATTATCTGCGCGCTCGAATTGACGCCGACCCAGTTACGGATTGCCGATC
Organism: Chloroflexus sp.; assembly: GCF_034431535.1. Classification (GTDB taxonomy): domain Bacteria; phylum Chloroflexota; class Chloroflexia; order Chloroflexales; family Chloroflexaceae; genus Chloroflexus. The sequence continues at coordinate 22,396 of NZ_DAOUDC010000069.1, read as the reverse complement.
TGATTGCGCGTGCGCCTGATCGCGATAAGGTGAGCCGTCCAGAGTTTGCGCGGGTGGTGGCCGGCGAGATCGTGGTTGATGGATGGGAATCGTTCAAGCGTTAGCGGGGTGCTATGGGGCGAGTCATTACCGTCACTTCGGGCAAAGGGGGCGTTGGCAAGACGACGACCACTGCAAATCTAGGCACGGCGCTGGCGATGCGCGGGGCGCGCGTCGCGGTGGTAGATGCCGATATTGGCCTGCGAAACCTTGACGTAGTGATGGGGCTCGAAAACCGCATCGTCTACGATCTGGTGGATGTGGTCGAGGGCCGGGCACGGTTGCGGCAGGCGTTGATTAAAGATAAGCGGTTGCCGGAATTGTGCCTGTTGCCCGCCGCGCAGACGCGGGATAAAGACGCGGTGAATGCGCAGCAGATGATCGATCTGACCAACCAACTGCGCCATGATTTTGATTTTGTGCTGATCGATAGCCCGGCGGGGATCGAATCCGGTTTCCGCAATGCGATCGCTGGCGCCGATGAGGTCATTATCGTTACCACGCCTGAAGTGTCGGCGGTGCGCGATGCCGATCGGATTGTCGGGCTGGTGGAAGCGGCTGAGAAAGGCCCGCCCTCGTTGGTGATTAACCGGATCAAGCCGCGCCTTGTTAGCCGGGGCGAGATGCTGTCAGTGGAAGATGTGCTGGAATTGTTGGCCATCTCGCTGCTCGGCATTGTTCCTGAAGACGAGACGATTGTGATTGCGACCAACCGCGGTGAGGCGGCGGTCTACGACCCCAATTCGCTCGCCGGGCGCGCCTATGTCAATATCGCCCAACGCTTAGCCGGCGAAGATGTGCCGGTAATGGCGATCCCTGATCAGCAGGGGATGCTTGAACGGCTGCTCGGCTTGTTCGGGCGGCGGCGGACATAGCGGAAAGGAGAGCCTGTGTCGTTTCTGAACGGCCTTTTCGGTCGAAAACGTGACTCGAGCGCCGAACTGGCCAAGCAACGGCTGTTGACGGTGCTGATCGACGACCGCTATAAATTAACGCCTGAAATGATGGCGCAGATGAAAGCCGATCTGGCGGAAGTGTTGAAGCGCTATTTGCCGGCGATCGATGCCGAACAGATCGAGGTGACGCTCAGCCGGGGCGAAGCCCACGATCTGCTCAAGGCCGATGTGCCGCTTCGCCGCGCGCCCGATAGCCATCCGAACCGCTAGGCGTCGTTCGCCGTTACCGTTATAATGAAGGGCGACGAATCACCGATGCTGTGATTCGTTCGCCTGTTTCATGTCGTAGGCAGTGCTGCTATGTTCGTGCAAGCTTGCGTCGTCTAGGAAATCGCCATGGATGCCGAATCGCGCCCAATCCGGTTTTCGTACCAAGCCAAATGGATCAGCAGCGCCATCGTAGTGGCGCTGGCAATTTTGTTGTTGATGGAAGTAACCCATATTTTGCCGCCGTTTATCGGCGCGATTATTACCGCGTATTTGTTTAATCCGTTGATTGGCTGGTTGTATCGCCGCACCCGGATCGGGCGTGCAATCTGGATTGTTGTGCTGTATATTGTGGCCGGGTTTGCGCTCTATAGCCTGTTTACCGCGCTGTGGCCGCGAATTGTGCAGCAGAGCCGTGATTTGGCTGCTAATGCGCCGGCGATTATTCGTGAGTTGACGATCTTCTTTGAGCAGAATCAGTTGGTGAACGTTGGCGATGTCGTGATTAGCCTCGCTCCGCTTGAGGCGCAAGTCATTAGTTTGGTGCGCGATGTGGCCGGCTGGTTGAGCGGCAATGTGCCCAAGATTGTCTTTTCGGCCCTCGAAAGTGTGATTTATCTGTTGGTGTATTTGATTATTACGTTTTATCTGCTCTTACAAGCGCCGCAATTGAAGGCATGGGCGCGTCATCTGATTCCGGCCCCGTACCGGCGCGAGATTGGCCAGCTTGGTTCTCAAATCGATCGGGTGTTCAGTGCCTATATTCGCGGCCAATTGATTTTGATCGTGATTATGTCGGTGCTGCTCTACATCCCGCTCTCGATTTTGCAGGTGCCGTATGCACTGGTGATTGCGGTCGCCTCTGGCGTGCTCGAAATTTTGCCGATTATCGGGCCGTGGTCGGCGGCTGGGATTGCCATGACGGTGGCGTTGTTCCAGCCGGTGACACCGTTTGGGCTCTCGAATGTGGCGCTAGCGGTGTTGATTGGCATCATCTATTTTGTCTTGCGCCAGATCGAAGACCATTTCATCATTCCCAATGTCATGGGGCCGCTAGTGCGCCTGCATCCGGGAGTGGTGATTTTTGCCATTTTGGCCGGCGGCGCGCTAGCCGGTGCGTTTGGTCTGTTTATCTCGATCCCGATTGCGGCTGTGATCCGGATTTTGCTCAGTTATATCTACCGGAAGTTGACCGATCAGCCCGAACCGCCATGTGACGCCGATCATCCGATGGTAACGGCCCAACCCGAACCGGCGACCGGCGAAGTGGCGCTCGGTTCACAAGGGTGACGCGATGAAGTATTGTTCGCTTGATAACGACGCCGGCACGCTGTACTTCTACTTTCTCGATCTGGAAACGGGGCAGGTGGCGGGGATGATGGAATACCCCGCCCATCTGCTGCTCGATACGCAGGGCGCGATCTTCGGCTGTCGGATCGATCTTGACGATGAGGTGATTCTCAGCCAGCTCGAGCTGGCGCTGGATGGGCCATACAATTGGCTCGATGGCCAATACGGCCACCTCTACATCCGTATGGCTGATGAAGAGCCGGCTGAGGTGGTAGAGCTGGACGAAACGGTGGTGCTCGATCTCGACGCCGGTGATCTGGTGGTCGGTGTCGAGCTGATGTTACCTGACGAGTGGCGCACGCCGGAACGCTTGGCCCGGCTGGCCCCGCTGCTGGTGCCGTTCGACGATGAGCCGGTGGCTGGCGAAGGGCCAGTGGTGTTTGGGACACCAGCAACTATGGATGAGGCGACAGCCGAGGAAGCCGTGCCGCCGGAGCTAGCTGTCATCCCGCCTGAGCAGTGGCGTTCCGGCTTCGTTGCGCTGGTCGGTAAGCCGAATGTCGGTAAGAGCACGCTGCTCAATGCGTTGCTGGGGGAAAAGGTAGCAATTGTCTCGCCGCGCCCGCAAACCACGCGAGTGCCGGTGCGTGGCATCCTCACCCGTCCGGGTGAACAGATCATCTTCATTGACACGCCCGGTATTCATGAGCCGGATCACCGGCTGGGCAAGCTGATGGTCGAATTGGCCGAACGCACCTTGCCCAATGCCGATGTGATCTGCTTTATGGTTGACATCAGCCAGCCGCCGAGCAAACTCGATCGCATGATTGCGCAGCAGGTGCAGCGCGCGCGCGGGCATAAGCTGCTGGTGCTCAACAAAGTCGACCAGAAGCCGCGCCAGCCCGGCGCTGATTATTTGCCCGCTTACCGCGAATTGGGTGAGTGGGAAATGGAAATTGCGATCTCGGCTTACCGCCGGCTGGGGTTGGCTGCGTTGCTGAGCGAGATTAGCGCGCGCTTGCCGGCAGGTCCGCCGCTCTACCCGCTTGACCAGATCACCGACCAAAACGAGCAGCAACTGGCCGCCGAGTTTGTGCGCGAAAAGGCGCTCTTCTACCTGCAACAAGAGGTGCCACACGCGATCGCGATTGAGGTGGAGGAGTGGATCGAGAAGGAGACGGCTACCTACATTCGCATGACGATTAATGTCGAAAAAGAGAGCCAAAAGGGCATCCTGATCGGCGCCGGTGGTGGTATGCTGAAGAAGATCGGCAGCGCTGCCCGCGCCTCGATTGAGCGGATGCTCGGCCGGCCCGTCTTTCTCGATTTGTGGGTCAAGGTGCGCTCGAACTGGCGCGATGATCCGGCGGCGTTGGGATGGTTGGGGTATCGAGCGAAGAATTTTCTGTAGTTGGGCGTAGGTGTCTTGACGAGAGTGCGCTGGCGATGAATACCGTGATAGTGCATACACGGCTCATCGCATGCGGTTACTGCGCTGCCGCGTTCTCTTTACAAGGGTTGGGGCGCAGTGCATAGCGCAACAATCCATGCTACGATAAGCGTAAGTACGGTTGGACACGTTGCGCAGATTGGCTGTGCGTTGGCGGTAGCGAAGCCTGTCCGATAGAACCATCATGATGCAACTTTGCCGCCGGCAATTGCGTATGATTCGTTAGATTGGCAAAAGATTGTACCGCAAGGCACACTGCACCAATGGCAACCCGCCGCTCGCCCGCTGCTACAACCCGGAGTGATATGGCCGAGGTGACTGAAATCCTCTGCCCAATCTGCCATAAGCCCAACCTGCGGCGGGCCCGGTTTTGCCAGCACTGCGGCCACGATGTGGTGCTGAACAACGATCAGCCTACCGATCATCGCCGCTACGTGATTACCCGGATCATCAAGCGCGGCGGGCAGGGGGCGGTCTACGAGGGCATCGATCAAGACGGTAACGTCTATGCGATCAAAGAGATGCTCGACCGCTTCGCCGATCCCAACGAGCGAGCCGAAGCAGTGGCCCGGTTTAATGCCGAGGCAGAGCTATTGCAACAGTTGCGCCACCCGCGTACTCCCCGCGTCTACAGCCACTTCACCGATGAGGGCCGCCACTATCTGACGATGGATTTCATTCGCGGCGAGGATCTCGAACAGATCATCGAGCGCGAAGGTCGCATCGACGAGCAGCGGGTACTGCGCTGGGCCGATGAGATTTGCGACGTGCTGGGCTATCTGCACGGCAGAGGGCTGATCTACCGCGATATGAAGCCCTCGAACGTGATGATCGAGCCGAGCGGCGATGTCAAGCTGATCGATTTCGGTATTGCCAAGGTGTTCAAGCCCACCGAACGCGGCACTCAGATCGGCACGCCGGGGTATGCCCCGCCTGAGCAGTATCAGGGTTTGGCGACGCCACAGTCGGACATTTATGCCTTAGCGGCGACGTTGCACCACTTGCTGACCGGGCGTGATCCAACCAAAGAGATGCCGTTTTCGTTTTCGCCGGCCCGTGCGTTAGTGCCGGAGATCTCTGAGCGCACGAGCGCCGCGCTGGAAAAGGCATTGCAAAAAGTAGCCAAGGATCGCTTCGCCACGATAGATGAGTTTCGGGCAGCGTTGATTCCGCGCGTGCAGCCGCAACCGGCCCAAGTGCGGGTAGCCCCGCCGGCAGCAGTGCCAGTGCCGGCGCGACCAGCCGCGCCGCCGCCAACGCCAGCGACGCGACCGGTTACGCCGCCCGCGCCGCCACCAACGCGACCGGCGTCACCGCCGCCAGCGATACCGTCAATGCCGGTTGCATCCCCCCAGCCGGTTCGCCGCCCGATTGGGCAGATGATCGCGGCGCTCTTCTTGCTGGGGTTGATTGCGCTTACCTTGTTGAGTGCGTATGTGGTGGCAACTCGGCCAGCGTGGGCCGAGCCGTTCATTGCACCGATCCTCGATGGCAGCAGCCAGCCAGCGCCGTTGACCGGCCAACTGCAAACGATCGAGTATGAGCTTGAAGTGACCGTCCCGGCGGGGAGTGATGATCAAGCGGTGCGCGAAGCGTTCCGGCAAGTGTATCGCGAACAGGTGCAACGCGAGTACGGTGCGAATGCGCAGATTAATCCAAACGTACCGATCAGCTACGTTGGCCAACCGGTGCAAGTAGGTGAAGCGAATGAGCAGGTAACGTATCGGGTGCGGTTGACAGGGCAGGTGTGGGTGCCGGGGCCGTAACGGTTGGCGTGACACATGATGGCGGGGGCGGCGCATGCGCCGCCCCCGTTACGTTTCCGGTGTTTATTCCTCGAGGGTTGACACGTCGCCTTCGGGCAGGCCCAAGGCGCGCGCCTTCAGCACGCGGCGCATAATCTTGCCCGACCGCGTCTTGGGCAGCGAGGTCGCGAAGGTGATCGAGTCGGGGCGGGCAATCGGGCCAAGCTCGTGGCCGACATGCGCGCGCAGCTTCTCTTCCAGCTCGTGGCTCGGCTCGTGGCCGGCGCGCAGGATCACGAAGGCGTGGATCGCGTTGCCCTTCACCTCGTGCGGCAATCCGATCGCCGCCGCCTCGGCCACCGCCGGGTGGCTGACCAGCGCGCTCTCGACCTCGGCGGTGCCCAGTCGGTAGCCCGACACCTTAATCACGTCGTCGAGGCGGCCAATCACCCAGATGTAGCCATCTTTGTCTTTGCGCGCGCTGTCGCCGGCGGCATAGTACGGCGGCACCTTCTGCCAGTAGCCCTCGACATAGCGCTGCGGATCGTTCAACACCGTGCGCATCATACCCGGCCACGGATTCTTAATCACCAATAGACCGTCCTCGTCGGGGGCGCAGGGGGTGCCATCTTCATGCACCACATCAACATCAATGCCGAGGAACGGGCGGGTGGCCGAACCGGGTTTGAGCGGCACTGCCGGGGTCGGCGTGATCATAAAGTGGCCGGTCTCGGTCTGCCACCACGTGTCCATGATTGGGCAGCGGCTCCCGCCGATCTTCTCGTAGAACCATTTCCACGCTTCGGGGTTAATCGGCTCGCCGACCGAACCGAGCAAGCGCAACGTGCTGAGGTCGTGGCGCGAGGGCCAGAGATTGCCAAAGCGCATCAGACCGCGAATTGCGGTGGGAGCAGTGTAGAGGATGGTAATGCCGTGCTTGGCAACCATGCTCCACCAGCGATCGGGGTAGGGATAGTTGGGAGCGCCCTCGTACATAAACGAGGTAGCGCCATTGATCAGCGGCGCGTAGACGATAAACGAGTGGCCGGTGATCCAACCCGGGTCAGCGGCGCACCAGTAGCGATCTTCGTCTTTGATGTCGAAGACGTACTTCAGCGCGGTATAGGTGCCGACCATATAGCCGCCGTGGGTATGCACCACACCTTTGGGCTTGCCGGTCGTGCCCGAGGTGTAGAGGATAAACAGCATATCCTCGGCGTCCATCTGCTCGGTGGGGCAATAGCCATTGGCGATCGGCAGCCCAAGCAGATCGTGCATCCAGAAGTCGCGACCCTGCTCCATCGGCGCACCGTGGTTGGTGTGGCGGAAGACGAGACAGGTCTGCACGGTGGGAGTGCGGGACAGTGCCTCGTTAACGATCTTCTTCAGCTCGACCACCTTGCCGCGCATATAGCCGCCGTCGGCGGTGATCAGCACCTTGCTCTTGGCGTCGGCCAGGCGGTCAGCGAGGGCCGCTTCCGAGAAGCCGCCGTAGACCACGCTGTGGGCCGCGCCGATCTTGGCGCAGGCCAGCATGCTAAACATCAGCTCAGGGATGCGGGGCATATAAATGGTGACAATATCGCCCTTCTTCACCCCCATGCTCTTCAGCACGTTGGCAATCCGCGACACTTCATAGTTAAGCTGGTAATAGGAATAGGTACGCTGGCTGCCATCCTCGCCTTCCCAAATCAGCGCCAGCTTATTCTTGCGCCATGTCTTGAGGTGACGGTCGATCGCGTTGTGAACAATATTGGTCTTGGCACCAACAAACCACTTGTAGAAGGGCTTGTTGCTGTCGTCAAGCACCTTCTCCCACGGCTGGAACCACTCCAGTTGGTTGGCCATATCGGCCCAGAACTCCTCGCGGTTCGCGATCGTCCACTGGTACAGCGCGTCGTAAGAGCTGAAGCCCTTGCTGCGGGCATAGGCCATCACGTTCGATTGTTCAACCAGCGCCGGATCGGGATAATACATATCGCTGGTGTCGGGCAGCGCCACATCGTGGGTCTCGGTCATGAGTCGAACCTCCTTGTTGCGTGTCTGCGCGGCAATGCGTTATCACAGCGGATACAACGATTATAGGCGTGGCCGCGCCGGCATGTCAAACCGATGCTATGTGGATATTTTCACGATAGCGAACAATTGTGAGCAGAGATTAAAGATCCGGTAAAGTTTTGCACAACCATAGTGTAGGCGCGCCACACAATGCGATGCTGGGTGGCGCGCCGGAGCGACTAGAGATCGCCGCGCAGCATTTCGATCGCCTCGCGCACCATATCGACGGTAGCATCGTCTTCGATCGTGCTCAGGTCGCCGATATTGTCGCCTTGGTACACGGCCCGGATGACGCGACGCATAATCTTGCCCGATCGCGTCTTGGGCAGCATACTGACGAAGTGGACGGCTTTCGGCGTCGCGATCGGGCCGATCCGCTCGCGCACCAATTGCCGGATCTCGTTGGTGATATCATCTTGCATTTGCGGTGTGATGTGCTGCTTGAGCACCGCGACCACTAGCACATCTTCGCCCTTCAGCTCATCGCGCACGCCGATCACGCTGGCTTCAGCCACGGCTGGGTGGGCCGAGACCACCTCTTCGATCTCGCGGGTGCCGAGACGGTGGCCGCTCACGTTGAGCACCTCATCGGCGCGGCCCAGCATGAACAGGTAGCCGTCCTCGTCTTCGATGGCGTAGTCGCCGGTCATATAGAGCAGTTTGTCTTTGAAATAGCCCCAATAGCCCTTCACAAACCGCTCATCGTCGTTCCACAGCGTGAGCAGGGTGCCCGGGGGCAACGGGCCGTGTTCGACGAGGAACCCCTTCTCGCCGGGTGGCACCCGGTTGCCGTCAGCGTCAACCACTTCGAGGCGATGGCCGAAGGCCGGCTTAGTCGGCGAGCCCGGTTTAACCGGCAGCAGCTCGACGCCGACCGGGTTGGTCACCATCGGCCAGCCGCTTTCGGTCTGCCAGTAGTGGTCGATGACCGGTACACCGAGGGCCTGCGTTGCCCACTCGTAGGTCGGCGCATCGAGCGGTTCGCCGGCGGCGAAGAGGATCTTCAGCGAGCTAATATCAGCATCACGCATCCACTGCTCGGGGAACTTGCGCAGCGCGCGCAGCGCCGTCGGCGCGGTGAAGACATGGGTGACGCCGTATTTCTCGATTACCCGCCACCAGATACCGGGATCGGGGTGATCGGGACGGCCTTCGTAGACCAGGGTGGGCACGCCTTTGAGCAACGGCGCGTAGACGATGTAGGAGTGGCCGACCACCCAGCCGATGTCGCTTGTGCTCCAGAAGACATCGCCGTCGCCGCAGTTGTAGATGGTGCTCATACTGGCGTAGAGCGCCACCATATAGCCGCCGGTATCGCGCATCACACCCTTGGGCTTGCCGGTGGTGCCAGAGGTGTACAGGATGTACGAAGGATCGGTGCTGGCCAGGCGGGCCGGCTCAACGTACCGTTCGCCGCGCTTGGCGAGTTGCTCGTACCAATCGAGATCGCGTCCCTTCTTCAACTCGACCGGAACGATCCCGCGGTTAAGGACGAGCACATCGCGCACGCTATCGACATTCGCTTCGTCGAGCGCCTTATCGACCACCTCTTTCAGCGGCACCGGCTGGCCCTTGCGCATCCCGGCATCGGCGGTGACGATCAACATTGGTTCGGCGTCGTCGATGCGCGAAGCGAGCGATGTGACCGAGAAGCCGCCGAAAACTACCGAGTGGATGGCGCCAATGCGTGCGCAGGCAAGCATCGCAAAGATCGCTTCGGGCACCATTGGCATGTAGATGATCACCCGATCGCCTTTGCGCACGCCGAGGTTGAGGAATAGGCCGGCCAGCCGGTTGACTTCGCGGTACAGCTCGAAGTAGGTGAGGGTGCGCGATTGCCCAGTCTCGGCGCTTTCCCAGATGATGGCGGCTTGCCCGCGTTTGCCGCCGAAGGCGTGGCGATCCACCGCGTTGTAGCAGAGATTCGTTTCGCCGCCGACAAACCAGCGCGTAAAGGGAGCGTTGCTGTTGTCGAGCACCTTATCCCATGGCTTATACCAGTGCAATTCAGCGGCGAATTCGGCCCAATATCCTTCGGGGTCTTCGATCGATCGGTGATAGACGGCTTCGTAGCCCACAGCGATCCTCCTCTGCGAGTGTACGCATTGTATGCGAGGGAGACAAATGGTTGCCTTATTATACCATCGCTGAGTCACAGATGGGTGACGCTAAAAACGTATGGGGTGCAATTGCTCATTGAGAAACCACAACGATGGTTGTTAGGTTGATATAACCTCTTAGTAGGCTAGGAAATACCGTTGCTGTTTTTATGACCCTTTTCTAACCCTACCCGCCGAGATTCTCGTCCTCGCGCCGGGCAGGGGATGAAGCATTGGGCAACGCATCGTTGTTGATCTGATGGGTTATATCACGAGCACCGGAATCGGGCTGCGATCGAGCAAATCGCGGGTGACGTCTTGCAGCGACAGACGCTGGAGCAGGCCCAACCAGCTTCCTGCCGGCGTGGTTGGCGCGATGGCGGCCTGATGGCTGCCGATCACTAGCAGGTCGTATTGGTGGCATGCGGCCAGTATGGTCTCTTCAACCAGACCATACACTACCTCTAAGCGCGCAGTCACCCTTTGGTCGTTGATGGCGGCCACCAAGCGCTGTAAGGTGACTGCCGTGGTTTCGTCACGGGGCGGCATTTCGGTGAACCCATCGAAATAGATTACTTCCTGCGACGTCACGTGCAGCACCGTCACCTCGGCTTGGCACGCGCGCGCCAATTGGCTGACCAGCGGCACGCAGCGCAGCGACTGCTCGCCGCCGGCGCTGGCGGCCACGATCCGGCGAATGGGTGTGACCCGGCCATACACGCGCAAAAACGGGATGGGGAGCGAACCGAGCAGGCTGAACTCGAGTTGCCGCCGGCGCCAGCTCATGGGGGTGGTGTGGGCGGCGAAAGCCGGCACGAGCAACAGATCAGGTCGCTCGCGGGCAATGGCTGTGAGAATAGCAGCGGCGAAGTTGTCACCCTGACACCAACGGCGCAACTGGATCGCTGGTGCGGGTTGGATCTGCGCGATAGTGTCATCGATCGTCGTTGCTTCGCTCACCGGCGCGATGAGGGTTAAGCGTTCAGCTAATGCGGTGATGAGCGGTGCGGCAAAGCTGAGCAGCTCGGCGCGCTGCAAGCTGGTTCCGGCGTAGAGCGCAAGGTGCATAGGCATTCTCTATCGTGGGAAGGCAGGAGCGCGACTCTTGGCGATTCCCTGCTTCCCTATCTCACAAACAACAGCAAGAGCGGCACGATCAGCATGACTCCTAAAAAACCGATCAGGCGCGGCGTGGAGCTGACAATCCATTCTTGCAAGCCGAGCAACGCGCGCGCGAACGGGCGATAAAACACGAGCAAGACCAGCAGGGAAAAGAAGGTAACGCAGAGCATTTCGACCAGCACAATCGTGAATGCGGCGGCGCCGCCGACAATGAGTGCGGCGACTAGCGTATCAATAAAGGTGGTGATATTTGCCCCCATAATGTAGGGCAACGCATTCTCGCGCCTGATAATGCCGCGCACCGTGAGCGGCACCAGCATCGACAGCGACACCGATACCGAGAGGGTGAACGAGGTAATGGCCGCGCCGAGCAGAAACATCGCCCATGGCCGGTAGAGCAATTGGCCGGCTCTGCTAAAGACTGTCTGCCCGCCGGGAATGTCGGGAATAGCGCGGTCGAGCAGGCTAAAGGCGCCGAGCAGCGCTAGCGCACCTACGATCAGCAACGACCATTCCGGCAAGATGCTGACCAAGATGGCCACAATCGGGTCAACGGCTAGATCGATCACCGAGCTGAGCGGGCTATTGGCACTGGCCGAAATGATTCCTACCCATTGCGAACTGAGCAGCCAATACCCCAAGGCCAGCGCTGGGAGATAGATGGCTGCCGTGGTCAGCAACGCCAGCACGCCAATCGAGACGCTGGCGGCGCGCCGGTGGCCGCGTAGATAGTATAGAAAGCCGACAAAGAGCACAATGAACGAAGCCCCCAGCCGCGAACCGGTGATCATGGTAAAGGTTTGCAAGCCGTCGATCGTGCCTGAAGCAAAAAACGCGACCGCGACGGCGGCAACTGGCGAACCGCTGAGAAAGATATAGGCGAGCAACCAGCCAAAGCCGAGTGCGTTGGCTGCTGACGAGATATCAAGCCACGCGATCAGCGTTCTCCCGTAGCCGGCAGCGCCGCGCTTGAGCAATTCGAGCGCCAGCACAAAGACCAACAATCCAATGAGGGCAAAGACAGTTCGTTGGGCTACTGCCCACCAACGCGGTTGAGACGTGGCCGGATCGGCTTCACGGAGTTCCAATTGGCCGGCTGCCGTTGGCTCGGTGAAAGCGGTGGCGGTTGGCGGGGTTGGTTTACGGGGTGGTGAGGGTTCCATAAAGATGTTTCCTTAGACGGCAAACGGTTGGTGTGGAACAGCGTTGGTAATCTGGTATGATAGCCGATGGCCATCTGTTTGAGAAGAGGTGAATTCCATGACTTCAGCAAATGCGCAGGGTCGAGTCGTTCAGATCAACGTCAATCCCAACGGGGGCGTTCCCAAGTATCCGGTGCCTGCCGCCGAAATCACGATCGATGGTGTGCGCGGCGATCGCCAGCGCGACCACGAGCACCATGGCGGACCGCGGCGCGCCGTCTCGCTCTATTCCGCCGAGCGGATTGCGGCGCTGCAAGCTGAAGGCCACCCCATCGCGCCGGGCACAACCGGCGAAAATCTGACCATTAGCGGTCTCGATTGGGATCAACTGGCGATCGGCGACCGCTTACTTATCGGTTCATGGGTTGAACTCGAAATTACCGACTACACCACGCCATGCAACACGATCGCTGGTTCGTTTCAACGCGGCTGGTTCAGCCGGATCAGCCAACGCCTCTACCCCGGCTGGAGCCGGCTCTATGCGCGGGTGATCAGCGAAGGCGAGATGCGGGTGGGTGATCCGGTAATCCACCTGCGTGCCGGATGATAGGGGGCATACAGCCTATGCGCCCCTACCGCCCCTCCGGACACGTCGCGGCATGCGCTTACGGGCGCACGGCCAACACAGGGATCGGGCTGGCGCGGATTACCTTGTCGGCGGTGCTGCCGACCATGATACGTTGCCAACCACCTTGCCCGCGGGTCGCCAACGCAATCGCATCGACCTGCAACTCACGGCTGAGGGTGAGCAATGCGCGCGCCGGTTGTTCGGCAGCGCCAACCGCAATATCGGCAGGAACGCCTTGCGCTTCAAGCTGGTTGGCGACCTCTTGCAGATATGCCTCGATCTGCGGTTTCTGCTCGGCTTCACTCGGTTCGTCACTGCGCCGGCGACGTGCCATCACCCGCGCTAGGATCAGCCGTGCGCCATCGAGCGATGCTAGCGCTTGGGCATATGGCAACACCTGCTCAGAGAGCGCAGATCCATCGAGCGTCACAAGAATGCGGCGTAGCGGTTGGGCTGCCCGTTGCGCCGGCTCACCCGGTCGCATCAACCAGAGCGGCGTATGCGTCATCCGTAGGAGTGATTCGGCGACGCTGCCGAGCCAAAAATGTTCAAACCCGCTCCAGCCATGGGTCGTCATCACGATCAGGTTCGCCTGAATCGCTTGGGCATGCGCGGCTAAGGTCTCGGCGATCTCGCCTTCGAGCAGGCTCGTTACCGTATGAATGCCCTGCATCACCGGTGCGGCGGCAATCTGTTCGAGATAGAACTGCTCGTGCTGGGTGGCCAGCGATTGCAATTCGGCATCAATGATCGGCAACGTCTCGATCACGATGGGCGTCAGGGAATTGGGGTAATGGACATGCACTAGATGCACGGTTGCCTGCACCGCGCGCGCCAGTCGGGTAGCGGCGGCCAAGGCCTGTTCGCCAACCGGCGAGCCGTCAAGCGGAACGAGAATGGTACGAAACATGGCGCGCCTCCTTATGCCGCTAGTCTTAGCGAAAATTGATCCGGATCAATCGCCATTGGTCGTTCTCTTGTTGCAAGCGGGCCGAAAATGCTTGGGTCGAACCATCAGCGTAGTTCAACTGGCCGGCAATTTCGGCGGTTGTGCCTTCTAAGTCGGTATTGATATTGAAACTATTGAGCGAAACGCTGCTCACCTCGCGGAACAGTTGGCGGTTGGCAAACTGCCGTTCCAAATCATTGCGTGAAACGACGCTCTGCGCGGAGTCGGCGAAAAGGGCGAGCGCCGCATCGATATCGTTGCGCCTGCCGGCATCCATCAACTGCGTGATCACCTGCTCGATCGCCTGTGTTTCCTCCATCACCCCGGTGAAGAGGCGCCAGCCGCCGAAGACAAACAGTCCGCAACAGAGCGCGATGGTGAGCACGATGATCGCCACGCCGATCAATACCCAACGTTTCCATCCGGTCGATTGCGGTTGGGTGGGGGAAGGACAGACCGCCATGCCAGACTCCTGCATCCACGAGATCGTTAATTGTATGATAGCAAACCGCTGGTAGCCGTCTAGAGCATGTTCACGAATTGTTAGGCGGCAATTCACAACCTATCGCTAGCAATCAGCGCGCGTTGCGCGATTGCCCGCTTGGGTTTACAATCCATAGCGCAGCCGGATCTTAGCAATGTTACGGGAGGCGTATGCGCATTGTAGCGATGATTATGGCAGGTGGCGAAGGCACGCGCCTCAGTGTGCTCTCTGAAAAGCGCGCAAAACCATCAGTGCCCTTCGCCGGTAAGTTCCGCATTATTGATTTTACCCTCTCGAATTGCGTCAATTCCGGTATTTTTGATGTGGCAGTATTGACGCAATACCGGCCCCATTCGCTCAATGAACATATCGGGATTGGCAAGCCGTGGGATCTTGACCGGGCGCGGGGCGGGGTGCGATTGCTGCAACCCTACCAAGGCCGGCGCGATGAGTCGTGGTACCGGGGCACGGCTGATGCGATCTACCAAAATCTGAATTACATCCAAGAACGCCGCGCCGATCTGGTGCTGATCCTTTCCGGTGATCATATCTACAAGATGAACTACAACGACATCATCGACACCCATCTGCGCAAGCGCGCTGATCTGACAGTGGCGGTGATGGAGGTGCCGATCGAAGAGACCGATCGGTTCGGGATTATGACCACCGATGAAAACGATCGGGTCATCGAGTTCACCGAGAAGCCGAAGGCGCGCGATAAGGGCAATCTGGCTTCGATGGGGATCTACGTCTTCAACGCCGATATCTTGATCCGGCGGCTGTCGGAAGGCGGTCCGGAGAAGCCGCGGATCGATTTCGGCAAAGATGTCATTCCGGCGATGGTTGCCGAAGATCGCGTCTTTGCCCACCGGTTCAAGGGCTATTGGGTTGATGTCGGCACCATCCAATCGTATTGGGAAACGAGCATGCAACTGCTCGACCCCTCGCTCGAATTCGATCTGTTCGACCCGAATTGGCTGATCCGCACGCGCAGCGAAGAGCGCCCGCCGGCCAAGATCGGGCCGCAGGCGCGGGTGACGCAGTCGATCATCTGCAACGGCTGCACCATTCGTGGCACAGTGGTGCATTCGGTGCTGTCGCCGGGAGTGTATGTCTCGCCGGGGGCGATTGTGCGTGATAGCGTGGTGATGAACGATACGTGGATTGGCCCCGGTGCGGTGCTTGATCGGGTGATTGTTGATAAGAAAGTGGTGGTCGGCGCTGGTGCCCGCCTCGGTTTTGGCGATGATCTGACCGTGCCAAACCGCAAGCAGCCCGATAAGATTAATACGGGGATTACGGTGGTCGGCAAAGCGGCCCACATTCCGGCCGGCATTACGATCGGGCGCAATGTGGTGATCAATGCTGACCGCGACGCCGAGGATTTTCCGGCCGGTGATGTGCCTTCCGGCGAGACGATTTGATGTGCGGGCAGCGCACGCTATGCCCATACAGGGGAGTTGGTATGTTGCGTACGTTGGTGATGATATTGGCTGGCGGTGACTCACCGGCGTTGAGTGTGCTGACCGCGGAACGCACCGAGGCGGCGGTGCCGTTTGGCGGGAAGTACCGGATTATCGATTTCGCGCTCTCGAATTGTGTCAATTCGGGGTTGTACAATGTGGCGGTGCTCACCCAGTATCGCCCACGCTCGCTGCACGCGCACCTTGGTGTTGGCCGACCGTGGGATCTCGACCGCGCGCAGGGTGGTTTGCGCTTGCTCCATCCCTCGCCGACGCCCGACGGTGGCGGCTGGCAGCGCGGTACAGCCGATGCGGTGCGCTACAATCTCGATGTGGTTGAAGATCAGCCGGTTGATGCCGTGCTGTTGTTGGCCGGTGATCACATTTATAAAATGGATTATCGCCCCTTGCTCGAATGGCACGAAGAGCGCGCGGCCGATCTGACCATGGCGGTGCGCAGCGTGAGCCCGCACGACGCTCATCGCTATGGGATCGTCTCGGTTGGTAGCGATGGCCGGATCGATCGGTTTGTCGAAAAACCGCGCCGGGCCGACTCGAATTTGGCCTCGATGGGGATTTACGTCTTTCGCAAGCAATATTTGATTGACTTGCTTCGCTCGACCGATGCGGTCGATTTTGGCCGCCATCTGCTGCCCAAGATTGTCACGAGCGCTCGCACCTTTGCCTACAATTTCCAAGGCTACTGGGCCGATGTCGGCACGGTGCAAGCCTATTACGAGGCCAATCTGGCTCTGTTGGCCGAAACGCCTGCGCTCGATCTGTACGATCCGGAGTGGGTTATCCATACCGTGAGCTCTGACCGGCCAGGGGCTGAGATCGGCGAACAGGTGCGGGTTGAGAACAGCTTGCTGAGCGATGGCTGCCGGGTGTATGGCACCGTGATCGGGTCGGTGTTGTCGCCGGGTGTGGTGGTGGCGCCGGGTGCCGTGGTACGCGATTCGGTGGTACTCGGCGATGCGGTGATTGAGGCAGGCGCCGTTCTCGACCGGTGTATCGTCGATGAAGGGGTGCGGATCGACGCGGGGGCGCGGGTTGGCGATGGCGATGACAACACGCCCAACGCCGAAGCGCCAGAGCGGCTCAATACTGGGCTGACGATTGTTGGCCTGAAAGCGCACATCCCCGCCGGTGTGCGGATTGGGCGTAATGTGGCGATCCGTCCGCGCACGCAGCCGGCTGCCTTCCCTGCCGATGGCTGCGTGCCGAGCGGCGCGACAGTTTAGCGCTTGAAAAGCGGTGGCATGTTGTCATTGCGCGTGTCGTACCCTCCTGTCATTGCGCGGGCGCGTAGCGCCCGAAGCAATCTCCTGCTGCAGCGGGAAGCATGGCTGAGCGGGTCGCTCCCGTGCTCGGGGGAGATTGCTGCACCGCCGGGGCGGCTCGCAATGACAAGCGGGGAGCGAACCAAACGTTCGCCCTTCCCGCCTCGTATACAAGCGCTTTGGTATTTACTGGTTCTTTATGCCATCACTTGCCGACATCACGATTGATCCCGCTATTCGCACCCGGCTGCAACAAGGCCATCCGTGGGTCTACCGCAACCATCTGATCGGGACGGAACGGTTGCGCTCCGGGCAATGGGTGCGCGCCCGTTGCGGCGGGTTGACTGTCTATGGTCTGTACGATGAACAGAGCCCGATCGGGTTGCGGATCTTTAGCCGGAATGGCCTGCCCGATCAGGCGTGGTTCCGCGAACGGGTTTGGGAGGCGTGGGAATTGCGCGCGCCGCTCCGCGATAGCGGGCAGACGACAGCCTACCGTTGGATTTACGGCGAGGGCGATGGCTTGCCCGGGATCGTGGTCGATCGCTACGGCGATTACGCCGTTATCCAGACCTATGCCGAAAGTGTGCAGACCTTGGTGCCAGCCATTGCTGCGGCCCTGCGCGCTGTCGATCCCGAATTGCGTGGGGTGGTGCAGCGTCCCCGCCTTCACGACGACAATGCGAGCGAAGCGCAGCCGGGGTTGTTGTGGGGCGAATTGCCGCCGCGCGATTTGGTGGTGCAAGAGCATGGTCTCTTCTTTCAGGTTGATATGCTCTATGGCCAAAAGACCGGGCTCTTTCTCGATCAGCGCGATAACCGACGCACCGTCGAGGGATTCGTAGCCAGCGCCAGTGTGCTCAACTGCTTTGCCTACACCGGCGGGTTTTCGCTGTATGCGCTGCGGGGTGATGCGGCTGAGGTGGTGAGTTGCGATGTGGGACGTGGGTTGGCCGAAGCGACCGCTGCCAATATCGCGCTCAACCGGCTGCCAGCGGAACGCCACCGGTTCGAGACGGAAGATTGTTTTGCGTTGCTCGATCGGTATGCCAAGGACGGGCGTACCTTTGACATGGTGATACTCGATCCGCCAAGTTTTGCCCGCGCGCGGGCCAGCCAGCACGTGGCGTTGCGGGCGTATGTGCGCCTCAATGCACTTGGGATGCGCTGCGTAACCCCCGGTGGTATGCTGGTGAGTGCCAGTTGCACGGCCCAGATCGGCCCCGAACAGTTCCGCTCCTTGCTCGGCGAAGCGGCAGCGCAAGCGCACCGCCGCCTGCAAATTATTCACGAGGCCGGCCAGCCGCTGGATCATCCGGTGCCGGCTGGTTTTCCCGAAGGGCGCTATTTGAAATTCATCGTTGCGCGCGTGCAGTCGCTGGTGTAAGGCGCTGCCGGTTACGCCTCGGCTATGCTATAATTTTGACCATGCACATACTTCAGATTTCGTGGGAATACCCTCCTCATATTGTGGGCGGTCTGGGCCGGCATGTCGCCGATCTCGCGCCGGCGCTCATCGACCACGAAGTAACCGTCACCGTCATTACCCCGCAATTACGTGGCGGTGAGACGTTCGAGCGCCAGCATAACCTCACGATCTGCCGGGTGGAGATCCCGTCGTTCGATACCGATGATTTCCCTAGCTTTGTCCGTCACGCCGGCCGTTACCTTGAACACGCCGCACATGCGCTCTTTCCCGGCGGCAGACCCGATCTCATTCACGTCCACGATTGGTTAACGGCTGAAGTAGGCATTGCGCTCAAACACCATTGGCGGGTGCCGTTAATTGCGACCATTCACGCGACTGAGCGGGGGCGGGGCCGGGGTGATCTCAATGGCCATCGATCACAGCAGATTAACGATCTCGAGTGGCGGCTCACGTATGAAGCGTGGCGGGTGATTGTCTGTTCGCACTTTATGGCCCGCCAAATCCGCGAGTACTTCGCAACTCCTCCTGATAAGATCGATGTTATCTCGAATGGCGTCCACATCCCGCCGCAACCCTTCGCCACGCCGGCTGACTGGGTGGCGTTTCGGCGCCGCTTTGTCGCCGATAATGAGGCGCTGGTGATCTTTGTCGGGCGGCTGGTGTATGAAAAGGGCGTCCATATTCTGCTCGAAGCGTGGCCGCGGGTGGTGGCGGAACTGCCGGCCCGGCTGGTGATTGCCGGCGCTGGCAGGGCGTTCGATGAACTGAGGCTACGCGCCGCCGAATTGGGGGTCCCAGTTGAGTTTCTCGGCTTTATTAGCGATGAAGATCGCAATCGCTTGTACGCCGTCGGTGATGTCGCCGTCTTTCCCTCGCTCTACGAGCCGTTTGGGATCGTGGCGCTCGAGGCGTTTGCCGCCGGTTGCCCGGTAATCGTTTCAGACGCCGGTGGCTTGGCCGAGGTGGTACAACACGAGCTGAATGGGTTGGTGGTACCGGCTGGCGATGCGGTAGCGCTTGCCAATGCGCTGTTAGCTAGCCTGCACGCTCCCGCCGAGTCGCGCCTGCGCGCCGCGCGGGGGGCGGCGCTAGCTCGCGCATACTATACGTGGAACCGGATTGCCGGCGAGGTTAAAGCGGTGTACGATCGGGTGTGGACGGAGTGGAAAGCCGGCGCGTGGGGCAAAGAGATCATGCGCCGGGCGTAAGGCAACGCAAAGGCGTTGCGGTGTATGTGGCGGAGTCGACAGATGCCCGGAAATAGTTTTGGTCATGTGTTTCGGTTAACGACATGGGGCGAGTCGCACGGCCCGGCGGTTGGTTGCACTGTTGACGGTTGCCCAGCCGGTTTGCCGCTCGATGTGGCTGATATTCAACGCGAACTCGACCGGCGGCGGGTTGGTCAAAGCCGGGTTAGTTCGCAACGGCGCGAAGCTGATGAGGTACAGATACTCTCCGGTGTGTTTGAGGGTCGCACCACCGGTACGCCGATAACGATGGTTGTTTACAATACCGATGCTAAATCTCACCACTATGAAACTATCAAAGACGCCTACCGGCCCGGCCACGCCGATTACACATGGGACGTAAAATACGGCTTTCGCGATTGGCGTGGTGGTGGGCGTTCGTCGGCCCGCGAGACGATTGGGCGGGTGGCCGGCGGTGCCATTGCGCGTAAGCTGTTGGCGACGGTGGGGGTAACGATTGTGGGGTATACCCTCCAATTGGCCGATTTGCGCGCCGAGGTCTTTGACGAAGCAGAGATCGAACGCAACATCATGCGGTGCCCTGATGCGCGAGTAGCAGCGTTGATGGTTGAACGTGTCGATCAGGCGCGCCGCGAACTCGACTCGCTGGGTGGGATCGTTGAAGTGCGGGCGCGAGGGGTGCCTCCCGGCCTCGGTGAGCCGGTGTTTGATAAGCTACAAGCTGATATTGGCAAGGCCATGTTCTCGATTCCGGCGATCAAAGGGGTTGAGATTGGTGAAGGGTTTGGGGTGGCAATGCTGCGTGGTTCGCAGAACAACGATCCATTCATCCGGCGCGATGATGGTTCAATCGGTACGGCCTCTAACCATCACGGTGGTATTCTCGGCGGTATCTCAACCGGTGAGGAGATAGTGGTGCGATTAGCAGCCAAACCGCCGGCCAGCATTGCCCGCCCGCAACAGACGGTGGATCGCGACGGCAATCCGTTGATGATCGAAGTGCATGGCCGCCACGACCCGACCGTGTTGCCGCGGTTGGTGCCGGTGGCCGAAGCAATGTTGGCGCTGGTGCTGGCCGATCATCTGCTGCGCCAGCGCCTTGCCCGCGTGGCATGGCCGGAGCAGCGCGATGGCTGAACAGGAGCTGGTTGAGCCGCTCAAGCGCTGGTTGCCGGCGCTCGGTCTGTTGGCAGGATTGAGTTGGGCGCTTGTGATTGGGCTGGTCATCGGCGTCGATCTGACGCACGGGCCGAACTTGTTGTCGCCGATCAATCTCATCTTCCACGCTCTGGCGCTTATTACCGGCATCCTGACCTTCTGGCCACTGGAAAAGTGGCTAGGTCTGGCCGGCCTCACGGTGGAAGGGACGCTAGGAGTCTGGTTGTTGTTCACCGCCATCGCGATCGTACCGGCCCCAACCGGCACCCTGCTCGACCCGCCGGATACGCCGGTCTATGCGCTGATGCTGTTTGCCGTCTTTCTCAGCGTGGCCGCGCTCGTGCGTCCGGTGATCGCGGTGCTGAGCCGGCGCTGGCTAGCGCTCAAGGCATGGGCGCGCGACAACCGGCGGGTGCGGCGCGAGTCGTATGAGGCTGGCATCTTGGTTGCGGCAGCACTGGCTTTAGCCGCGCTCCGCACGCTCGATCCGATTAAGCTGATTGCGTTGGCGGTGATAGTTGTGTTGGTTGAGATTATCTTGTTGTCGTTGATCGGCGTCGAACCGGCGGGTTAGGAGAAGAGGAAACCCATGATCCGGATTGCTATCATTGGTCTCGGCTTGATCGGCGCGTCGCTCGGCATGGCGCTGCGCAACGCCGACCCCAAAGAGTCGCCGCTCGGTGTGGTCGAGGTGATCGGGTTCGACCGCGAGCCGCGCGTGATCCGCGAGGCGCGGGGAAGGTTGGCGATCGATCGCGAAGCGCGCACGCTAGCCGAAGCGGTGCGTGAGGCGCAGATGGTGGTGGTGGCGACGCCGGTGCGCGCGATGCGAGAGGTATTTCGCGAATTGGCTGCGCTCTTGCCTGCTGGGGTCGTGGTGACGGACGTGGCTAGCACCAAAGCGCAGGTTTGCCAGTGGGCCGCCGAACTGCTTCCGCGCACGGTGAGTTTTGTGGGCGGGCACCCCATGGCCGGACGTGAGAAGGCGGGGCCGGCTGCTGCCGATCCCGATCTCTTCCGCGAGGCGATCTACGGCCTGACGGCGACCGGCGATACTGCGCCGCCGGCGATTGAAGCGGTTGAGGCGCTGGTGCGCGCGGTGGGAGCGAAACCGTACTATATCGACCCCGAAGAGCACGATGCGTATGTGGCCGGTATTTCACACCTGCCGTTGCTGCTCTCGGTCGGCTTGGTGACGGCCACCGGCACTAGCCCAGCGTGGAAAGAGATGGCGCCGTTGGCGGCCACCGGGTTTCGCGATGTCTCACGCCTTGCCTCCGGCGATCCGCAAATGCAACGCGATATTCTGCTCACGAACCCGCATGGTCTCACACGCTGGATTGACGAACTGATCCGGTTTCTGGTTACAGTCCGTGAGCAGATCAATGCCGGTGATGTGGCTGCCATCGAACAGATACTACAACAGGCCAAAGCCACTCGCGACGCATGGCTGGAAAGCAAGCCGCACTTGCGTCCCGGTGAAGCCGATTTCACGGCAATGCCCACCGTTGAACGACCTAGCCTGCTCGGTTTTCGCTTGCCCAAGCGCGAGCAGTGAGATTTGACAACTAGGCTGTCATTTCGTATAATAACGGGGCGTTGAGCGCCCAGGTGGCGGAATTGGCAGACGCGCTAGGTTGAGGGCCTAGTGAGCTAACCACGCTCGTAAGGGTTCAAGTCCCTTCC
>NZ_DAOUDC010000068.1:0-118912 GCF_034431535.1 Chloroflexus sp. | reverse complement strand
CGCGCTGGACGCCGCCCGACCGAAGCATGACATGAGGGAATGCACCCCCTCGCAATAACATGAGGACTCACAAGGACAGGACGGTGTCACTCTCGCACAACGACCGGCGACCGTACTGTGCATCCTTCTCCCGTCCTCACCCCGTATTCTTCAAGCCGGCGGCGATACCGTTGATCGACATCAGCAACACCGTTTCCAACTCACCCTGCGCTTCGGGTGGCGCGGCGCGCAGACGGCGCAGCAGTTCGATTTGCACATAACTCAGCGGATCGATGTATGGGTTGCGTTGGCGAATGGCGCGTTGCAGTATCGGCTGGTTGTCGAGCAGATCGTTGTATTCGGTGATCTGGCAGATCATGCGCCCGGTACGGTGGAATTCGGCCTCGATCTGCTGGAAGATGCGTTCGGCGATCGCCTGATCGTGGACTAACTCGGCGTAGCGACGGGCAATACCCATATCGGCCTTGAGCATGATCATCTGGGCATTATCGAGCAGGGTGGTAAAGAACGGCCAGTGCCGGTACATCGCACGCAGCAGATGGAGGTGGTTGGGATCGGCTTCGGCAAACTGGGCGAGTGCGCTGCCCAAGCCAAACCAACCCGGAATCGTATGGCGACTCTGCATCCAGCTAAAGACCCACGGGATGGCGCGTAAGTCTTCGATGCGGTCGCTCTGGCGGCGCGAGACCGGGCGCGAGCCGATGCGCAGTCGGTTAAATTCGGCTACCGGCGTCGCGCTGCGGAAATAGGTTAAGAAGTCGGGGTCTTCGTAGACCAGCCGGCGATAGATGGTGCGGGCAGTGCTCGCCATCTGTTCCATCGCGGCCAGCCATTCGGGTGCGGGTTGGCGGGCCATGCCGGGGAACCCAGCCCGGAGCACGGCATTCACCACTTGTTCGAGGTGGCGGTGGGCCGTGCGCGGGTCGAGGTAGCGATCTGAGATCATTTCACCCTGATCGGTCACTTTGATCTGGCCGTGAAGGGTGCCGGGGGGCTGGGCCAGTATCGCTTGACCAGCCGGGCCGCCGCCGCGCCCCACCGCGCCGCCACGTCCGTGGAAGAGGCGCAAGCGCGCGCCGTGGCGTTCGGTGACGGTGGTCAACTCCACTTGCGCCTGGTAGAGCGCCCAATTGGCGGCGACAAAACCACCCTCTTTGTTGCTGTCGGAATAGCCGAGCATCACCTCTTGCAGATTGTCGCGTAGGGCCAGATGCTCGCGGTAGACCGGCAGTTGCAAGAGTTCATCGAGTAAGACCGGCGCGCGTTGCAAGTCTTCACCGGTTTCAAACAGCGGCACGATGTTCAACTGGCTGTGCTGGCCGGGTTGGTAGAGGCCGGCGTCGCGGCAGAACAGCAACACCGCCAGCAGATCGCTCACTTGGCTGGTGGTTGAGATAATGTAGGTCTGGAAGATTTCGGGATCGAGCTGCTCGCTCATTGCCGCCATCACGCGAAAGGTTTGCACTGTCTCAGCAGTGGCCGGCCTAAAGTGGCTGAGCCGAATCGGCGTGAGCGGGCGCGGACGGCGAATTTCGGCGCTCAACACGGCCACGCGCTCGGCTTCATCGAGCGCTTCGTAATTGGCGACGACGCCAGCGGCGGCCAGAATCTCGCTGAGCGCGGCGGTATGGCGGCTGGCATGCTGGCGCACATCGAGGGTCGCGGTATGCAACCGGCACACCGCTACATTGGCACGCACATCACGCAACAAGCCATCGGCGATCAACGCGCCACCGTGGTTGCGCAGACTAGCATCGATCAGGTCGAGATCGGCCAACAACTCGCGGCTATGGTAGTAGACGGTGGGCAAGCGCGGCGGCGGCGGATCAGCACCCCACCGCGGGGTATGGTTGAGGGTGTGGTTGAGGGTGTGGTGCAGACGGGCTTGGATGAAGTGACATAACTGCCGGTACGGCTCACAGCGATAATGCGGGTTGAGGGTCGCTACCACTTCAGGCATCAGTTCGCGGTATTCGGCGATCCGGTCAATGAGTGCCGCATCGACTTGCACCTGCTGCACCGACTGGCTCAAATCGGTGATTAGGCGATCAATGCCGCCAATCAGATAACGCAGCATCGCGCTGCGCATCAGCCGCACTGTCTCGATCGTCACCTCTGGCGTCACGAAGGGGTTGCCATCGCGGTCGCCGCCCATCCAACTGCCGAAACGCAGGAACGGCGGCAACTGCCACGGGTGATCAGGGTACGCCTCAGCTAGCGCCTCAGCCGTCTCGCGGTACATCTGCGGCAACAGATCCCAGAGCACAGTTTGGAAATAGAACAAGCCATTCTCAACCTCATCAAGCACTGAAGGCCGGCGATTGCGCACATCATCGCTCTGCCACAACCCAACGATCTCGCGTTCGATGCGGGTGAGAGCGGCTTGGCGGTCGGACGGCAAGACCAACCGTTCCCCAAAGGTCAAATCGATCAGGGTATCGAAGATCCGGCGCAATTTGATCAAAATCGTGCGCCGGCGCGACTCGGTGGGGTGGGCCGTGAGCACTGGCATAATCAGGGCGTGGTCGAGCCATGCTTGGATGGCGTCTGCCGGCACGCCGTGGCGTTTGAGCAACGCGATTGCGTCAGCGATGCTCTCGGCGCGCGGGGCCGGTGCATGGCGTAAATCACGAGCACGCAGCGCGCGCAGGCGCTCGACGCTTTCCGCCAAATTCACCAAGCCAAAATAGAGGGTAAACGCCTTCACCAGACCCTGCAACTGGGGCAGGCTCAGATCGGCAATCAGCCACGGCAACGCTTGCGGATCGGTTTCATAGGGTGCATTGCGCAACTCTTTAGCCATGCGCCGCACCTGTTCAACCAACGCTAGCGCTTCCGGCCCTTGCTGGGCAGTGATGATGCGACCCAGCGCATCACCCAACGCGCGAATATTCGCCGACAACAGATCGTGTTCAGGAGAAGTGGTTCGTCCGCTCATGATCTACTCGCCTTACTCGCCGCCCTCCGCCACTAGATCTTCAAGGTGGGCGGCATCATTCATCCGCAACAGCCGCCAGCCACTTCGCCCGCGGACGACTTCGCTCAACGAGCCATTGTCGAGCCACAGTTTGCCGAAATTCGCTAGATCAATCCCGATGATATGGCAAAACAACGCCCGGATCGAGCCGCCGTGCGACACGACGATGATGGTCTCACCGGATTGATGGGCAGCCTCGATCTGGCGAAAGGCGCGTACTACTCGCGTTTGCAATTGGGCATAGCTCTCGCCGCCGAGCCGCACGGTGCCCGCCGGGTCGCGCTCGTACTCGCGCATGTGGTCGGGGAAGCGCTGGTACAGTTCATCAGGGGTCAGTCCTTCCCACAAACCAACATCGATCTCACGCCAATCGGGCATAGCGATGGGACGCAACGCTAAATGTTCGCCGATAATTTCTGCCGTCTCCCATGCGCGGGGCAAATCGCTGCTATAGATCGCAACCGCTCCGCTGCGGGCCAGCCGGAAGGCCGCCCGCCGGGCCTGCTCGCGCCCGCGCTCATTGAGCGGCACGAGCGCATGGCCTTGATACTGCAACGTTCGATTCCACGGCGTCTCGCCGTGCCGGATCAGGATCAGACGCATAGCTTTGTGTGAGACAACGCAACAGCGCGAAACCGTAAGCTCGTTCTGCTGAGAACTCACCTACGTTTCGCGCCGTTGCGTTTGCTAGTCGGTGATTACAAGACGATCAGCGCACAATCTCGCGGCTGATCACAAGGCGTTGAATCTCGCTGGTGCCTTCGTAGATTTCGGTAATCTTGGCGTCGCGGAAGAAGCGCTCGACCGGGTACTCTTTCGAGTAGCCGTTGGAGCCGTGCAATTGCACCGCTTTGGTCGCCACCCACATCGCCGTCTCCGAGGCGAAGAGTTTGGCCATTGAAGCGTCTTTGATGAAATCGAGCCCGTTATCCTTGCGCCAAGCCGCTTCGTAGGTCAGCAAGCGGGCCGCCTTGATGCGCGTGGTCATATCGGCCAGCGTAAAGCCGACAGCCTGAAACTCGTGGATCGGCTTGCCGAACTGCTCGCGCACCTTGGTATACTCCAGCGCCGCCTCGTAAGCGCCTTGCGCAATGCCGAGCGCCTGCGCCGCGATGCCGATGCGACCGGCATTGAGAATGGTCATCGCGATCTTGAAGCCTTGGCCCTCTTCGCCGAGCCGCCGCCACGCCGGCAATCGGTAATCGTCGTAGGCCATCTGGCAACTGTGCGCGCTGCGAATGCCGAGCTTATTCTCGACCTTGACCACCCGGCAACCGGGGGCATGGGTGTCAACGAGGAAGGCCGTGATCCCCTTGACCCCCTTGCTCGGATCGGTCATGGCCATCAGGATAATCGTATCGGCGTGATCGCCGTTCGTCACCCAGTTCTTGACGCCGTTGATGATATAGTAATCGCCATCGCGCACGGCAGTGGTACGCTGGGCCGCCGCGTCCGAGCCAGCCCCCGGCTCGCTGAGCGAAAAGGCGCCGAGCATCCGCCCGCTCGCCAGTGGCGTCAGCAGTTCACGCTTCTGCTCTTCGGTGCCGAACTTCTCGATCCCATAGCAGACGAGCGAATTGTTGACAGAGGCAATCACACCTAGCGAGGCATCGACCCGCGAAAGCTCCTCGATCACAATCGCATACGAGACATAATCCATGCCGGCGCCGCCATACTCTTCGCTGACGGCCACCCCCATCAGACCGAGTTCACCCATCTTGCGCACCAGATCGGTGGGCCAAATCGCGAGTTCATCGCGTTCAGCCACCGTTGGCTTGGCCTCTTTCTCGGCAAACTGGCG
This sequence comes from Chloroflexus sp., assembly GCF_034431535.1. GTDB lineage: Bacteria > Chloroflexota > Chloroflexia > Chloroflexales > Chloroflexaceae > Chloroflexus. Next base: position 114,134 of record NZ_DAOUDC010000068.1, on the reverse strand, counting down.
CACCATATCGCGGAGCATCTGCTGATCTTCGCTAAGCTGGAATTCCATGATCGCCTCCTCTGGGTATTGAATTGTGGCTCGGCTATCCGTATTCTACGCGAGTGATTCTTCTTCGGCAAGCGCCTTGATCCACGAAAGCAGGAGCTGGCTCAATTGGCTGGGAGTTTCTAGCATCGGCATGTGGCCCACATTGACCAACAGGTGATGTTCGACCCCTAAACCGGCGGCCAGTTCGGCACCGAGTTTGGGTGGGGTGAGTTTATCATCAGCTCCGGTCACCACCAGCGCCGGGCAGCGGATAGCGGTAAGCTGCGGGCGAAGATCGAACCCATCGCAGGCTTGCAGATCGGCCAGAAAGATGGCCGGATCAAGCGCGACATATTCGGCGGCGGCTTCAGCGATCAGCACCGGATCGGCTGCCGGGCTGAAGAGCCAATGCACCAGCATGGTGATCGCTTGGTGCCGGGCCGCCGCATCACCGGCGAGACCGGCCAGCAAAGCGGGAGCGACGCGCAAGCGGGCGGCGCTGCCTACCAACCCTAAGCCGGCCACCATTTGTGGCGCATCAACTGCGACCTGCAACGCAATCGCCCCACCCATCGAATGGCCCAGCACAATCGCCGGTGGCAAGCCAAGGGCCGTATGCAGAGCGCTGATCGCCTGCGCATAGTGGGCAATCGTGATCGAGCCGCCGGCAGCAGGCGAGCGTCCGTGACCGGGCAGGTCAACCGCGTAGATCTGCGCAACCGCGGCCAACGGTTCGAGCAACAAGCCCCAATGGCGGGCGCTGCCGCCAGCGCCGTGAATGCAGATCAGCGGCGGGCCGCTCTGGCCGCGCCGCATCACAAACAGATCACCGATTGGCGTCGTTACCAGCGGCATTAGCCCAAAATCTCATCAATTGCAGCAGCCAAGGCAAAATCCTTCTCGGTCAACCCGCCGGCATCGTGGGTGGTGAGGGCAATCCGCACCCGGTTGTAGCGGAGGTCAATGTCGGGATGGTGGCCGGCGGCTTCAGCCAAAAAGGCAACGTGAGTCACAAAGGCGATCGCAGCGGGGAAATTGGCAAGGCGGAAGGTGCGGACAATCTCGTTATTTTCAAGGCTCCAGTCGGGGCGCTGGGTCAGATGCTCAGCGATCTCGGCTTCGCTCAGACGTGGCATAGCTCGAAATGCTCCTTTGCTTGCAGATACTAGCCGGAAGCGGCAGCGACGTGCTGTCAACAGTATGTATCATACCACAGAGCAGGTTGGGCGATATTTCGACAAGCCATCCGCGAACCCTCCACAAGTTCTCCATCATCGCTTGGTACAGTGAAGCTGTCAGGAGAACACAGATGCACTGACACTCGCAGAAACGACGAAGGAGGGATACAATGAAGCGCGTACTCAGTTTACTTGCCGCAGCAGTGGCCGGGGCCTTGGCGACGATGGTAGTGTTTATGACGCTGGCACCGGCGCTGGCGCAAGGGACGGTGGGGCCGCAGGCAACTCCGGCGCCGGTGGGAGGCGCGTATGGCGCCGGGCAGGCGACACGCGGCCGGTGGATGCAGCAAGGCGGGGCGCGGGGCGGGTGGATGCAGCAAGGCGGGGCGCAGCACGAGAACGGCGCGATGGCGAATGGCGCAATGGCACAGGCTCGCGGCGGCCAGACTGCCAACAACTCGCTGCTCGCTACGGCAGCGACTGAGCTGGGCATCACGCAGCAAGAGCTAGTGGCGCGGCTGACGGCGAGCGGCGGTTCGATCGCCGATCAACTGAAGGCGGCGGGGATTGATCCGCAGGTGGTGGCCGACACGTATGTCGCGACGCGGGCCGAGCGGCTGAACGCGGCGGTGGCGGCGGGCCAAATTACCCAAGCGCAGGCGGATGCGCAACTGGCGATTGCCAAATCGATGGCGGTGGCGCGGCTGATGCAACCCTTCACCCCGGCCGGTCCCGGCGGCATTCGCCCCGACAATTCGCCGGTGTCGCCGGCGCAGGTCGGCCCGCAGGGCGGTCAGCAGGGTGGCGGTCGTCAATACGGTCGCAACGGCCGGTAACCGGGCCAACGGGTCGAGCCGCACGGCCGTGCGGCTCCCTACATTGCCCATCGGTAACCAATCAACGGAGGAGCTATGCCCGCCATTCTGGTCGTTGACGACGATCCCGGCATTGTCAGGCTGGTGCGTTCGTACCTCGAACAAGCCGGTTTTAAAGTGCAAAGCGCGTTTGATGGTGCGACCGCGCGGCGATTGATCCGCAGTGAACGGCCTGATCTGGTGATGTTAGACCTGATGCTGCCTGATGACGATGGCTTTGAAATTGCCCGATCCCTGCGCAGCGATCCGGCAACGGCCAACCTGCCGATCATCATGCTCACGGCGCGGGTTGACGACACCGACCGGATTGTTGGGTTGGAATTGGGAGCCGATGACTACATCGTCAAACCGTTCAATCCGCGCGAAGTCGTGGCGCGGGTACGCGCAGTCTTGCGGCGGGCAGGCGGCGGCGCGGTGGTGCGCAACCGGATCGAATTGGGCAGTCTCGTGCTCGATCTCGATGCCCATCAGGCATGGCTGGCCGGTCATGAAATTGAACTCACCCCGACCGAATTTGCCTTGCTGAGCCTCTTTATGCGTTACCCCGGCCATGCCTTCACCCGCGCCGAATTGCTGGAACAGGGCTTAGGCTATGCCGCGACCGGCCTTGAGCGCACGATTGACAGCCACATCAAAAATCTGCGCAAAAAGTTAGAATCCGATCCGGCGGCGCCGGTGATCGAAACGGTCTATGGGGTGGGCTATCGCCTGCGAAACGGATGAATCGCCTCGTTGTGCAACTCAGCGCGGCCTTTGCCGCGATCACCTTATTGATCACCATCATTCTGGCCGTGGCGATTGACCGGCTGGCGGATACGAGTTTTCGCCGGTATCTAGCCCAAAGCCAGATCACCGAGAGCGGCTTGATTGACCGGCTCGCAGTCTGGTATGGACAGTACGGGAATTGGAATGGCGTCGAGCAGGTATTATCCACCGGTGGCATGGGCATGGGGCATGGGCAAGGCGGCCCGCAACGACCGGTGCTGGCCTTGGCTGACGCCAATGGCCGGGTAGTTGCTGACCCGCGCGGGATCGTTGACGATACGCTGACCGCGTTGCAACGCCGTGAATCGCTGCCGATCACTGTTGACCAGCGCGTGGTGGGGTATCTGGTAGTGCAAGCCACCACCAGCCGCTTACCCGGCGCAGCTTCTCAGTTCCTGCAACGGTTGCGCGAAGTGATCTGGCTAGCCGGGGGAGTCGTTGCCCTCATCGGGATCAGTGCCGGTATCTTGCTTGCCAGCCGGTTGACCCGGCCGTTGCAGCATCTCGCGCAAGCGGTGGCTGAGTTAGGGCAGGGCAATCTCACGGCGCGCGCCGTGGTGGAAGGCCCGATCGAAGTGCGCCGTGTAGCGGAAGCGTTCAACGAAATGGCCGGCGAGCTTGCGGCAGCCAGCCAGCAGCGGCGGCAGATGGTCGCCGATATTGCCCACGAATTGCGCACGCCGCTCACGGTCATCCAAGGTAACCTACGCGCCATCCTCGATGATGTCTATCCGCTCACGCGGGAAGAGATTGGCCAGATCTACGAAGCGACGCTCGGCTTGCGCCGGTTAGTTGATGATCTGCGTGAGTTGTCGTTGGCCGATACCGGCCAGTTGGCGTTGCATCGCCAATCGCTTGATCTCAACCAACTGCTGCGCCGCGAAGCCGACCTCTTTCGCGAATTGGCGGCGGCGCAAGGGATTGAACTCCGCGTCACGCCAGACCCGCGCTTGCCGGAAGTGCCGACCGACAGCGAACGGATTGCGCAAGTGGTGCGGAATTTGCTCAGCAATGCCTTGCGCTACACGCCAGCCCGCGGCAGCATCACCATTGCCAGCGCAGCGGAACGCGGCGGCGCGTTGGTCAGCGTTAGTGATACCGGCAGCGGGATTGCACCCGAAGATTTGCCGCACGTCTTTGAGCGGTTTTATCGTGGTGATCGGGGGAGGGCGCGGGCGCACGGCGGCAGCGGTTTGGGTTTGGCGATCGCCGAGCGAATCATTGCCTTGCACGGCGGCCAGATCGGGGTCGAGAGCGAGCTTGGCAAGGGAACGCGATTCTGGTTCTGGCTGCCGGCGGGGTAGGTGGTTCATAGCCACGAAAAGACGCAAAAACGTGAGAGATAGTATTGCCCGCCATACGCTGCTCTAACCAAGATAGGAAAATAATTTTCCTTGGAATAAATGTCTTTTCTATGGTAATACAGGAGGTAAGGGTAAAGTTCTCTCATTCATCCTACCTATCTCTAGGAGGAAATCTATGCTTACCTCGCAGCGTTTCCTAGATGCCCTTCCTGCTGAATTACGTCCGGTTGTGCAACAAGCAGCCGAACGCCTCCGCGATTTGCCGCCGCGTTTGCGCCAGGTCGCGCGTGCGATAGGGCACGTACCGAAAGCGATAGCCAAACAGTTGCAATTGAGCGAAAAATCGGTGCGCACCTATATCAATGAACTCTATCGCCGGCTTGGCCTGCGGGATGATTGCCAAGCATATCCATTGGATCGCGCCGTGATTGTGATGTTGGCGGTGGTATTGTATACGCTCACATACGACGATCTCTTGTAGCGGTAGTAGGGCGACGTTGCATCATCAACCAATCCTCATGGTACAATGCATCATGTCCTGTGGATCCTTGGAATGTTCATACTTCCCTTCCATGCGAGCGGGATTGGTTTGCTCCGCGCAAGCGGAGCACAGAGGTGATGCAAAGGAGTATGCATGGAGACCGTGGCAGCCGCGACCGATAATCGGCGTGAACAGATCGGCTGGTACTTCTATGATTGGGCGAACTCGGCATTTTCTACCACTGTTGTAACGGTCTTCTTGGGTCCATATCTCACTTCGATTACCCGCAACGCGGCGGATGCGAACGGTCTCGTCTACCCGTTTGGTATTCCGGTTGCAGCCGGATCGTTCTTCCCCTACGTGGTATCGTTTTCGGTGCTCTTGCAAGTGTTCTTTCTCCCCATCTTGGGTGCAATTGCCGACTACTCCAACGCGCGCAAGCAGATGCTGGCAATTTTTGCTTACATTGGCACCTTTGCGACGATGGGGCTGTACTTTCTTGAGGGTGAACGGTATCTGCTCGGCGGGATCCTGTTTCTGTTGGCAAACCTCTCCTTCGGCGCCTCGATCGTCTTCTACAACGCCTTCTTGCCCGACATCGCTTCTCCTGACCGGCGCGATGCAGTGTCGTCGCAAGGGTGGGCATTGGGATACCTCGGCGGCGGTTTACTGCTCGCCGCCAATCTAGTCTTCTTCCTCAACGCTGAATCGCTGGGGGTTGAGAGCAGCATGGCGGTGCGGATCAGCCTCGTTTCAGCCGGGATGTGGTGGGCAATCTTTACGATCATCCCTATGCTCACGCTACGCAACCGCGGTGCGGTGCGGCGTTTACCGCCCGGTGAACGCTACCTTACCGTAGGGTTTCGCCAACTCGCCCACACCTTCCGCCAGATGCGCAACTATCCGCAGACGCTGCTCTTTCTGGCGGCGTACCTGCTCTACAACGACGGCATTCAAGCGGTGATCGCGTTAGCGGCCCAGTTTGGTGCCGAAGAGCTGGGAATCGGTGAGTCAACCCGCATTGCCACCATCTTGATGGTGCAGTTCGTGGCCTTTATTGGCGCGTTGGTGTTTGGCGCGTTAGCGACCCGGCTTGGCTCGAAACGGGTGCTGCTGGGTAGTCTGGTGATTTGGACGGCGGTGGTCGCGTATGCCTATGTGATGCCGGCGAATAGCGACATCCAGTTTATCGCCTTGGGTGCGGCGATTGCATTGGTACTCGGCGGGAGCCAAGCGATCAGCCGGTCGCTCTTCTCGTTGATGATCCCTGATGGGCAGGAAGCCGAGTACTTTAGTCTCTACGAAGTCGGCGAGCGTGGCACGAGCTGGCTTGCGCCGCTGCTGTTTGGCGTCGCTTACCAGATCACCGGCAGCTACCGGATCGCAATCGTCTCATTGATTATCTTCTTCGTCAGCGGGTTTATCTTGTTGTTGTTCGTGAATGTGCGGCGGGCAGCGCAAGAGGCCGGCAATCAGGCGCCAGCGCACGTGTAGGGCCGCACAGCCGTGCGGCTCTACACGTGCGTCCTTCGGTTATCCAAATGTGCTGCACCATGATCATTTTCGACGGGATGATCCTGTGGGGCGGCGGCGGCGGTGCTGGCCGCGTTGCACCATGATCCGCCATGCCTCATCGGGATCAATCCCGGAACGCAAGCGTTGATCGCTGATCCGGTTCGCCTGCCGGTCGTTCAGTTCAGCAATCTCACGCAGCAGTTCTTCATCTTCGGGTGAGATATTGACCTGTTCACGCCAATAACGCCATGCAAAGAATCCGATCAGGCCAAGCAAGAGCGTGACGAGGAGCGCAATGAGAAAACCACCGATTTGTTCCATGCCTCACCTCTCACGAGGTTTGATCGATCGTTTGTCGGATGATTGCTAACAACTGCTGGCGATTGAATGGCTTGCTCAACACCGGGTACGGCAACTCGTGGCGGGATTGGAGATGTTGCAGGTAACCCGACATCAAAATAACGCGCAGATGAGGCAGCAAGGTTTGCATCTGATGCGCTAAGGCAACACCGTCCATCTGTGGCAGTACAATATCGGTGAGCATAAGCTGCAGGTCATCACCGTATTGTTGGGCTAGTTGGAGCGCTTCACGCGCTTGGGATGCTTCTAATACCGTGTAGCCATGCTCGCGCAGCAAACGGGTCGCGAGTTGGCGCACATGCGGTTCATCTTCCACGAGCAAAATCGTTTCGTGACCGCTGGTGTTAATCACCAGCTCAGCATCTATCGGATCGTGCATAGTCATAGGCGCGCTCGCCGTTGCCGGCAAGGCGACGGTAAAGCAACTGCCGGTATTTGGCTGGCTTTCTACAATGACAAAACCGCCATGCTGGCTTACGATCCCGTTGCAGATGGCCAAACCGAGGCCGCTGCCCTTCCCAATTGGTTTCGTGGTAAAGTACGGCTCAAAAATATGTGGCTGGATGGATTCATCAATCCCAATCCCGGTATCGGCGATGGTGAGCAATACATACTTGCCGGCCTGCGCTTGGCTAAAGACAGGTATCTCGCCGGCGCTGAAATACTGGCTAGCCGTGCGAATCGTTAATGTACCGCCGTCTGGCATTGCATCACGGGCATTCACCACTAGATTGATGAGTATCTGCTCAAACTGATGTGGATCGATGAGCACCTGATCGATGCCTCGGTTCAATTCGAGCTTGAGCTGAATGTGCTCGCCGATCAGTCGCGTCATCATGTTCATTGTATCGTTGATCTGGCGATTGACGTCGATCAATTGCGGCTGGCCCGGTTGGCGACGGGCAAAGGTGAGCAATTGGCGCACGAGTTCGGTGGCGCGGTTGGCGCTCTGGTGAATCGATTCGAGTTCGGGATAGATCGGGTGATCTGCTTCAAGTTCCAGTAACGCCAGCTCAACACTCCCGGTGATCACCGTCAAGATGTTGTTGAAATCGTGCGCAATGCCGCCGGCCAATTGCCCGATGGCCTCCATCTTTTGGGCTTGTAAGAGTTGGGCTTGTAATTTTGCTCGCTGTTGTTCGGCCTGCTTCCGTTCCTCAATTTCGCGCTGCGCAGCAGCGTAGAGGTTTGAGCTGTCGAGCACTAGCGCCGCTAATTGCGTGAGCAGCATCGCATGCTGAATCTCGTCAGTTGTAAACGGTGAGTCATGCTGATTGCGGGCTATTCCGATCACCCCAAGACATTCGTCGCTGACAATGATCGGTAAAGTCATAGCTGGGCCAAAATTGAACTGCTCGTAATCAGGCGTATGTTCTGGCCATGCCGTGTAATTGAGTACGATCGTGGGCTGGCGATCGCGAAACGCACGCCAAGAGAGGGGGGCTTTAGTCGGTGTTTCACGTCGCATGACCTGACGGGGCAGCGATGGCGTGCAGGCGCGCACGACTAATGTGTTCGCATCTTCAGCCAGCAGCAATTCGACATAGCTCACATTGAGCACCCGATAGGCGCTGTCGGTAATCGCTTGTAAGAGATCGTTCATCTCACGGCGATTGAGCCAATCAAGCGTCAACCGGTGCAGCGCGGCCAATTGATCGCGCTGGCGGCGCAGATTGTCACTAGCGAGACGGATCTCGGTAATGTCCACATCCATGCAGACAATATCGCTCACCTGCCCATGGGCAAAGAGGGGAAACATCGCTGAGTAGAACCAGCACACCTCGCCGGTTTTGGTGTGAATCTGCCACGTGCGCGGCGGCGGGGCTTGGCCGCTCGTCCAGATGTGTTCGATTTGGCGCTCGAATTCGGCGATCTCATTCCCGCTGAGAATGAGGTCTTGCAGGCGGCGTCCGCATGCCTCAGCCGTAGTGTAGCCGTAAAACTGCTCGCAGACCCGGTTCCATTCCAGCACAACGCCATGGCGATCAAACCGCTGAATGGCGACCAGCGGCGTTCGTTCAATCATATCGGTGAAGCGTTGCAGCGCTTCGTGCAAGCGTTGTTCAACGCGCTTCCGCTCGGTAATTTCGCGAAACACAAAGATACGACCGCTGAACTGACCTTTCCGATCATAAAGTGGATCGATTGTAATATCAAAGAAGCGATCAGGATGTTCAGGGCAATTGAGTTCGATCCGTACCGGATGATGTGATTGGGCGGCTCTGATTAAGGCCGGCCAGTCGAGCGTTTCGGCCAACGGGGTGTTCACTTGCGCTACATGGTTGAACAGCCGTTGGGCTGCCGGGTTGAGGTCGATAATCCTCTCGGATTGATCAGTCACAATCATTGCATCGGCCATTGCCTCAATCAAGCGATCGCGAGCCACCGGCACAAGGTGAAGGAACCGGTAGCGGTACAAGCCGGTAATAATAAACGGTGCTGAGAGCAAAAACGAAACTGGGGTGATATCAACATCCAGCAAGGTCACTTGGCTTAAATATGACCAATTAAACAAGAAAGGGAAGAGGAACCCAAGCGCGATGAGGATTGCTTGCTGCCGAAAGAGCGGCGATGTTTGCCAGAAGGCGCCGGTAATGAGGGCTAACCCGGCGGTGAGACAGATATACGAATAGCCAATATGCACCCAAAACCACCGTCCGGGAATGATTTCGAGGTGCGGCAGATCATGCAGGCTCAGGCGAACTCCGTGAAAGAACAGGTGATGCTCATGGTTGGTAAACGCAATGAGCAAGGTGAGCAGGGGGAACGCGAAGATCAGCCAACGCGCGCGCGAACGGCTCCACGGCTGAAAATCGAGATACGCAAAGGTGAACAGGAGCCAACTAGACGGCAATACAACAATACCTACCTGTTGGAAAAGCCGCCAAAAAAGCTTGCTCTCTAGCGTGGTCGCGCTCAATTCCAGCGCATCGGCGCCGGCCCATACCACAATGGCGGCAAGCATCAAGAGAAATTCGTATCCTCCGGCGACGCCGCGGCGTGGCCAGAGATAGATCGCGACACCGATGGCAATCAGGCAGACCAGCCAAAGGAGACTAATTGTGATCGCGGCGTTGAACAGCATCGTTATCCCCCAGTGCGTCAGGTTTGATTGTGACTAAGTGGCGACGCACCATCTTGTGTTGATATTGTGTTGATATTGTAGCCGAAATAGCTACCGCAGGATCACTGCTTGACAGGAACATGGAGGCGATGGATAATATGCAAAATTCCCGTTGTATCTGGTGTAAAACATTCGCTCCGAACTTTGGCGGACAAGACGTTGCCGCCGATTGAGTGTAGCAATAGCACTGCTGCACTCTACACCATATCGTATCCGCTTATGCCGCTGAAGGCAACGCTATTATCCAAGGGAGGCGCTATGGCTCCGATCTGGAGTTTACGTGAATTTTTAACCCGCAAGCGGCAGGCGCTGGCCGCCTTCCGCACACGCTTGCGTGAGCAGCCGCCGGCCCCGGCGCCGCTGCGCGCAACGGTGTCGGTAGCTGCTGGCACCGGTCTGCGCCCAATACGGGTGCGCGATCACACGGTGCTGAGCGATTCGGGGCCGGCGCTCGGCGGCTATGATCTGGGGCCGAATGCGCCTGAATTGTTGCTGGCCGCGATGGCCAGTTGTATTGCCCATTCGGCGTTGGCGATTGCTGCCGATCGCGAACTGGCCCTTGATGATCTGCAGGTTGAGGTGACTGGTCAGATCGATTATCGCGGCGCCATGGCTGTGAGCGATGAGGCGCCGATTGCGCCGACCGATTTGCGTTATACAGTTCGGTATCGCGGCGAAGTGAGCGATGGCGAGATGGCCGCTCTGCTGGCCGATCTAGAACGGCTCTGCCCAGTATTGCTGGCGGTGTTGCAGCCGCAGGCGCTGCGGGGGCAGGTTGAGCGGGTAGAAGCGTAAGGGGGTGCGCTTGCCATCGTCATCATCGCGGTAAGGCATCTTGCCGCTCGTCATGGTGTTGGATCCGCGTTCAGCAAAGGAGAGTTGCCCGATGTGCCCGCCTCGATTTATCGAATCGATCCAGTCGTCGGAAATCAACCGCCGCAGTTTGCTTAAGTTTGGTTTGGGCGCGGCAGTGGCGGCGCTCGCCGCGCCGTTCGCCGTTGAGGCAGCGCCGGTATCGCGCGCCAGCTTTAGCAATGTGGCCGATCTGACTCACCTGCTTGGTACCCAGTTCCCGCTCTTCCCCGGTGCGGCGCCGTTCCAAATCACGCCGGTGGTCTCTCACGAGCGCGATGGCTACTACGGCAGCATCCTTAATTACTGGGAGCATTCAGGCACCCACATGGACGCGCCGGTGCATTTTGCTCCCAACGGTCTGTTCGTCGATCAGATTCCGGTGCAGTCGCTGGTGGTGCCGGCGGTGGTGATCAACATTACCGAGCGAGCCGTGCGTGACCCGGATACCGTCGTCACCCCAGACGACATTCGGGCATGGGAGCGACGCTATGGCCGGATTCCAAACAATGCGGCGGTGTTAATGGCCAGCGGTTGGGGGGCGCGGGCCCATTCGGTCGAGCTGTTCCGCAATGCTGATTCGAGCGGGGTGATGCACTTCCCCGGCTTTGGCAAGGATGCCGTCGATTTTCTGCTCACCGAGCGGAACATCAGCGGTATCGGCGTCGATACGCTCAGCATCGATCATGGCCCCTCGACCACGTTTGCGGTGCATTACACCATCTTGCCGACGAACCGCTGGGGCTTGGAGAATCTGGCTAATCTTGAGTCGATTCCACCGAGCGGGGCGACGCTGGTGGTCGGCGCGCCGAAGATTGCTGCCGGTTCAGGCGGGCCAAGCCGAGTGTTTGCGTTGTGGTGATCTGAAGGCAGGATTGGGGCGCATCATTGCGCCCCAATCCTATTGCGACCATGCCGAGAGCACAAACCCCAGCAACATCATCCCGGCGCTGCCCACCAATTGGCCGATGCTCCAGAAACCTAATCCATCCCATGCCGCCGGGTCGGCCCATGCCCCGGCCCGTAAGCGGCTGATCAGCCAAAGCCCGATGGGGGCGGTGGCTAGCGGCCCGACCGCCACCGGCCACGGTACGCCACCGAGGATCAGGAGCGGTAGGGTAGCAAACGCAGCGCCGGTGGCGATGGTTTGCCACTGCGCTGCCCGTTGCGGGCCGAAGATCACGGCCAGCGTGCGTTTCCCCACCACCCGATCACCGGCGACATCAGGCAAGCTAACGGCGACAAGCATCGCGAATTGCATGAGGCAGAGCGGGATGATCGCGAAGATGATGATGGGCTGGATCGTGCCGGTCTGGAGCACAAACCCGGCCAATGCGGTCATTCCCGGCACTAACACCGCGCCGGTCGCTTCACCCCAGCCGCGCCGGTGCAGGTAGAGCGGCGGCCCGCTATAGACCCACGCCAGCGCAATTGCCAAGCCCAACACTCCGGCACTCAACGCTGGGTTAGGTGAACTTGCCGCGCTGAGCACTGCCAAGATGATGGCCAGCATACCCCAACCGATCGCTGCTGCCAGCGCCGCTTGCGCCGGCAACCGGCCTGCCGGCAAGACGCGGCTGCCACCCGACCAGCGGGTCGGGGTCGGGTTAGCAAGATCCGCATCGTGGTCGAAATAGTCGTTGCTGTAATGATTCATCAACTGCGCGCTCAAGGCAGTGGCGAGGCCAAGCAACGCCAACCCACCATCGCGCAGCGTTGCACCGGCGGCAGCCACGCCGACGCCGTAAAAGATCGCGCCGCCGATCAGGTGGAGCGGGCGGCCAAGTTTGATGAGATCAATAGTGTTGGCAAACCAGTTAGTGACCATAGTTCTGATATGGAGTGCGGCAGTCAGACTGCCGCACTCCAAACATATCTTTAACGATAATGCTCACGCCTGCCCCAACGTATCAGTCAACTGGTAAATGCTCAACAACGCAAACTCAGTATAAAAAATACCCCACAAGAACATATAAAAGTTCGTGATGGACTGTTGCTGGCGCAGATCAACCCGAAAACTAGCCCACCAAAAGAGCGCAATCACGATCGCGTGGCTCAAGGCGAGAAAGGCGGCGGCAAAAGCCGGCAATGACCACAAGCCAACCGCAATCGGCAGCAGATAACAGCCGGTCAGCAAGAGGCGACCAAGCTGCAATACCCGCTGCGGCCCCCAGCGCGTCGTGAGCGTCTCGATCTGGTAGAGACGATCGCCGCGATCGTCGGGAAGGTCTTTGTAGAGCGCAATCACCAGCGCGAAACCGAAAAAGAAGACCCCGGCAAGGATGAGCGTTGTGAGCGGCAACTCCACACCTAACCGGCTCTGATAGTGAAACGCCAAGCCGACATTGGCGATCACACCGCGCGCGCTCGCAATGCTCAGCGCAGCCGCCAGCGGCTTCCGCTTGAGGCGTAAGGGCGGCAGGGAATAGAGCGAACCGATCAACGCAATCACAGCCACCGTCAGCCAGAGCGCCCAACTCAGCAACGCCGCGCCGATCAGGGCCATCGCTAACGCAGCGGCCACAATGCGCCGACCCGCGCTGGCGCTCAAGCGACCGGCAGCTATCGGCAGCCATGGCTTATTGACGAGATCGATTTCGATATCGGTGAGTTGGTTGATACCGACGACATAGAGATTGAGCGCCAAGCAGACGATCAACGTGACCAACGCCAATCCGATCAGATCAGGAGTGAGCAGACGCCAGCCGGCGACGATAATGAGCATGGTGATAACTTGGACACTGGTGGCGATGATGGTGTGCGGGCGGGCAAAATCGTAGAGTAGACGCAGGTGTCTTGGCATGAGAAATGACCTATGGATGATTTGTTTGTCCACACTGATTAGAAATGATGAAGATTCAACCTCTGACACTTTCATCATACGTTGAAAATTGAGATACTGTCAATAGCGCCGGTTAGCGTAGAGGATATTGCTGCGAGGCTGCGCCGCTCCCCCGTTGTCCTTGCGCGCCGCGCAGCAATCCCCCGCGAGCACAGAAACAACCCGCTGTGCGTTCGTTCGCGCTACAGCAGGAGATTGCTGCGGGGGCTGCGCCCCCTCGCCATGACAGGTGGGCACGTCTGGCGCGCCAACACCGACTATCGCAGTGCCGCCAGCGCCTCATCAATATCGGCGGCGGTGTGTTCGGCGCTGATCTGGAAGCGGATGCTGTCATCACCGCGCGGCACTACCGGATACATGATTGCAGTCGCCAGCACCCCTCGCGCAAAGAGGGTGTCAACGAGGGCTGCCGTTGCCGCCGGATCGCGCACAAACAGCGGCACCACTGGATGCGCGCCGGGCAGGGTCTCGAAGCCGCCGTCGCGCAATCCCTGCCGGAAACGGGCCGTCATGGCGCGTAGATGCGCCAACCGCTCTTTGCCCTCGGCGCTCTCCAGAATTGCTAGCGCCGCCAGCGCCGCGCTCGCTTCACCGGCGGTGATCGGGTTGGAGTAGATGTAGGTGGGGCTGGTTTCGCGCAAGCTATCGATCAGCACCTGCGGCCCAACGACGTAACCGCCGTTGGCGCCAAACGCCTTGCCCAGCGTGCCGATCAGCAGATCGGCGCGTGCGCCGCAATACTCTTCGCAGCCACGGCCAGTGGCGCCAAACGCGCCGACGCCGTGCGAGTCGTCAACTATCAGCAAGGCGTTTTCGGCAAACGCCGCATCATGCCGGGCAACAATCGCAGCAATCCGGTCGAGGGCCGCATGCACGCCCCGCATCGAGAAGATGCCATCAGTGACAACAATCGCTCGCCGGCAGGTCTGGGATGCTTGGGCGAGTGCTACATCGAGCTGCTCAAGATCGAGGTGGCGGTAGACCAGCTTCTCGCGTGGACGGGCGAGCCGGATGGCGTTGATAATGCAGTTGTGGTTCAGTTCATCGCTGATGATCGCGGTGTCAGGCGTGGTGAGCGATGTGATCACGCTGAGCACAGCGGCATAGGCGCTGGAAAAGAGCATCGCCGCATCGCGTTGGTGAAAGGCGGCCAGCCGTTGTTCCAGCGCCACATGTGGGACAAGCGTGCCGCTGATGAAGCGCACGGCGCCGGGACCAACGCCAAACCGGTGCGTTGCCGCTTCCGCTGCCGCGATTAAGCGCGGATCGGCAGCCAAGCCGAGGTAGCTGTTGGAATTCATGCGAATGAACGGCTGCTCGTAGCCGGCGACCCGGTAGCGCTGCCCCCGCATACCGTCACCCGGCAGCCGTTCGGTGATTACGCGCTCAAAGCCTTTGCGTCGCCGTTCGGCGCTCAGTTGGTCGAGTTGCTGTTGGAGGATTCCGGCCAGACGGTTGTGAGGCATAGCATTCTCCGTATCTAGCAGGTGGACGGATGAGTGAGGGAGCAGCGCGTTTACGATGTGCTTTGCTGGCGCATCACCCGCAGCATCTCGTCCACCATTCCTTCCAGATCATAGTGCGGCTGCCATCCCCAATCGGCGCGGGCCGCGCTATCGTCGAGCGCATGCGGCCACGAGTCGGCAATCGCTTGGCGGTACGGTTGGATCTCGTAGTCGATCTGAAACTCAGGGATGCGGCGGATGATCGCAGCGGCGAGTTCGGCGGGGGTGGCGCTAAAGCCCTGAATATTGTACGCATTCGCGTAGCGTAGCCGTTCACGGTTGGCAGCCATCAATTCGAGTGTGGCGCGGATGCCGTCGGCTATGTACATCAGCGGCAAGCGCGTCTCCGGTTGCAGGTAGCAAGTATAGGCGCCCGTACTCAGCGCAGCATGAAAGATTTCAACTGCATAGTCAGTGGTGCCGCCGCCGGGTGGTGCCGTGGCCGAGATCAGGCCGGGAAAGCGAAGGCCGCGCGCATCGAGACCGTAGCGGGCAACATAGTACGAGCAGAGCAACTCGCTAATCACCTTGCTAATGCCGTACATAGTCGTGGGGCGTTGGATCGTCACTTGCGGAGTGGGGTCGCGCGGCGTTTCCGGACCAAACGCGGCAATGCTGCTCGGCACAAAGATTTGGCACCGGTGGAGGCGCGCCACTTCGAGCACGGTATACAGGCCATCAACATTGAGCCGCCATGCCTGTTGCGGCATCCGCTCAGCAGTGGCCGAGAGCAGTGCGGCCAGATG
Source organism: Chloroflexus sp. (assembly GCF_034431535.1). GTDB lineage: Bacteria > Chloroflexota > Chloroflexia > Chloroflexales > Chloroflexaceae > Chloroflexus. The sequence continues at coordinate 98,560 of NZ_DAOUDC010000068.1, read as the reverse complement.
GTAAATGACTCCGACGCGCGCGCGGGTCACTAAGTCATCGAGCGCAACACCATCGGTGCAATCGAGCATGACATACGGCCCCGCCTCATCGGTCGCCGGTTTGAGATCACTGGCGATAACGCGCGTCTCACCATAGATCTGGCGCAGCGCCGGCACTAAATCGGAACCTACCTGCCCTAACGCGCCGATGACCAGAATCCGTCGCTCCATTGCGGTGCCTCATCTTGGTCAACGAAATGCATGACTTGTACTTGTCGTTATACACGATAGCGGCGGATTCTGCTAGTAGGGGGTTGGTCGGTCAGGGTGAAGCTGTAACAACGTTCAATATTGTGATTTTTGTTGCAATCGCGTGTAGTACCGCGGTCATACCTCTGATCACAGAACGATTATTGGTAGAAGCACACTTTTGTGCGATTGTGATTGGTCAGTACCTCAACTATCATCAATTCTAACGAAACGGTTAGTGAACCGCTTCACGATACGCAAGGAGGTGTTGTATGGCTACTCTTCTCCATCCCAAAACTCTGATTGCCGCCGTACTGGCGCTGGCATTGGCCGCCGCCGCGTATGGCTTCGCCGCCACCAACTCTTTCGGCAGTGCTGTTGTTGTTGCCGGTGATGGCTCGTTGACGATCAGCGGCTACACGGTCGGCAGCTTGACCTATGTCTACGATTCGACTGACCCGACGTTGATCGACAAAGTTACCTTTACCCTGACCGGCGCTGCGGCACCGACCACGGTGCTGGTACAACTCGATGGCTCGAACTGGGTGACCGCAACGGAGTCGGGTGGCACGTGGACGGCTGATCCCTCGCCGAATGTGCCGATTTCGACCCATACAACCTTGCGCATTGTGGCGCACAACTAAATCGACAGTGACGGCGAGGAGCGGGCAAGAGGCGCGCAAGAATGCTCCTCTTGCCCGTTCTGTATGATGAGAGGCGGTTATGAAGCTGGGGCGAACAGTAATCGGACGGTGGCTGGGTGGGTTGGTGATCCTGCTCAGCTTTGCGCTGATCTGGTGGCTGTTTGCCCCCCGCTCGCTTGGCGGCGTTGCCCAGTTTGTCGTGATCAACGGCAATAGCATGGCCCCGCTCTACCAACGCGGCGATTTGGTGATCACCCGCGTTGCTGATGACTATGCGCTGGGTGATATTGTCACCTACCGCCATCCTGAGATTGGGTTGGTGATCCATCGCATTATCGGCCAAGATGGCGAACGTTGGCGGTTGAAGGGTGATCACAATGATTTTGTTGATCCCTATGAGCCGTTGACGACCGAGATTGAAGGGCGGGCGTGGCTGCATCTCCCGTGGCTAGGGAGCGGCTTAGTGCTGGCGCGCCAATATTGGTGGTTGATCATACTGGCGCTGGCAGGAGGGATGGTGATGGCACAACCACGCACAACCGGACGGCATCACCGGCCACGCCACACAATTGTTCAGCCGGTCGAGGCAGCGATGGCCGCGGTGACACTGTGCGCGCTGGGCGCGATCGCTGCCGGTGCGCTTGCCGGCTATGCCTTCCTCCAACCCGCTAGCCGCGTCGTTAACGAACCGGTCGTCTATCACCAGCACGGAACATTCACCTATCTCGCCGACGCACCTCCCGGCATTTATGATACGGCGCAGGCCCAAACCGGCGACCCGATCTATTTCCAACTCTCATCAACACTGGCCGTCACCTTTCACTACGAATTAGCCGATGTCACCACGGCTAGCGGCACGATCGGGCTGAATGCGGAAGTCAGTGCCGCGAACGGTTGGCGCCGGCGGTTGGTGCTCGTGCCGGCGCAGCCGTTTGCGGTGGCGGAAGCAACCGTGCGTGGGGCGATCAACCTCGCTGATCTCCGCGCGCTCATCACCCAACTCGAACAACAGACCGGTTTGAGCAACCAGTATTATCTGCTCACTATCACCCCAGATGTGATGGTGAACGGAGAAGTGGACGGCCTAGCGTTCAGCGATGCCTTTGCGCCGCAATTGCTCTTCCGGTTTGACAAAGCGCAGCTCACGCTGGTCAACCCCACCGATGACCGGCAAGGGCTTGCCCCCCGCGCCGAGGGTCAGGTAGCGCGGACGAGGTTCGAGCCGGCGCGGTTGTCATTGTTGTTCCTCAGCCTTGAAGTAGAGGCGGCCCGCTGGTGGGGGATGGTGATTGCCGGCGGGTTGGCGGTGGCCGCGATTGCGATCGGCTGGCCGTTATGGCGACGCTGGCAAAGCGATGAAACTGTGCGGATCCAATTCTGGTACGGCAACCTCATCATCACCGGCGTCGCGCCCCACGTTGATCTACCACGGGCAGCCGTGGCAACGATGGCCGATCTGGCTCGCTTGGCCCAACGCGCCGGCGGGTTGATCATCCGTGACATCAGCAGCGAGCCGAACCAATACGTATTGATTGACGATGGTACCGTCTATGTCTATCAAGCTGCCGATTCTGAGCGAGAGATGCACCAGCGCTTCACGCCAGCACCGGTTACCCACCATCCGCCGCCGGCGGATTGGCGTGATCCATTTATTGCCGCCCTGCGCGAGACCGGTTTGGTGAGTGAAGCCTGCCAAGCAGTGGGAGTTGATCCCTTCACCGCCTATCGCGAACGCAGCCAGAACCCGGTATTTGCGCAGGCTTGGCGCGAGGCTCGCCAACAGCATTGGGAAGCGGCGACTGAACAGCGAGGCGAGGTATGAAACGGCTCATCGTGCTCATCCTGATGAGCGCCGTTATCGGTGCGACGGCATTGGCATCCGCTGCAAGCATCGCGATCCCCGCCGCCGCAATGGCCGATCTGAATATGTCGCTGAGTACGCAAGATGTGGCGCCGCCGGCCTGCGCCGGTATGGGGTTGAGTACCATTATTTCTGGCGCTGGCGTGATCACCGGTACCGATGGCAATGACCTCATCGTGGGCAGCGCCGGCAATGATCTCATCGATGGCCGGGGAGGCAACGACTGTATCATCGGCGGCAAGGGCGACGATGTACTCATTGGCGGCGCTGGGTTCGATGTGTGCATTGGTAGCGGCGCTGATAGCACGTGCGAGCGGTAAGCTGATCGGTTCGAGGCGCTTGCTATTCTGGCGGTTTATCGGTATCATTCCGCCATTGTATTCAACGATTGATTGGCGAGAATGATATGCGATCGCTGCCACGTTGGCTTATCGCAAGTATCTGCGGCGCGTTGATTGTCACCATCGCGATGGGTGTGCGCCAGACCTTTGGCGTCTTCCTCGTGCCACTGAGCGAGGCGTTTGGTTTGGGCCGTGAACAAGTAGGGTTGACGCTAGCGATCCAGAATCTCGTGTTTGGGATCGCTACACCGTTCGCTGGTGCGCTGGCCGACCGGTATGGCGGCCAGCGTTTACTTGCGGTTGGCGCAATGGTATACGCGCTGGGGGTGGCAGCGGTCACGATTGCTGCCTCGCCATTATTGCTCTTGTTGGCGTTGGGGGTGGTGGTTGGGCTGGCGCAGAGCGCGACCACTTTTGCGCCGGTGTTTGGCGTCATCGGCCAATTGGCACCGCCGGCGCGGCGTAGTTTTGCCTTCGGCCTTGTGACCGCTGGCGGTTCGGTGGGGATGTTTGCGTTTGTGCCGTTGGCGCAATTGTTGCTAGCGGCATTGGGTTGGCAAGGCGCGTTGCTGGCGCTGGCAGCGGTGATGGTGTTACCAGCATTGCTGACGCCAGCCCTCGGCGCGCCTGCCAGCCGTGCCGGCGCGGCCGCTAACGCGCCAAGCGGGCAACAGGTGATCGCACTGGCATTGCGCCATCCCGGCTATGCCTTGTTGTTTGCCGGCTTCTTTGTCTGCGGGTTTCACGTCGCCTTTATCGCCACCCACTTGCCGGCCTATCTGGTCGATAGCGGCATCGGCGCAACCGTTGCTGCGGTGGCGTTGGCGCTGATCGGGTTGGGGAATATTGCTGGTTCGTATCTCTTTGGCGCGCTCGGCGACTGCACGGTCAAGCACCAGGTTTTGAGCGGCATCTACTTTGGGCGCGCGATCATCTTTGTTCTGTTTCTGATCGTGCCGCTCACTGATGTGAGCGCCTTGGCGTTCGGGTTGAGCATCGGTGTGCTCTGGCTCGGCACCGTGCCCCTGACAAGCGGGTTAGTCGCGCAGCTCTTCGGTACGCGCTATCTCGACATGCTGTACGGCTTTGTCTTCTTCGGCCACCAGATCGGGGCCTTTTTGGGCGCATGGATGGGTGGCGCCGTCTACGATCGCACCGGCAGTTATCTGCCGGTTTGGCTGGCTGCGCTAGTGCTCAGCCTCGCCGCGACGGTCATCCACTGGTTGATCGACGATCGTCCGGCGCGCCAAGTTGTTGAACAACTGGTGCGAGGCAGGGGGTGAGAATGCACACAGTGAGACGTTGAGCGCGCTCTACGAGCCGGCTGAGCAGGCGCCGCCGGCCACCGATGACGGTGCGGCGTTTGTTTGGCTGGTCGGCGGCGGGTTGCTGCTGCTGAGCCTGATCGGCAGCGGGTTGTGGGCGCTGTGGCTCTTGAACACAACGCCCGCTATGGTGAGCGATCTAACGTGGTTCTTCGTGTGCCACTGAACCGAGCTACTCGGTCTCTTCCGCCGCCCATGTGCTGGCTACCAGCCGGAAGATATCCGATTCGGTGATGATGCCAACCAGCCGGCCTTCATCGACCACCGGCAAGCCGCTGACCCGCGCACGCACCATCATCGCCGCTGCTTTGCCGATCGAGTCGCTGGAAGCGATCGTCAACGGATTCGGTGTCATCAGTTCGGCTACGGTCTGGCCGGCGAGGTTGAAGCGGGCCAACCGGCGCTCTTCTTCATCGCGGGGGTGACTCATGGCCTGCTCAATATCGCTGCGGGTGATGATGCCAACTAGATTGCCTTGTTTATCCACCACCGGCATGCGCCGCACCCCACGCGCTCGCATGCGCTCATAAGCAGCCAGCGCCGAAAAATCTGGCGGGACGCAAACCGGGTTTTCGGTCATCCATTCGGCTACGCGCTCGGTCTTCGACATATTCAAACTCCTCTATCGCTAGCAACACTTTCTTTTCATTGTATACCGCCGGTTACAGTAGGGGCATAGCAGCGCTATGCCCCTACTGTAACCGGCTACCTCCCCATCAACGCCAAGACCACCCCGCCGGCCACCACGCTGGCCACCTGCCCGGCGGCGTTCGCGCCCATCGCATGCATCAGGATGAAGTTCTCGAAATCCTCGTCGTGAGCCATCTTTTGCACCACGCGCGCCGCCATGGGGAAGGCGCTGATGCCGGCAGCGCCGATGATCGGGTTGAAGCGGCCCCGGCTGAGCAGGTTGAGAAACTTGCCGAAGAGCAACCCAGCAGCGGTGTCGAGCACAAAGGCGAGAATGCCCAGCGCGAGAATGGCCAGCGTCGCCGGTTGCAAGAAACGGGTGCCCTCCATCGTCGAGCCGATGGCTAGCCCCAAGAAGAGGGTCACGATATTGGCTAGCTCGCGTGACGAGGTGTTAGTTAGCCGTTCAACCACACCCGACTCGCGCATCAGGTTGCCGAGCATCAACATCCCGATCAGCGGGATGGCGAACGGTACCAGCACGCCAACCACGATCGTGGTGACAATCGGAAACAAGATGCGGGTGCGCTGGCTGATCGGACGACTGACGTATTCCATGCGGATGCGCCGTTCGGCTGGCGTGGTGAGCGCGCGAATGACCGGCGGCATAATCACCGGCACCAGTGACATATAGCTGTAGGCGGCGACCGTGATCGGACCGAGCAATTGCGGCGCGAGCAGGCTCGAGACATAGATCGAGGTCGGGCCGTCGATTGCGCCGATGATCCCGATCGAGGCCGCTTCTTCGCGGCTAAAGCCGAGCGCGAGCGAAGCCAGCAAGGTGCCGAAGATGCCAAACTGCCCGGCGGCACCGAGCAAGACCATACGCGGGTTGGAAAGCAGCGGGCTGAAGTCGGTGAGCGCGCCAATGCCGATAAAGATGAGCAGCGGGAAGAGTTCGTTACCGACGCCGGCGTTGTAGAGAATGGTGAGCATGCCGTCTTCACCTAGCAGCGGCGAGAGCGGCAGATTGGCTAGCAATGCACCGGCGCCGATCGGCAAGAGCAGGAGCGGTTCGTAGTCGCGCACAATCGCGAGGTAGAACAGCAAACCGGCGACGGCGATCATCACCAGCGATTGCCATGTGATCGAGGTGATCCCTTGTAAAAGCCGGAGGGCTAGTTCGTCCATAGTGTTGATCGCTTTTCTTGATTCATCACTCCCCCTCCTGCATCCGTTGCCCGGTTAGAGGGGCGAATAGGCGCGAAACTTTACGTTGTGGCGCTTGTGCGCGGTGCAGGCCAGCGGCCTACGCTCCATTTGCCTATTGCGGGCCAGCGGCCCGCGCTCTGTGTTTATCCCTCGGCCAACTGAGCGAGAGGTTCGCCGTAACCGACGCTCTGGCCGGTCTTGACCAAAATCGCCGCGACTACGCCATCACGCGGCGCGCTGATGCTGTTGTTCATCTTCATTGCTTCGAGTACGATGATCGGCTGGCCGCGTTTGACCTTCGTGCCGGGTTGGGCCACGATCTGCAAGATGGTGCCCGGCATCGGCGCCCGAATCAGGTTGTCGCCGGCGGCTGCCGCTGGTGGCAGGGCAGCCGGTGGTGGCGGCGCAACCGGTGCGGCTGGCGTTGCCGGCAGCGCAACCGGTACCGGCGTAGCGCGCGGCGTAATCTCACCGATGTCGCCGCTCTCGCTCAGTTGCACCTCGAACTCGCGCCCATCGAGCTGAACAGCGAAGCGATCGCTGCTCAACTCGGCAATATCAACCGTATACGTCTTGCCGTTGATTGTCAGTTGATAGCGACGCATTGCAGGTTATCTCCTTCGTTGCCAACTTTGATTCTGGCGCGTGCGGCCAGCTGCCACCCAGCGACTAGCAAAGAGCAGGCTGCCCGGCCAGTAGCTGCGTACCGTTGGCGCTGCCTCGCGGCGTAACGTCGCCGTGCGCACGGCGACGGCCACGGCGATCGCTGCCACCTCATCAGGCGTGAGCGGTTCGGTCGTTACTGGCGCAATCTCTAGCGCCGGCATGACCTCGCCGGTTGTGGTGGATGGTTCAGGCCGGTCGAAGCGGGTGAGCAGGTTGAGCAGGCCCCAAATCAAGGCTAACACCGTAAAGACCAAGCCCATACCGAGCACGGTCATGGTCAAGCCAAAGCCAAGATTCTCCATGCTGCCTCCTGCCGCCGGCTTACGACGGGTACAACCCGTGCTTGCGCGGCGGATTCTGTTGCACCTTGGTGCGCAAAATCTCTAGCGCCCGGATCAGGCGGGGCCGGGTTTCAGCCGGTTCGATCACTTCATCGATCTGGCCCAGATCGGCGGCGTGGTACGGGTTGAAGAACTTGCGTCGGTACTCGGCGACAAACGCGGCCATGAGTTGCGCCGGATCGGCGGCGGCGCGCAGCTCGTCGCGGCGCAAGATGCGCACTGCCCCTTCAGCGCCCATCACCGCAATTTGGGCCGACGGCCACGCAAAGTTGAGGTCGCAGCGCAGTTGTTTGCTTGACATGGCTACATACGCGCCGCCAATCGCTTTGCGCACCACCACCGAAATTTTCGGTACAGTCGCTTCGCTATAAGCGTAAATAATTTTAGCGCCATGCCGGATCACGCCGCCGTACTCCTGCTCGATACCGGGCAAAAAGCCGGTGGTATCGACAAAGGTGATAATCGGAATGTTGAAGGCGTCGCAGATACGGACAAAGCGGGCAATTTTGTCGCTCGAGTCGATATCGAGCACACCAGCCATCACTGCCGGCTGGTTGGCGACCACGCCAACCGCATAGCCGTCGAGGCGGGCAAAGCCGACCACCGCGTTGGGGGCAAAGAGCGGCTGGATTTCGAGAAAACTATCGTGGTCAAAGACCAGATCGATCAGGGTGTGAATGTCGTACCCTTGCCGTTCGTCAGCCGGCACCAGCGCATTGAGCGCCGGTTCTTGCCGGTCGCTGCGGTCGTAAGGCATAATCTGGGGCGGGTCTTCGTTGTTGTTTTGCGGCAAGTAGCTCAGCAGTCGCTTGATCAACTCGATCACGGCGCGGTCATCGGGCGCGGAGAGGTGGGCAACGCCGCTGCGCGCGCAATGCACTGCCGCACCACCGAGTTCTTGGGTCGAGATGTCGCGGCCCGATACCGCTTTGATCACGTCGGGGCCGGTCAGGAACATATAGCCGGTCGATTCCGACATAATCACGAAATCGGTCAAGGCCGGCGAATAGACCGCGCCGCCAGCGCAGGGGCCAAGAATGGCCGAAATCTGCGGCACCACGCCCGATGCTAGCACATTGCGGACAAAGACCTCGCCGTAAGCAGCCAGTGAACGAACTCCTTCTTGAATGCGCGCCCCACCCGAATCGTTCAGGCCGATGATCGGGATGCCACTCTCAATTGCGAGGTCTTGCATGCGGCAAATCTTATTGGCCTGTACCGCCGAGAACGAGCCACCCATCACGGTAAAGTCTTGCGCATAGACCGCCACCCGCCTCCCGTTAATCTTGCCGAACCCGGTAACAGTGCCGTCGCCGGGGATGCGCTGCTCTTCATCTTTGGTGATGCTGGTCGCCAAGGCGCCGATCTCTTGAAACGAACCAGCATCGAGCAGTAAGGCCAAGCGTTCACGGGCCGTCAGTTTGCCGCGCGCATGTTGCTGGGCAATCCGGTCTGGCCCGCCGCCTTGCATCGCCCGCTCGCGCAGGTTGCGCAGCCGTTCGAGTTGCTCTTCGGGGGATTCCACTGCTACACCTCATTGTTGTTGGGTCTGAAGCCAATGGCAGTATACCGGTTTTGCCGCCCTGATGAGGAAAAGAATTCACTACTAGACGCAAATGTTTGGCGACGAACGGTTGCTGGCGCGGTAAGAACATAGGCTATCAGGTGATAGTTCCATTGGCAACCATGTGGCTATAATATAAACAGAATGATAGCGTCTTTTTTGCCTCCTTGCCGGTATCTGCTCGCCAAAAGGCGTCGTTGGTATCGCGCATCAGCAGCAAGGAGACATCGTATGCTTCTACGGGCAAGAGACCGGCTCCCCGCGCGGGCCGGATGGGTGTTAGTCATCGTTGCACTCGTCCTTCTCGCGGCCATGCCACCTTCGACGACTGCCAATGCTCAGCTCCAGTCAAACGCGCTGTTCCGCGGGGATGTTGCGTGTGTGTTTCGACCTTCATCCCAGCGTTTTTACTGCGATACCGGGCATGACGGCGGTTTTGCCGAATACAGCATCAGCTTGGGAACGGCGACCGATATTCCGCTGCTCGGTGACATCAATGGCGATGGCCGCGATGTGGCGTGTGTCTACCGCCCGTCAAGCCAACAATTCTTCTGCGATACGCCGCAACGGCGCCTCGGCTGAATTTGTCGTTCTTTTTGGGGTGAGCGGTGATATTCCGCTACTCGGCGATGTTGACGGCGATGGCCGCGCTTATCCGTGCGTGTATCGTCCGTCGCTGCAGCGATTTTATTGTGATACGGCCCACAATGGCGGCGCAGCCGAAGTTGAAGTTGCCTTTGGCTCTGCCGGTGATGTGCCGTTGATCGGGTCGCTCGGCGTGCCGTTTGGGATTGCGGTGCCGTTGGTGTTGAGGTAAGAGTGGCGGGGCCGGTCTGAAACCGGCTCTTACGATACCCCTCCGGTCGCCAGTACTAGCGCCATCGCCAGCAGTGCCAGCGTGTTTTGCAACATGTGGAAGAGCACCCCCGGCCAGATCGAGCCGCTCTGTTCACGTAGGTAGCCAAGGCACAGACCGGCCACAAACAGGCCGGGAATGAGCATTGGAATGAAGTGAACGACCGCAAAGACGGCGGCGCCAACGATGATGGTGAGCGTACCGTTGAGACGCCGGCGAAGCAGATGGTGGAGGACGCCACGGAAGAACAGCTCTTCTACTAACGGCACGATCCCGGCAATGAGCACCCATAAGGCAAACAGTTCGCCGCCGCCAAACGCCTGCCCGCCAGAGATGCTCTCGATCTGCGGGTTTTGGAATTCGCCAAACAGGAGGGTGACTCCGGCGTTCGTCAACACCATCATCCCCATGCCAAAGATAAAGATGGGCGGAACGAGGGCGAAGTACATCCAATGTGGCCACTGCAAACCGAGATCGCGCCAGCCGGCGCGCGGGCCGATGACCGTCAGCACGGCGCCACCGATGATGAGGTACAGCAGCGTGCCGGCAATATAGACCGGCGGGCTGACAAAACCGCGTGTGGTGTCCCAGTTGGCTACTTCAGCCAGCGTGCGGAGGAAGAGCACAACCAACGCCCCACCCACGCCGATCACCAGCAGCGTGATGCAGAGATCGCGCCAACCCCACGCCGGCGCGATTGGCGGTTGTGGTTGCTCAAGCTGATTATTCGTTAGCATGCGAGATAACTCCATCTAGGAGCGCTGCCACATTCGGGCCCAATGCTTCAATCGCGTAGCCTCCCTCTTGCACGACGAGCGTGGGGAGGCCAAGTTGCCCAATCGTAGCGCCAATCGCGCGATACGCGGCAGTGGTCAATTCAAAATCACCCAACGGATCAGCGTGGAAGGTATCAAACCCGGCTGAGACGACCAGATAGCGCGGCCCATAGTCGGCGATCGCTTGCAAGGCCTGCGTGAGGGCGAGCAGATAGTCGCGATCCCCAACCCCCGCCGGCAAGGGCAGATTGAGATTGTACCCTTCGCCGGCCCCTGCACCGCGCTCGTCGGCATAGCCGAGAAAGTATGGGTACTCGCGGGCGGGATCGGCGTGCAACGAAACGGTCAGCACATCATTGCGTTCGTAGAAGATGCTTTGGGTGCCGTTGCCGTGATGATAATCGATATCAAGCACCGCTACTGCCGGCGCGCGCAGCGCCCATGTCGCATCGCTGGTGGCGGTGGCACGGGCCAGCCGGTCGGCGGCCAGCGCCGCGTTGTTGAGAAAACAGTAGCCGCCGGCTAGATTGGCGGCGGAATGGTGGCCGGGCGGGCGGCAGAGCGCATAGGCGAACCGTTCGCCCTGCAACAGCGCCGCTGCGCCGGCTAGCGCCGCGCCGGCGGATGCTTGGGCGGCGGCGAAGGTGCCGGCGGTAATCGGCGCGCTGAGGTCAAACGCATAGCAACCGGCTGCCGCTTGCGGGCAATTGCTGCGCAAGCGCAAGCCGGGCAATGGCCAGGCCGAGGGCAGCACCGGGCCGCGCAACCCGGCGGCCTGCCAGCGTTCGTAAGCATAGGCAAGGTGGTCGAGGTAGTCGGGTGTATGCACGGCAGCCAGTTCGGCGAGCGTCGCTGGCGGCGCAGCGACCGGCAGCGCGAACCCGGCGGCTTGCAGCGCAGCGAGAATGATGTCGACTCGCCGCGGCGTTTCAAAATATGGCACTGGCTGGCCGTCAAGGATCTCGAACGGCGGATCGTGACGGTGGTGGTCGGCGCTCAGAAAGATCTTCATAGTGATATTGTACCGTAGTCTGGGCGAATGTGGAGAGGTGTTGACCTCTAGTAGGTTGTTTACCGCAGAGGGCGCTGAGGGGAAAAGTGAGCAGCATCTTGTCTTTGCGAGGGCGCGTCAGCGCCCGCAGCACTCTCTCCCTTCGGCGGAAAGGCTCCGCTCCCGCGCTCGCGGGGGATTGCTTCGCTTCGCTCGCAAGGACAAGCGGGGAGCGGGACTGATGCCTGAACGCACCGCTCCCATGCTACGTTTCGTTATCGGATTGTTGTAGCATTTCTGGTATACTGGCGCCGCGGCACTGAACGATGGCCGGAGGAACGCATGAAGATCTATAAAGCGCGCGCGCCGATGCGAATCGGCTTTTTCGGCGGCGGCACCGATGTCAGTCCTTACGCCGAAGAATACGGCGGGAAAGTGCTCAATTGCACGATCAATCTCTATGTGCGGTGTATGCTGACAACGAGCAATACACCCGGCATTCTGATCCGCTCGCTCGATCTGCAAGAGGTGAGCCGGCAGGTGAGCGATCGCGAATGGGATGGCAAACTGGCCCTCCCGCAGGCGGTGCTTGATGCCCTGCCCCAGCTACGGCCCGCCTCCGCCGGCTACAAGATCACCATGTTCAGCGACGCGCCACCCGGTTCCGGCCTTGGCTCGTCGTCGGCGCTGGTGGTCAGTATGCTGAAGTTGCTCTACGCTGTAGCCGGCCAAAACGCCGACCCGCACCAACTGGCTGAGCTGGCCTACCGGATCGAACGGGTTGATCTCGGCATTCCCGGCGGGCGCCAAGACCAGTATTCGGCGGTGTTTGGTGGCATGTGCGTCTATCACTTCGGGCGCGACCGGGTGATCGTCGAGCCGGTGCTGAGCGATCCAACCGCTTTGCTTGAGCTTGAGAGCTGCTTGATTATCGGCTATATCGGCGATCGCCAGTTGCTGACGCGCCATTTGATGACCGATCAGGTGCAGCGGCTGGTCAAGGGCGATACACTGCGGCTGCATCACGAAACCAAAGCTTTCGTCGATATCGCGGCCCGGCTGTTGCGCGAACAGCGCATTGCCGATTTTGGCCGCTTGCTGCACGACGCATGGGAGGTCAAGAAAGCCTTTTCGCCCCACATCGCGCCGCCGATCGTCGAAGAGGTCTATGCGCTGGCCCGTAAGCACGGCGCATGGGGCGGCAAGATTTCCGGCGCCGGCGGCGGCGGCTTTATGGTCTTTGCCTGTCCCTTTGACCGCCGGCTGGCCATCGAGCGCGCCTTGACCGAAGCCGGGGTGATCGTGCGCCCGTTCTCGTTCGTCACCCACGGCGTGCAATCATGGGTGGTGGAAGAACCGGATGAGTGAGCGCGATCGCTCGCGCCACATCGCCAACCACCCAGTGCTGCGCAATCGCCACGTGCCGACAATGCCGTAGGGCAGGAACAGTACGATCAAGATGTAGACGATGCCGAACAAGAGCGGCCAGCTCGGCCCAAAGAAGACGTTGAGCCAATAGCCGAGCAGTTGGATCACGCCAGCGCCGAGCATCGGCCCGATTAGCGAGCCGACGCCGCCGATGATCGTCATTAGCAGTGCGTTGATCGTCGTGCCCACGCCGAGCACCGCTGGGTTGGCGTTGAGGTTCCACAGCGCGTTGAACGCGCCGGCTAGCCCGGCCATCACGCCGCTGACCGTGATCGCAATCAGCTTGAAGGTGAGGGTATGGTAGCCCAAGACCTTCGCCCGCGTTTCGTTGTCGCGAATCGCCATCATCACCCGTCCGGTCGGCGAATTGACCACTTGCCGCGCCAGCAGGTACATCACGATCGCAAACGTTAACGTGACATAATAAAAGCGCAGCCGTTCCGTGGTCGGACTAATCCACGCCGGTACCGGAACGCTCTGCAACCCGTCTTCGGCCCCCGTCCACTGGCGGAAGTCGGTCGCTTCGGCCAAGAGGAAAAACATCTGGGCGAACGCGAGTGTCACCATCGCGAAATAGACGCCGCTCACCCGCAGCGAGAGCAGGCCGACGATCAGGCTCTGGATGATCGCGATCACAATGACGGCCAGCAGGGCCGAGCCGAGATCCCAGCCGGCATGTTTGAGCAGGATACCGATGGTGTACGCGCCGGTGCCGAAGAAGAGGGCATGACCAAACGAGAGAATACCGGTGTAGCCCATCAAAATATCGTAGCTCATGGCGAAGACGGCCAAGATAAAGACCTGAATCAGCATGCCCTGCCAAAACTTGGGTACTCCCTCGCCAACCGGTTGGCCGCTGAACAGCGAAACAACAAACGGAAAGATGATCAGGCCGCCGATGAGGGTCAGGCCGGCCCACTGTGATGAGGTGAAACGATCCCGCATCGGCTACTCCTTTTTGCCAAACAGACCGGCTGGGCGCAAGAGCAGCACCAGCGCCATGATCAACACGGTTGAAGCACGGGCAATTGATGGCGAAAACGTCATCGCTTCGCTCATCCACGGCAGTTGAATGCCGGTCAGCACCATTTGGTCACCGAAGGCGCGGGCAAGGCCGACCAGCAAGGCTCCCATGGCGGCGCCGGTGAAGCTGCCCATACCGCCGATCACCACCGCGATGAAGGCTTGCAGTTGAAACTCTTGGCCGAGACCGGGGCTAATGCCGAGAAACGGCGCCGCTGCGACTCCACCCAATGCGGCCAATCCGGCCCCCAACGCAAAGACGAGGGTGAAGACGCGGCGGACGTTAATGCCCAACGCTTGCACCATCTCGCCGTCTTGCACGCCAGCGCGGATGATCATGCCGAGCCGGGTGTAGCGCAAGAGCACGGCGATGCCGATGAACATTGCAATGCCTAAGGCAATAATGAAGATGCGGTAGCTGGGGAAGGGCCGGCCCAGCACGTCAATGCTGGCGCAGTTGTCTTGAAGCCACGCGATCAGGTTTGGTGACGGGCAACTTGGGCCGCGCCGGCTAAACCATGCCGGAAGTTCCATGAAATAACCTCCCGGCCCCCAAATGCCTTTGACCAGCTCGGTGCCGACGAAGACCAAGCCGAGCGTGACCAGCACCTGATAGATGGGCCGGCTATACAGCGGGCGGATCAGGCTCCATTCCATCAACCCGCCCAACGCTGCGCCGCCGCCGGCGCCGGCCACCAGCGCCAAGAGAAAGCGTATATTCGAGTCGAGGGCCAAAATCCAGCCTTCGGCGCTCAACCGCAGCGGTGAGATGATCAACGCCAGCGCCAGCAATCCGATCGGCCAAGCCAGATCACGGTTGGCTGGCCGGCGCGCGTGCTCATTGCCGATCACAAATGCTGCACCGGCGATCAGACCGGCAATCGCCAGCCCCAGTGTGCGCGCAATAAAGAGGCCCACCGGCGCTTGGGCCTGCTCGGTCGGCACTCTCCCGCCCGAACTGAGGGCAGTGGTCGCGAGCGGCGCTAGCTCAAACCCCCAGACCGCAAACACCCCGACCAGCACGGCCACCACCCACAGCGGACGGCGATGCCCGGCGGGCAGGCTGCTGAACGGCAACCAGCGCGCGAGCAGCCAGCCGGTCACAAACGCTAGCACGAAGGGCAGCGTATTGAGCAACAGGCGCGGATTAGCATAGAGCGTAAAGCCGATATACGCGCCGATCATAAAGAGGGTGCCGTGCGCGAAGTTGAGTACGTCCATCAAGCCAAAGATGAGCGAGAGGCCTGATGTCACCAGAAAATAGAGCGCGCCGAGCGTGAGACCCGACAGCAAGATGCTGGCTAAGACCCGTGGTTCGTACTGGGTCGAAGCCCAAATCGCGAAGAGGATCGCCACTATGATGCCGGCGATCAATCCGCGCCGGCGCTGAATCCACTCGATCATGCACTACTCCTTCAACTCCCAAGACGCAGAGGGAGCAGAGGTGCAGAGAATCTCAACGCACAGACGCGAAGGTTATATGGTTAGGTATGAGCGAGCTTGTGCCGATCCTTCCAAACCCTTTGCGTCTTTGCGCCTTTGCGTGTATCCCCTTTGCGTCTTTGCGCCTTTGCGTGTATCCCCTTTGCGTCTTTGCTTGCTTTGCGCCTTTGTGTTAGCCCGCGCCGAGATATTTGTCGATCGTGGCGTGGTCATTCACTAGATCAGCCATACGTCCGTGTTGTACGCTGCGTCCATCATCGAGAATGTAGTACTCATCGGCCAACTGCGCTGCCATCGCGAAGTTCTGCTCAACCAGCAAGATGGTTGTCTCGGCGGCCATTTGGCGCAGGGCGGCGACGATCTGCTCGACGATGATCGGCGCTAACCCTTCACTCGGTTCGTCAATCAACAACAGCCGGTTATCGGCCACCAACGCGCGCGCGATCGCCAACATCTGCTGTTGACCGCCCGACAGCTTCCCGCCCGGATGGCGGTAAAGCCGCTTGAGATCAGGGAAGAGCGACATGATGAAATCGCTGCGCTTGGCCAGATCGCCGCGTTTGCGCTCGGCCAGCCGCAGATTCTCTTCGATGGTCAGATCGCGGAAGATAGCGCGGTGTTCGGGCACGTACCCGACGCCAAGCTGGGCAATCTCGTAGGCTGGCCGGCCATTGATCGGTTCGCCGGCGAGGCGAATACTGCCACTGCGCGGCGGATTGAGTCCCATGATCGAGCGCAAGGTAGTGGTCTTGCCGGCCCCATTGCGCCCCAGCAGCGCCGTAATCCTGCCGGCGCGCACCTTTAGCGAGACCCCTTCCAGAATATGAAATTGGCCGATAAAGGTATGGATCGTATCCACTTCGAGCAACACGTCACTCATGGCTGCCCTCCGGCGAAGGCCGTTCCCAGATACGCCTCGCGCACCGCCTGATTGGCGCTGATCGCCACCGGACTGCCCTCTGCCAGCATGCGCCCTTGATGCATGACGGTTATCGTCTCGGCGAGACTCATGACGACAGACATATTGTGTTCAACGATCAAGATGGTTTTGTTCGTTCCTTGCCGGATGCCGCGCAACAGATCGAGCAGCATCGGCACCTGTTCGGTCGCCATGCCGGCAGTCGGCTCATCGAGCAAGAGAATATCGGCGTCGCCGGCCAGCAGAATCGCCAGTTCGAGCCGGCGTTTGTCGCCGTGCGGCAGGGTGGCGGCAATTTGCAAAGCCCGCTCGTGGAGGCCAACTTGGTGCAATGCCGCTAACGCGCGCTCGGTGTAGGCCCGCAACTTGGCGGCGCTCGTCCACAGCCGGAAGTTGTCACGCCCGCGCGCTTGCGCCGCTAGCCGCACATTTTCCAGCACCGTCAGCGTCGGGAAGATGTTGGTGATCTGGAACGAGCGCCCAATGCCGAGGTGCGCCATACGGTGCAGCGGCACGCGTGTAATGTCTTGCCCGCGCAGCAGCACTCGTCCTGCGGTTGGTTTGATGTAGCCGCTGATCAAGTTAAACAGCGTCGTCTTCCCAGCGCCGTTTGGGCCAATGATGGCGTGAATGCTGCCGGCGCGCACTTGTAGATCAACCTGATCGACGGCGCGTAAGCTGCCGAAGTCGCGGGTGAGGCGGTGAGTTTCGATAATCCAATCGCTCACGTAGACTCCTTGTGGTCTCCCCTTGCATCCCGCATTGCGTTGCTCCGCGTGGGGGAATCAGCAACCAAAAGCCGGTTTCTTTGGAGTGCGGCAGTCAAACTGCCGCACTTCATCCATACGCTGTACCCTTACGGACACCGGTTCATCGCTGCCGGCACCATACAGGGTGGCGCGGTCTGCTCAGGTGTGAACAGCGTCACCAGCTCGAAGAACTTGAAGTCGGGATCGGTGGTGTTGAGCAGGCGCACCAGCGTCATCGGCTGCAAGAGCACGTGATCCGACGCGCGCACGGTGTAGGTTCCCTTCGGCCCGTCGAAGGTCATGCTTTCGAGCGCGGCGATCATCCCCTCTGCCGTCGGATCGCCCTTGGTCGCTTCCAACGCCTTGACCAGCATAATCGCCGCGTTGAAGCCGCTCTCGGTGAAGAGATCAGGAGGAGTGCCGTAGGCTGCCTTGTGGCGCTCAGTGAACCACTTGTTGACCGGGTTGTCGAACAGGCTGTAGTGGTAGACGCTCACGCCGACCGAGCCGATTGCGTCAGCGTAGCCGTTGACCATGGTCTGGTTATCGCCGAAGCCGGTGGCAACCGTCATCACATCGAACACACCCAGTTGCTGCATCTGCTGGAACATCGGCACGAAGCCGGTGCCCGACCACGTAACGATCAATACCTCCGCCCCCGAATCGAGCAACTGGTTGATGTAGGGCGTGAAGTCGGTGGTGTCCGGCGGGGCAAAGACGGTGCCAGCGCCCTCGGCGGTGTCGTTGAGCACAAACTCACCGCCGAGCGCCTTCACCGTGGCGTAGAACGCGCCTGCCGAGCCGCGCCCGAAGGCGTTATCTTGGGCAATCTGGATGAACTTCTTGCCGGTCTGCAAGAGCGCGGCGCTCATCGTTAGCGCATCTTGCACACTGGTGCGTCCGGCGCGGAAGGTGTAGATGTTGAAGTTGTCGCCGGTGAGGGCGGGGGTCGCTGCCGGCGCAGCAATGTAGATAATCTTGTTTTCGGCGGCAACAGCCGAGATCGCCAGCGCCACTGGCGAGCTGGGCGAACCGACCAGCACATCGGCCCCGTCGCTCTCGATCGCTTCGCGGGCCAGCGCGACGCCGGTCTCAGGGGTGCTGGCGGTGTCTTTCACCACCACCTTGATCGGGCGGCCAGCCACCGCATTCGTGCCGTTGGTCGCATACTCTACACCGAGCGTGAAGCCACGCTCAAGCATGGGGCCGTAAATGGCGAGCAAGCCGGAGTTGTCGGTCATCAAGCCAACCACAATCGGTTCGTCAGTGGTGGCCGCAGTGGGGGCTGCGGTCGGCTGTGGGGCCGCGGTGGGCGCGGCGGTCGGTTGTGGGGCCGCAGTGGGGGCTGCGGTCGGCTGTGGGGCCGCGGTGGGCTGCGCGGTCTGGCCGCCGCCACAGGCGCTCAGCGCCAGCGCAAGAATCACTAATAACGTCATGGCAACACGGCGGACAAAGTGGGTACTCTGCATTGAACGGTCTCCTTCGACTAAGCTTTTCCTATCACCAGCGGGCTGACAAGGGGTGAATGACGTTTCCTGCGCGGGTTGCTGCTCTCCCGCACGGCTTCGTTCCCACCCTCCATCTACCCGAACAACAAATCAGTTCTGCGCCCTACTCCCTACCGCGGCGCCATCACAATCGCCTCACCATCGGTAATCAGGCGACCATCAGCGCCGGTACAGCGGGTCTGGAACGTCACCAACGGTTTGTCGGCGCGGATGTGGGTAATCGTTACCGTCGCGGTTAATGCTTCGCCAGCGCGTGCGCGATCGACAAAGGTCAGGTCTTGTTTGAGATAGACCGACCCGGAACCGGGCAATTCCACGCCGAGCAGGTAGGAAAAGAGCGCGCCGATCAGCGGCTCCGGCACAGTCTCGCCGGGCTGGTCGCCGCAGAGCGCAGCGTATTCGGTGATCAGGTCGTGATCGAACACCCGCTGCGCAGTGGCCTGCATCCCAACAGCAAGCTGTTTCACAGGTCTGCCTCCGTGATCATGGCGCGTTGCCGGTCAAGAAAAGCGTTGAGGCCAATGCTCGCTTCGATTGACCGGATCTGCGCGCAAAACAATTCCCGTTCGCGATCCAGTTCGGCGGCCAACCGGTCGCGTTCGCTCCAGAGCAACCGGCGGGTGCAGGCGATGCTCCCCGGCAACTGCGCCGCCATCTGATGGGCCACGGCTTGCGTCTCTTCGACGAGGTGGCTGGACGGCACGAGCCGGTTGGCTAAACCCCACGCTACCGCCTCAGCGGCGCTGATCGAGCGTTCGAGGAGCAGCGCCTCGGTGGCGCGCCGTTGGCCGATCAAGCGCGGCAAGAGCGTCGCCCACCCCCCTTCCGGGCTGAGGCCAAGGGTGGTGGTGTAGGCGGTAAAGCTGGCTTCCGGCGCAACTAAGACCACATCGGCAGCCAGCACCAACCCCATCGCACTGCCGTTAGCCGGCCCCTGCACGGCGACGATCAACGGCGCCGGCAGATCGATCAACTCCAACATCACGCGGTGTAGTTGCCGCAGCAACTCATCGGCGTACAACACGCGCTCGGCGTGACCGGCTAAGCTGGCGATGTCGATCCCGCGCGAGAACGACGGCCCGGCGGCTTGTAAGATCACTGACCGCACGCCATGGTGGTGGCGCGCGGCGGTTAGTGCGTCCAGCAGCGTGGCTAGCAACGCTGGCGTGAGTGGGTTGTGCTGCGCTGGCTGGTTGAGCGTGATCGCCACCACCGGGCCGTCAGGTTGGATGGTCACAACGTCATGCATGGATGATCTCAAGCACCGTCTCGCCGCTGCACGCCGCTTTGCCGTCACTGCGCACGACGCTCACCGCGCAACGAAGCTGTTTGCTATCGCTTTCCAGTACCTCGACGACGATCTCGATCTTTTCGCCGGCGAACACCGGGTTGGTAAAGCTGAGGGTCTGGCTGCGCTGCACGCCAGTTGGCGCTAGCGTGCGCAGCGCGGCCCTGATGTAGCCGTACAGCAACATGCCGTGGGCGATGGTGCGGCCAAAACGGGTAGTTGCTGCCACCGCCGGATCAATATGGATTGGGTTGGTATCGCCGCTCACCGCCGCAAAGCGATCAATGTCCGCTTGGCTGATGGTGTGTTCACGGTTGTACCGGGTGCCGGTTGAGATTGGCGTCATACAAGGTTCCTTATCGTATTTTGTAGGGACACAGCGCGCTGGATCCCTACGGGGTGCGTTGCCAATGTGCCGTCAATAATGTGACGAACCGGTCGGGCGCTTCGAGGTTGGCCGAATGGCCCACCCCGGCGATGATCTGCGCTTCAACTCCCAATGCCTCGGCGGCGCGTTTGACCGTCTCGACGGTGACGAGCGGGTCTAATTCGCCACCCATCACCAGCGCCGGCGCGCCAATGTTTCGTAAGGCGTCACCCGGTTTCCATGCGCGGAGGGCGTTGATCGCGCCGTTGGCTGCGCTGAGCCGCTGGCTATGCCCGATTGCAACCAACTCGCGCCAGAGATCGTCTTCCGAAGCGGTTGGCGCCATTGCCTTGATCGCCTGCGCAAAGAAGTCGGGGTTGTCTTTCAGCAGTTGCTGCCGCTCCGGTTGGTACACTTCGTCGGGCATGCCATCCACCCATGGCGGGGCCAGCACGGCAATCGTCAGCACGCGATCAGGCCGGTCAAGGGCGGCTTGCAATACCACCGCTGCTCCCAGCGAGTGCCCAACCAGATGGCACCCTTCAATCCCCAGTGCATCGGCGAAGTTCCACAGGTCAGCAGCCAACGACGGCATCGTGTAGTCGTGGTCAGGCCCCTGTGTCGCTCCGCGTCCACGCAGGTCGGGGGCCAAACCGCGGTGGCCGGCGGGCAATCGTTCGAGCACTCGCAGCCACCAGCCGCTGCTGGCCCAATTGCCATGCACGAAGATTACCGGTTCGCCGTGGCCGTAATCGAGATAATGCACATCGAGATCGCCGGCTTTGATGGTGGGCATAGGCCCTCCTTCCTCTTCCCTACCCTTTGCCTGCCAAATGCGCATGAAAAGCTGCGTTAAACTGCTCTGGATATTCGATGTACGGCGTGTGGCCGCAATTCTCAAACACCACTTCGCGGTACGAGCCGCCGGCGGCAGCGTAGCGTTCGAGCACGGCGCGGGTCTGGCTGATCATCGGCTGCGGCGGATGCGCTTCGGCGCCGGGCCAGTCGGGCAACACGCCAAGCTGGCCGAGTGTACCGACATCGAACAGCGACATATCGCTGACGATCTGGTCATCAGCGCCGCGCACCCACAAGATCGGCGGCTTGGGATCGGCTGCTACAAAGCGTTCAACTGAGTCACCTACATACAGGGGCGAGATGGCGTTGATCGGTCCCCACACTCCCGGCGCGATCCCCGGCCAGTTGGGTGACGGCTTAAAGTCGCCGGGGTAGCGTTGCGGCCCAACCTTCTCGCTGAGCAGCGAGAGCAGTAGTGCCTCTTCGCGGGCTGGGCGGAAGGGCGGTTTCCAGTAGTAGGTGTTCATCACCACGCGTGGCGCAGCCACCCCCGCCTCTTCAGTGGTATCACCCGCCGCCATCCGCTCGACAAACGCCTGATTCACCGTACCGCCACCCGATCCGGCCCCGTCTGGCCAGCAGAGTTCGCCGTTCAGCCCTTTGCAGCCGCCGAAGCCGTAGGGCGAGCCGGGAGCGGCCAACGTGGCGGTGGTGATCAGCTGCGGCGCGGCAGCGATCAGGTTGAACAGCACCACGCCGCCGAGCGAGTGACCAACCGCATGACAACGCTCAATGCCGAGCGTGTCGAGCAGGGCGAGCAGGTCATCCACCCAGTCGCCGCACCCGCGAGTAGCGTCGATCAAGAGGTCTTCGGTCTCGCCGTAGCCGCGCAGGTCAGGCGCGATCGCGCGAAAACCCGCCGGCAAGGCCAGCATCGTCTCTTCCCAGAAGGTCGCCGACGAAGCATTGCCATGCACGAAGAGCACCGGCTCGCCGTCAGCCGGGCCGCTGCTAAGGACGTGTATCTGCAAGCGTGGGGTTTGCACCATAGTGGACGTGATTCCGGGCATGGTGGGAATGTTGCTCATACTATGCTCCATTTGTTATGATGTCTAGCTGATACACGATAGGCGAGAGCGGGCGACTTGCCCGCCGGCCGTTTTTGCGGGCCGGCGGCCCGCGCTCCTCGTGCGAGCGGGGCGCGGGCGGCTCGCCCGCCAGTTGCTGGTGCGGTCCCTACGTTCCATCCTGTTGCAACATCCGCTTTAACGCCTGCTTGTCAATCTTGCCCGCCCCAGTCTTGGGCAGTTCGGAAAGGGTCACAACCCGTTTCGGCAGTTTATAGCGGGCTAAACGCGCGCCGGCAAACGCGAGCAGGTCTTGGTCAGAGAAGTCGCTGCCGGGGCGCACCACTACTGCCGCCCACCCCACTTCGCCCCAGTGCGGGTCGGGCATCCCCACCAGTGCCACTTCGGCGACGGCCGGGTGCCCGGCTAAGACACTCTCAACCTCGGCGGGATAGATGTTTTCGCCGCCAGAGATGATCACATCTTTCAACCTGCCTACAATGCGATAACATCCATCGGCAGCAACACTGGCCAGATCGCCAGTGTGCAGCCAGCCATCCACAAAGGCCGCCGCCGTCTCGGCGGGCCGCCGCCAATAGCCAGCGCAAACGTGCGGGCCGCGAATCTGCAATTCGCCAACTTCGTCGGGGCCGCAGAGGCGGCCATCATTCGCTACCACCCGCACATCAATGAACATCAGCGGGTAGCCGACCGCCCCCGGCTTAGCCCGCACCAGCTCTGGCGGCAGCCAGAAGGTGTTGGGGCCGGCTTCGGTCAGGCCGTAGCCGGTCTTAAAGTCGATGCCGCGCTCCCAGAAGGCGTGGAAGACCGGTTCGGGGCAGGGTGCGCCGCCGCTGATCACGATCCGCACACGGCTGAAGTCAACCGTTGGCCAGCGCGGGTGTTGCTGCATAGCGATGAACATCGTCGGCACGCCGAAGAAGAGCGTGGCTGGGCCGTGATCGATCAGATCGAAGACCTGATCGACGTTGAAGCCGCGACAGACGATCGAAGCGCCGCCAATCTGTACTAACGGCGCGGTAAAGACGTTGAGGCCGCCGGTGTGGAAGAGGGGCGCGTTAAGGATGGCTACATCGTCGGGTCGCAACTGCCAGCTCATCACCGTATTGACCGCGTTGGCGGTAATGCTGCGGTAGGTGAGGATGGATCCTTTCGGCAAGCCGGTGCTGCCGCCGGTGTAGCAGATGACCCACGGATCGTTCCAGCTCAGTGTGACCGGGGCGCATTCGGCGGGCAAAGTGTCGCGCTGGGCAATGGTTGGATGGGATGGATCGGCGGGTGACGCGCCGTCAATCGCCAGCCAGTGCGCGACCGAGGGCGCGTGCGCGCGCAGGGTGAGCGTCATCGCAGCGTATTCGGGGCCATAAGCCAGCACCTTCGGCTCGCCGTCGGCGATCAGATTGCTCAGCTCGGCAGCGGTCAGCCGCCAGTTGAGCGGTTGCAGGATCGCGCCGAGTTTAGCGCAGGCAAACCACAGATCGAGCAGATCGACGCAGTTTTGGGCCAACGTCGCCACCCGATCGCCCCGCTCAACACCTAACGCGCGCAGCAGATTGGCGGTGCGGTTCGCCACCGCATTCCACTCGCCATAAGTGACTGGGCGCATGCCATGCTGGGCATCGAACAGCGCCACTGTATGCGGTGACAACTGTGCGCGCCGGCCCAGCCAGTCGCCAAGGTTCATCACGTCCATGTGTTCCGTGCGGCGTCGCCGCCGCGATACGCGCAGATGCGCAACTTGCAGCCGGGGATTTGTGGTTGAGGGTAGCAGAAGGGGGTTGCGCGGCGGTTACAAATCGGTAACAGGCGGCAGCGTGGCGTCGCCGGCGCGCAGTCGGTCGGCCAGAGCGAGCGTGATCGGCGCCGGTTCCACCTCTAATTCGCGGGCCAGATGATCTACGCAGCGTTGGAAGACGCGCAGGGCGGCGGCGCGATTGCCTTGGCGAGCATGGGCCAGCATCAACAGCCGATAGGCCCGCTCCCAGCAGTTGTCGTAGCCAAGCATGCGTTCGGCGAGCGCAATCACCTCTTCGTCGCGTCCCTGCTCAGCCAGCGCTTGCGCCAACCGGTCGGCACTGCGCAAAAAGGTGTTGCGCAGCCGTTCCCGCTCGGCTTCGGCCCAACTCTCGTAGAGCGCGTCGGGCAAAAAGTCGCCGTGGTAGAGCTGCAGGGCCGCTTGCAGCCGCTGAATGCCGGCCTCGGTGCGGCCTTGATCGAGCAAACGCAACCCATCTGCGCACCCGGCGCTCAATTCGGCGCAATCGAGCCAAATATCAGCGGTGGGGCGCAGCCGGTAGGCGCTGCCGTCGCGTGCGATGAACGATGAGGTCGCCTCGCTGCGACTCGGTTCAAGCACCCGGTAGAGCGCGCTCAGTGCCACCTTAAAATCGCGGATCGCAGCTTCGGGGGCGAGGTGCGGCCACAGCATCTCGGCCAGCTCTTCGCGTTGCAACCAGCGGCTGCGATGGGCAATCAACGCCTGCAAGAGCTGGCGCGCCTTGTCACGCTGCCATTCGCGGGCCTCGATTTCGTGATCGCCGCGCCACACCCGAAACGCTCCCAGCGTCTGCACCCGCAACTGGTAGCCGGGGTGCGCTTCCAGCCCGCGCAGGCCGAGCGTCGCTAACAAGCGTTCGATATAGTCACGGTGATGGCCGCGCGCGCGGGCCGCCAGCACAACCGGCAGCGCGCGGCGCGGGTCGGTGAGACCGAGAAAGGTGGGACGGGTGAAGAGGTAGTCGTAGCCGTGGGCGGCGCTGAGCTCAAGCGCCTCGTTGATGGCCGCGATCGCCGCCGCATCCTGCCGTTGCTCGTGATAGGCAAGGGCTAGCCAGAGCGCCGCCGCCGCTTGACCGAACCGATCGCTGCACGCGCGCAGATCGGCGCGGGCGGCTAACAGCACTTCGTGCACTCGCTCCACCTGCCCGGCGATCAGATGGCTCACGCCGCGTTGCAGTTGGATCATCGCGCCTAACCAGAGATCGCCGGCCCACCGGCAAAACGCTTGGCCATCGGCGGCAGCGCTCTCGGCGGCGGCGAGATCGCCGGCCAAACCGTAGAGGCGAGTCAACCCCCACAGCGGTTCCACCCGCAGCCGATCCACCCCCAAGGCATTGCCTTCGGCCAAGGCTTTGCGGTAGTAGTCGAGCGCGTGGTCACGGGCGGCTGCGCCGGCAGTGGCGCTCTGCAACAACCACGCATGGCCAAGCCGGGCGTAGGCGACCGAGGTAATAAAGCGGGAATTGCGTTCAACCCCCACTTGCACACCCTCGCTCGCCATAGCCAGCGCCTGATCTACGTCACCCTCAAACGCGGCGATCAAAGCCAGCACCAGCGCCGCTTCGCGATGACCGCGCGGGGCCGGGGTCGCGCCGCGCGCCGTGGCCACTCGCTCGTGATCGCGCCACGCCTGTAACAAGGCCCGCGCTGCCGCCAACTGGCCGGTGCGCAGCTTAACCCGCGCCCTGAGCAGATCAGCCGCCGGACTAGCCGCGCGCAACTGGCTCGCTTGCTGCTGCAAGGCTTCAGCCTCGGCGGGTTGGCCCATATTGAGCTTATTCTCGGCCAGCAATTCCAGCACGCGGGCGCGGGCCACCTGATCCTCCAACCCCTCGCTGACCCGCAGCGCCTCTTGCAGCACACTCTCGGCTTGGGCCGGCTGTACTTGATCGATGTAGACCAGCGCCTGCCCGTACAGAGCGCGGGCCAGCTCAGCCCGATCACCCTGCTGGCGGCTCGTCGCTTCAGCTTGGGCATACCAGTTCCGGGCCTCGTCGAAGCGGGCGCGCAGCCGGTAGAGGTCGCCGAGGTAGCATTGCAGCCGGGGCCGGTTGGCGATCAACTCCGCCGGCAGCGCATCAATCCAGCCGGCCACAGTATCGAGCCGGCCATTGCGCAACGCCTCTTCACCGGCGGCCTCAATCGCATCAGCGGCGATTGCGCCTTCACCGGCGGCAAACCAGTGATAGATCGCCTCTTCGTCGAGGCCGGTGGCAGCGTAGTGCTGCGCTGCCCGCCGGTGGCGCGCAGCCAAATCGGGATCGTGGCGGGCCTGCTGGCGCAAAAAGTCGTGAAACAGGTGATGGTAACGATAGTGATCGGCCCCCAAGTCAACCACAAAGAGATCGCGATCGCGCACCTGCGCCAACCGTTCGGCGCTGTCAGCGGCTTGACGCACCGCATCGCAAGCCGCCGCGGTCAGCACGCGCAACGGCGCCGTCGTGCGCAAAAATGCGGCAATCTCCGGCGGCTGGCGATCGAGCACATCGCAGGCCAGAAAGTCGAACAACGCTGCCAGCGAAGCTGGGCCGTTCGCCAGCAATTCCGCCACGCTCCGCGCCTGCCCGCCGCGCAACCCCTGCCAGACCAGTTGCAACGCAATCGGCCAACCTTCCGTTTGATGGCTGAGCAAATCGACATCAGCGGCGCTCAACGGCATACCAAAGACCTCGGCGAAGAGCGCGGCAATCTCGTCGCGAGTAAAAGCCAACGCCTCGCGGTTCAATTCCAGCACCTCGCCGCGTGCGCGCCAGCGCACCAACTCGCCGCTGACAATCGGGTAACGGGTGGCAATCAACAAACTCAACCATGGCGGCGCGTAGGTGATCAGCCGTTCGGTCAAGGCGCGGATCTCGGTGGATGCCGTCACGAAGTGATAGTCATCGAGAATGAGTAGGGTTGGCCGGGGAGCAACACCGGCCAGCGCATTCAGCAACCCGTCGAGCGCCTGCGTCCACGCCGTCCGATCGGCGGGACGGGCGTGCAGCACCGCCTGCGCTTCCGGCGCGCCTTGCGGCAACACCGGCGCGCAGGCTGCGGTCAAATAGGTCAAAAACGTCACCGGATCGCGGTCGCTCTCGCCAATCGTATACCAGCAGACCGTCTGCGCACTGGCCGCCAGTTCAGCCAGCGCCGTGGTCTTGCCATAGCCAGCGCCGGCTTGCACTAGCGTCACCCGATAATCAAACGCCTCGCGCAAGCGCGCCGTGACTGCCGGGCGCACCAGCCGGTAACGGTGCGGTCGCGGCGGCGCGACTTTAGACTGCAACAACACTGTCTCCTCACGCACCATAGCGGTATGGTGATACAGGGCCACTGATAGTACCGAGTATTATACCAGCAGCGCGAAGGGAAGCGGAGGCGCAGAGGGCGCAAAGGTGCCGTAGAGCCTTCCGTAGAGGGTGCAGAGATTTGTAACGCAAAGGCGCGAAAGGCGCAAAGATTTTGGGGGAAGTGCCGCACTCCGGTTGTCATTGCGAGCCGCCGGAGGCGGCGAACCAGCTCCCGCACCCCGGTTGTCATTGCGAGCCGCCGGAGGCGAGGCAAGCTCCCCCTTCAGCGGGAGCGATCCACTCAGGCATATCATCCGCTGAAGGAGGGGATTGCTTCGGGCGCTGCGCGCCCTCGCAATGACATATTCCGCTCTGCGTCCTCTGTGCCCTCGGCGGTAGAAAAGACACAAAAACGGACGATTGTTGTGCCTTTTGCGTATCTTTGTGGCTATTCCTGCCTGCTTGGTGTGTACCCCTGCCCCCTTTGCCTATTCCCCGCCACCTACGGTATACTTCATAGCGGCGTAGTCTTCTGAACTAAGGAGCATTGGCTATGAGCAGCGCAATGATCGGTGTGATCGGCGGAAGCGGGCTGTACGCAATGCCTGATCTCAAAAACCCGGAAGAGGTGCGCCTGACGACGCCGTTTGGCGATCCGAGCGATGCGTTTATCATCGGCGAATTGGAAGGCCGGCGGGTAGCGTTTTTGCCCCGGCACGGGCGAAGCCACCGTCTCAATCCCAGCGAAGTGCCGGCGCGGGCCAATATCTATGCCTTTAAGCTGTTGGGCGTGCGGGCGCTGATCTCGGTCAGCGCGGTCGGTTCGCTGCGCGAAGATTACGCTCCCGGTCACGCGGTCATTCCCGACCAGATCTTCGATCGCACCAAGGGCATTCGTCCCGCAACCTTCTTTGAAGGCGGCGTCGTGGCCCACGTGAGCTTTGACCGGCCCTTCTGCCCGAACCTGAGCAATATGCTCTTGCACGCGGCGCAAACCGCCGGCGCGGTGGTGCATCAAGGCGGGACGCTGGTGGTGATGGAGGGACCGCAGTTTTCGACCAAGGCTGAGAGTGAAGAAAATCGCCGCCGCGGCCATAGCCTGATCGGAATGACGGCGTTACCCGAAGCCAAGCTGGCCCGTGAGGCCGAGATTGCCTATGCTACGCTGGCGATGGTGACTGATTACGATGTCTGGCATCCTGAACACGATGCGGTAACGGTTGAGCAAGTGATTCGGGTGCTGAATGCGAATGTGGCCCTCTCGCAGCAGATTGTGCGTTTGGCGGTGGCCCAGATCGATGAGAACTTTACCAGTCCGGCCCACGATGCGCTGCGCTATGCGATTATCACCCATCCTGATTATATTCCCGCCACCGTCAAAGAGCAGTTAGCGCCGATTGCCGGCCGGTATTGGTCGTAAGATGACACCTCAATCTGAGATTCGGATTATCCCGTTGCGCGGCATTGGCGAGGTGCGGCCGGGTGATGATCTGGCCGCAATCCTCGCTGTGGCGATCGATGATATTGGCGGATTAGTAGCCGGTGATATTCTGGTTGTCACCCAGAAGATTGTCTCGAAGGCCGAGGGCCGGTTGGTTGATCCGGCTACGATTGAGCCGTCGCCGTTTGCCCATCAGATTGCCCGCACCGCCAAAAAAGATGCCCGCTATCAAGAGGTGGTCTTGCGCGAGAGCAAGCGAATCGTCAAGATGGCGAACGGCGTGCTCATTACCGAAACCCATCACGGGTTTGTCTGCGCCAACAGCGGGGTTGATGAGTCGAACGTCGATGGCGGAAGGCGGTTGGCGTTGCTGCCGGTTGATCCCGACGCCAGCGCCACTGCGTTGCGCGCCGCTTTGGCTGCCCGCTACGATCACGCGCCGGCGGTGATCATTACCGACACCTTTGGCCGGCCATGGCGCGAAGGGCAGGTTAATGTCGCGATTGGCGTCGCCGGTATCGCCCCGCTGCGCGATTTCGCCGGTGTTGATGACTCCTACGGCTATACGATGCAGGCCACGTTGATCGCCATCGCTGATGAGCTGGCTGCCGCCGCCGAGTTGGTGATGGGCAAGATCGATCGCGTGCCGGCGGCGCTGGTGCGCGGCTACCAGTACCAACCGAGCGAGACGGCCACTGCGCGCCAGTTGATCCGCGATCCTCGCTTTGATCTGTTCCGGTGATGGTTTTAGATGTGTGCCAGAGGACGCGGAGGATATGCGTGTCTCCTCTGCGTTCTCTGTGGTGAAAAACTATGGACTTTTTGACGCTGGCTCAAACCCGCCGCACTGTGCGTGCCTTTCTGCCCGATCCGCCGCCACGGGCCGCTATCGAGCAGATCCTCACCGCCGCTAGTTGGGCGCCATCGCCCCACGGTCGCCAGCCGTGGCGGTTTGTGGTGGTTGAATCGACTGAACGCAAAGCGGCCTTGGCCGAGGCGATGGGCGAAGCGTGGCGCTACCACCTCAGTCTCGACGGTCACGATCCAGCGACGATTGAACAGCGGCTGCAACGCTCGCGGGAGCGGGTGCTCAATGCGCCGGTGATCATCATTCCCTGCCTCTATCTGAACGATCTGGATGTCTATCCTGATCCCGACCGGCAGACCGCCGAGACGACGATGGCCATCCAGAGTTTGGGGTGCGCGGTGCAGAATATGCTCTTGGCGGCATTTGCGCTGGGGTTGGCGGCGGGTTGGATGTGCGCGCCGCTGTTTGCGCCGGCGGCAGTGCGGGCCGCGCTCGAACTGGACGATGATCTGCACCCGCAGGCGCTGATCCCCATCGGCTATCTGGCCCAAGAACCGAAACGCCGCCCGCGCCGGTTATTGAGCGAGTTGGTAGTCGGGTGGATGTGACCGCGCGTTACGATGCCCCGCCAATATCTTGCCAGCTGAGCGTGCGGTAGGCGCTGTAGCCAAAGATCGCGCTGTAGACGGCGATCACGATGATCGCTTGCCATTGCGACGGCAACAGATTGAGATCGAGCGCCGAGGTCAGCACACTCTGGTCAAGCCCAAACATCCGGCTGTTTTCGACCACTAGCCGGTTGATATTCGGTTGCAGCAAGAGATTGACCAGCGTGCGGATCAGCGGATCGACCGCGCCGATCGTATTGAGCGATCCGGCGCTGACATCGAAGGCAAGAAAGATCAAACCGCCGCCGACCCCGGCAATCACCGAGCGCCCAAAGATGGCGCTCGCCGCAGCGATCAGCGTGTAGGGAAGCATCACCAATAGCGCCCGCACCATACTAACCGGCAGCAAGAGCAGGTCAACCGCACTGAGCTGCTGCGGCAAGCCGAGTATGCTGCTAAAGAGTAACGCTAGCAAGACGCCAACAATCAGCGTGATGACCATCGCCGCCAGCAGGGCGAGTTGCAACGCAACCAGTTTGGCCAGCAGGTACGCGCCGCGGTTGGGGGCGCGGGTGAGCAAGATGCGTAACGTGCCCCAATTAAAATCGCTGCCAAAGATTCCCGCGGTCAAGATCACTGCCAGAATGCCGCCGGTGCCGTTGATCGCGCTCAGCATAGCGCCAAACACGCCGGGCAAGCTGAGTTGGCGCTTAATCTGCTCGATCGCCGCCGCGCTGAGCAAGCCAAACGTCACTTCGCCGCCGCTGAAG
This sequence comes from Chloroflexus sp., assembly GCF_034431535.1. Lineage (GTDB taxonomy): Bacteria > Chloroflexota > Chloroflexia > Chloroflexales > Chloroflexaceae > Chloroflexus. Next base: position 67,836 of record NZ_DAOUDC010000068.1, on the reverse strand, counting down.
GTTCCTTCTTGCAGTGCCATCACCAAAAACCAGAGCGTCTGTTGCAAGATGGTCAACGCCAGAAAAATGCCCAGCAGCAACAACGCCATTGGCCGGCGCGCGATCTTCATCCATTCGGCAGCCAGCAGGTTGGTGAACATCGTGCGGGTGTCCACGGTTGGATGCCTTTCGGGTGATAGCTAGCTGATCCGATGTGATCTGTCGTAAGCCCACTGCTCTCTAACGGAGCCGTTCGGAGTGCGGCAGGTTGACTGCCGCACTCCATACCTAGTATTGTTCTCATCGCCAGCGATTACTTCGCTATCGGCAGCTTGCAGTGATACATATCAACGTAACGAGCAATGAACGCCTCTTGTGGAGTGCAGCAGTTTGACGGTCGCATTCCATAGGCGCTACGGTTCAGCTTTGGTAACAGTCAAGAAAAACTCTTCCAGCGAACTGTTGCTGACCCCAATCTCAGCCACCACAATATCAGCTTTGATCAGCAGCGCATTGATCTCGGCGGTGCGGTCAGCAGGCGCATCAACGATCAGCGCATCGCCTTGCACGGTAACGCTGCTCACCCATGCCAACCCGCGCAAGAGGCTCACTGCTGGCCCCGGATCACCCTGCACCCGCACGCGCACGCCTTGCCCGCGTCGCAGCAGAGTGGCGACTTCGCCAGTGACAATCAGCTTGCCCTCTTTCATAATCGCCACCCGCTGGCACAGTTGCTCGACCTCGTGCAGCAAGTGGCTACAGAGCAAGATGGTGCGTCCACCGGCAGCCAAATCGCGGATCAGGTTGCGAATCTCGACTGTTCCCGCCGGATCAAGGCCGTTAGTTGGCTCATCGAGCATAATCAATTCGGGGTCGGGCAAGAGTGCAGCCGCAATCGCCAGCCGTTGCTTCATCCCCTGCGAGTAGGTAGACACTTTATCGCGTGCACGGTCGCTCAGCTCAACAATCTCAAGCACGCGCTGTACCCGCTCAAGCGGAATACCGCCGGCGCGGGCCAAGACGCGCAGATTGTCGGTGCCGCTCAGGTAGGGATAGAACGCCGGTGCTTCGATCATTGCACCCACCCGCTGTAAAGCTAGCGCTGGCTCGCGCTGCACGTCGTAGCCGAGCACGAGGGCACGCCCCTTCGTCGGCTTAACCAGCCCTAGCAACATGGCGATCGTGGTGGTCTTGCCTGCGCCGTTCGGGCCGAGGAAGCCGAATACTTCACCTTTACTAACGGTGAGGTTGAGCTGATCGACGGCCAGCCGTTTGCCGTAGCGTTTGGTGAGTTCGATCGTTTCGATGGCGTTCATGGCGCGTTCCGTGGCAGTGTTGCTTGGCCTAATGATACCACAACGAGCCTTGCGGAAGGATGTTGTTACCGCCGAAGCCGCCGTGAGGGCCATTGTTTACTCTGCGCTCTCTGCGGTAAAAAAGCCTATCATCCCTCTGCGCCTCCCCGTCCTTTGCGGTAAAAAACTGCCCTCTCCGCACCCTCTGCGGTAAAAAGGCTATCCCCTTGCCGTGCCATCCAACAACCGCATCAGCGTCACATCGCCGCGCACCGCTGCCCGCGCCGCCGCCCGCCCGCAGAGCGCGCCGATCACGTTGCCGGTGCCGTTGTACGCGCCGATCGCCCACACATTGGGCCTGACTTGGCGGGCGATCGGCAAGATGCTATCTCTGCGATAAGCCACCTGCGCCGCCCAGCGTCGTTCGACCAGCGCGCGGCTGCCGATCCGCTCGTGCAGGATCTGTTCCAGCGCAGCTTGCACCGACGCCGACGGTTGCGGCGGCGCGTCCCATTCCTCGGCGGCAAACCGATCGCGGCAGCCGCCGAGCGCGATGCGTCCATCAGGTAACTGTTGCCAGTAATCGTAGCCCCAGCGGGTGTAGACTGGGCGGGGAAGAGCGCAAGCTGGGTCAGGCGCCGTCGCCAGCATCTGCAAGCGGGCTGAGCGCAAAATGCCGCGCAGCTCTGGCGCCAGCCGTTCGAGACCGCCATCAACAGCAATAATCACGTGCCGGGCCACGATTCGTCCCTGCGGACATTGTACGGTTGTGCCTTCGATCGCCAGCGCCGGGGTATGGGTAAAGAGCAGCGCCCCGCCTTGCCGGGCTTGCTCGGCTAACAACCGGTACCGGTGCAGCGGCTGAAACGCGCCATCGGTAGGCAGCAACAACCCCTCACCCTCTGGGCCGCGGTATGGCTCGACCGGCAAATCATCTGCCCGCATCGCCTGCAATTGAGCGTTACAGTCGGCGGCCTCTTCCGGTGAAGCGGCGATGCGCAGCGATCCGACCCGGCGCACAATCCCCGGCATTGCGGCGGCCATACGCTCGATTTCGGCGATCGTGAGCCGGTAGATCGCTGCGGCCTGCTCGCGCCCGATGGCGGTCACCGCATCATGGTAAAACGCTGCTAGCCCGGCTAGCAAAAAGCCGCCGTTGCGCCCGGCTGCACCGCTACCCACCGCAGCGGCATCAATGCCGGCGACGCGCACCCTTAGCTCGAGCAACTCGTGGATGCAGGTCAAGCCCGATCCGCCCAACCCGATCACACAGACATCAACCGCAATCGTTTCCGCGAGAGGCGGATAAAGCGGGTCGGGGGTATCGTGCCAAACCGGTTGGTTATCTGATGAAAGCGAAAGGGTCATTGTCGCAACCGGCTTCACACCGGTTCTGATCGGGTTGCCGGCGCTTGCAACCCTTGCCGGAAGATACGCACCACCAGATCTGCCGTCGCTTCTGGATCATCGGTGGGCGGCAGGTTGCGCCCACCCACAAACGGAAAACAGAGCAACGACGAGAAGGTGCGGATCACATCCACCGGCTGCAAGTCGGTGGCCACTTCGCCGGTAGCGATCGACGCTTCGGCCAAGCGCAAGACGCGCGCTTGCGCTTGCAGCAGTTCGTTGCGTGAATGGGGATGCTTTTCCAGCAGCTCGGCCACTTCCGGCAACCAGAGCTGGTACGCTGCCGCTCGGTGTTGAATCTGGAACAACACGCTGGCGTGCAAGAGATCGCAGAGCTGTTCGAGCGGTGACCGATCGGTTGGCTCACCGACCGCAGCGACCGCAAAGAGATCGCGAATGAGGCGCGCAATCATGGCGGCCAGCAAATCTTCACGGGTGGGAAATTGGTTGTAGAGGGTGGGTTTCGAGATACCAACCCGCGCTGCCAGTTCATCCATTGCCAGTGCGGCAAACCCGCGTTCGGCAATGAATTGCTGCGTCGCGGCGAGGATCTCGTCGCGCAGCATCTGGCGGCGGCGTTCACGGAGCGTTGTGCTCATAAGCGTCTGTATCAACCAGCCAACGACATTGTTGTCAACCGGCACTATACCACAAATTGCGCAATAATGCCGCAGCCGAGTTGCATGCCACGACTGCGGCATTGTCCACCGACATCACTTATCGGTGAGGATGGTAATGCGCACGCTCATACCGGCGCGCAACCCTTCCTGCTCGTCAAGCTTGACCCGCACGGTGAAGGTGCGTACATTGCCGACGACATTCGCCACTGGCGCGACAAAATCAACCGTACCTTTAAACACCGTACCGGGCAGCGCATCAACCCGTACCTCAACTGCTTGGCCTTCGCGCACACGGGCCACGTCAGTGTCGCTGATCGCCGCCTCAACGTGCAATACGCTGTCATCAACGATCTGCACTGCCGGCAGTGCTCCCGTGCCGGCCAGATCGCCGGGATCGACATTCACCCGGGCCACAATGCCATCGAACGGCGCGCGCAACACGGCCTTGTCGAGGTTGAGTTTCGCTGCGGCCAGTGCGGTTTCCGCAATCTTGACCGCGGCCTCGGTGGCGGCCAGATTCTGGCGCGTCGGCGGTGCGGTGATCCGTTCCAAATTGGCTTGAGCTGCCGCTACACTGGCCTGCGCTGCCGCCAGCGCGCCGGCCCGCTGATCGCCGTGCAGCCGGTCGAGTGTCGCCTGCGCTTGCGCGACTGCTGCATCAGCGGCTGCGATCAGATCAGCCGTCGGCCCGTCGAGCAGGCGCTGCAAATTACTGCGGGCCGTGCGGAGCTGCGCTTCGGCGGCGGCAATGCCGTCAATCTCGTTTTGGCGCGCTTGTTCGAGTGCCAACTGCGCTTGCTTGTACCGCGCCTCTGCCGACTCGACAGCGCGCAACAACTGCTCTTCGGCGTCTTTCGCCTCTTTTGGCAATTCCAGCCCGAATTTCGCTAATTGCTCTTCGCGCTCGCGGTTCTTCCAGTACAGATCAGAATACGCTTGCTGGGCATCGCGCAGCGCGTTGGCCGCCAGCGTCACCTGCAGCTCGGCATTCGTTTTCGCTGCCGAGAGGTTGGTGCGCTGGATGTTCAAGTTGGCTTCGGCTTGCTCAACCGCAGCCCGCGCTGCCGTCAGATCGGCGTTATTCGGCCCGTCAAGCAAGTCGTTGCGGCGAGCGATGGCCTGCGCTAGCGCCGCTTCAGCCGCAGCAATGTCGGCATCGGTGACGCTGCCGCGCGCCTGCCGCAGCGCCGCTTGGGCTTGCGCAACTTGCGCCCGCACCGCCGCAATCTCTTCCGGCGTCGCCCCTTCGGTTAGGCGCTCGTAATTGGCTCGTGCTTGAGCTAAACTCGCTTCGGCTTGGGCGACTTGCAGCTCAAGTTCGCGCGCATCAAGCGCCACCAGCGGATCACCGGCTTTGACCCGGTCGCCTTCAGCCACCAAGACCTCGGCCACCACGCCGGGTACGCGGAAGCTGAGGTTGGCGCTGCTGCGCGCCACCACTTCGCCGCTGGCAGTGACGCCAAGGCTAATCGTTGGCGCGCTCGCGAGGTCAATCGTTGTCATCGGCGCGGTGGTGGGCAATGGCGCCACGGTTGGGCGCACTTCGACTGCCGCTGCCGTCGGCGCCGGCGTCGCTGACGGGGCGGGAGTGGCGCAGGCGGTCAGGATCGCCAGCGCACCGCCGATCAGGGTGGGAACAATCACTCGTCGCATGGATCGCTTCGCTCCTGTGTGATGATCATACATTTTGATTAGCGGTAGGTTTACCATAACGGCACTGCGGTACCATGCCGTTACGGTACGTGTTAGTCGCCTGAAGGTTCGCTAGCTGGCGGTGTTGGCGGCACTGCTGGCCGGGTGACTTGTGGCGCTGGCACTGTGTTTGGGGTTGCCGGCGGGATCGTCACACCGGGGCCGGGAGCGGGCCGCTCGAAGCCCTCGTGCGGTTGTACGCCGCTAAAGCGCTGCTTCAGCCACGTCACCGCTGCATCCATCAAACTGTAGACCGTCGGCACCACCAGCAGAGTCAGCGCGGTTGAGGTCAGCATACCGCCAATCAACACCCACGCTAGCCCTTTGCGGAACTCGTTGCCTTCACCGGTTGCCAGCAAGTGCAAGCCAAGCGCAGTCGGCATTGCACCGGCCACTAGTGAGAGCGCCGTCATCAAGATCGGGCGCAACCGGATCGCGCCGGCCAATTTCAGCGCCGAGTGCTTGTCGAGGCCCAACTCGCGCAAGCGGTTGGTAAAGTCAACCAGCAAGATCGAGTTCTTCACCACCAAACCGAGCAGCATAATCAGACCGATCATGCCGGTGATGTCGAGGTCAATCCCCACCAAGCGCAAGGCGAGGAAGGCGCCGATGAAGCTGAACGGCATCGCCATCATAATCACCAGCGGCTGGGTGAAGCTGCCGAATTGCGATGCCAGCACCATATAGACGAAGAGCACCGAGAGACCCATTGCGAGGAAGAGCGACGAGAAGCCTTCGCTGGTCTGGGCAAAGGTACCGACGTAGCTGACAATCACCTCTGCCGGGATGTTGAGCGCATCGATCCGCGCTTGCAGCACCGCTTGGGCTTCGCTCAGGTTGATGTCCTCAAGATTGGCCCCGATCAACACTTGATTGAGCCGGTCGTAGCGGCGGATCGAGACTTGGCTCGAGGCAAGTTCCAGCGTGCCTAACGAGCTGAGCGGCACGATGCCGGCGCGGGTTGGGATGCTAATCGCGCCGAGGCTCTCGATGCCGGCCCGATCCTGCGGCGCTAGACGCACCACCACATCGGTATCGCTTGTACCAGTGCGCAGTACCGTGGCCCGGTCGCCATTGATCAAAGCGCGCACCGAGATCGCGATATCCTCATTTGTAATCCCCAACTCACCGATGCGGGCCGGGTCGGCGCGTAAGCGCAATTCGGGTTTGCCCACCTGCAAATTGCTATCGATGTCAACCAATCCCGGAATTGCCGCCATCTCGCGTTGAATCGCCTCAACGATCGGCGCCAGCTCAGTAGCGGGGCGAGTCGTCTGCAAGCTCACTTGTAACTCGCGCCCTTCCACACCGGCGCTTGAAGGCTGGAAGCTCGGCACCGAGAAGCTTAGGCGCGGCAAGAAATCTAACTGCTCGCGCAGACGCTCTTGGGTCGGCAAGGTTGGAGTGCGGCCAACCAGCGTCACCGCAAACTCGGCCCGCTCAGGGAAGCCGGTTGCGCCAATCCGTGCAATCACATTCTCGACCGCCGGATCGTTCAGCAAGATCTGCTCGGCCTGCCGGGCCAGCCGTTCAGTTTCGGCCAGTGTCGTACCCGGTGCCGCCTCGAAACGCATAATGAACTCGTGCGGATCTTGCTCGGGGAAGAAGGTCAGTTTCAGGCCGCTGGCGACCCAGATACTCAACACCAGCACGGCGATCGAAACCCCGACCACAATCATGCGGTTACGCAGGCTGGCCAGCGTCCACCCCAGCAATTTGCCGTACCAGCGGCCCATCGCGCCGGGGTCTTCGTTAGCTTCTTGCAGCAAGCCGATGTCGCGCTCGCTCACCTCATCGGAGATCGGCACCTCTACGATCGGCTCGTGCTTGTTATGATGCGGCTTGGGCTTGATCTTGACGTTGGGGAACAGGTTGGCCGACATCATCGGTGCGAAGGTGAATGCTTCGGCCAGCGAGAGCAGAATCGCGATCGAGACCACCAAGCCGAACGACTTGAAGACGATCCCGGCCACGCCTTCAGCAAAAGTAACCGGCACGAAGACTGCCACAATCGTCAGCGTCATCGCCACCACCGACAGGCCGACTTCCCACGTGCCGCGTGATGAAGCCACCCGCGGGCTTTCACCCCGTTCGAGGTGGCGGAAGATATTTTCGCGCACCACGATCGCGTCGTCAATTACGAGACCGACACAGAGCGAGAGGGCCAGCAGGGTGATCAGATTGATCGTTAAGCCGAAGATCGGCATAAAGATGAAGGTGCCGATCAAGATCACCGGCAGGCCGGCCATAGTGATGACCGTGCTACGCAGGTTGCGGAAGAAGAACCACACCACCAGAAACGCCGCGATCGAGGCGAACAGCAACTCTTCCAACGAGGAGAGTACCGATGATCGCACCGCCTCAGATGAGTCAAGCGGGATGGTGTAGGTCAGTTCGGGGAAGGCGGTAAACGCCTGATCGAGCGCTTTGTAGACATTATCGGCCACTGTGACGGTATTGGCGCCCGATTGCTTGAGCACGTTGAGAATAATCGCGTCACTGCCATTTAGCCGCGAGATGGTGGTAACGTCGGCAATGCCCTCTTCGACCACCGCCACATCGCCGACCCGGTAGGACGTGCCCGAAATCTGCACCCGGGCAATATCCTCAACGCTGCGCAGCAGTGAGGGTACGCGCAGGCTAATCTCGGTATTATTCTCGACGATGCTGCCGAGGCCGAGGTTGGCATTTGCCTGTTGCAGCGACCGGCTGACCTGCGCCGGCAGCAGACCATACGCCTGCAACTTGGTCAGATCGAGCCAGACGTTGATCTGGCGCTGTTGGCCACCGGTTACCGTCACCGAGCCGACGCCGGGAGCGCGCTGAATGCGCGGCACGATCTCTTCCTCGATCAGCGTGCGCAATTCGAGCGGCGTGCGCCCGCTGGTGTCGGCGACGGCGATCTGCATAATCGGCGACTGATTGGGGTCAAACCGCTGGAAGACCGGTTGGCGCACATCACGCGGCAGTTGCGGCAAGATGCTATTCACCCGCTGCCGCACATCTTCTTCGAGTTGTTCGGCCCGGTTGCCGGCTTCAAATTCGAGGATAATCAACGCGAACCCCTCGCTGGCCTGCGATGTGATATGCTTGAGGCCGGCGAGGGTGTTCACGGCGTTTTCAACCGGGCGCACCACCTGATCAACGACGCTTTCGGGGCCGGCGCCGGGGTAGGTGATACTGACCGCAACAATCGGAACGTCGATCTCAGGCAAGAGGTTGACCGGCGTTGAGCGGAATGAGAGAATACCGAAGGTGATGAACGCCAGCATAACCATCGTGATAAAGACGGGCTGGCGGATCGAGACATCGGAAATCCAGATGCCGTTCAATTTCTCCCGGCGTGGCGGGGTCATTGGTTATCCTCCCACAAGACGTTATTGCACAAGTTTTGTTACACACTTGTTTTTACTATAGCGTAAAGTTTTCTGACGGTCAAGGATGAAAAGGATGAGTGTTCGCCAATGGCTGATCATCGTTCTTGCCGTTTGGTGGGGATGGCCGGCGCTGGTTGCGGTCCAACCCGCTGAAGTGTCGTTGGCTGATTACGATCGGTTGCTGCGGGCTGCCCATGCCGCGGCGCAGAGCGGCGATCTGCTCGATGTACAGGCGCTGGCGGCTGAATTGGCGGCGATTAAGCAGGTGCGCATGCCTGACGGCCAACTTGCGCAGGTCGATCAGAGCTGGCTCACAGTCGCGCTAGCGTCCGGCGATCCCGATTTGCCGACGATTGCCGCCCGGCTAGGGGCGTTGATCGATACGTTAGCGCCACCCGGCGTTGTGTCGCCGGAGACTGCGTTGCGCCAGTGGCAAGCAGTGTACAACGAGCCTCCCTTCAATCGCGAGGGAGAGGGGTGGTTTACCCAATTTTTGAATTGGTTGTTTGATCTGCTCGATCAACTGATCCCCGATCTACCGGATGTTCCTGTGCCTGACGGAGTAGGCACCAATCCCACCGCGTTTACCCCGGTGGTTTGGGCCGTATTAGGGATCGCAGCCGTCTTGATCGTGGGTTTGCTGGCCTTCTGGGCGCGAGGTGTGCGCCGTACCTTGCGCGCGCCGGTCAAAGCCCCGGCTAGTGAAGGCGAGGATCCGGTAACATACAGCGAGGCGCAACGTTTGGCCGCCGAAGCGCGCCAAGCCGGCGACCGGCGCAGCGCGGTACGTTATCTCTATCTCGCCGCCCTGCTCTGGCTCGATGAACAGGGGTTGTTGCGCTACGAGCGGTCGCTCACTAACCGCGAACACCTGCACCGGCTGCACAGTCAGCCGCCGGTACGCGATCTGCTCGCGCCGGTGGTGGCAACCTTCGACGCGGTGTGGTACGGTTTTCAGCCGATCGATGACCAAGCGTTCGCCCGTTATGAGCAGCAGGTGGCAGCAGTGCAATCCTTGACCCAATCAGCGGGAACGGCATCATGAAGCTGCGGCTTGAATTGATCTTGCTGATCGCGCTCTTTGCCGGTCTTGGCCTCTTTGCCGCCTACAGCGCCGAGCAGAGCGGCCAGCGCACTATTGACGCGCGAGTCACATCGTTTAGCAGCACCGATAATGGCGCACTGGCGCTCTATCGTTGGCTCACACGGGTGACGGGGCAGGTTGACCGGCTGGCCTATCGCCCGTTCGCCTTAACCCCGAATGACGGGCTGCTGTTCGTGTTGGGGCCAAGCGAACGTTACCAACCAGCGCAGGTTGAGACCGTGGTGGAATGGGTTAAGGCTGGCGGCGTTCTCGTGGTGGCCGATAATGTGCCAAGCCCGCAGAGCGCCGTGTCGCCATTGCTGGCGGCGTTTGATCTCAAACTCATCATGAGCGAACGGCGTATTACTACCGCCGCTGTCTTGCACCCCGCGCTCGGTGCGCCGCCGGTTGCCCGCGTACCGGCATACACGCGGACGGCGCTGGTTGCGACCACGCCATTGCCGGCGTTTGCGCCGCTGGCGGCTGATGGCGCAACAACGATCCTTGCCGGCCAACGTTTCGGCGACGGGTATGTATTCGCCTTGTCAAGCGTTCACCCGTTCACTAACGAAGGTCTACGCAAGTCTGAATCGGCGGCGCTGGTGCTCAACCTGCTTCGCTGGCTGCCTCCCGGCGAGCGGATCGTGTTCGATGAATTTCACCACGGCTTCGGCCCGTCAACCGATTTGCGCAGCTTGTTGCTAAGCAATCCGCTCGGTTGGGCCATCCTGTACAGTGTGGCGATAGCGGGCCTGTACATCCTCGCCGGCAGCCGCCGGTTCGCCCGCCCGCTGCCGTTGCGCAGCGAAGCCGCTCGCCGCAGCAGTGTCGAATTCATCGACAGTATGGCCGGCATGTTGCGCCGCGCAAAACAGATCACCTACGCCGCCGAACACTACCGGCACATGCTCCGGCGTCGGCTCGGCCAGCCCTATGGCATCTCGCTCGTGCTTGACGATGATGCTTTTGTTGCCGAATTGGCCGCGATTCGCCCGATCGATCGCACTGCCCTGAGCCGGGTGCTGGCCGAATTACGGCGTCCGGATCTGAGTGAAGCCGAGTTGCTGAACCTCGTCGCCGAAGCTGATCGCATTGGGTAGCGACTGTCTGCGCAGCTATTGCCGTCCATACACTGAGAGGACACACCGATGCCCAACCCACGGCGTTTGCCTTTGCAAGAAGCGATTAACTTACTTGATGAAGGCGTCAATCTCTACCGGCGCTATCTCAGCACCTTTGCGCTGTTAGCTGCGCTGTTCAGCATGCCGGCGCTGCTCGTCACCTTCAATCTCCTCTTTTCACTCAGCGATCTAGAGGAAACGTTCTTTGAGGATCTCTTCCTCATTCTCGCCAGCCTGCTCTTCACCTCGCTGCTGATGATTCCGCCGCTGACCCGCGCCACCCGGATGGCAGTCGATGGCCAGCCGCCGTCGCTGCGCAGCGTGCTATGGCGTTGGCCGCAGATCGGGCGCTGGATCATCGCTAGTGTGTACGGCGGGGCAATGGCGCTGGCATGGGTGATGATCATGTCGTCGGTTAGCGGGGTTTTGTTCTTTGTCGCTTTTTGTGTACTGGTCGCTGTAGTTGCCGTGACGAGCACCGCGTTGAGTACCAGCGCGTTAATCGTATTTGTGCCGTTAATTATCATCGCCGGACTCATCGCGTATTTCCTCTATCTCGTGCTGAGCGCCTCTGGTCTAGTGGCTGCTCTGTATAGCATCCAACCGCTCATTGACGACACTATTCCTATCGGATTGGCGTTCAAGCTCTCGTGGAGTCTGCTCTTTCGGCGTTTCTACTATAATGTGCTTGTTTTTGCCTGCGCAGCGTTGCTCTTCAGCGTATTGGCAGTGATTGTGACGCTGACGATTGCGGTCTTGCTGCCGGCGCCCTTTGGTCTGCTGTTTGGCGCGGAACATCCGCTGACCCGCGGTTTAAGCGCCGTGGCGTGGGTGATTGGGTTGACGGCAGCGATGCCGCTGTTGCCAATCTGGAGCACGCTTCACTACCGGCAAATGCTAGCTGAGCGCAACGGTGTCGATCTGGCCCGGCGCATCCAACAGGTGGCTCACAGCGGGGTGCGGTTGGCGTCGTGAGTTGGGGCATTGCGAGGGCGCGAAGCGCCCGCAGCAATCCCCCGCGTCAGCGAGAACGACCGCTGAGCGGGTGCATCTCGTGCTCGGGGGGATTGCTTCGCTCCGCTGCGCTACGCTCGCAATGACAGGTGGAGGGCGTTGGCGCGCCCTGACAGGTGGAAAGCGGCAATAATGTATAGGAGTGATACTGTTATCTTGTTTATCCACAATGAACGGAATAATCGTATGGATCCAATCAGTGTGATTAAAGTCAGTGGTCACGAACTCGACGATCCGGCATTTCTGGGGGGACTGACTGAAACGATTCGCACCATACACCAACCAGTGGTGCTGGTGCATGGCGGCGGGAAAGAGATCAGCGCAGCGGTGGAACAAGCCGGTTTGCAGGTGGAGTTTGTCGATGGCTTGCGGGTGACGTCGCCGAAAGTGATGGCGATTATGCAAATGGTGGTTTGCGGGGCGATTAACAAGCGGATTGTCACGGCGTTGGTTAATGCTGGGGCGCGCGCGATCGGCCTTAGCGGGCTTGACCTCGGGCTGTTGCGTTGTGAACCCTACCGGCCTAACGGGCGCGATTTGGGCCGGGTGGGGGTGGTGACAACGGTTGATGGTGCAGCGTTGCGCCAGATGCTGGCGTTGGGGTGGTTGCCGGTGATCGCACCGGTGGCGTTGGGAAGCGCCGATGGCATGAGCTACAACGTGAATGCCGACATGGTGGCCGAAGCAGTGGCTGGCGTGCTCAGCGGCGCTGAATTGGTGTTTGTCAGCAATGTGCCGGGTGTGTTGGTTGAGGGCCGGGTCGCGCCAACGCTCACCCCTGCGGCCACGGAGGCGTATATCGCGGCGGGGGTGATCAGCGGCGGCATGATCCCGAAGGTGCGGGCAGCCTTAGACGCTCTTAGCCGAGGCGCGGCGAGCGTCCGGATCACGAATCTGGCCGGTCTCAGCGAGGGCGGCACGCGCTTTGTGAGCGAGGAAACCGGGCCATGACTAACCGCCAGAGTCTCTTGGCGCTCTTCCCCGATCTCGATCCGGCGGCCCAAGCCGATCTGACGGCATTATTACAGGTTGGTTCGTATCCGGCGGGGCATACCTTTCATCTGCCGAATGAAGCCGGCGCGCACGTCTTTCTCTTGCAACAAGGTCGGGTCAGGATCTATAAGCTCTCGCCAGAAGGGCGGGCGTTGACCTTGTTGGTGCTCCATCCACCGAGTCTGTTTGGTGAAATGGCGCTCATTGGGCCGGGGATTCACGATACCTGCGCTGAGGCCATGACTGAGTGCGTGGTGGCGTGGATCGAGCGGGAAGCGTTGCGCGCCTTTCTGAGCCGCCATCCAGGGGCGGCCATTGATCTGATGGAGTTGATGGGCGCGCGCTTACGCACCATGGAGCAACGGCTGGCCGATATTGCCTTCAAGAGTGTGCCGCAGCGATTGGCGGCTCTGTTGCTCGATCTGGCCGGCGATCCGGCTGATGGCGCAACACCGGCGACGCTCGTCCGGTATACCCACCAACAATTGGCCGAAATGATCGGCGCGTACCGCGAAACGGTGACAAAGGCGCTCGGCGATATGCGCGAGGCAAACCTCATCCGGATCGCTGACGATGCGATCGTCTTAGTCGATCTCGCCCAATTACGCCGCTTAGCGTCTGGGTAAATATTCTCTACGGAATTATACCGCAACAACCACATTCTCGTGTTACAGTAATAGGTAAAGATGACATCCGGCTAACGGCGGTTGCCATCATCGTCAGACTCGGGTACAATCGAGAGGTTATGATACTGTTGCAAGGAGTGCAATTGATGGTAACCTACGACGATCTCGTGATGGCGCTGGAAGATGCATGGCTCAGTGTTGGCCTGCATGAACACGCGCTGATAGAGAGCGTCATCCCCGCCACGCACGATCGTACCTGTAAGATTGAACTCTTCCCCGATCACGCCGAGCCGTTAACCTTGGCGACAATGCCGCCGTGGCTTGAGATTAACTTTACGTGGTCGCCGGTGCATCAACTGATTAGCGAAGGCCGCGATCTACCGGCTGATCCGCTTGAATTGACCATGACGTACACGGTGACACTGACCAATCACCGTGATCGGAGCGACATTGAACTGGTGCGCATGTTTCAGCGTGCCGTCCACATCGCATTTGAGCGCCACTTTCCGGCTGAGATAGCCGAAGTTGAGCCGGTTTCAGTGGAGGTGCGGCGCGTGTATCAACCCGCCGGGCAACGGGTTGAATTAGAAGCGGTGCAGTTAGTCAGCTCAACGATGGTTGACCTGTTCGAGCAGTGGGAAGACCGCGACGTGCAGAGTCTGCGCCGGCTCTTGCGTTCAGAGATGAGTCTGGCCCGCACGATCATCGCTAATCTGAGCGATACCTTCCATCCGCACGGCAATGGCGGCTATCGCTCGGTAGATGCGGCGTAGCAGCGGGGCGCGGTCTGCCGTGCCTTGCCTCAGCGGCTGTCGAGTAACACGCCACTTGCCGCTATCAACGCCATACTTGCCCACACATATCCCCATTGCACCGGTAGGCGGTGCGATGCTGCGATACCGGCAACTGCGATCGCCGTTGCTGCCGCCACACCCAGCCATGCCGGGGCAGCGGCGGCGATGGTGCTGATGGCGGCGCTGAGCGGCAAGACTCCGACTAGCATGAGACCTAATGCGCTGCAAGCGGCGGCGAGATGGGGTTGGGATGGGGCAAGGCGCGGTATGGCAGCGATCCAAGCCCCGGCGCCGAGGAGGAATGCGGCTTGTCGTAGGGGGGTGGATGGCCAGCGCAGCAAGCCGCTGAGGTCGAAGGTGCCTGCTGCGCTAGCCAAAGCGATCGCGCCAAGGAAGGCGGGCAGGTAGTGCGCAGCAAGCTGGTGCGGATCGCAGCGTTCGGCGGCAGCGCGGCGCAATTCCGGCCAGAGCAGTAACGTCACAGCGGTGGGTAAATCGAGACCGTAAGGGAACGAGGCCGCTGGAGCGAGCGGAAGCAGCGCAATGGCGCTGAGCGGCGGCAACAGATCGAGCAACTTTGGTGCGGTGAGCGGTTCAAGCTGCCGGATACCAAGCAACCGGACTATGACCAACGCAGCCAATATCGCGCTTAGCCCGCCGGGGTAGAGCAGCAGCCGTAGCCACGCTTGGCCAAACGCACCCAGCAGATCGCTCATACCCACCCGCGCCAGCGACTGATCAGCCAGACAAGCGCGCCGAACAGCCCTATCAATGCGAATAACGCTAGTCCCGGTGCTGTCGCTGCGGTGCGTGCGCCGAAGTCGAGCGCCAGCAACCCAGCCCATCCCCACGGTTCGATCGCGCCATACGGCGTCAACCCGCCTTGAAGATGGTCGCTAATCGGGCGAAGCAGCCAACGCGCCAAGGCCGGCGCGGCAAGGCCGAGCGCGAGACCGGCTAGCGCGCCAGCTGTGCTTGGCCAGCGCGCTGGCCCCTGAATGTGGCGGCCTGAAGCCAGCATGCACAACAACGCGGTGGCCCACCCAACAATGGCTAAGGCCGGTATACCGGCGGTCATCGCTGCGGCGCTCGCCGACCATAAAGCGACAAAGCCGAGGGTTCCCGGCACGGCGCCGGCTAACAGCCAACCGGCCCACGTTGCAGATCCTGCCATTGGTTGCGCTAGCCGGCGCAAGACGAGATGGAGCAGCAGCAACCCAGCCGCCACCACCCCAGCCGGCGAAGCGCAGCCGGTCACGGTAAGGGCTAAGCCGCTCAAACTCCGTTGCAGCCACTCCTCCGTTTCCAGCGACTCGGTTGTTGTAGCCGCACGCCACGCTGCGCTCATGGCAAGCATGCCGCCTATCAGCAGCATGGCCAACTGCCAACCCAGATTCCACGGCCCCACGCTAAACAACCGCAATAATGCGGCAATGCCGGCTAGCGCCGACAGTGGGTCGAACGGCCCGCGTTGGGCAGTGGCAAGATCGAGAAAACCAGCGGCAATTGCTGCCCCGGCCAAGAGCAAGATGAAGCTCAGGCTATTCAAGCCATCACCACTGGCGTTCAAGCGCCACGATGAGGCTAAAAAACCGATCAAGCCATACCCCGCCGCCAACGCCAATCCAGCCCCCCGTTCCCGCCAGCGTTCGCTCAAGAGCAGCGTGATCAGCAACCCCACTGCGATCCCGGCCAGATGGCCGCTCACCATCGCAAAACCCAGCGCCGCCAATTGCCCTAAGCGGCGCCAATGGGCCGGCATGGTGAACATCAGCAGACCGGCCGTGATGAGCACGAGGCAACTCAATCCATCAATCACGATGATGGCATGAAACGTCGTGAATGGCTGGCGCTGGATGCGGAAAAGTATTCCGCTGCCGCTCAACGTGGCGATCGCGCCGGCCAGCCTGTAGTGTGCGTGCTTGAACGATAGTAAATGCATGAAGGAGTATACTTTGTCAAAATAAGGTATATCTATTATAATCACCGAGTAATCGTTCTTGCAACTGTACTGTACGACGTATGAAAAACCTCTTTTCCACCCTGCTCGACATTCGCCACCCTGATGGAGAAACTCGCCAGCGTGGACGAAATATTATCATTATCGGCCTTGGTCTGTTTGTTATCAATCTGCTCGTTTCATTTACGATTCTGTTCTATTTTCCAGAACTGACCGTGCTTTTAATCTCAACCGCGTTTGGCGCCGCCCTCTATATCGCGATCATTGCGCTGACCCGCATGGGATATGTTGATTTAGCTGGGTGGCTGACTGTTTTGGTGTCATTGCTTGGCACAGTCACGGCGATAGTTGTTAATCCCGATCGTCCGGTTGCCACGTTTATTGCTGTGCCGTTAGTGCTGGCAGCGACCATTTTACGGTTTCGCGATGTCGTTGCGGTTACGGCGGCAGTGTTGATTGGGTTAGTGAGCATTGCATTTTTGGCTCAACCAGTGATTATTTCGTTGCCATTGCACTCTTTTCTGGTGACGACTGGGATTTTAGTGGGGTTTGTCGCAATTGTCAGTTTTGTGCAAAGCGCCGGCAACGAATCGCTCCATCACCAGTTGCAGGCCGCATTGCAACAGGCGCAGCACACGGCAACCCAACTGCAACAGGTCAACGCTGAGTTAGATCGGCGTGTGGCAAGGCAAACTGCTGCGCTGCAAGATGCGCTGCGCGAACTCGAAGAGCGTGCTAGTGCGCAGGATCGCCTGCTAACCGAAGTGATCGCACAACGTGACGTGATCCGTGATCTGAGCGTGCCGGTGTTGCCGGTTGGCAAGCAGGCGTTGGTGATGCCGCTGGTGGGCGCAATTGATCGCGATCGGTTGGCGCTGATTCAAGAGCAAGCGTTGGCCCAGATCGAGCAGCAGCGCGCGCGTTGGCTGATCCTCGATGTAACCGGCGTGCCTGTGATCGATACCGATGTCGCCGCTGGGGTGGTGCAACTGGTGCAGAGTGTGCGCTTACTAGGGGCTGAGGTGGCGCTGGTCGGGGTGCGGCCGGAAGTGGCACAGACAATGGTGAGTCTTGGGATCGAGTTGTCGATTTCGCACGTCTTCAGCGATCTCGCCGGTGCGGTCGAGCGGGTGAGCCGGCAATTGGCGACGAGATAGGGACATGGTAGCGTAATGTCCTTACGTCGCAGGGTACGTATGCTGGTGATCAGTGGGTGGGCGGCGCGCCCGCGGGTGGTGCTGGCGGGGCGAGCTAGTGGCCCGCGCTCTCGATAGCGCAACGGGGTTTGTGTGTCATCTCTCTACTTCGCATCCTCTGCGTTCTCCGCGCCCTCTGCGGTAAAAAACATACCCCGCGGGCAGGAGTGATCCACTCAGGCATATGGTTCGCTAAAGAAGGAGATTGCTTCGGGCGCTGCGCGCCCTCGCAATGACAGCCTGCCGCTCCTCCTACTCCCTCTGCGCCCTCGGCGTTCGCTGCGGTAAACAAGCTCGCCCTCACCCCCAGCCCGCTCCCACTGGCGCGGGAGTGGTGCGCTGCTGCGTTTCGTTCCAACAATGCCTCACCCACCCATCGCGTGGCTCCCCCTCGTCCGCCGTCAGGTGGGAGAGGGGGCCGGGTGGTGAGTGATTCAGCGCAAAGGCGCAATGGGTGTCGGGGTGCGGGCGGCGCGCCCGCGGGTGAATAGTGGGGCGGGCCAGCGGCCCGCGCTTCTCGCGATGCCGGGGCGTGGTAGAGCGGACGCGGGCAGCCCGCGCTCCCGTTTAACTCCCGTTGATCAGCTCTTGCCGGCGATAGCGGCAGTTGGCGCAATAGGTGATGCGGTAGCCGGCGACGGTGGCGCGCTGGAGCGTGTGCCCGCAGTTAGGGCACACGTTGGTCTGCACTTCGCCGCCGCCGGTCACAACCGGTTCAGAACGTGTGGCGGGCGCTGCCGGACGAATGGGCGCGGCTGGTTGCGGTGTTGCACGTTGAGGCTGGAAAGTCCACGCTTTGCTGAGCAATTCAACGATCTGGGCATAGTCGAGTGCGCCGCGTGAGCGCGGGTCGTGTTCGTAGATCGTCTTCCCCACCGCCGAAGCTTCCGATAAGCGCACATTGACCCGCACCGGCGGCGTGACGAGTTGACCATAGGCGCGGTTGAGGTGCGCGAGCAGCTCAATCGATTGCTTCATCCGCGGATCAACCATGGTGGGAATGATCGCGCGCACCACGCTGGTGCTGCCCTTCACCCGCGCAATTTGGGCGATCAGCTTTTCTAAGCCGCGTACTGAGAATGGTTCAACCGTCGTGGGGACGATCACCTCGGTAGCTGCCATCAGTGCGTTTTGATTCAGCACCGTCAGCGAACCTCCGCAATCGAAGAAGATAAAGTCGTATTCTTGGCGCAGCGGGCGCACCAGTTGTTCGAGCACGCGCACCCAATCGGCGCGTCCGGCGATGGCTTGCTGAGCCAGCAGCAATGACTCATCGGCGGCGACGAGGTCGAGGTTGGGGCGGGCGCTGACCCGCAGATCAGCCAGCGGTTTATGATCAACGATCGCTTCGTAGAGGGTACGGCGCGCGCGCACACCGAGCGCCATGGATAAATTGCCCTGCGCGTCGATGTCGATCAGCAACACCCGCGCCCCCTTCAGCGCCAATCCGGCGCTGAGATTGACCACGGTGGTGGTCTTGCCGATCCCGCCTTTGAGATTGATGACTGCGACGATCCGCGCCATGCGCCGCTCCTTACTCTGGCGCTCTGCGATGCAATGCGTTGCCAGTGTAGTAAAGCAGGGGCGGTGTGTCAAGTAGCGACGGCCCCGCAGGGCCGTCGCTGCGACC
Source organism: Chloroflexus sp. (assembly GCF_034431535.1). Classification (GTDB taxonomy): domain Bacteria; phylum Chloroflexota; class Chloroflexia; order Chloroflexales; family Chloroflexaceae; genus Chloroflexus. Next base: position 49,048 of record NZ_DAOUDC010000068.1, on the reverse strand, counting down.
GGTTCGGCGTTTACCGCACCCCCTCCAGCCGGTCTTCGAGGTCGGCATAGATCGCGCGCAACTGCTCAAGCGTGGCTTCGTCGGCTTGCCAGAAGCCGCGGTTGTGGGCTTCGAGCAGGCGCCCGGCAATACCGGCGGTAGCGTGCGGGTTGAGGCTAGCCAGCCGCTCGCGCATCTCTGGATCGAGCAAGTAGGTTTCGGCGACGCCTTGGTAGACCCAGCCATCCACTGCTTGGGCAGTGGCGCTCCAGCCGTAGGTGTTGCTGACCCGGATCTCGATTTCATGTACGCCTTCGTAGCCGTGCTTGAGCATGCCTTCGTACCACTTCGGGTTGAGCAACTTGGCCCGGCTCTCGATCCGCACCATCTGCTCAAGCGAGCGCACCCGGCTAGCTCCCGGCGTGACCAGTTCGGCCACTTCACCCATCAGCGCCGTCGGTCGCGCGCCGCGGGTCTTCTCAACGCTCTTGGTCAGGCCGCCAAGGTATTCGTAGTAGTGGTCGATGTCGCTGATCCCGTTCTCAACGCTATCGACATTCTGGAAGGTAACGCCGACTGTTGCCAGCGCCTTTTCCATCACAGCTCGCGCTTCGCTCCATTCGCCGCCGGGTTGGAAGGCGAAGCTCTTGCGAGTGATGAAGGCTTCAGCCAACTGACCATCTTCCTCCCACGTGCTGCTCTCGACCAAATGGTTAACGTTGGCGCCATAGCTGCCGGAAGCGTTCGAAAAGACGCGGGTCGCCGCCGCTTCGACGCTCAAACCCAATTCAGCCGCCTGCGCCAGCGCGTGGGCGCGCACGAAGTTGTGCTCTGGCGGCTCATCGGCGGTGGCGGCCATGCGGATGGCGCGATCGAGCAAGGCGGCCTGCGCGGCAAACAGATCGCGGAAGATACCGCTCACCGTCAGTACCACATCGATGCGCGGGCGACCCAGCTCGGCCAGCGGGATCAGCTCGACCGTGGTGATCCGGCCCAGTTCATCGGCGACGGCGCGCGCGCCGACCAAGGCCAGTGCCTGCGCAATCCCTTCACCTTCGGTCTTGATGTTATCAGTGCCCCACAACACCATCGCCACCGTTTCGGGGTAGGCCCCCTGCTCGGCGCGCACCCGCTCGAGCAGCTCGTTGGCGACGGCTATGCCGGCGGCAGCGGCAGCCGGGGCCGGCACGTGGAACGGATCGAAGGCGTGGATGTTGCGGCCAGTAGGCACGACCGATGGGTTGCGCACCACATCGTTGCCTGCCGAAGGCAACACATAGCCGCTGTTGAGCGCGCGCAGCAACCCGCTGATCTCACGCTCGGTCGTCATACGGCGCTGAATATCGAGCAGGTAATCCCACAAGGGTGTAAGCTGGCCGTGCGGCAGCTTCACGTGGCGGGCCAGCGCCTCATCGGCGGCGCGGCCCGTGCCATGCTCAACCAAGGCCGTGATCGTCGCGCGGCAAATCTCTTCGATCTGGCGATACCGGGCTTGGGCCGCCGGATCGTGGCGCAAGCGTCCGGTCAAGGCGGCGTAGTCAACCCCCAAGGCGCGGCCAACAATATGCGGCAGCGGTTCGAGCGGCGGCTGGTTATGGTCGCTCGGTACGCGGGTAAAGGTTGCGATCAGGCTAAGCACATCGACCTGCTCGCTGTCTTGGGGCGGCTGGCCGAGCACGTGCAAACCGACCGGGATCATGCGCTGCTCAACCTGCAACAGCTCGTGGCCGAGCGCAGCGACATACTCGTCACCCTCGCCGCTGACCGCAATATTCAGCGACTCGGCTTGGGCGCGCAGGTCGTCGATTAGCACCGGGTCGGGGTGGGCGCGGTAACGATCGATACTGTCTTTGAGCGCGCGCAACCCTTTGTAGAGACCGGCCTGCTGCACCGGCGGCACCAGATAGCTGACCAGCGTCGCCATGCCGCGCCGGCGGGCAATGCTGCCTTCGCTGGGGTTATTGACGCAGTAGTAGTACACGTTAGGCAAGCCGCCGAGCAGGCGCAGCGGCCAGCACTGCGCGCTCAGACCAGCCTGCTTGCCGGGCATAAACTCAAGCGCGCCGTGGGTGCCGAAATGGAGCACGGCGTGGGCTTTGAAGACCTTGCGCAACCAGACATAATACGCGGCAAAGCCATGGTGCGGGGCAGCATCCTTGCTCATCAACAGCCGGATCGGATCACGCTCGTAGCCGAAGCTGGGTTGCAAACCGACAAACACATTCCCAAAGCGGCGGCCAAGGATATGCAGCCGCTTGCCGTCGCTGAGCAACTGGCCGGGGGCCGGACCCCAATACGGCTCGATATCGACATAATCGGGGAAGAGGCGGCGATACTCTTCGACCGGCAGCGAATCGGCGACGTTACCGTCGGTGCCGTGCAGCAAGGCATTGCCTTCGACTACCAACCGGCGCAGATCATCGGCGCTCGGCGGCAATTCGACCGTATACCCGGCGGCACGCAGCTCTTGCATCAAGCGGAAAACGCTGGTAAAGACATCGAGATAGGCGGCAGTGCCGGCGTTGCCAAGGTTGGGCGGGAAATTGAACAACGTAATCGCGATCCGCCGTTCGGCGGGGGGCGTGCGGCGCAGCGCTACCCGGCCTGCAATCCGCTCAGCGGCTAGCTCAATCTCGGCAGGAAGCGGAATCACATCTTCGCGACCGCGCGGCATCCCGCCGATCACCAGCGGATCGGTTGCGCCATCGAGTTCGGGCAGCGACACATTCAGCGCCAATTGGAACGGCGCAATCCCGCGATCATCGCTGCGCCACTGCTCGATATGCTGGAACACCAGCGGGAAGAGATCGAGCATCGGCGTGTCAAGCTGGTCGAGGGTGGCGCTCGCTTGGACGGGATCGGTGCTAGCCGGGCCGCCAACGAGCGCGAAACCGGTGGTATTGACAATCAGATCAACGTCCGCTGGCGGCTCGTGGTGGCGAGCACGGGCGGTATCGGTAAAGAAACGCTCGACCGTGGGGCGCATATCGAGCGTCGGGCTATAGGCGGCGCGCGCTTCGATGCTACGGGCTTCCAGCGCACGGATCAGCGCTGCGAGATGGGCGCTATTGCCCGACAGGGCAAACGGGCGCATGGTCAGCAAGCCAACCGTGCCAGCGGTTAGCTTCTGGCGCTGCTTGCGCCGCCACGCGCGGTAGGCGGCCAGATCAGCAAACGGCTCCGGCGCATCAGGGTGAAACGCGCCGGATTCGGGAATATCCTGCGGATCAAGCACCGGCAATTTGCCCTTATAGCCGGGCACATAGCGTTCGATCAACAGCAACAGCAACCGGCGCAGATTTTCGGGCGTGCTAGCGGCCCAAAACTGGTGCGCCATCACATAAGTGTGAATATCGCGCGCCTTGCCGGGCAAAAACTTCAGCATCTTGCTCAGGCCGCGCACCAACGACATCTGGCGCTGAATCTCGCCGTGGCCGTGCTTGGGTTGGAACTGGCTCAGCCACTGGCGGAAGGCGCTCTGTTCGGCGGCAGGCTTGGGGCGGAGATCAAACTTGCCAATGCGCGTCTGCTTAATCAGCGAGGGGCTGCTCATGATCATACAGACCGGGCACGGCGCAGTTGCCAAAATCTCGCTCAAGGGGCGGACATACTCCTCGCCAAAGAGCATCGAGCCGAAGACAAAATCGGCCCGCGCCACCGCCGCGGCTAACCGTTCCCAATCGGCAGCGGTGCGCATATCAGGCGGGGCAAAGAAATCAATCGCCAACCGTAGACCGTATTCGCGTTCGATTGCCGCCGCCGCCTTGCGCAGAGCGGGAGCGTTGTTGGCTTCGATACACATGAACACGAAGCGCATAGCTGATCTCCTTGCTAGTTGATGCAGCGACGCAATGGTATGGTGCGCCGGCGCCATCACGTTTGTGTGATCAACCTTTGTCCAAGAAGCTATCTCTTATTATATGATATGTCATTATAGATACATTATCTCACTTTGTAAAGAAACACGCATTCTGGCCGAGAGGATGGTAAAGATTCGGCAACTGGCAAGACAAGAGATGAGGGAAATACTGCACCTGCTAGCCAAACTCATTCACGAAAACAAACAAAAAACGAGAGCATGCATCTACATACAATATTCACGTTCGTTTGCACAAATTTCTCTTTCTGCCTATACTACTCGCCAAGCAGTCTCTCAATCAAATATGGAGCCATCAATATTATGAGCCGTGGTATCGCGCTGCTCCTCGACTACGATAACGCCAGCCGCACAACCTTGGTGAACCGCTTGCACGAATGGCAATGGCCTGTGCTGGCAACAGCCGATGCCAGGCTAATGGCGCATTATCTTAACGATCAGCGGATTACTATCTGTATTGCTAATGCTGCTCTTTTTACCGATCTACCAAGCGATCTGAAAATATTTACAAATAAACTATCGCTACATCAGAAGATCGTGCTGGCTGGCGGCGATCCGTGGTTGCTGATGACCCTCAATGCCATTTGGCTAGCGTGCATGATCTGGTTGCCATATCCAGTGCCGCATGCGTTGCTGGAAGCGATCGTTCAACCTAAGCCCGTTTCTGACGATAGAGGTGCGCTGGCCGCTGACCATATCGAGGCTGATTCGCCATGCTTGTTCGCAATCGATCCTATCCAGCGCCGGCTCTATCTCGGCCAGCGCGAAGTGCGTTTGAGCAAGGATGAGTTGACGCTGTTGCAATACCTGTACGATGCGAATGGGCGTCTCTGCCGGTACGAAGAATTGGCGCGCCTCCTCTATCCGTCACACTATGACGAAGAGGAGGCGCGCCATCTGTTGCGGGGACGGATGTACTACCTGCAATCAAAGATCGAGCGTGATCCAAAGAATCCTGAGTATTTGGTCTGCGAACGCGGTATCGGTTATCAATTGCGCCTGCCGCGCCAGCAATCCGTTGCCAATCCGCAGCCCCAATTGCTAGCGTAAGCGCACCATCCGAACAATGCCGCCAGCAAGTCCGAACCCGATCGCTAGCCACACCAACCACAGTTCGCTGCCGGCAGCCGGCAGATTGGCGCTGCGAGCCGTGACCATCACCACGCTGAGATCGCTGCGGGGTGCGTTGCCGGTAATTACCGGAATGAGACCGTCGGTGGCGAAGAGCGTGTTCCCGCCCGACCGGATGTAGCCTTGGAGGGTGTACACCCGTCCGGCGTCGATTACCGCGGGGTTGTAGGTGAGATTAAAGCGGAATGGCGGCTGCGCGCCACTGGTGGCAAATGTCTGTTCGATAATCACCCGGCCCGCTGCGCCGCTCGCCGTCACTTCAGCGATCTGCAACGTCACAAGCGCATCAGCCGGCAACGCTATTCGCTCGCGGTAGGTGATCGTGCCGGTAAGGCTGGCAGTGCCTTGCGCGATGGTCAGGGTTGGCGCAATAAGCAACAATACCCCGATCAGAAGAACCATTGCCCGGCGATAGAACTGCATAATCTGCTCCGTGCTGCAACATCGGCAAGAGAAGATGGTATACTCAAGATTATAAACGATGTGAACGCGCAAAATCTGGCGCAGAGATGCAGGTGCGAACCTGTTGGGGCAGTGATGATCAGATGATGCCAATCTGTTGCCGGCTGCTCGTGCCGATGCGCCTTTGCGTGAAGTTTCGGAGTTCTTATGCCGCTCTATCTTGTAACGGTGGCGTCGCGCGCCGCCGCTTCGCCGCAGACGCTCTATTTGCTGGCGGGCAATGAATTGGTTCCGGCAGCGGTTTCGCTCGTGGTCGATCAGCTCTTGCACGATCCGATTGTGCAGCAGGCGCATTGGCAGGTCGTGGAGGCGAATCGGCCCTTGACCGATCCGTTTCTGCCGGCGACTGATGCACTGGTGTTGGAAGTGGCCTACCGGCCCGGCGTGACCGACAGCGAGGGCGAGAGTGCACTGGAAGGGGCGTGCCGGTTGGGGGTGCGCGGAATCGAGCATGCCCGCGCGTTGCGCCGCTATCTCTTGCCGCCTGAGACCGATCCGGCCCAAGCCGCTGCCGATTTGTCCATCGATGTGGTGCATACGACGATTGCCTACCATGCTGACCAGCCGAACACGACGCGCACGGCATTTTACACGATGCTGGTCGCCGATCCGGCCCCGGCTAAGCCGGTGGTGGCGACGGCGCCGTTGCGCGCGGCTGATGACGCCGAGTTGCTTGAGATTAGCCGGCGCGGGGTGCTGGCGCTCGATCTGGCCGAAATGCGGGCGATTCAGGCCTATTTCGCGGCGCAGGGGCGCGATCCAACTGATGGCGAACTTGAGACGATTGCCCAGACGTGGAGCGAGCATTGTTCGCATAAGACCTTCAAGGCCCGCGTGCAGTACGAGCAACCTCCCGAAGAGTTGCCGGCGAATGCGGCCTTACATCCCATGCTAGCCCGGCTGGCTACCGGCAAGACCGAGATTGATAGCCTGATCCGCACCTTCTTGATGCGGGCGACCGAGCAGGCGCTGGTCGGGCGCGATGATCGGTGGGTGTTGAGCGCGTTTGTGGATAATGCCGGCATTCTTGCCTTTGGTCACGATTACGAAGTGTCGTATAAGGTCGAAACGCACAACCATCCGAGTGCGCTGGAGCCGTTCGGCGGTGCGAATACTGGCGTCGGCGGCGTGATTCGCGATGTGCTGGGTGTGTCGGCCCGCCCGATCGCTAATATTGATGTGCTCTGTTTTGGCATGCCCGATGCGCCGCCGCCTCCCGGCGTGCTGCACCCGCGCCGGATCGCGAGCGGCGTGGTAGCCGGGGTGCGCGATTATGGCAATAAGCTCGGCATTCCAACCGTTGGCGGGGCGGTGCTGTTTGACCCCGGTTATACGGCGAATCCGCTGGTCTACTGCGGCACGGTCGGCATTGCTCCGCGTGGCATGCACCCGCGCAACGTGCGGCCCGGCGATATTATCGTGGTCATGGGCGGGCGCACCGGGCGCGACGGTATCCACGGCGCGACCTTTTCCAGCATTGAGTTGACCCATACCACTGCCAGCGAGGTGGGCAGCGCGGTGCAGATCGGTGACCCGATCACCCAAAAGAAGATGCTCGATGTGCTGTTGCAAGCCCGCGATGCCCAACTCTATTCAGCGATTACCGATTGTGGCGCCGGCGGCTTGTCGTCGGCGGTCGGCGAGATGGGCGCTGAGCTGGGGGCCGAGGTGCATCTCGAACATGTGCCATGCAAGTACGCCGGTTTGCAGCCATGGGAAATTTGGCTCTCAGAGGCGCAAGAGCGCATGGTGTTGGCGGTGCCGCCAGACCGGCTGGTGGCGCTGCTCACGCTCTGCACCGCCGAAGAGGTCGAAGCGACGCCGATTGGTCGCTTTACCGATGATGGCCGGTTGCGCGTGTACTATCACGATCTGGCGGTTGTCGATCTCGATATGGACTTTTTGCACGAGGGACGGCCTCAGCGCATCCTCAACGCCCGTTGGGAACCGTCGCCGGCGCTGGGCCAATCGCCGTCACTCGCTGGCGTGCAGCCGGAAGCGGCGTTGCTGGTGCTGCTGGCCCATCCCTCGATCGCCTCGAAAGAGCGGATTATCCGCACCTACGATCACGAAGTGGGTGGCGGCACGGTGATCAAGCCGCTGGTCGGCGCTAGTCTTGCTGGGCCATCTGATGCGGCAGTGATCAAACCGGTGCCGCATGATCCGGCTGGCTTGGCGCTCGGTTTTGGCATCTGCCCGCGCTATGGCCGCCACGACCCGTATTGGATGGCCTTGGCCGCGATCGATGAAGCGTTGCGCAATGTGGTGGCGGTTGGCGGCGACCCTGACCGCACCGCTATCCTCGATAACTTCTGCTGGGGTGATCCCAAGCGACCCGATCGTATGGCTGGGTTGGTGCGGTCCGCAGCCGCTTGCTACGATGGCGCAGTCGCCTTTGGCACCCCTTTCATCAGTGGCAAAGACTCGCTCAACAACGAGTATCGCGATGCAGATGGCAATCGGGTGGCGATCCCGCCCACCTTGCTGATTTCGGCCCTGAGCCACGTTCATGATATCGGCCAGTGTGTGACGATGGATCTCAAGCAGGCCGGCGATGTGATCTACCTGCTCGGTGCGACGCGGGCCGAGTTCGCCGGCAGCCATCTGGCGGCGGTTGGCGTGATCGAAGACGCTGGCGCGTTGCCCAAAGTCGATCTGGCAGCGGCGCGCGCTACCTTCCGCGCCCTCCATCGCGCCATTCGCGCCGGTTTGGTGCGCGCTTGCCATGACCTGAGCGAGGGTGGGTTGGCAGTGGCGGCAGCCGAGATGGCAATCGCCGGTGAGTTAGGGATGCACCTGACCCTCGATGGGATTGATCTTGACCCGATCACGCTGCTGTTTAGCGAAACGCCGAGCCGGTTCTTGATCGCGGTCGATCCGGCGCAGAGCGCCGTGTTCGATGCGATGCTAGCCGGCTTGCCACTGACGCGGTTGGGGGTGGTGACGGCAGCGCCGGAGGTGCAGGCGGTCTGGCGTGACCAGACCCTGATCAACCTGCCGGTGGCTCAGTTGCGCGCAGTGTGGCAACATGGGCTTGATGCGATTAGTGTGAAGGACGAGGAGCTATGAACGGGCAGGTTCCGCTCGATCGAGCCGCCTTCGCGGCTGAAATCGAGCGCCGGTTGGCGGCTGAGCCAACCGTTGATTTCCTTGGGCGCGAAGGCGACATCATGCAGGTGCGCGTTGCCAATCAACGGATGCGAGTCGACCTGACGAACTTCTACAATGCCTACACGCAAGCGCCTGAGCATCTTGAGCTGGTGTACAGCACCCTCTTGCGCGTGCTGCGCGAACAAACACCGGCGCGCGAGGCGCGCACCTTCGCCAAAGTGGCCGATCGGGTGATGCCGATGCTCAAACCGATCACGCTGCTCAACGCGGTGTTTGAGAAGAAATTGCCGATGCTGGCCTACCGGCCCTTTCTGGCCGATCTGATCATCGCGTATGTGATCGATGAACCGCAGAGCGTGGCTTACATCAACGAGCGCCATCTTGAGCGGTGGGGGATTGGCGAGCACCAGTTGCACGAGCGGGCATTAGCCAATTTAGCTGCCCGTACCCAAGAGCGAGCCCACTTTTTGATGACCGGCGAAGGGGCGCAACTGCTCATCATCGCCAACACCCAAGACGGTTACGATGCGACCCGCCTGCTCTTGCCTGATCTGCTGGCGAGCTGGCAGCCGCATTTTCCGGGCAAGATGATCATCGGCATTCCTGATCGCGATTTTCTGATTGCCTTTAGCGATGCCGACCAAGACATCTTGACCAGCGTCGCGCATCAGATCCAGCTTGATACCGCCCAACGCGAATACAGCCTGACCGATCAGCTCTTCACGATTGAAGACGGTCAGATTCGAGAGTACATCTGGGAATAGCAGCGCGCGCCATCGGGTGATGGCGCGCAAGGAGCGAGAACTCTGCTGGCGGTTGTTATCACCTTTCTGCTGTACGGCGCTGCCTTCTGGTTGTGGTGGCAGCAGCGCAATCCGCTCTACGTCTTTGCATTGGTAGCAGGTCAACTGAGCACCCTGCTCGATCCGTTTTGGCGGCTGCTGTACAGCATCCAAACGGTACTGTCGCTGACCTCGCTGGTAGCGGCGCTGACGACACCCTTCAATGTCACGGCCTCACTTCGCGCGGCATGGCCTGACACCTTGCCGGCGATGATCATTGTGGCGATCTACCTCTATCGCTGGTGGAACCCCAGCCTGTTGACCGGTCTCTTCACCTACGCCATCTTCATCAGCCTTCAATTATTGGTGGGCTTACTCGGTTTGCGCGACCCGGCGCCGCCGGCGCTGCTCGGCTCGTTATCCTTCGGTATTAGCGCCGAGTTTCTGGCAGCGCTGATGAGCGCCACGATCACGTATGGCCTCTGCTACGTCTTCATTACCGTACAGAATTACTCGTGGCCAAGCATGGCGGCAGCCATCTTGCCGATGCCGCTGATCTTTGGCGGGTTGGTCTACGGAGTGGCCGGTGCGCCGTTGCTCATCAGCCGGCTGTTGCCCGACGGCGAGTGGTCGGCGCGGGTCGGATTAGGGCTGACGCTGCTGCTGTTGGGGTGGTGTGTGGCGATTATCACGTCGGGGTTGAATCGCTTGAACCGAGTGGTGTAAGCGATACCCGGACGCGGAGACGAATGTCTGAGTCTGGAATGGGACAGAAGCACGCGAACGACGCTGACGATGGCAACACCACGCTTAACCCCCGAACTCCTGTTTGCCGCCTACCGGCAAGGCATCTTCCCGATGGCCGATGAGAACGGCGAGATCGGCTGGTACGAGCCGGTGCGGCGGGCGATCATTCCGCTTGATGAACGCTTTCACGTCCCGCGCCGGTTGGCGCGTACCGTGCGATCGGGGTTCTTTACCGTCACCTTTGACACGGCTTTTGATGCGGTCATCACCGCTTGCGCCGAACCGGCGCCGGGCCGGGAGACAACGTGGATTTCGCCGGAGATCATCCGGGCCTATAGTGAGTTGCACCGATTAGGCTATGCCCACAGCGTCGAGTGTTGGTGTGACGGCCAATTGGCCGGCGGCCTGTATGGGGTGGCGATAGGCGGTTTGTTTGCCGGCGAAAGCATGTTTCACCGTGTGCGCGACGCTAGCAAAGTGGCGTTGGTACATCTGGTCGAGCGGCTACGGCGGGGCGGATTTACGTTGCTCGACTCGCAGTTTGTGGTCGGGCCGCACATGTTGCAGTTCGGCACGATCGAGATCTCGCGGGTTGAATATCACCGGTTGTTGCGAGCGGCGTTGCGGGTGCCAGCGATCTGGTGATAAGAGGGGGCGGGGCGAGGTATGCCTCGCCCTGACCATAGCTGCTGGGGGAGCGGCGTGCGTCGCCCATGAGGGTGAGGCAGGTCTCGCCCTTACCGTTGTTTACGTTTACGTTCGCGGCGGGCTTCGCGACGGCCAGTGGTGGCTACCGGACGCGGCGCAGCCGGAGCAACGTCAGCCGGCATCTGGCGGGGTGCGGGCGCACGGGTGCGCGAGTTACGCACCAACTCGGGCAGCACATTACGCATGTAATAAAAGACATAACCGCCCAAGATCAGCTCAACCACAAACTGAATGTAAAACCAGAACCGCAGGTTAAAGGTTGGCGCATTGAGCATGCGTGCCACACCAAGCGCCACGCCAAAGCCACCCACAATCATCAGCGCAATCCCCAACTGGCGGAAAAAGGTTGCTTTGGCAACATTCCGCTCAGTGTGCAGCCAGATGAAGTAGGCGCCGCCCGCGACCAGCAGAATCTGCACAATAAAGAATGTCCACGCATACGAGCCAAAGGTAGGACTCACTGTCACGAAATAGTCGAAGAACCCCATAATGACAAGCCTCTCTCCACGGTCGCCGAGCGTCGGTACTGCTAGATTGTGGCGGCGATTATAGCAGCGCCGGGGATGCTCGTCAACCGTCCGGGTTGCCTTGCACAAAGTTCGCACCAGAAACGTGGCATCTTTTTCGCTAGACATATACAACAAAAGTATGTATAATGTGCAAAACGTCGCGTAATTTGTGAGGGAGTACACTATGCCCTACCGCATTCGTCGCCGGGCCCATGATCTGATCTGGGTGGTGCTGGAGGATCATCTACACTTGGCCGAAGCGGAACGGTACTATCAAGAAATGTGGCGATTGCTCGACCAGTGCCCAAAGCCGACAGATCTGCTGGTTGATGGGCGACGAATCTCTAGCGCTGATTGGGGAGCGCGCCAGCGCACCGAAGCCATTGCGCGCCATAAGCATTTAGGCCGGATTGCCTTTATTGTTTCCGAACATCATTTGCTGTTGTTTGCGCCATTGGTACGCTTTGTCAGTGGCGTTGGCCTCTTTGGCACCGAACAAGAGGCGCTGCGCTATCTCGGTACAGTGATGGAATATGGAGATTGACGGTTTTGCTGTTCATCTTTGTTGCAAAACCTGTGCATAATTGCACGGGTTTTGTTCGTTTTCTGTTCAGATTGTTATTTTTTGTACGATCTTGCATAATATACTTAGGTTATTATCGCTGACGACAGGAGCAATGGTGCTATGAGCCAGCCGACAGAATTTGTGATGGTGCTGGGGATGCAGCGGTACAGTCAGGATTTCTTCCGCCGCGCCGAAGCTGAGGTGCGCAAAGAGGTGCCTGACTTCCGCTTGCATATTTTCGAAGATCGTGATGTCACCGCGCGCCCGGCTGAAGTCGAGGCGGCAATTGCCCGTTGCCAGTGCCTCATCCTTTCACTGATTACCTTGAACGAGACGGCGGAGGTGTTGATCCCGATGGTCGAACGCCACGATCCGCCGGTGGTCTTCTCGTTTGAAGGGTTGCCTGAGGTGATGCGGCTGAATAAGGTTGGGTCGTATAACCTCAAAGGTGGCAAGGGCATGCCTAAGCCGGTGCAAAATGTGGCCCGACTGTTGGTTGGCGGACGCGAGGAAGACGCGCTCTACGGCTACGTCAAATTGCAAAAAATCACCTCAAAACTGATCAATTTCTTGCCCGGCAAGCGCCTCAACGATTTTCGCAATTGGACGAATGTCAATAATTATTGGAATCATCGCAGCATTGCCAACGCGGCCAATATGTTTAAGCTCATCATGCGCGAGTATAGCGGGATGAGCCATCTGCGGGTTGACCCGGTGGTCGAGATGCCGAATATGGGTTTTGCCCATCCTGATGCGCCAAAGTTGTTCGCTAATCCCCACGAGTACGAGCGGTGGGAAAAGGAACGCAACCGTGCGCGCAAAGGGGTGCCGGCCCCGCTCGGAACGGTGGCGGTGCTGTCGTTCCGTGCCCATATCCTGTCGGGGGCTGATTACCATAACAAAATTGTGCAGACGCTCGAAGCCGCCGGCTTGCGGGTGCTGCCGATCTTCGTGATGGGGATCGAGAGCCATATCGTGGTGCGCGAGTGGCTCAGCCACATGAAGGTCGATCTGGTGATTAACACGATGGGCTTTCCGTTGGTCGGCGGCCCGGCTGGTTCGACCAAGGCCGGCTTGACGGTTGATGTCGCCCGCGAGTTGCTCAGCAAGCTCGATGTGCCGTATATCGTCGCCCAACCGCTGTTTGTGCAAGACGAAGACGATTGGCGCGAGCGCGGCGTCGGCCCACTGCAAAGCACCTTCCTCTACAGCCTGCCCGAAATGGATGGCGCGATCGCGCCGGTGGTGTTGGGCGGGATGCGTGGCAGCACGATCACGGCGGTGCAAGACCGGCTTGAGCGGCTGGCCCGGATTGCCCGCGGCTTCGTCCGTTTGCGCAAGAAGGCGAACCGCGATAAGAAGGTGGCGATTATCGTCTATAACTATCCTCCCGGCCAAGGCAAGGTGGCGACGGCGGCCCTGCTCGATGTGCCGGCGAGCCTGATCGCGATCCTCGACCGGCTGGCTGCCGAAGGCTATCAGGTGGGGCGCTATCCGCGCGATCCCGAAACCTTTGCCCGCTGCCTTGAAGGGTTGGTGGGTGATCAGCCGTTGCCTCCCGGCCACCCGCCAGTGGTGATAGGGGTGAGCGCCGATCTGCAAGATTTCTACCGCTGGTTGCGGCCCGCTGATCAAGAGCGAATCAATGCCCGTTGGGGCGCCTTCCCCGGCGATATTGCCCCGCTGGGGCGTAATAAGGTGCGCTTGGCCGGCGCCCAGATTGGCAATATCTTTATCGGCGTACAGCCGGTAATCGGCATGCCCGGCGACCCGATGCGGCTGCTGTTCGATAAGGAAAATACGCCGCACCACCAGTATGCGCTCTTCTACCGCTACCTCAGCGAGAGCTTCGGCGCCGATGCGATTATCCACCTCGGTATGCACGGCACCGCCGAGTGGATGCCCGGCTTGCAACTGGGCCTGACCGATCGCTGCTGGCCCGATATTCTGCTTGGCGAAGTGCCCAATTTCTACGTTTACCCGATCAATAACCCCGCCGAAGCCAATATCGCCAAGCGGCGCGGCTATAGCACGATTATCGGCCACGCCATTCCGCCATACGGACGGGCCGGTCTTTACCGCGAGTTGCAGGCCCTGCAAGACCTGCTGGCCGAGTATCGCGAGCGCCCGGCTTCGGTCGCCGACGATGACCAAAGCCCGGAGGCGGTGGCGATTATGCAGAAGATCGCGCTGCTCAACCTTGACAACGATCTGGTACGTCAGCCCAACGAGCCGTTCAGCCGCTTTGCGTCGCGGGCATACGCCTATCTGCGCGATCTAGCGGCGACGATGATTACCGACCGCTTGCACGTGCTGGGCAGCGCCCCGCCGCCCGAAGAGCAACTGACCCTGATCGTCGAGACGCTCAAGGTGCCGCGCGGCGAGTTGCCCGGTCTAGCCGATCTGTTCCTCGCAGCACGGCGCGCCACCGTGCGCTACGGCGATGTGTTGGCGCGGGCGCGGCAGGGTGATGCCGAAGCCTTGGCCCTGCGCGACGAGATTGAGGAGCGGTGTACCGATTTCGTCCGCCAGACCGTCTTTGGGCATCTGTCGCCCGAACAGGCTGCGCACCGGTTTGGCTTGCCTACCGGCAACGAGGTGCAGGGACTGATCCAGCACGGGCGGGCATTGCTGGCAGCGTTACGCGATAATACGCAAGAACTCGACTATCTCGTCCGTGGCTTGGCCGGACGCTATATTCCGGCAGCTCCTGGCGGTGACATTATCCGCGACGGAGTGACGGTATTACCCACCGGACGTAATATCCATAGCCTCGATCCCTTCCGTGTCCCATCGGATAGCGCCTACGAACGCGGAGTGCGGATCGCTGAGGCGTTGATTGCGGCGCATCGGGCTGAAACCGGTCAATACCCGGAGACGATTGCGCAGGTGTTGTGGGGGCTTGACGCGATCAAGACCAAAGGTGAATCGATTGGCATTGTCCTCGGTCTGATCGGTGCTCGCCCGATCAAAGATGGGCAAGGCAAGGTAGGTCGCTACGCGCTCATCCCGCTAGCCGAGCTAGGGCGCCCGCGCGTGGATGTGTTGATGACTGCCTCCGGTATTTTCCGCGACATCTTCGCCGGTACGATGGATATGCTCGATCGATTGGTACGAGAAGCGGCGGCAGCCGATGAGCCGGTTGAGATGAACTACATCCGCAAGCACGTGCAAGAGATAATGGCTGCCGGCAAGAGCTTTGATCAGGCGACGGCTCGTATCTTCACGCAGGCAGCCGGTACCTACGGGACCGATGTCGATGAGGCGATTGAGGGCAGTGCGTGGGAGAAGCGTGAAGAGCTAGAGGAGCTGTTCATCAAGCGTAACGCATATGCCTTTGGCGGTCGTCAGCATGGTGAAGCGCAACCTGAAGTCTTGCGTGCCCTCCTCGGCACAGTCAGTCGTGTCGCCCAAGAGATTGACAGTGTAGAGTATGGCTTAACCGACATGCAACACTACTATGGCTATTCGGGGGCGCTGAAAGCGGCAGCCGAGCGAGCCACCGGTCAGCGCGTGCCACTCAACTTCGTCGAGAGCTTTACTGCCGAAACCAAGCTGCAAACGCTTGAGCAGACGTTGCGGGTGGAGTATCGTACCAAGTTCCTTAACCCGAAGTGGTACGAAGGGATGTTGCGCCACGGCCACAACGGTGCCGCCGAGATTGCCAGCCGCTTTACCTACATGCTCGGCTGGAGTGCCACAACTGACGCGGTCGACAAGTGGGTGTACGATGAAGCGGCGAAGACCTTCGTGCTCGACGATGCAATGCGCACGCGGATCGAGCAGCTCAATCCGGCGGCAGCCCGTAATATGGTGGGGCGTTTGCTCGAAGCCAACGCGCGTGGGATCTGGCAAACCGATGAGGAGACCCTGGAGCGGTTGCGCGAGTTGCATGCCGATCTCGAAGACCGCCTCGAGGGAGTGGCATAACGTTAGACGAGAGTAGACCAATGGGTACGGTAGCGGTACGGCGTCCTGTACCGCTACCGTTGTTCTTTGTTGTGACGAGATGCTCGCTTCGCTTGCCGGTACTGTCTGAACCGCGGTAACTTGTTCGGTATTTCCCTCTTGACAATAGCGCGTGATTGTCGTATCCTTCAAATAGTTTGATAGTACAAACTATTTGAAGGAACTAACTATGTTTCATATCCTCGATCCACCCTATACCCCAGAACGGGTGGCGGAACTCTTTAATCTCGTGCATAGCGAGCTGATGGGGCAAAGCATGGATACCCTCTTGCAATTTTTGCAGCGCACCAATCTCTCGATGCCGCGTCTCGTCTCGCTGATGCATATTCAACGCCAACAGAAAGCCACGATCTCATCACTGAGTGAACATCTCAATCTCACCTTAGCTACGACCAGCCAGATGATCGATCAGCTCGTACAAGAAGGATTAGTGGAACGATATGAAGCACCGCACGACCGTCGGCAGAAACTGGTTTCGCTCACACCACTGGGTGAAGCAGTAGCAGCCGAAGCTCGTCAGATCCGCTTGAACGAGGCGAGTCGTCATCTCAGTCGCTTACCACCAGACGTGCTCGAGCAGTTGGGGCAAGCGCTCAGTGCGGCTTGCCGTGAGTGGCAGCTCGTGCCAAAGCCATAACGGACGGTAACGGCAGTCTTCGTTTTCTGCTGCGCCGCTCTGGCCAGAGCGGCGCCCGACCTTCGTTTGTCTGAAAACAGGCACATTCTAGGGCGTACAGAGGAAACACATCGTATGACTACCACAACATCACCGGCTTCCACGACGGTAACACGAATCGATTACGCAGTCACTCTCGATCAGCGCAGCAAGCTGATCATCTTGGTCGGTGTCTTGCTCGGTCTGTTCCTTTCGGCACTTGATCAGACCATTGTCTCAACGGCGCTACCCAGCATTGTCGCCGATTTGCAGGGGATTGACCTAATCGGCTGGATTTCAACTAGTTATCTGCTCGCCTCAACGGCCATGGTGCCGATCTACGGTAAACTGTCAGACATCTACGGACGCAAATATGTTCTGTTGTTTGGGATCGTGGTCTTCTTGCTTGGCTCACTGTTGTGCGGGCTGGCCGGTAACATGACCCAACTGATCTTCTATCGCGGTCTCCAAGGCTTTGGCGCCGCAGCCCTAACCTCGACCGCATTCGCCATTCCCGCCGACCTCTTCGCACCGGCGGAACGGGCGCGCTATATGGGTCTCTTCGGTGCCGTGTTTGCGCTCTCAAGCGTCCTCGGCCCGTTCATCGGTGGGCTGCTGACCGACAACCTGAGCTGGCACTGGGTCTTTTTCGTCAACTTGCCCTTGGGCGTTATTGCGCTCGGCTTTATTATCGCCAAGTTGCCACGGTTGCACAGTGGTCTCAAACCGGCGATTGACTATGCCGGTGCAGTGATGCTGTTGATCACTGTGGTTCCCTTCTTGCTGGCTTTAACTCTCGACAAGACCGATTACCCATGGGCTTCGCCGCTCGTTCTCGGTTTGTTGGCGATCAGTATCGTCGGTTTGATCTTCTTCATTCTGATCGAACAACGTGCCGAATCGCCGATCCTGCCGCTCCATCTCTTCCGTATTCCGACCTTCACCCTCACCGCGCTGATCGGTATGACTGTGGGTGCTACGCTGTTTTCGGCCATCTTTTTCCTATCACTATATATGGTGAACGTCTTGGGCGTCAGTGCGACTGCTGCCGGTACCACGCTCTTGCCGCTTACCATGAGTATGGTCGTAGGCTCACTGGTCTCCTCACAGATCGTCCAGCGCACCGGTCGCTACAAACCGGTCATTGTGGTCGGTTTCATAATCATGAGCGGTGCTCTGTGGTGGTTAACGACCCTAACACCCGACGCCTCGGTGTGGATGGTGCGGCTGCGGATGGTGATCTTGGGTCTAGGCTTAAGCCCGTCCTTGCCGATGCTTAATCTGGCCATGCAGAATGCGGTACCGCGCGCCGACATGGGCGCGGCAACGGCGAGTCGGCAATTCTTCCAGCAGCTCGGCCAGGTGGTCGGTTCGGCGGTCTTTGGTGCGCTACTTACCGGCGTACTGACAACAACCCTCACCGCGAATCTGGCTCCGATTCAGGCTCAGTTGCCGCCGGAAATGGCTGCCCGCTTCGACAGCAGCACGCTGCGCAACGGTATGGGCACCGGTGAGGGGGCAAGTGGCGAAACGGTTGATCCGGCGGCGCGGATCGAGCAGGCGATTGCCGAGCAGTTTGCGTCGCGCCGTGATTTGCTGACCCGCGCCTTACGTGATGCCGATCCGGCTGCGATTGCAGCATTGCGTGCCGATCCACAAATACCCGATCAGCAGAAGGCGATGCTGGATATGATCGGAAACTTGCCGGCAACTGCCCGCGCGCAGGCGCTCGACCGGGTATTGGCCCAACTCGACCAAGCTGAGCAGACGGCCCGTGCCAAGGGGCGCGCCATCGGCGAGCAGATTGGCGCGGCGCTCAAAGATGCCTTTACCAAGAGCGTGACGACGATCTACTGGTACGCGCTCTGGCTGGCGGTGATCGGCTTGGTGCTGGCGCTGTTCATTCCTGAACTGCCGCTCCAGCGCAGCTACGGCCAAGACTTGCCGCCAATGATGGAATGAGGAGGCGCAAAGGGTGCCAAGGCGCATGTAGAGCCGGACGGCTGTCCGGCTCCCAAAGACGCAAAGGGAATTGTTGGGGGAAGATGACCTTTCCGGGGTTGTTATTGCGAGTCGAGCGGATCGCGGCGAAGCAATCTCCCCCAAGAGCGGGAAAGATGCACTCAGGCATGTGGTTCGCTAAAGAAGGAGATTGCTTCGGACGCGGTGCGCCCTCGCAATGACAGCAGGCCGCCACCCCTGCGTCCTTTGCGGTAAACGGCTAGCCCCAACCCCGTGCCCCTCCCCCGCTGGGGGAGGGATGACCCTCACCCCTGTCCCCTCTCCCGCCGGCGCGGGAGAGGGGCGCTGCTGGGTTCCGCTCAAGCGGTGGCTGTCACGCATACAAGGCTACTCCCCCGCTCCCGTCGCACGGTGGGAGCGGGGGTTGGGGGCAAGGCCGCGCCGCGGGTGTTGTCATCCGTGCCAGATAGGGCCGGGCATGGTCTACTCAATCTCCTCAGCTCAGAACCGGCGGCGATGGCGGCGCAAACCCCGGCTGCACCGTCGCCAGAGCAGTGTGACCGGCGGCATGCAGAGGCGATAGACGCTTGACATGCGATAACCGGCCATCGCGCAGCAAGCGCTCGTGGGCCGTGGCCCAGCTTGGCGGTTCGGGCGAGGCTTGCTCCCAGCGCGCGACCGCCGCCTCACTGCACAGCTCGGCCAGTAACCGCATCGCCAAACGATGCGCCCCGCCATTGCGATACCCCTTCATCGCCGTCGCATCGCGCTAGACCGTCTTTGTCCAGACGACATTACCCCACTCGAAACGGGTGGCGATGTGAACGCAGCGCGTGCCAGACAAAGAGTGGCATGAGGAAGACTGAACGGACGCGCAGGCGGGTAATCGAGACGAGGTGCATAGGAGCGGTTCCTTTCTGGGTTAACAGTGTTTATTTATGATGTAAATATACAACGTTAATTTATTCTTGTCGAGCGGCTATTCCCATCATCGGCCAAGTCAGGTATAATACGCAAAAGATCCGCACGATATGGCAACGAGGTGTCACGTGGCGACTCCACGCTCTCGTCATGGTCGCGGCCAAAAGCGCAGTTCTGCGTTGACGGTGCAGCGGCGGTTGTGGCTGATCAGCCGGTTTGTACGCGGCCCGGCGACTCCCGCTGAGCTGATCGCAGACGCGCGCCGCACTTTCGATTCCAGCATCTATCCCCCTAACGCGCTAGTTGCGCTTCGCCACGATTTCAACACGCTCCGCAACGAATTTCTCTGCACGATCGAACGCCAACCTGACGGACGCTACGCGCTGACCGATTTTGGCCGGCTCACCTTGCTCAATCTGCCTGACGAAGAGCTAGAGGCGCTTGCGTTTCTCACAGCGCTGTTCAGCGAGAGCAACTGGCCCAACGGCCCGCAGCTGCGGTCTCTGCTCGATCATGTCATTGCGCTGCTGCCGCCGGAACGGCGGTCATATCTCAGCCAGCAGCAAGAAGTGGAATTCGACTTGCCCCAAAGCAGCGCGACCGTCGACCAACAATTGTTAGCTCGCCTCCAGCGCAATCTCCGCCGCCATGCCCTGCGCTTTCTCTACCGCTCGACCTTTAGCCAAGAACCAGAAGCGCACCGGGTAGCGCCGGTGCGGCTCTTTATGCGCGATGGCCATACCTACCTCGAAGCCTACTGCTACAGTTCACCCCATCAAGCGACGGTGGGACGCTATATTCCCTACCGGGTTGACCGGATCATCCCCGATTCGTTGCACGTCGAGCGGCGAGTGTTGCCACCCGAATTGCCGCCGCGCAAGGTGTGGTCGTTGCGCTACTGGCTCTCGCCGCAAGTGGCGCGCAACCGTGACGTGGCGCTCTGGTTTCCCAACAGTACGGTGACGTATCACTCCGACGGCAGCGCCGAGATCGCGGCCCAAACCAGCGATTTGTGGCAAGCCGAGCAGATTCTGCTTCGCTACCGCGAACATTGCCGCGTGCTCGAACCGGATGAGCTGGTGGCGATGATCCGGCAGACGGTCGAACGGATGCGCGCGGTGTATGCCGAGTAAGGAAAAGGATGGCGTGCGGCAGGCTAGCTGCCGCACGTAGAGATGCGATTATCGCCAAAGCAAGGTGAGATAGAGCAGCGCGATAGCGGCGATACTCACAATGATGAGGCCATTGATGAACCATTGTGGCGCCGGCTGCGGTTGCGAGCGCTCATCGCGCACTTCCTCAAGCTCGGCCTGCAATGCCGCCAACTTCACCTGCCGGTTGGCCGGAAACGGATCGAGCATCGTTGCAATCAGATGCTGGATAGCCGGAGGTAACTGCTCGCCGTCTAGCAGCTCGTGCAACACCCACCCCAACGCGAAGAAGTCGCTCCGTTCATCGATCGGCCTGCCGGCCAACTGTTCAGGCGGGGTATAGATGGGCCGGCCAATCCCTTGCACGTCCGGCACCAGTTGGTAGCAGTAGCGGCTCAGGCCGAAATCGATCAGCGCCACCTCGCCGTGCAATCCCACCATAATGTTTTGCGGATGCAGATCGCCGTGAACAATCCCGTGCATGTGCAAGATACGCAGCACCCAGCAGAGATTGATCGCGATGGTGAGCGCGTCGTGTGGATGACCGGCGGCAAGGATGGAAGCCAGCGTCTGGCCGGGAATGTAGCTCTGGACATAGAAATCTTCGTAATGGTCACAGTCCGCCGTGATGAACCGCGGGAAGTAGTGCCATTTATTGTCGACTGCTGCCGGCAATGCGCGCACAATGTCGATCTCGCGCCGGAAGGCGCGGGCAGCGTTGGCGCGCGACATGCATGCTGCGACTGGTTGGAGCAAGCCGCTTGATCACCACCAATTGCGCATTCGCTTCATCGTAAGCCAGATCGATAATGCTGTGAGCCGTGCGGGCCAGCCGGTGAACTACCTGAAAGCGATCGGCCACCACCTCGTTGCATGGCACCCCTATCATCACGACACCTCCAACAGGTTGCGGAGAGTACTAAATGATGTCAAGCCGTCGAGGACGATCGTTTCATCGCCATATTCGATCACCAGCGTGCCGATGTCGAACCAGTGACCAATCGGATTAGGCGGGAAGTAATGTCCACGGATATAGATCCGTTCGATAACGCGGCGTGAACCGAACGGATAGCCGTCATCGATGATGATCCGGTCGCAGGTGATCACAATGTGGAACTGGCGTTCTTGGATCACCAGCACGATGATGCCTAGCAGAGCAGCCGTACTCGCTACGGCGAAGCCAAGAGCGATCGAGACATACCCGACGGTGAACGTTTGCCACGCTAATCCGGCAAGGATGCCGTAGAGAGCCGCGAAGCCGAGATACTGCTGCAAGCGCCGCAGCGGATGTCGACGGAACGGGGTCGGGGGAGACTGGTGAATGATCGCCATCGTATCCTCCTTCGCCGAGTGGCGCGAGCCGGTTCGCGCTGGCGAACCGATCTGGGTGCCGATGTTCCGCTTGGTGCCTGCCTATGACAACGAGTGACAACGAGTGCGGCCAATCACCTCCTTTTTTTACTCTTTTTTACTCTTTTTAACGGGTACGTTTGTTGTATGCTGCGATAGAGATTTGTTATGATGATTATACGTAATCAGATGATTACATCGCATCCATCAGAAGACTCATGGTTACACCGGATATGATCGTCGAATGGATCATGCTCTGCCACATGAAGAAATGCGTCGATGAGCAATCATTTGGCAACGAAAAAACGGCGCAGCCGGCTGCGCCGTCTTTCGGCATCGTTACTGGCTCTCGGCTTAGATCGGTTCGGGTGAAAAGCTGCTGCCCATTTTTAAGATGCCGAGATCATAGGCGCGCGCAATGGCGTGAACCCGGTTGGTCACTTGCAATTTATCACAGATGTTTTGCACATCCCGTTTAATTGTGCCAGCGCTACAACTCAACTCTTTCATCACCTCTTCGATTAGAGCGCCGCGCGCCATCAGGCGAAGCACCTGTTTTTCGCGTTCAGTGAGTGGGGCCGTGATGGTATGCCGGGTATGCGCCTGCCGGACTTTCCGTAACACCTCTTCAAGCAAGCGCTCGAGTTGGTCAGAATCATTGAAAACCTCTTTTGAGACTGCTATGTCAGCGCCTTTGCGCTGAGCCTGTTCGATCCACTCGGGATAGGCTGTCATGGCAATGACTGCCACCTGCGGCGTTTGGCGTTTGATCTGTTCGATCGCATGAATGCCGGTCCATCGGTCGCCGTACCACGAGATATCCATCATGATGATATCTGGTTGGAGCCTGCTTGCCATGCTGATCGTTTCTTGCGGGGTGTGCGCTTCACCAACACAGTGAATGTTAGGAATATAGGCGAGCACCTTTTTCAGCCCTTCGCGAAAGAGGGTTAAATCATCGGCAATAACGACTCTGATGCGGGTGTCCATGCCTGCTCCTCCTTGATCTGGCCGGTGACCTGCACAATGACGCCGCCGGTGGGACGCGGTTGGACAATTGCCCGTCCGCCGATCCGTTCTGCCCATTGTTGAATCGTGGTTAAGCCATACGCACCCCACTGGCGCAGGCTTTCCATACTCTCTGCCATACCGCGACCGTTATCTTCGATCGTGAGCGTAAATCCAGTCTCCGTTTGGGTGTACGTGATCCACACTGCGCCATCTGGCTTAAGGTGGATTTCAGCGTGTTTAGCGATGTTGGCGAGCGCTTCTTGGCAAATGCGGAAGAGGGCGTAAGCCGTTTTCGGAGGCAGGTTTACGTTGGTCAAGGGATCGAAGGAGATCGGGACATCTTTGAGCACCGATCCTCTGAGTAAATTGATATAATCATTGACCATCCGGTCAAATGGCTGCTCAAGATCGGTACGTCCACGGAGATCGTCTTGAATATAGCGCAATTGTTGGTAGAGAAACTTTGCTGCTTGGTTCGTTTGCAGTAACTGCGGGGTTATCGAAGCCACCGGCTCAGCTCGTTCGAGTTGTCTGATCATCGTATTGAGTGAGAAGATAATTGTTCCTTGGACAAAATTAAGCAAATCATGGACATCGAGACCTAAACTCTCGCGGGTTGTCCGGCGGATATTGACAATATTCACGCCGTTTAAGATTTGTTTGCCAAACAATTCCAATAAATCATGCGCCGGCTGCGGGAAACCTGTGCCATAATCAGGTTCGTGATTTTCAAAGATTAATACGCCAACCACCATCTGGCGTTGGTCGCGGATCGGGCCGGCGAGCAAGGAACGACCGCGCGCGGTGGGCAAATGCGTAAGCTCATCGCCGGCAATACCATGTTCGGCATACCATGCTAGCAACGCATCACCAGTGAGGGCGATGATCTGATTGTGTTCTGCAATAGTTGCCGCCAATCGTCCATAGGCTTCATTGTCGAAGTAACTATCGCGCTGCGAGGACACCGCTAGCTCAAACTCATAATCCGGTGATCGGCGTAGGAAGATGGCACAGTGCTCGCATGCGAACAGGTTCGACCCGAGCTGGGCATACGACGCAATGAGTTTGCGCTCGTCATGAATGCTCATTAACGCCGTGCCGCTCTCAAGCAACACCCATAACTGTTTTTGTTGCTGTTGGAGCTTTTCCACTAGCCGCGCGTTGTCGATCGCCGAAGCGGCGGCACTGGCAAGCAGTGTGCTCAGCTCTACATCACCTTCACGGTAGAAGGAGGGTATATGGCTGTCGAGCGCGATCATCCCGATGCATTGGCCGCGATAGATCAGCGGTGTATAGAGGATGCTGCGAATATTCACTGTCTGATACCGTTCCGCTTCTTGCCTAAAGTGGGGGCAGGTTTGGGTGACATCAGCCTCAACCAGCGGTTGTTGCGCGCGCAACACACGGGTGTTGGGAAACCGCTCATCGTGAAGGTCGAACGACAAGGAACAGACCGCATTCCGATCAGCAAAGCCGCTGCATTCGACAATTTGCAAATAGTGACCGTAGAGCAACTGAATCGAAGCGCTATCGTAGCCAATCAAGTTGTGGTAAGCCTTGAGGATATGCTGATAGACGCCGGTGATACCTTCGCTCAAGTCGCTCATCTGTTGAATATGCTTGCGCAGATGTTCAGCCTGTTCGTTCCGCCAGTCCACGGTTGCTGCCAACTGGGCATGGGTCGCCAGTGCCTCGAACCGCCGGTGTTCCTCGGTCGTAAATGCGCGTGGCTCATCGTAATCAAGGGTGAGAATACCAATAATGCCGAGGTAGCCGATCAGCGGCGCGACCATCAGCGCGCCAATGGGTGGTTGACGATGAATAAAATCGGGGTCGTGGGCGGTATCCGTGACAAACTGCATTTACCCTTCACGCAGTGCGCGCGCATTAATGCCGGCGAGCGGGCTCGGTGGCGCGCCATAATCAAAGCCGCGCCGGTGGCGGGCCGCGATTAATTGTAAGGTCTGGCTCGCCCGATCAAGCCGCCGGATTTCACATTTGCTCGCGGCGGGAAACGCCTTCAGCGCTTCTTCAACGATCGTAGTAAAGACGGCTTGGCCGCGCGTGCTGGCGTCGTAGATGCGGTAGAACCGTTCCGTCTCTTCAAGCTGTCGTTGCCGGGCAAGGTACAATTCCCGATACTCGATTGCATGCGCTAGCCGTTCACAAATGATGGTCAAATCAATTTCATCTAGGCGCTGAAACCCCTCGCTGTGCAATTGGTCGTGCTCGTTCAGCCGGTTGACTAACCGCAACACGCCGATAATCCGCCGGCGTCCATTGAGCGGCGCCACTAAGAGGTGTTTCACCTGCTGGCTGAGGAGCGCCTGTTTGTACGCCTCGAAATATTTGGGATGCACGACCGGGTGTTCGGTAAAATTATCGATGACTACTGGTGCGACGTCGAGGTTATTGACGACGACGGTACGCCCAAATGGCGCCCCTCCTGAACCGGGCAACGCCAACCCGGTAATCCCTTGGCCCGATTCGTAATCCTCATCGAACGGCAATGGCGGGCCACTGATGATGTCACGTGTCAGCCGCCCATCCTTGAACCAAAAGATCGCCGCTGATTCCGCCCTAAAACCCTTACGTACCGAGTCAAGCAGTTGGCGAAGGGCGCTGATGTACCCTTGCTGATCCCCTTCAACAATGGCATTGAGCAATTGTTCGTACAAATCAAGCCGGATCTTGCGCGGCGGATTGAGAAACAGCAAGAGATGCTCGCCATCAGCGACCTGCTGCGACTCGACATTGAATGTTATTTTGCGCCCGCCGGGGACTTGCATCGTGTATGGTTGCGGATATGACTGGGGTTTTTGGCAGGCCGTGCAATTCGCATGCAAGCAGACCAAATACTCGTAGCAGGTCATCTTGGGCGTCCATGGGCCAAATTGCTGTTCAAGCGCATGATTGACAAACACGAGCCGGCGATGTTGATCGACCACGTAGATCCCGGCTTGGTATCGATCAAGGATTTGGGCTAATTCGGTCTGTTGATTAGCAAAAGCGTCCGGATGCACCGAGGTGCGGCGCAAAACATACAACAATAGTAAGCCAAAGATCGTGATGGTTGGCGCGATCGCGATTTCGAGCAGACTATCAGCATGAACGCTGCCTACCGCAGTGGCCGCGCTAATCGAGATCCCAACGATGACACTGCCCCATAGGTTATTGAGAAAGCGCATCGCGCTAACAATGGGGATGAGGTAAAGTACCCAAAAGGTATTAGACGCTGTCCCAAACTGCAAAATAGCCGAGCTGATCAAGATGACTTCGATCAGGTTTTGCAGGAACTTCGCTGGCGGTTTGTGCCATTGTTCGGGTTGAAATGTCCCCCAGACCGCTGTAAAGATCTGAAAACAAGCCATCACACCGATAATGAGCCAGCCTGTCTTCAGGTTTGGCTCCGGTATGTTTGGCGCTTTGAGCCATGCCCACATAATGAGCAATCCCAAACCGCCGACCCGCAAGCACCAAATCAAGAACAACGCACCGCGTTCTTGGCCGAACCATGCCCCCTGATTTGTCGCCACCGCCAGTTAAGATTGAGGCGCATGTCGCGGCTCAACTGCGCCCTCTGAACTTCAGGATCAAGCGGCATGGTTGACCATCCTTTACCGCTGGTCTTTCGCCGTGAATACATGTATCGTACCAGCCACGGTGGTCGCATGGGAAGGTGCAAATTGTTCGATTCGTTCAGCAATCGATGATCCGTTTGGCTCATCGCACATGCTTTCGACGCTAATGCGGTATACTTGCACCTAAATGCCGAACTCGTTTGCGATGTACGTGTTGCGCTATTCTTACCCGCTGTTGTGTGTGAGAAGCCACTGACGCCCTCGCCCGGCTGGGAGACATGCGGGGATCATCGTTCTTGGTTACGAACCCTCTTGTCACGGAAAGTCAATGGTTATGGCTGAACCTGAACTGACGCTGCCGGCGCTGAACGTGTTACGAATTCGGGTCACGTTGCGGCCGGCGGCGCCAGCGCGGTTGCCACCGTTTAAAGGCGCATTATTTCGTGGCGGGTTGGGCTATGCGCTGCAACGGATTGCGTGACCGCAACAGTGTTGGGGCCGGTCGAACGCCTGCCCGGCGGCGCTAGCGCATTGCGTCTATCGTGATCTGTTTGAGCCGGCGGTGCCGCCGAACAGCGAGTTTTTGCACGATCTGTGCGATGCGCCGCGCCCGTTCGTGATCGAGCCGCCGCTCGACCAGCGTCGTATCTACGCTGTCGGCGATCTGCTCGAAACGAATATAATATGCTGCTGTTTGGGTGCGGGATCGAGTTTCTGCCCTTTGTGGCGCTAGCGTTCGCCGATTTCGCCCGCACCGGTCTGGGCCACTACCAAACTACAGCGCGCCTCGAACGGATCGAGGCGTTGCCGTATGGCCAGTTGCTGGGGGTGACGATCTATCGCGTGGCGATGCTGATCTGGCCCTAGGCGAGTTGCCGGTCTTTAACCTCTCGGAACTGACGCCAATCGCGCAACGCTTACCCGCCGATCTCCGACTCGCGCTCCGCACGCCGCTGCGGATCAAGACGCGCGGCGAACTCATGCAGAAACCGGAGATTCCGGCGATCATGCAGACGACTGCATAGCGCTTGCAGGCGCTCAATCGCTTGTACATCCATGTGCCGTGGGAGGTTGATTACCGGCCAGCGATCGCTGCTGCGCAGCAGGTAACGGTTGAAGATGACACCACGCGCTGGGTGGATTGGGAACGAACAAGCACCCATCCCAGCAAGCGGCAGTCGATGGTGTTGGGCGGGTTGGTCGGCGCAGCGACGTTGCGCAATGTGCCGCCGGTGGTGCGGTCGTTCTTGTTGGCGGCAAGTGTAGTGCATGCCGGCAAATCGTGCGTGTTTGGCCACGGTTGGATCGAGGTGCGTCCACTGCGGTGAAGCGTGGGGTGCGGATGCGAGCGAGCCGCCCGCGCGCCGAGGGGAATGGGGCGCGAGCCGCTGGCTCGCCGGTGACGCGATATGCTATAGGAGACAATAATGGACTTTAACGAACAACTCCGTCTCTTCCGCGAACGAGTAGGCGACCGGCATGCGGTGGCGTTAATCCTCACCGGCAGCGGTCAAACCGATACCGCTGCATTGTTGCTGGCGGCGCTGCAACCGCAGCGAGTCGCTTTCCTGCTGACGCCGGAGACGCGTACCTTCCCTGAACGAGTGGCACAGCAGATTGATTCTTCCCCTGATCCGAATTGGTTGCGCAAAACAGCACGCTACACCGACATTAATCAGGTCTATCGCGCATTGCGCGCGATCATCGAGGATTGGTCTGATTTGCCGCGCGAACAGATCCTCGTTGATTTGACTGGCGGCACCAAGATGATGTCGGTAGGGCTGGCCAAAGCGGCCTATGCGCTCGATCTTGATACGATCTACATCGAGAGCGACTATCAGCAAAATAAGCCGGTACCGGGCACGCAGCGCCTGATCGCCCCGCCTGATCCGTATGAAGTATTCGGCGATCTCGAAGCAGAGGAAGCTGCCCGTGCCTTCAACACCCACGACTACTTGAGTGCAGCGCGGATTTACGCCGATTTAGCCCGACGGGTGCCGGAACCCGATCGCACAACGTATGCCGCTCTCGAGCAGTTGGCCATCGCTTATACCCAATGGGAAGCGTTTGATCTGCAGACCGCGGCGCAGACGTTGCAGCACCTGTTGAGCAAGCCGTTGCCAGGGCCGTTTGCAGCACAAGCAGCTATCTTAGAGAAGCAGCAAGCAGCACTTGCTCGCCTGCATCAAGTGACTAGCGCTTTGAATGTCGATAAACGGAAAGGACATCGCAGCCGGCAAGCTGACATCAAACGCGCCCTTGCCACGCTTGCCAACCTCGACGACGTACTGTCGCTGCTTGGCTCATTGCACGCCAATGCGTTACACCGCGAAGCGCAACTGCGCTACGACATTGCCGCGTTGCTCCGTTACCGTTGTTTGGAATTGATGAGCCAACACCGGTTGGCAACGTATGGCGTATGGCCAGCAGAACCTAACCTTGATCCGCTCAAAGAAGCGCGGCCAAACCTTGATCAAAGGTATCGCGATCAAGAGCAAGCGCTGGATTTTACAGAGCGCGGTCTGAAACCGAATCACCATGGCAAGTACAGTGCAATGACGTTACTTAACAGCTACATGCTACTTGCAGCGCTTGATGATCCGTTGATGCGCACAGTGAAGCCTATTGATATTCACCAGCGGGTTAGCGCTCGCAATCAGAGCATTCTCGCCCACGGCTTCCGCCAGATTAGCAAAGATGAATATCGCGATTTTGTTACAGTGGTTGAGCAATTGCTGGATCAATTCTTCGCGATTGGGCAGCGGTCGCGCAGCGATTGGGAGGCGCTGTACCGGTTTGTGACATTGTGATGAGGCATGCTGAGCAATCTATCGGCTCATTCTTACAAGCCAAATGGCTTAGTTCCTTTCCCAACAGGGTGCAAGTATAGATGCAGGAGTAAGATCCGTGAATCGCCGGAGCTGGAAAGAGATTTTTGCAAGTATCAACGATCCAGAGGTGCCGGCGCTCTTTTTGATCGGTACCATGGTGTTTGCCATTCTCGGCAATGCGCTCTACGATTTGTTGGTTGAGCTGCTGCAAGACCTGTTGGGCGGCGAGAGCGCGTTGCTCTATGCGGTGATCACCGTGTTCTTTGCCGCATTGCTGTTCGCGATTACACTCATGCTCTGGCTCTGGTTCAACCTGCGCTGGCGCCAGCGCAACCGGCTGGCCGATGCAGTCAAACTCGATCGCGCCTACCCCGGCCTGATCGTGTTTGTCAGCGCCAGACAGAGCGGTGCTGAATCGGCGGCGATTGCGCATCACCTGAAAGTCGGCAAGCTGCGCCGGTTGTGGTTGATTGCGACCAACGAAGTCGAAAAGAAGGCTGCGCAGTTGCGCGATATTGCAAGAGTTTCACATTATTGATATTCATAACCACCTCCTCGTGATTAGGCAATGCACGGCGAACAGTGCCACGCGATGCGCTTACCGGCAGCATATCACGAAATAGGCTTCGTTGGGAGGTGCTGGATGTCGCTGATCATGAGCAGGTGGCCGGATGGCACACTGTTTAGCCTATCGCTTGAACGGCAATCGATCCCGCGTGAGCAAGTTCACGAGCAGAATCCCCAATACAAGCGTTTCCTTCCACTACTCGGCAGCGAGCAAGTCCCAGCCGCCGGTTTCGTACAGGTCATATCATAAAGCCACACGCCCAAGATGAAGCTGAGCATGACCGAACCGACTTCTTTGATGGTCTTTTTCGATGGCATTGATGGGTACTCCTTGAGGGCCGGAATTCTAGCTTGTGGTTCGAGTTGAGCTTGTATAACGTTATTAAAAAATAATAATAAAGAGACAACAGTTTATCAAGAGGGGTTTATCGCAAGCTTGGCTCCTGATCGCGATTGCCGGCATACTCCGCACGCGGCGCTGCTGCGGATGCTCCGGCGTTTACAACCCCGCTTGCTGCACCAAGCGCAGCAGGGCGCGCACTGCCGGCGGTGCGTTGTGGGTGACGACTTCAAACTGGCAGATGCGTTCGCCGATGCGGGCGTGGAAAGAGTAGACATAACTGTCAGGCGATGATTCGCTGCGGCAGGGGAGGCGGCAGGGGCGGGTGCGCAAGAGGGTGTGGTAGAGGCGCCTGATGGCTTGCGGCGAGAGGGTGCGGGGACGGCGGGCGGGATCGTCGCTGATCACCAAGCCGTTGTGGTAGATGGTGATGGTGCGGGTGGTGAAGCGCAGGCCGCCGCTGCGGCTCGCCATCAGCAACGCTCGCCGGGACAGCGCCGGTGCGCGCAATGATGCGTCGCTGCCATCAGCGAGATGCTCACCCAGCGACCAGCCGCCGTGCTCATCAGGAATGCTCATGGCGCCTCCACCGAAGCGATAATCCGCGCTAGCGCGCCTTCGAGCCGGTCAAACTCGGCAGCAGGAGCGGCCAGCGTCAGATAGAACGAATGGTTCGCGGTGACGAAGATATATTCGCGCGCGCGCACCACTACCGGCAACGCCGGACGGCGCGGCTCGTCGATCGGTTGCACGACATACGTAAAATCGGTCGCAATTGCGCGCTGGCCCGCAACCGTTGTCTCGGCTTCACCCAGAAAATGGTAGCCGGTCAGCAGACTGCGGTCTTCGACCCGGCGGTCGAGCAGCTCTTGCAAGGTCGGTGGATTGGCCGGATCGATGTCTCGCTGTTCAACGCTTAAGGTAGTTTTGAACAGGCTCGCCGTTTGCGGGTCTTCCACCTTCAGCAGCACATCACTCAGCGAGTCAACACTGACCCAATGGGCCGGATAGGCGAGGCGCAGGGTGGCGTCGGGACTCACAAACGATCGGGTGGCCGTCTCGGTGCGCCACATCAGCAACGTGCCGGCCAGCAGCGCCAACGCCGTGACCAGCGCCACACCGAGGTCTTTATTCCAGAACCGCACACGCCAGACTCGTTCATTGCCAAGCTGCCCGATCATGGGTGCTCCTCGTTACGACGACTGCTGCAATGTGACCATCACGCTCCGCCGGATCAGCGCGATCAGGGTGAGGTAGGCGATCAGGGCCACTGCCACCCCTAACGCCAGCGAACGCCACGGATCGACGGTGAGACCCACGGCGCTCACTTCGGCGATCAGCCAGCTCACCAAACCGTTCAGCGCCGCGGTGACGGCAAAGCCAAGCGGCACAAACCAGATCGGGCGATGGCTAAATTTCGCTTCCGCCATCACGTACCCCATCAACCCGCCAAAGCTGGCTTGCGCCAGCGCCGTGGTAGCGGTGGTGATCACCCCCGGCGCTAACGCCACTCCTTCGCTTGCCAGCACATAGCGCAGGTTAAGCAAGGTAGCCACGCCGAGACCGGCGACGGTGCCGTAGACAATCCCATCCATCCGTTCATCGAACTCTTCGGTGGCGTAGACCATAGCGCGCACGGCGATGTAAGCGATCACCTGCCGCAGCGGCCCCAAGATACAGAGCGCCGCCAGCAGCGATGTGGTCGTATCGGCAGCGGCCCATTCACTGACTCGCCACCACGCTTCGATGGCCCGCCGCCCGATCACATCGGTGAGCAAGAGCGCGGTGAAGAAGACAGCGGCGATATTGCGTTTCGGTTCTGGTTCGAGCCGGTCTTGGCGGTAAAAGAAGATCAGCCACAACGCCGCCGGCACCACCGACAAGACGATGCCGGCCACGAGCAGGGGCAGGCCGCTGAGCGGGCCGATGGCGTTGCCCAGCCATGCCAGCAGCGCGCTGAGCGCAGCCATACCGAGAATCTGGATGAGGCTAGCTTGCCAAAAACCACGGTGCGGTTTATTGACCAGCGCATAATGGCGCGCGCAATAGACCCTCCTGCCGAGAATGTGGTAGGGTGGTGATTGGGGTTGATGGCAGATACAACACTCTAAGGTTTCATTTGACATAAAACGTACTTGTTACAAGACGGTTGCCGTAGGTGACGGTAGGGTCGAAGCACACTCTGCTTTTCGGGCGGAGCATGCTCCACCCCTACTACCGCGACCGGCGCATTTGGGCATCGACCCGGTACGGATTGGCTGCCGTCGCCGGAATCCGCAATTCGCCATCAGAAAGGATCGTGCGATACCCGCGCGCCACCACAATCACGCTATAACTCTGGCCGCGCAGCACCGGTTGCTCAGTGCGGAAGCTGCCATTGTCATCGGCGATCGCTATGGTCAATACCTCATCAGGCGTGAGGGTATCATCGGCAGCGGCTTGGCGGGCGGTGATGCCCGGTTTCAGAATAAACATCTGCGCGCCACGCACGCCGCGCCCGCTGTCAGCATCGCTGATCGTGCCTTGCAAGAAGACCAGATCGTTGTTGTTGACCGGCGGTGCGTTTGGCGCATTGCCGGTCGTGCAAGCGATCAACGCAACATCATCGACAAACATACTGCTGATATTGCCGCGCGGGTTTTCAGCGGCAAAGATAATGCGCACCGTCTTGCCGGCATACTGACTAGCATCGGCGCGCCGGTCGCGCCACGTGTCATCGCCCTCACTGGAGCGTATCTGCTCCACGATAGTAAGCGGGTTGGTGCGGGTATCGGCAATGACCACTGAGAAGAACGCTTCACCGGAAAAGAGACCGGCGATGCTGCTGAGCTCGAAATGCACCAGCCGGGCATAACGCAGCTCGACACTAGTGGCGTTAGCCGGAATACGGACATCTTGATAGATTTGCTGAAAACTCTCTTGATCAGTTCCGCCGAGCCATGCGCTGCGTTTGCCGCTGCGGGGCACCTCAGGGTCGATCAACGAGGCGTCAAGGGTTGTCACCTGTTCCCAACCGGCTTCAGCTTCAAAACCGCCATTGACAATCAGGTCGCTGCAACCGGGAGGGAGATTCTGCGCTGCCGGCGGCGCGGGAGGCGTAGCAGGCAAGCTGCTTGGCGGCTGCACCACCGGCCCGCCGGGGGTGGCGGTGTTGGTGATCCCAACGGCGGCAAAGGCGTCGCGCACCGCCGCGACTTCGGTCTGGCCGTAGAGATCGGCGGCGGCGCGGGCAGTAGCGGCGGCGGCATCGGCAAAGTTGCTGCTCGGTGTGAGGTATTGGGTCAGGGTGCGATAATAGATCTGTTCCATCTTCTCGCGCCCGATCTGCTGCGCGAGCAAGTAAGCGGCGTGGTTAGGAATGCCGCTATTCACATGCACGCCGCCGTTGTCGGTGCGACGGGTATTGGGCAAGTTCGCATACTCTTGCATCGTGGCCGGTTGGCCCACGCTGCGCAGCGGATCGCGCGCGTCATAGCGTCCGCCTAACGTCGGGTCGGCCATACTCCGCAGATGCGTGACCGGATACGGCGGCGACTTCACCACATCTTCGCCGATCAGCCAATCGTCGCGATCGATCATCACCGCAAACACATCGGCATACGACTCGTT
Organism: Chloroflexus sp.; assembly: GCF_034431535.1. Classification (GTDB taxonomy): domain Bacteria; phylum Chloroflexota; class Chloroflexia; order Chloroflexales; family Chloroflexaceae; genus Chloroflexus. The sequence goes on along the minus strand of NZ_DAOUDC010000068.1, from coordinate 15,230 downwards.
GAGCGCGCCCGGTTGGTTTTCATAAATCAATTGCGCCGTCGCATCGATCACGCCGTGGGTAAACTCGTGGCCAATCACATCGAGACCGTACGGCAACGGGCGAAAGAGCCGTCCGCCATCGCCATAGATCATCTGCTTGAGCTCGCCGACCCACGCTGCGTTATCGGCATCTTCGGGATCGCTGCCATAGCTGACGGTTGAGACCATTGCGCCGCCGCGCCCGTCAAACGAGTCGCGTTGGTGGGTATTGAAATAGTAGTCGTAGACCTTGCCGGCTCCCTCGTGGGCAGCGCGCGCAATCGTATCACGGGGCAATTCACCCTCTTCGGCCAGCAAGCGCCCGGGCAAGCGGGTAGTATTGTTGGCGGTATAGGTGCGGCGGCGTTTCGCGCCGGCGAGTTGATCAATCGCATGCATCACGCTGCCGCGCCGCGCATGCACAAACACCTGCCACTCGCCGAGCGGTGCGGTGGTCAGCACGCGCACCGACCATACCAGCACCGCACGGCCGTCGGCACGGACGTAGATCATCAAACTGGTGCGATCGGGCAACGGCGTGAATTGCACCTGCTTCCGCTCGTCCGGCTCCAATTCTTGCCAAATATGGCCCAGCGCAAGCGTCATCGCGGCTTGCGGCGCGAGCGCAGGTTGGGTTTCGACCGCAATCCCCGGCTCGAAATGACCGTTGACCGCTACCACCTGCCCTGCCGGATCGAGATGAACAATCAATCGGCGGCCGAAGACGGGTACGCCGTTGTAGACCTGTTCAAACCGGATGTGGTGAAAACCGAGCTGGCGATCGGGTTCCGTCGGCAACGGGCGCAACTCGGCGGCAACGCTGCGCAGGCCAAAGAGCGCGCGTTCGCGGTCGAGAAAACCGCGGGCAACCGCGATCGGGTTGCCAATTTCGGCAACAGTTGGGGTGTAGGGTAGCCGGCCATCAGTTGTAGCGGGAACGAGAAAGGTCGGGATGCCGGTGCGGGCATCCCATGCGGCGAGCAGTGGTGTTGTGGTGCGAGCAGCTAAAGTGGTGAAGGCATGGCTGGCGTGGGCCGCAACCGGCGCGAATGGCGGGCGGAACGCGAACTCAACCGGCGCAACCGGCCACAATTGCACGACCAGCAAGGCTGCAATCAACCCGCTGATCAGTACTCCGAACCGGTGCCGCTTGAAGCTTGCCAGCACACGCGTTCCTTTCGCTACGCCTGCATACAGGCACCGTGCCGCACCACCGTGCGGAGGCGCACCGCGGGGGGCGGAGGCGCATCACCGGGGGCCGCACTGCCGTGCGGCATCCGGCAATGCGGCCCTACGAGGGCGATTGTTCGCGGGCGAGGTAATAGGTCATGCTTTGCAACACGGCCACCGGATCGATATACCGCACCCAGACATCTTCCGGCACTTGCAAGATCATCGGTGCATAGCTCAGGATAGCGCGAACGCCAGCTTCGATCAACACATCGGCGACGCGCTGCGCTTGCAGCGCTGGCACGGCAATAATTGCCAGCTTGATATGCTTTTCGGCAATAACGCGCCGCACATTGGCAAAGTCTTGCACGACCAGCTCGCCGACTTGCTGACCAATCTTGGCCGGGTCAGAGTCAAAGAGCGCAACGATCTCAATGCCTTCGGTACGGAAACCTTCGTAGCGAGCAATCGCTTGTCCTAACAGACCGATGCCAACCAGCGCAACCGGCCAGTGCTGGTTAATGCCAAGAATGCGCTCAATGTGCTGCAACAACTTCTCGACATCGTAGCCGATGCCTTGCTTGCCAAACTCGCCAAAGTACGAAAGGTCTTTGCGAATCTGGGCCGCGGTGACATTGATCCGTTCACCAAGCTCTTGGGAAGAGACGGAGTGAATACCCTCTTCGAGCAGGTAGCGCAAGCTCCGTGCATAGAGAGGAAGTCGCCGGATGACAACATCGGGTGGTAAATCAGAACGCTCCACGAAAGTCCTCCATTGGTTCGGGGAGAGTGTTGTGAAGTGTAGCACAAGCTTATCGGTTCTGCAAGAGCTTTTAGCGCGTAATTTAGTGAACATTTTACGCTACACCGCGCGCAGCTGTGGCATTGCGTTACATGTGCTACAATGCGCCCGCAGGGAGTCGGCCTGAATGACGGAAATGGTATGGATACGCTGGCGGGCAAACGAATTGTACTAGGTGTGTGCGGCAGTATTGCCGCTTACAAAGTCGTGCAAGTGGCGCGCGATCTTACATTGGCTGGGGCGCAGGTTGACGTCATTATGACTGAAGCCGCCGAGCGGTTTGTCGGCCCGGCAACGTTTCAAGCGCTCACTGGAAGGCCAGTGTTGAACGATATGTGGCGTTTGCCTGAAGATGGAGTGATCGGTCATGTGAGTCTTGGCATGCAGGCCGATGCGGTGGTGATCGCGCCGGCGACGGCCAATACCATTGCCCGGCTGGCCGCCGGTCTGTGTGATGACCTGCTTACCACCACCGTGCTGGCGACCCGCGCCCCATTACTGATTGCGCCGGCAATGAATCCCTCGATGTACGAACATCCGGCGACACAGGCGAATGTGGCGACGCTACGCGCGCGCGGGGCTTACGTGGTTGAGCCGGAGGTGGGCCGGATGGCCGAACCGGTGGTTGGACGCGGTCGCCTCCCCGAACCAGCCGATCTGCTGGCCGAAATTCGCGCCTTGCTGGGCCGCCAATACGGGCCGTTGCGGGGCCGTCGCGTGGTGGTGACGGCTGGCGGCACCCGTGAGCCGATCGATCCGGTGCGCTATCTTGGCAACCGCTCATCGGGGCAAATGGGGTATGCACTGGCCGAACGCGCCCGTGATCTAGGTGCGACGGTGACGCTGATTAGCGGGCCAACGGCGCTCACGCCGCCACGGGCAGTCACGTATGTTGCCGTCGAGACCGCTCTCGAAATGCGCGCGGCGGTGCAAGCCGCGTGTGTCCACGCCGATATCTTGATTATGAATGCAGCAGTGGCCGACTTTCGCCCGGCGCAGATGGCGGCTGAGAAGATTAAGAAGTATGGCGATGAAGGCATGACGCTGCAACTCGTGCAGAATCCTGATGTCGTCGGTGAATTAGCCCACCGCACCGACATCTTTAAGGTTGGCTTCGCCGCCGAAACGCATGATCTATTGGCCAATGCCCGCAGCAAGCTGCAACGGAAAGGCTTGGATCTGATCGTTGCCAACGATGCCATCGCTAGCATCGGCCAACCTGAGATTGCCTTAACCGTTCTTGATGGTGAGCAGGCCGTGGAATTGCCGCGGCAGTTGAAAGCTGAAGCGGCGGCCACGCTGCTTGATCTGATCGTAGCCCGGTTTGAGCAGTGGCTGCTGACGCGCTAGCCACATGCCGGAGAGATTGCAGACTGATGACGACTGAACCGCAACCAAACCAATCACCGCCTGAACCTACTCCAACCCCGCGCCCAACCCGGCGCTTGACCGCGCCCCGACTGCCGCGATCAGCCCCACCGGCAGAACGTCCCGTCTCGCGGGATGAGATCGACGAGCTGATTGGCGCGCTTGGCCATCCCAACCATCCGCGCCATGCCGAAGCGGTTGATGCGCTGGTCAATATCGGCTCAGCGGCAGTGCCGGCCTTGTGCGCCATCGTCAACCCTGATCAGCCTTGGTTGGCCGTCTATCGCGCGACAGAAGCGTTGGCGCAGATTGGTGATGGCCGGGCAACCGGGCCGTTGATCTCCGCCCTCAAGCATCAAAACGCCAATGTGCGCTGGGGAGCAGTGCGAGCTTTGATCCAAGTTGGGGACGTGCGGTCCTTGCTGGCCCTCCGCGAAGTGGCCCGTTCGGATCAAGGCCGCACCAGTTGGGGCGAATCGGTGGCCGGCGCCGCGCAGAGTGCGCTCGATCTGCTGAGCCGGCGCAGCATTTGGGCGCAGAGCCTTGAATTCATCAAGCTAGCTGTAGTGAGTGTAATCTTTTTGTTGTCGGTAGCGCTGGCGTTTGGGGTAATTGGCGCGCTACGCAACGAATTGGATCAGTTTGGCCGCTACGTGCCCGGCCAAACCGAATTGCCGACGCTGGTGCTGCCGACGCCGCGCCCGACTGCGACCCCGCGCTGGCCAACACCAGCGGCCAACCTAACTCCGGCGCCGGCAGTGGCGCAGCCGATCACGGGCACAGCCTTGCAAGTGGCGAATGTGCGCCCGTTGCCGGGCACCAACAACCAGCCGATTGGGCGCATTAATGCCGGTGATGAGATCATCTTTCTGGCCCGCACCGCAAATGATCAGTGGTATCTGATCCGGCTAGGCGAACGGCGCAGTCCCGACTCGTTTATTGCCAATCCCGATGGCAGCGGCGCCGGTTGGGTGAACCGGGCCTTGGTTTCGCCGCCATCGGCGGACGTGCCGGTACAAGAGCCGTTACCGCTCACTACACCCACGGCGACACCGTAATGGGTGAGGGCCGGATCTTGTGAGAGCGCTCATCGCTATGCCAACCCTGAAGCCTGCGCTGGCCGGTGCGATCATGGCCGTTCTAGTTATTGCCCTCTTTAGCCAAACACCGGTGCAACGCACGTTTGACATTGGCCGCAATGACGCGGCGGTGGCGCAAGGCTTCAGCGAACCCGAATCTGGGATGGCCGGCGCTGATGGGGCGGTGCGGCGGGTGTTGCCGGCAGCGGCGCTGCGCTTGCCGCAGATGGGTGCGCCGGTGATCGTTACGTTCCGGTGGCAGGCGCCGGCTGGCACGCCGCTGACGGTACAGGTGAATGACGAAGTGCCGCTTCAGTTGCTCGCCCGCGGTGATTGGGAAGAACATACGGTCTATCTCACCGGCGGCTGGACGAAAGCGGTGGATGTGGTGATCCGCTTCGCTTCACCCGCTATAGATGCGCGCATCCTGTTGGATGAGATCACGCTCAGCGCCATGCCGCCGTTGCTGCCGTACCCTGCGCAATTGGGATATGCGGCGTTGATTGGCGCCTTGGCCGGGATGATCTTGCATCAGCGGTCGTGGCGACTCGTACTGGCTGCGGTCGTGGGGTATGGCCTCCTCTGGCTGCTACTCTACCGCTTCAGCCCGTATCCCTTGCTCTATCTACCACCGGCGACGGTGGCGTTGGTCGCTGCCGGTTATGTTGTTTGGCAATGGCCGCAGCTGAGCGTCGTTTGGCCGCGCTGGAGCCTGCCCGTTCTCGCGCTTGCCGTCGCGCTTGGTTGGATGGCGTGGCTGATGCCGGCAATGCAAGCCCATGTCACGCTGGCCCGGCCCGGCGTCGAGAACGATTTTCGGGTGTTTGCCACTCGCGATACGCTGGCAACCATCTTTCAAGCCGATGGCTTCTACAATCTCGGCTATCCGCTCTTGCTCTGGCTGGTACGGCCATTGACCAGTGATAATGCCTTTCTCGCCGCGCGCCTCATTGCGCTTGTGAGCGGCGGAGTGTTAATCGGTGCCGGCTATCTGCTGGCGCGCAGTTTGCTGCCACCCGCTCCGGCAGCGCTGGCGGCAATGGTGTTAGCGCTGAGCGGGATGGTGGCGCAATACGGCTTGCTAATTGGCAGCGATATGCCGTTTGCTGCCTGCTCCACGTTAGCGGTGGCCGTCACCTTGCACGCGCATGCGCGATCGTCGCGCCTAATAGCGTTCCTCGCCGGAATACTGGCCGGCACCGCGTTTCTCATCCGCCATCCCGGCTTGATCTTGCTGCTGTGGGGCGCCATTGCGCTCTGGTTAGGGGCCGGGAAGCGCGCTGCGTTCAGCTTTGTGGTAGGATTTGCCTTGGCGGCAGCGCCGCAGGTTGTGGTGAATACGGTGCAAACTGGCCAACCATTGTTCAATCAGCAAGCGAAAAATATCTGGCTGGCGGTCTACGCCAATACTGACTGGCGCCGGTGGAATGAGGTTCCCAATAGCATTAGTCTGGCAGAAGTGATTGGGCGGGATCCTGTGCGCTTTCTGACCAACTGGGGCCGCAATATCGTGGGTTTTCTCGGCGCCGGTGCCGAAGATGTGAGCGAGTTTGGCCGGGCCGATCAGTTGCGCTTGCTGGGTTGGCCGGCTAACTGGTTCGCGATCGGCGGGATCGCGGCGGTAGGGTGGCTGGCGTGGCGCAACCGTGCCGATCGGCGTTGGCTGGCCTTGATCGCCTTGATCGGGTTGTACGTGGCGGCAATTGCCACTGCCTTCATCTTGCCGCGCTTCTTTTTACCGTTGGCGCCGCTATACGCCGTTGCTGCGGCGTGGGCTTTGGCGCAGCTTTGGGAGAGCCAACGCTCGTTCTTGCTAGCGACGTTGGTTGTCATCACCATCCTCCTCCCCGGCTCGGCCAATGGGGTGAGAGCCGTGCTGACGGCGCAGCCGGCGGATGAAGTGGCCGCGGTCGAGTTGGTGCAACACACGGTGCCGGCTACTGGCGCAAAACTTGTCGCCGCTATCCCCGACCGGCTGCCATTGGCCAAATACTCGGCCATCGCGCACCTGATCGACCGGCGGGTTCCGATCACGGTGACGTATGCCGAATTGCAAGCGCTGCACGCCGATTACCTCTTGTGGGATAACATGCAAGGGTTGCCGCCGTTGCCGCAGCCGGATGTAGCCCGGATTGGCACCGGACGGTTTACGCTCTATACGATGCAGGTGTCTTCTCCGGCGGTGAATGAGGAAACGAGCAGATTATGGAATATTCGCCAACCCAACCCATAGCGATCGAGCCGCCGCGTTGGCGGCGCATCAAGCTGGCCCAAGTGGTTAGGCGACCGTCTGTGGTCATTGGAGTGCTGGTCGTGATCGGTCTCGCCTTGCGGCTCTGGTTTATTGCGGTCAATCAGATCGATCCGCGCTTTTCGGCAGCCGATGACGGCGATTACTACGTGCGCGCCCTCCGCTCTGCCGTCACCGGCGAATACGTCGATAATTCGTGGCTCGTGCGCCCGCCCGGCCACATCTTCTTCTTCGCGGCCATGCTGCGGATTGGGTTGTGGTTCGGCGATCCGGCTATCGGGATTGCCCTGATTCGTGCCGTCCAAGTTGTCTTATCATTGGCGCTCATCCCGCTTGGCTACGATCTGGCGCGGCGCTTGTTTGATCAGCGCACCGGGTTTCTCTTTGCGTCCATCCTCGCCGTTTGGATGCCGTTCGTAGAGTTGCCGGCGCTCATCCTCAGCGAGCAGCTCTTCTTCAGTATGCTATTCATCCATGCGTGGCTGCTCGTGCGCTGGCGTGATGACCGGCGGCTGCGCTGGCTGATCGGGGCCGGCGTAACATTGGCATTCGCAGCCTTGGCTCGCTCGCCGGGCTTATACGGCGCTGCGTTTGCGGTGCTCTTTATCGCGATCAGTACATGGCGCGCCGCCGGCCAACATCGTCGGCAGCAAGTCGCGCTAGCCTTGCTGGCCTTTCTGCTGCCGTTTGCGCTGACGATTACGCCGTGGACGATCCGCAATTACATCCTCTACCGCGATATTATTCTGATTGACACCCTTGGCCCGGTTAATCTCTGGATCGCGATGAGCGATGCCGTGCATGAGGGCCGTGGTGAAGGTGAGGCAAAAGGGATACTACTACGCTTGCCGCAAGAAGAGCGGCAACGATTTGTGAGCGCCGAATTGCGGCGAATCATCCAAACCGAGCCGTGGCGGTTTACGCGCTATCTCTGGCCGCACTTTTACCATATCTGGAAAGCGCAGTTTATCGAAGACTTTTTTGTCAAAGCCAGTTTCTTTGCCCGTCCTGTCCGCGAGATCTGGCTAGCCGGCATCGTCAGTGATCTCATCTGGCTCGTGATGGTGCTAGCGACGCCATTCACCTTGCTTTCACGCCCTCGTGAAGGCGCGTTTCGGCTGGTGGCGCTCGGCTGGATCGGCTATACGTGTCTGATGGTGATGCTCATCCACGTCGAACCGCGTTACCTTTTGCCGGTTTGGCTGTGGTTCGCGCTGTATGGGGCGGCGACACTGGCCCGGATCGGCCAACAGCCGTGGCGCTGGGATCGCTTTACGTTAGCCGGTCTCGCGACAAGCCTCTTCCTTGCAGTGCTCATTTTTAGCTATCGTGACTACCCCCAGATCATCCGTGCCGGTCTTGCCCGCGAGCAAGCGTGGGCAGCGGCGCAACAGGCGATAGCGCGCGGTGATGCGGCTGCGACCGAACAGGCCTACCGCGCAATGCTGGCGGCTGATCCCGATTTTGCCGATGGCCGCGCCGAGTTTGCCAGTTGGTTACTGGCGCAAGGGCGGTACGATGAAGCTAGCCAGATCATCGGCGATTACCCAACCCACCGGAATAATCTGGTGCGAGGGGCAATCGCGCGGGCGCAAGGTGATGCGGCGACGGCGATGGCCCTGCTGCGCAACACCGAAGAACAAGCTGGTGAAGATGTGCAGCGGCTGGCGTTCGCGTGGTTAACGCCGGCACCAACGACAACCCTAACGCTTGGCAACGACCTTGACCTTGGGTATCTGTACGGATTTGCCTTCGGCGAGCGCGCTGGCGCGACAACCTATCGCTGGCTGCAAGGCGAAGGCGTAATCTGCTTGCCCTTGCCGGAGCCGCTCGCCGGCAATGAGATGCTGGCCCTACGGTTAGCCGCACCGGCGCCAACTCCGCTGACGGTCACGATTGGCGACCAACGTATGCCGATCATAGTTGCGCCAGGGGGCTGGCGGGTGTATTATCTGCCATTGCCGGCACAGATGCAGGGTGTGCGCGAGGTGACGTTCAGTCTGAGCGCGCCGACGTTCTTACCCTACCAATCATTGCCGGACAACACCGACGCGCGCCCGTTGAGCGTGATGGTGCAGCAGATATCAATTCGCTGAAGGGATATGATGCAACCGATGCAGATTTCGTCGCAGGCAATGCCGGAGGCCGTTCGCGACTATCCATTTACCGTGAGCGTGGTCATTCCGGCCTACAACGAAGCGCATGGCATTGCCGGCGTGATCGAGCGGGTGCGCTCGGTCTTGCCTACCGCCGAAATTATCGTGGTCGATGACTGCTCGCGTGACGAGACGGCTGCGGTTGCACAAGCCGCGGGTGCGCGGGTTATCCGGCATCCAGTCAACCGTGGTAACGGCGCAGCCGTGAAAACCGGCATCCGGCGGGCGGGTGGCGAGGTCGTGCTACTCATGGATGCCGACGGGCAGATGGATCCGCGCTATATCCCTGATCTGTTAGGCGGCATTGCGGATGGCTATGATATGATGGTTGGCGCGCGCACCCGCGACACGCAAGGCGATTCGGTCTTCCGGCGCTGGGGCAACCGGGCGCTCGATGCGCTGGGCAGCTATCTGGTTGAAACCGAGGTGCGTGATTTGACCAGCGGCTACCGGGCGATGCGGCGCGACGTGATTATGGAGTTCATCAATTTGCTGCCCAATCGCTACTCATACCCCACGACCAGCACGCTGGCGTTGCTGAAGGCCGGCTACCATGTCGGGTATGTGCCGGTGATCAGCCAGCGCCGGCAAGGTGGTCAGAGCGGGCAAAAACTCTTACGCAACGGCATTCGCTTTGGCCTGATCATCTTGCGGATTGTCTCGCTGTTCGCGCCGTTGCGCGTCTATTTTCCGGTTGCCGTCTCGATGCAATTGCTAGCCTTGCTCTCATTTTTGATCAGCATATTTATCACCGATCCGCTGCGCTTCCATATTCCCAACTCAGCCGTGGGCTTGTTTATCGGCAGCATTATCATTTTTATGTTCGGGCTGAATGCCGAGCAGGTCGCTGCCCTCCGCTTCCAACGCCCGCCACGCATCACTGAAGAGGAGTAGTGCGTTCATGCGACCCATCTTCTCGTGGCTGCTCCGGTTGATTGGGCCAGCGTTGCTGATCGGTTTTCTGCTTACCAGCGATCTCGGTCTGCTGTGGGCGATTTTGCAATCGGCTGAGATCGGGCCAATCATCTGGTCACTGGCGCTGTTGCCTCCGTTCATCATCCTCAAATCATGGCGCTGGATTCAGATTTTGCGGGCAATGAATATCGTGCTCGATCTTCCTACAGCGTGCGCCCTTTATATGGTTGGTATTTTCTACGGCACGGTGACGCCAGGACAGGCCGGTGATCTATTAAAGGCAGTATATTTACGAAACCGCGGCCAACCGGTAGCGCCAGCCCTGCTTTCGGTGGTGCTGGATCGGCTGTGCGACCTGATTATTATGTCGGCGTTGGGGGTGATCGGGGTTTTTGCGTTGGGACGCCTGTTGCCCAGCCGCGAGTTACAACAGGCGATTGTGGTGGTAGTGGGAATCGGGCTGGTGACGGTCACGGTGTTGCTCACAGCGCGCGGGCCGCGCTCGTGGCTGCTCACCGTTGTCTTACCGCGGATCGCGCCGCGTTTGCGTTCCCGGCTCGATCAGTGGAACGAGCAAATGCATAGCCTGACCTTCACGCCAAGCCTCATTGCCACCGTGAGCGTAGCAACCATCGCGTCGGTCTTTTTTACCTTCTTGCGGTTGTGGCTGCTCTACCTCGCGCTTGATCTGAATGCAGTGCCATTATTGGTGGTGATCGGCTCCTCAGCGCTCATCTCGGTCTTGCAAGCGTTGCCGATTTCGATCGGCGGCGTCGGGGTGCGCGATGTCATACTAGTAGCAACGCTGGCTGCGTATGGCTATTCGCAAGAACAGGCGTTGACGCTGGCGGCGCTCTTCTTGTTGATCAACGTCGAGCATATCATTGTTGGCTTTATTGTCTCGCTTTGGGTTCCGCTTGGGCGGAGTGGTACAATATCTTCATGACATACGATCGTTACGCCGCGGTGTATGATGGAAGCGGCCAGATCCGGTTTGCCCTGCTGACCGCGCTCTATCTGGAAGAGATCTTGCAGCGCCACCCAGTTGCTGGGCAACAGATGCTGGATCTCGCGTGCGGCACCGGCACGTTGCTCGCTACCATGGCCGAACGCGGTTGGGTAGTGACGGGTCTTGATCGTTCGCCGGCGATGCTGGCGCAAGCGGCGAGCAAGTTCACGAGCGTTGCAACAGCGGTCGAGTTGCGGCAGGGTGATATGCGTCAGGTGGCTGAGTTGCTGCCGGCAAATGCCTTTGATCTGGTTACGTGTACCTATGATAGCCTCAATTACCTGATCAGCGCCAACGATCTAGCTGCGTGCTTGCATGGCGTAGGGCATGTTTTGGCGCCGGGAGGCTTGTTTGTCGCTGATATGAATACACGCCACTTCTTGGCCGTCGATTGGGGCCAATGCTCGTTCAGTGAACAGGCAGGCTATGTGCAAGTGGAACGCACCTATTTTGACCCGGTGAGCGATACGTCAACTATGTGGCTGACCGGTTTTATCGGCAATGATCACGACGGTTACGAGCGTTTTGACGAGATCCATATCGAACGTGCCTACCCGCCAGAGCAGGTGGCAACGATGATCGAAACTGCCGGGCTTATGATCGAAGGGTGTTATGACGGCTTTACCTTTCAACCGCCTACCGCTATGACTCAGCGCATCTGCTGGGTTGCCCGAAAACCGCTATGCCAAAGATTTTAATCCTCTCAACCGGTGGCGCTCTGGTTATCCGGCGTGCGCTCGGCAGTCGTGACGAGCAGCCGTTGGCGCTGCGTTCTGATTTGATCGTGACCATTGAAGAATTCACGAATTTACCCGGTAGCCATCTGACGCCGCAGCAGGTCTTGGCATTGGTGCAGCGGATCAATGCGCTGCGTGACACGTATGACGGAATTGTGGTTGCTTCCGGCAGTGATACGCTCGAAGAGACGGCCTATTTGATCGATCTGCTCTTGCCTGATGGTCCGCCATTGGCAGTCACCAGCCTGCCGCGGCTGAACGCGAGCGGCGCTGCCGCGACCAATGGCCTGCAGGCGGCGATTACCGTTGCGGCGACGCGGGCGGCATCCGGGTTGGGTGCGTTGGTGGTGGTTGATGATACCATTTATGCGGCAGCGGTCGTACAATCGCACTTTAGTCAGGGCACCGGTATGTTTACTGCTGCCGGGGGCGCATTAGGCCGGGTTGAAGGCGACCATGCCCATTTGCGTTGGCGTCCGCTGGCGCGGCAACACATCGCCGCGCCGCGCTTGGTTGAGCCGGTTGACTTGATCCGGGTCGCACAGGGAGCTGACGACCGGCAATTACGCCACAGCATTACCGATAATGTAGCCGGGATCGTGATTGAAACGTTTGGCAGCGGGCGGTTGCCGCCGTGGTGGCTGCCGGCGCTGGCCGAAGTGGTGCAACGGCGGATCCCAGTGGTGGCGGCGAGCCGGGCCGGTGCAGGTGGGTTGGGTGACGAATTTGGCTTCGTCGGCGCGTATCATGATTTGCGCAAGTTGGGCGTGATTTTCGCCCCCAATCTGAGCGGGGTGAAAGCGCGGTTGAAGTTAATGGCTGCGTTGGCCGTGGCCCGTTCACCTGCCGAGTTGCGCGCGTTATTTCGCCCATCCGCGTAACGTCAGCCGTCCCTATGTTTTAATACGAACGTCCATCCCGTAGCGCCGCACGGTGGTGCAGCTCCAACAAATATATCACCGAGGGAATCCATGGCCCCAGATCGATTAACAACCAACGTATTACCGCCGCCAGAAGAAAAAGCGGCCTATGTTGAGCGGATGTTTGCCCGCATTGCCCGCGGTTACGATCGGGTCAATCGGGTGATGACTTTTGGGTTGGATCAAGGTTGGCGGCGCAAAGTGGTCGAATATGTCGCGCCGCCGGTGAATGGTCGCGCGCTCGATGTCGGCACCGGCACCGGCGACTTCTTGCCGGAGTTGGCCGGGTGGACGCGAGATGGCATCGTCGTCGGGGTTGATTTTACCCTCCCCATGATGCAGGCCGGCCAGCCCAAAATTGCCGAATTGGCGGCAGCGGGCCGGGCGGCGTTTGTCGCTGGCGATGCGTTGCAATTACCATTTCCTGACAATACCTTCGACGCGATTACCACTGGTTTCGTGTTACGCAACGTGACCGATATTCCCGCTGCGTTGCGCGAAATGTACCGCGTAGCCCGGCCCGGCGCGATGATGGCCTGCCTCGAAGTCGCCCGCCCGCACAACCCGCTCATCCGGTGGGGGCACCGGGTGTATTTCGAGCAGGTCGTGCCGTGGATCGGCACCTTGCTCGGCGGCGACCGGCGCGCCTATACGTATCTGCCCCAGTCGGCGCGTGTGTTTCCGTCGCCCGATCGTTTGGCCGAAATGATGCGCGAAGCTGGTTGGCGTCACGTCTTCTACCGGTTGTACGGGTTGGGGGCAGTGGCTATTCACGTTGGCGCGAAAGTGTAGCAGCGACGCGGGGTGTGATAAGGGTCGTTGCCTAACGTTGACTGAGTAGATAGCATTGCTTATGCTAGGCCGTACCCACATCTCGTTCACAACGGTGCGATGCTTCCGCAATCGTTCATGAGGTTTCCGATGTACGACGACGATGATGATATTCGCCGCCGGGCTCAACGGTTGTTGCGTTTGCGCCGGCAGCGCGAGTGGATTGACGATGACTGGGACGAACCACTCCCTGTTCGTTACCGTTCGCGATCGATGAGCGGCGGGTGGTCAGTATCATTCGTCATCTTCCTGCTGCTCATACTAGTAGTCGGGCTAGGCGTGTTTTGGCTGTCGCAACGGCTGAATGCTCTTGGCTCGTTAGTGCCGAACCCGCAAGTTATTGTGCAGACGCCAACCCCGCAGATCATCAGTAGCGCGGCAGTGGTGCAACGGATCCAGCAACTGAGCCGCCTGGAAACCAGCAAATATACGATCGAGCGGGTGATCGACATTCGCCAAGGGAGCAATATTCCGATTATCGGTGACTGGTTAGCGGGTGATGCACTCTTGCTGATCGCCCATGGCACTGTGGTGGTTGGCGTCGATCTTAGCCAGCTCACGCCCGACGCCGTCACAGTTTCGCCTGATGGAAAACAGATCACCGTGTGGCTACCGCCGGTGCAAGTCTTGAGTGCGACGCTCGACAACAGCAAAACGCGCGTCTACAGCCGCGATCGCGGTCTCTTTGCCCCCGAAAACCCAAACCTTGAAACGATGGCGCGGAAAGCAGCCGAACAGCAGATCCTGCAAGCGGCATGCGAAGATGGGATTATGGAACAGGGAACGCGCAATGCCGAGCTGGCGCTGCGCCAGTTTTTGGGATTGATGGATGGCGTCGTGGTCGAGGTGAACACCTCACCGCCGGCAGAATGCAAAGTTATACCGTAGCGATATAAACAGCAACTTAGTCTCTGAATTCAAGGCGTTGGGGAATGAGCGTTCCGTATTGCATCTTGATTGGCGGACTGGGCGAATATATTGATGAATATCTATCGCCGCTGCTCACGTCCGCTGGGTATTACCTTCAAACAGCGCGAGGCGCTACCGTCTTATTCGACACGCTGAACCGGCAAATCGATCTCGCGTTGATCGATCTGCCGGGCAGCGACCATCTCGATCTGCTGAATGCGTTACGTATGCAGTATACCGGTACGCTAGTCGTTTTGGGGCCGCGGCACGACCGGCTGGTTGTGACGGCGTTCGCGCAGGGTGTTGATGACTATGTCACCCGTCCGTTTCGCGCTGATGAGCTCATGGCGCGGGTGCGGGCGCAGTTGCGGCGACGGCAGCGTTATGCGCCGCCGCCATTTACGCTTGGCCCTTTTATCTTCGACCTAGCGGCGCGTAGTATTACGTACTATGGCCGCCCGCTCGAACTCGATCTGCCATCGTTTACCTTGCTCTGCGTCTTGGCTGAAGCCCCCTACCGCACCTTCACTCCGGAAGAGTTGTTGCAGTCAGTGTGGGGAGGTGGGCAGACCCATAATCTGCCGTTGCTCGCAGCGACCTGGCAAGCGCTTCGCCAGCAGATTGCCGGCGGGACATCAACGAACGTGCTGGTTGGCGACCCCTACTGCGGCCTCGCGTTGTTACAGTCGTAGCGCCGCCGGTAATCAACTACAGCGCTGGTTGGCGACCCTACTGCGGCCTCGCGTTGTTACAGTCGTAGCGCCGCCGGTAATCAACTACAGCGCTAGTTGGCGATCCCCGCTGCGGCCTCGCGCTGTTACGGGCATAGCGCCTCCGACAAGCAACCACGGCGCCGGCTCGCGTTATTGCCGGCGTCGCGCCGTAATCAAGCACACACCCACCACCCCGCAACCTCACCCTTCACTGGTTGTTGTGCTCTCGAGCGCGATCCGCCACCACACACGCACCCACCATCACCCCGCAACCCCACCCTTCACTGGTTGTTGTGCTCTCGAGCGCGATCCGCCACCACACACGCACCCACCACCACCCCGCAACCCCACC
>NZ_DAOUDC010000067.1:0-29466 GCF_034431535.1 Chloroflexus sp. | reverse complement strand
AACCATCAGCCACACCATCGGAGCCGGCCAATGGCGACCAGACCCGTGACCAAACCCGCGACCAACAACCATCAGCCACACCATCGGAGCCGGCCAACGGTGACCAAACCCGCGACCAAACCCGCGACCAAACCCACGACCAACAACCATCAGCCACACCATCGGAGCCGGCCAACGATGACCAGACCCGTGACCAAAACCGTGACCAACATCGCACCAGCACTCCCGAACCGACCCTAGCACCGGCGTATCCTTAGAAAACGCTCGCCGGAAGTTCATTCCAAACCAAGCACGCATAGCTTGACTGTGGTATGAAAGGGAAACGTCACCAACACGGAATAACGCAGAACATTAACTCTTTGGCGCATAATGCTGGCAGGGCAGCAAGCCGCACAACCTGCCCTGCCAGATCTAACATTACGGATGAGGAGGCGCTGTGCTCAGTGATGCAGAGCTCCTGCGCCGGGCGCGTGAACTTGATACCGATGCGTTAGCAGCGATTCATGACACCTACTATCAATCGCTCTACCGTTATGTCTCCTTTCGGATCAGCGACCGGCAAACTTGCGAAGATTTAGTCAGTGAGGTGTTTATGCGCCCCCTTACTGCTCTGCACCAACGGAAAGCGCCAACCAACAACTTGCGCGGCTGGCTCTTTGGCGTGGCATCGCATGTTGTGAGTGATTATTTTCGCCAAACCTACCACAATCCAAATGAGCCGCTCAATGAGCAGATTGTGAGTCAAGCGCCATTGCCAGCAGAAATCGCTGAAAAAGAAGTTGCTATTGAAAAATTTCGTAAAGCTATTAGTACACTAACTGAAGATCAACAACATGTCTTAGCATTACGTTTTGGAGAAAACCTGCCAATTCACGAGATAGCTCACCTGCTTGGCAAGACTGAAGGAGCGGTCAAACAATTGCAAGCGCGTGCGCTTGCCGCCTTAGCACGGCATCTGGCGCCGGGGATGGTGAAATGATGGATAAAGAAACGCTGATCAATCATTGCCTTGATGCACTGGCCAAAGGCGAGCCAATCCATGAAATTCTTGCGCGCTATCCCCACGAGGCGGCCACACTCCAACCCATTCTCGTGGTTGCCGAATCGCTGGCTCATCTCGCCACTGATCCCACCAACGAGGCACGTATAGCATCCCGCCGGGCGTTTTTACGCCAAGCCACCACCTATCAAACCCGGCCTGCGCTCTGGCAGCGACTCGCGCTCTGGGCAGCCAGTGTTGCGCTCCTGATACTGTTCGCTGGCGGAGGGCTTAACATGGGCGGCTGATGCGGCCTTGCCGGGAGAGCCACTCTACCCCATCAAACGTTCCATCGAACAGGTGCAACTTACGCTGAGCGGCAACAGTGAACAACTGAAAACGAGCTTTGCCGCGCGCCGTCGCTACGAGGTAACGGCGCTGCTGGCGCAATCCCGCGCCGCGGAGGTCGAATTTCACGGGACGCTTGAGCTGATGAGCGCCGAACGTTGGCAGGTCAGTAGTATTCTGGTGATGATCAGCGACACGACTCGCATTCAGGGCCAGCCGGCGCTCGGTGCTGTATTGATTGTCCACGGTCGTACCACCAATGATACCGTACAGGCTGAGGTCATCATCGTGCTTGGCGCGAATGATCCGGGGAATAATGCAGGTGAACCTGCTCATGCTACGCTTGAACCCACACCAACAGCTTCATTAGCAGTGCCAACGGCTACCATCACTATGGTGCCGCCCGCTCCTACCACTACCGCCACACTGTTCGTTTCTACGCCAACCGAATGGGCCACATCTACCCCTGCCACTGCACCCTTGCCGGTATCTCCGGTTCCATCCGCGACCCCGACGGTGAAACCGGGCAGTACTAGGAATCGGGATGGGGAGGTTGGGCCACGTCCCACCCCCACCGCTGAACCGGGCCGTGGCGATGACGGCGGTGCGGGCGGCCCCAACCCCACTCCGACTGCCGAACCGAGGCATAGTAACAGAAAGAACCATTGAAATGAGTCAACGCCAGCCAGCTCAGCAACTTGTCCGCATCCGCCCGAACGGCGAGGAAACTCCCTCGCCGTTCGGTGTACTATTTAGCGGCATGCAGTCTGCGCAGAAACTCGGAGCGCGGAGCCAATGATAGCTCAAGTCGTGCCAAGTCTGCGCTCGACCAAATAGCCACCTAACAGACGCGGCTGCCGTTTACTGCTTTGCAACGAGTAACGAGAATGTTATGATGTCTATATTGGGTACCTTCCCGACTCAAGCAAACGCATAATCCAGTTTAAAACACATATTGTTTGTTGCAGACGCGATCACGGCCACCATGCACCACGTACCCAATATGGCGGCTTTGTCGAGCAAGGGCTATCAGCATGACCAAATATCAAATCATTACCCCACCAACCTTTCTCAACGAACTCCTTGGTCTACCCGTAAAGATTCAAAAAACCGTTTTGCAGAAAGTCAAAGTGCTTGAACGCGATCCGATTTCAGCCCAAGGCGATGCCAAAAAGCTTAAGAACCGCGTCCCGCCGCTGTATCGGGTCAGAATTGGCGATTATCGTCTGATTTACACCTTTGATGCGGGATGGGTCAAGCTGATTGCGATTCGCAAACGCGATGAGCAAACCTACCAACACGATTTTGGTCAGATTGACCTGCCAGAAGAAGCGCCGCCGGACGTCAGCTTCTTGCGCGTACCGGCGCCGCCTGAACCGCCACCGAGCGAGCCAACCGTCGTAACAGCACAACCGCTGAACCGCGAAATCACTACAGCTGATCTGCACCAGTGGCGCATCCCAGAACAGTACTGGTCAGCCTTACTCGCCGTGCGCACTGAAGATGACCTCTTGAATGCGCCCGTACCGCAAGCGATTATGGAACGAGTGCTCGATATTCTGTACCCGCGCAGCGTCGATGACATTTTGCAACAGCCGCAATTTCTGCTCAACGATGCCGAAGACCTTGACCGGTTTGTGGCTGGCGAATTGACCGACTTCTTGCTGATGCTCGATCCTGAACAGCAGCGGCTGGTCGAAATCCCGCTTGATAAGCCGGTGCTGGTACGTGGCGGGCCGGGTGCCGGCAAATCGATCGTTGCGCTGTACCGCGTCCAACGATTGGTGGCCAGCGGGCAAACGCCAGTGTTATTTACCACCTTTACCAATGCCTTGATCTCGTACTCGACGCAATTGTTGGAACGGCTCCTCCAAGGTGATCTGGTATCACAGGGGGTCGAAGTCAATACAGTCGATAGTGTCATTTTTCGCCAATACGCCCGCACGTATGGCGCACCCCGCTTCGCCCCGGAAGGAGAGTTGCTGAACGTCTTGCACAGGGCGTTAGCGATAGCGCCAATGGCCGGCGACAACGAAGCTGAACGCCAACATCGCCGGGAAGCATTGCAAGCGCTAGGGGTCGAATACCTGCTCGACGAGTTTACCAGTGTGATCGAGCATTGGGGGCTGACCACGTATGAAGAATATGCGAACCAACCGCGCATCGGGCGCAAACTACCGTTGCGCGCCTCGCTGCGTGAAGCCGTGTGGTCGGTGTATGAGACGTGGTCACATCGCTTACGCCAACAAGGATGGACGACCTGGGGCAATGTGCGGCGGCAGGCGCTGGAATTGGCCCGCCACCAGCCGGCCCGGCCCTACCGCGCCATCGTGATTGATGAAGCGCAAGACCTTTCGCCGGTGGCGCTGCGTTACCTGCTAGCGTGCGTCGAATCACCGCAGTCAATCTATATCACTGCCGATGCCGGCCAATCGCTGTACCAACGCGGATTTTCATGGCAGCAGATCGATAGCGCCCTCCAAATGCGCGGGCGAAGTTTTGTGTTGCGACGTAATTACCGGAATACGGCCCAGATCGCCGCTGCTTGCGCCTCTATTCTTGGCGGAGCCGATGAACACGTTGCCACGATCCACAACGGCAATCTGCCGAGCATTCGGTTTTGCCGCGACATCACGGAAGAAGCGATGGCGATTCGCGATTCCTTCGCGGCGGCAGCGCGAAAGTGGCGCTTACCGGCGCACACTGGGGCAGTGCTGTGCCATAGCAAGCAAGTGGCGCAACAGATTTGCGCTCAGCTCAACCAGTTTGGCCTACCGGCGGAGTTTATGGAGAGGAAGCAAATTGACATCCGTAAACCGGTTGTCAAAGTGATGACCCTGCATTCAGCGAAGGGGCTTGAATTTCCCTTTGTTGCCGTGCTCCGGCTAGCGCAAGAACATCTCCCGCATACCTTCGACCACTTGCCGCCAGAAGAGCGGGAGGAGGCGATTGCGCAAGAGCGCCGCCTGTTCTACGTTGGCTGTTCGCGCGCAATGCGGGAATTGTTGGTCTGCGCAAGCGCCGATCAACCATCATCGTTCGTGGAAGCGTTGCCGGCCACGCTCTGGCAGCGGATCGAGCCGTGACGGCAGCATTGCCGAACCCAACGCGGCTGGCGACAGGCAATCAGCGCAGCATTATTTGCCGCTGTGCAGATCAAGCCGGACAAAGCCGATGATCGCGGCCAGCAAAAATGCGCCTAGCCCGATCCAGCCGCTCAGTTCGGCGATAAAGCGTTGTTGCGCTTCAGCAGCTAAGCGCAAGGCGCGGAGATTGGTATTGGCCAAGCCCATTACGCCTTCCTGTAACGCCTGCCGGGTGGCGTCGATCAAGGCTTGCTGATTGAGTAAGAGCCACGCCGAACCGATGGCCCGCACGGTCAGATAGGCGACAACCCCGGCCAGTGCTCCGATCAGGATGGCGATCGCCAAGCGACCTAGCCAAGCTCGCACCGGTTCGGCAGCCATTCCATTCGTCGCCATACCCATCACTCGCCTCCTTCGCCAGTAATTCGCTTGCGGGCGCGTTCTTTGGCTGCGCGCAGGCGAGCGAGCGCCTCATCACCCTCAGCAGCGGCAGCCGGCGGCGGGGCCGGCGGCGAAGCAGATGGCGGAGCTAGCGGCAACGGTGTGCGTTCACCAACCATCTGGCGCCGCGCCTGATCACGGGCAGCGCGCAACCGGTCCAGCACCGGATCAGGCGCAACCGGCGCTGCGCCGGCGGGTCGCAAGCGTCCGGCCAGCGTGCCGAGCGGGCCAAAATCGCTGCGGCGCACCATTAGCCGACGAAGGGCAATATCAATCGGCAGCAGGATCAACGCCAATAACAACAGCGGAAAAGCGATCTCTTGCGCCGAAAAGACTTGATTCAGGCGCATAAACACCTCGGCTGGTTCGGTCACAAACCGGCCCTTGGTCGTATTCGCCAGCTCGGCTAATAAGCCGGGGTTGGCCTGTGCGCTGCGATACTCCGAAGAATACGGTACGACCATCCCAGCAGTTTCTTGAATCACCACCCGATCACCGCGCGCGCCGGCAATCTGCACTAAATAAGTGCCGGGAATAGGACTTTCGAGCCGCGCCTGATATTGGTTGGGGGCAACCTGTGTCAACCGCACCTCGCGCCGCGATCCATCACCGCCGATCAGCGTAGCTGTGACTGTCAGATCATTCTGGCTCGCCGCCATGGCAAGGCGAACGATCGTCTCACTGCCAGCGACCGTCACCTCGGCACGGACATCCTGCCCGCCCCGCGGCGTCAGATCTTCGATCAATTGGGCAGCAAAGCGGGGAAAACCATCCCATGCAATCCAGTCCCGCGCCCACTTGCCTTTAGAATCACTCAACCACGCTGCGCTCCGGCCAAGGCCAAACTGCCACGTGGCCAAAATTGGCTGCTGATCTTCGGTGGCTAGCAATAATTGGGCAGTGTCTTTGAGCGTGCTGCCATTATAGCCATAGAGCGGCGGAATGGTGCTGATGCCGGCCAGTATCGGGCTGCTGCCGTAGCGTACCGGAACAAACGGCTGCTCAACGATATAATTCCCGATGGTCGTAATCGTCTCTTGGACAAAAATTTGCGGCACATCAGCCATATCTACCGCCGGATAGTAGCGCCCGCCGCCTTCTGCCGCTAATTGTTGCAAATAGCTGGCCGAGCCGCTCCCGGCGGCAACGACGGTCAGGGTGATGCCCTGTTCGCGCAGCCGGGCGGCAATATCGAGCTGATCTCCCCCACTGCCCCAGCCATCGGTCAGCAGAATCATGTGCTTGATACGAGCGTCAACTTGTTGCAGCATCTCTTCGGCGCGCAACAAACCTGCCCGAATATTGGTGGGGCCGCGCGGTTCGACCCCCGCTACCGCTTCCATCACCTGTTCGACCGTTGCGCCACGAGTGGCGGCAAAGGTTGGGAAGGCAGCGCCATCGAACGTCACCACACCAACCGTATCTTGCAAGCTCAAGAGCGCCGTCGCCTGCGCAATCGCATCTTTCGCAATATCGATTTTACGGTCGGACGACGACGTTATCGGCGCGTTGCGATCAGGATCGGCGCAGTGGCAGGCATCCATTGACCCCGACTTATCAATCACAAAAACGATCGCCAGATCGGGCCGCATTTCACGGTTGCGGACATCCATATACACCGGGAGCGCCTCTTCGACGGCGGTACGGCCATAGCCGCCGACGCCAAAGCTATCTTCGCCGCCGATCATAAGCAAACCACGTCCTAAATCACGCACATAACCGGGGATGGCCTGCATCAAACCGATCGGCAAGGCGCGAGCCGGCGTATTCACCAGCACGAGGGCATCGTAGGCGCTGAGGTCAGCCAGCGAACGCGGCGCTGCTTCCGGCGATATCACCTCGGCCACCATATCGGCAGCAACCAACGCCGTCGCCAACGGGCGGGCGTCGGCAGCGTTACGCGCAATCAATAAGACCCGCGGCGGGCCTTGCACCCGGATCAGCGCAGCAGCTTCATTGTTTTGCACTCGTCCATCATTAGCGGCTTCCACTTGAACCCGGTAGCGCCGGAAACCGCTGCCCTCAACCGGCACCACAAACTCGACGCGAGTTGCGCCGGGCGACAATTCAAGCGTGCGTTCGGCCACCACGCCAGTATCATCAATCAGGCGCACCGTAGCGGATTGGGCGACGTTACTCTCGACGGTCGCCACAATCAGCGCCTCTTGGCCGTCACGCACGCTATTGGGCGCTTCCACGCTGGACACCAACGCCTCAGCATCAGCCTCCACCAACGTCAAATCGACAATATCGATTGGAATGCCACGGCTAGCCGCTAGCCGCGCCGCGTCAATCGCCCGCCCGCTATTTTCACCGCCATCAGAGAGCAACACCAACCGTTTTTGCGCATCGGCGGGGAAGAGCGCCATCCCAAGCTGAATAGCCGACTCGATATTGGTGCGATTGGCGATAGGGATCGAGGTAATCCGGCCTAACCGGCGATCACTATCCGGAGCGCGTTCCACCAGCGCATTATCGCCAAAGACGATAATCGCCGCTTGATCGTCTGCCGGCATCTCTTGCAAGGCAGCGCGAATGAACGCCTCGGCCTGCGCGCGGGTCGAGGCTGGCATCGAGTCGCTGCCATCGAGCAAGAAGACCGTCGTCAACCGATCGACCGGGCGCACCCATTGAATACCGGCGAAGGCAAAGATCAAGGCCACGGCGACTAAGGTGCGCACGATCAGGCTGCCCCAGAACCGGAACAGCGATAACCGGCGCGGCGCGAGTAAGGCGAGCGCAGCCACGCCGATCGGCACAATGAGCAACCAGAGCGCTTCAGGATAGATAAAGGAGATATATGGCATAGGCAACCATTCGCCGGTGAGACATTGGCACGTGATCGTACTGGCATTGTACCGAGAATACCCAGCGATGACAAGGCAAGACCAGCACTTTTTTAAGACGGCGACCTCGTAGGAAAAGTTCCGCTTATCGCAGGCACAGCGAAGGGGCACAGCGACACTGTGCCCCTTCTATGCACCTCCGCTGTAACCTTTCGTGATCGCTTACGCCGCTACCGTCTCGGCTTGCGGTTCAATTTCAATCTTGGCGCCGAGCACCTTGAGGAATTGGGCAATCCATGCCGGGTGAGCCGGCCACGCTGGCGCTGTCACCAGATTACCATCCGTAATGGCCTGATCGGCGGGCAACTCGTAATATTCAGCGCCAATCAGCGGCAGATCGGGGCCAACCGCCGCATAGGCCGTGCAACGGCGACCATTCAGCACGCCAGCGGCTGCCAAGACCTGCAAGCCGTGGCAAATCGCCGCTACCGGCTTGTTGGCGGTAAAGAAGTGGCGCGCAATTTCGAGCACGCGCGGATTGAGCCGGATATACTCCGGCGCGCGCCCGCCGGGGATAACCAGCGCATCGTACTCGTGCTCATTCACTTCATCAAAGCTCTGATTCAGAGTGAAATTGTGCCCCCGCTTCTCGCTGTAGGTCTGATCGCCTTCAAAGTCATGCACCGCAGTGCGCACGAATTCACCGGCCTTCTTGCCCGGACAGACGGCATGCACCTGATAGCCAAGCGCGGCGAGCGCCTGAAACGGCACCATCACTTCGTAATCTTCGACATAGTCGCCGACGAGGAAGAGGATCTTCTTTGCCATGGCCTGCACCTCTCTGAACGGTTAGACGAATACGACCACCCTGTCGCTATGTTGCCAGCTAGGATGATTCTACGGTAACACGGTGCGGCGTAACTGTCAACCAGCTTCGAGCAAGCGCAGCGTCTCGGCGACCGCATGTTGCAAGGCGCTCAACAACGGATCGAGCGGCATTTGGCTTGCGGCGGCTTGCTCAAGCGCCTGCGCCACCGCTGCCACCCGCACCGCGCCGACTTGGCGAGCGCCTCCCTTGAGGCGATGGGCAATCCGCCGGGTCTGTTCGGTATCAGCATAGGCGATCGAAGAGGCTAACTGTTCGAGTTGCTGTTGAAACTCGCGCCGGATCAGCTCGCGCGCCTTGATAGCCATTTCAACTTGATCCGAACCAAGTGCAGTCAAGAGTTCGCTAAAGACTTCCCAATCGATCACTTGATCACGAATGGCCGGACTTGCACCCGTGATAGGAATCATCGGTTGAGCACGCGGCTGCAAGGCTTGGCGCAAATCTTGCAACCGCACCGGCTTGTTGAGAAAACCATCCATCCCTGCAGCCAAACACCGCTCGCGCATCCCGGCGAAGGCATACGCGGTTAGTGCGATAATCAGCGGCTGCCGGATCTGATCACCAAGCGCGCGGATCTGGCGGGTCGCTTCTTCGCCATCCATCTCTGGCATTTGCAGATCCATCAGCACCAAGTCAAACGGATGGTGCTGAATTGCCTGCACCGCTTCACGGCCATTCGCGACAATCGTTACGTGATGACCCAAGACACGCAACAAATGCAGCACCACTTGCTGATTGATCGCATTATCTTCAGCCACCAAAACTCGTAACGAAGCGGAGAGTTCCGGCGCTGGGGCTGCCTCCGGCGCCGAGGCCGCCTCCGGCGCAGCAACCCCCTGCACCGGCAGCCGCAAGGTAAATGTCGATCCTTGGCCCGGCTGGCTGGCCACACTCAGCTCACCACCCATCAGGTGGACTAATTGGGCGCTAATGGCTAAGCCAAGACCGGCGCCGCCCCGCCGCGCGCGGTCACTGTCAAGTTGGGTAAACGGCTGGAAGAGGCGCGGCAATTGCTCAGCGTCGATGCCGATCCCGGTGTCACGTACAGCGATCGCCACCTGCGGACGATCGGTGTTGGGGGCAACCATATCAACCGAGACCAACACGCTTCCCCGATCGGTAAACTTGATTGCATTACTGACGAGGTTGATTAAGATCTGGCGCAAGCGCGTGCCATCAGTCATCACCAACGATGGCAATGCCGGATCAATCGCGGCGTTAAACGCTAATCCCTTCTGCTCGGCATCACGACGGAACAGGGTCATCACTGCGTCAACAATTGCCCGTACATCAACCGGTTCAGCGACAATCTCAAGCCGCCCCGCCTCTATTTTGGACAGATCAAGCACATTATTGACAATTGCGAGCAATGCCTCGCCGCCAACCCGGATCGTCTCGACCAACGAGCGCTGCGTTTCCAGCAAGGCACTGGTCAAGAGCAATTCGGCGCTGGCAATGACAGCATTAAGCGGAGTACGAATTTCATGGCTGATCGAGGCAAGGAAGGCGGAACGCGCTCGCTCAGCTTGTTCAGCCGCCTCTTTTGCGCGCAAGAGATCAACGGCAATTTGCCGTTCAACGGTAATGTTACGACCCACGATCAAGCCGCCGCTGATCTGTCCCGGTGTAATTTCAACCGGTAACAGGGACGTATCAAACACTTCACGGTTAAAGACATAGTCAATATGGTAGGGAACGCCAGCCAACACATCATAACACAACGGCAACAGCTCAGAGCGGTGCGGTTCGGGCAAGATATCCGGCAACAATTGCCCCTCAACCTGCGCAGCGTTGACGCCAAACCGGGCTAATTCCGCGCCGGCGAGCAAGGTAAGACGAAGATCAGTGTCGAACATTAATACAATCGTCCCCGGCAACAGATCGGCCAGCATACGGTAGCGCCGCTCGCTGGCGCGCAAGGCCAGCTCGGTCTCTTTACTGCGGGTGATGTCTTGGAAGGTGCCACGCAGCTTGACAATCCGCCCTGCTTCCCAAACCGGCCGGCCAATTGAGCGGATCCAGCGCAGATTGCCGCGCGCGGTACGGAATGGCATTTCTAGATCCCACGGCTCGCCAGTGGCAAGACACTGCTGAAACGCTTGATCGATCAGGTGATGAACCTCTGGCGGGTAGAACCATAATGCCGCTTCCGGCGAAGGTGGCTCGCCGACCGGTAACTCGTGGATGGCGAACATCTCTTCCGACCACACCATCTGCCGCGTCGTCAGATCGAATTCCCACCCACCCACACTCACCATCTTGCCAACCGCACGCAGCAACCGTTCTCGTTCGGCCAGCGCCTGTTCCACCATCACTTGCGCAGTAACATCGGTTTGCAAGCCGACAAACGCGACCACCTGCTCGGTCTCATCCCGCACCGGACTGATCGCGAGTTGATTCCAAAAGGGCTGGCCATCCTTGCGATAATTGAGCAAGCGGGTATGGATCGGGCGCGCGGTGGCGATTGCCTCACGAATGCGCGCCACCGCCATCCGATCAGTTTGTGGCCCTTGCAAAAAGCGACAATTGCGGCCAAGAATTTCGTCCGGCGCATAACCGGTGATGGCGCTGAACGCCCGGTTAGCAAAGATGATGGGATAATCGGGTTCAGTATCGGTGACAAGCATTCCGCTTGCCATCTCATTGACCGCAGCTAGCAAAAATCGGTTCTGCGCGCGCAACCGGGCTAGTTCCGCTTGTAAATCAGCCATCTGTTGACTGAGTTCGGTTGAGTGAGCGGATTCGTCAAAGTGAGATTGCGTCACCGATTGCTCCATGCTAAAGCTGTAGCGATATCCATTGGTGCTCATCGGTATGACAACGACGTGATCACCACCAACCCTGCATCGTCGTCGCAACCAGCAACAAAGTGCTGTTTGTGCGATCCCATACAGTTCTTGAAGACTCTCCGTACAGAGACCTTATTCCATCATACCATTCTTGGCCTTGCTTTTATAGTGCGCCGCCGCAGTTATGATGCTTGGATGCGTCTCAATATCGTAGCAAAGGTGCACAAATACCTCAATTGCCGCAGCGCCTGCATCGTCGTATCGTCGGATGCGCATCGGCATCATCCCAACCACAGTGCAAACGGTTGGATTATGAAGTAGTTGCGCCATAAACACAGCGAGGGCGACGCCAGCGCCGCCCTCATCACCGTCATTGCTCCGCGTAGAGCAGTACCTGTCAATGTACGAAACTACCCGACGTCTCTACCAGCCCACTTGCTGATACCCGTCAATCCGCCGCCACTTGATCGAAACCCGCTTCTGCCGACTCATAACGACCACGGGGCGACCATTCTTTTTCTTCTACGATCAGCTCGATCGTTTTGAGACGACGACCCTGTTCGGCGTCGTAGCGATACCGCACGCAGACGAGGCGATCGCCATACAGCGCCTGCAATTTTTTGGTTCCACGTTGGCCGGGTTTCAACTTCAGACGAGTGCGCATGAGTGGCTCCGATGGATGTCTGTAATGCCTGCTTTCTCGTACTATAGCTGATGGGCCATACGAAATTGTTACCAAAACGTTAATATGCACCAGAACTAGGGGCACGCTACTTGGCCAATCCAGCCAGATCAATATGGAGCGGCGGTTCGTTCTCGATCCGTTCAACTAGAACCGCCAAGGATCGCGACTGAATGTGATACATCTGATCGGTCACCCGGAGCGGATCGTGCAGATTGGGTTGGGCGGTATCGATCACGACGTGCCATTCGGCATCGTCAGGCCAATCGGGCAAGATAAACGGCACTGCTTCGTCACTGGCGTTAATCAGCACCAGCAACACATCGTCACGCATCGGTTCGCCGCGTTCGGTACGATCGTCAATCACCGCCCCATTGAGCAAGAGACCAATACAACGCAGATCAGGTTGCTGCCACAGCTCGGCGCTCACCTCTTGGCCGTCAGGACTGAGCCATTCAACGTCGTACTCGGCATTGCCGAGACTGCCGGCGAAGAAATGGCGCCGGCGCAAGACGGGATGGACGCGGCGGAAGGCAATCACGCGCCGGGTGAAGTCCAACAAAAGATTCGCTTCCGCATCAGCCTGCCAATTCACCCACGAAATCGGGTTATCTTGGCAGTAGGCGTTGTTGTTACCCTGCTGCGTGCGACCGCGTTCGTCACCCGCCAAGAGCATCGGCGTGCCTTGCGATAAGAACAGGGTGGCGATGAAATTCATCATCTGGCGCAACCGCAACGCGCGGATGTCAGGATCAGCGGTTGGCCCCTCTACGCCGCAATTCCACGAGTTATTATGTGTATCTCCGTCACGGTTCTCTTCACCGTTAGCCTCGTTGTGTTTCTCGTTGTAAGAAACGAGATCGCGCAGAGTGAAACCATCGTGAGCGGTGACAAAGTTGATCGAGTGATAGGGCCGGCGACCGTTGTGCTGGTAGAGATCCATCGACCCCATAAAGCGCGAAGCGAATTCAGCCGCTTGACCAGCATCGCCCTTCCAGAAGCGGCGAACGGTATCGCGGTAGCGGCCATTCCACTCGGCCCACGGCGACGGAAAGCGCCCTACCCAATAGCCATCGAAACCGACATCCCACGGTTCGGCGATCAGCTTGACGCGCGCGAGCACCGGGTCTTGCCGCACCATGGCAAAGAAAGGACTTGGCTGATCCGAGCCAGCAGGGCCACGGGCTAGCGTGCGCGCTAGATCAAACCGGAACCCATCGACATGCATCTCGGTCACCCAGTAACGCAGCGAATCGAGCACCATCTGCAAGGCGCGCTGGTTATTCATATCGAGACTGTTGCCGGTGCCGGTATCGTCAATGTAGTAACGCCGCTGATCGGGCACTAACCGGTAATACGACGCATTATCAATCCCGCGGAAGCTCAGGGTGGGGCCGAGATGGTTGCCCTCGCCGGTATGGTTATAGACGACATCGATAATCACTTCGATCCCGGCGGCGTGCAACGCTTTGACCATGTGCTTAAACTCATTCACTTGCGCCTGTGGAGAGGTCTGGCTGGCATAGCGCGGTTCCGGGCTCAAGTAGTTGATTGGCTGGTATCCCCAATAGTTGGTCAGGCCGCGATCGGCCAGAAACTGATCGGTAATGAAAGCCTGCACCGGCAAGAGTTCGACTGCCGTGACCCCTAACGCTTTGAGATACGCGATGATCGAAGGCGAGGCAAGGCCGGCATAGGTACCGCGCAAGGCTTCCGGCACCTCTGGATGCAATTTGGTAAACCCCTTGACGTGCAGCTCGTAGATCACCGAATCGGCCAACGGAATGTCAGGTGACCGATCATCTCCCCAATCAAAATGCGGATCGATCACAACTGAGCGGGGCACATACGGCGCGCTATCGCGCTTGCCAATCGTCAGATCGCCGTAGGGGCTGTCAACGCGATAGCCGTAGTTGGCCTTATCCCAGCGCAACTCGCCATACAGGGCGCGCGCATACGGGTCAATCAGTAATTTATATGGATTGAACCGATGACCCTGTTGCGGCGTGTAGGGGCCATAGACTCGATAGCCATAAAGCTGGCCGGGGCGCAAACCGGGAATATAGCCATGCCAGACATCATCGGTGCGTTCGGGCAGAATCACGCGCACCGCCTCGCGCGGCGCGGTTGGGCTATCGAAGAGACATAACTCAACCCGAGTGGCATGGGCCGAAAAGAGGGCGAAATTCACCCCCTCACCGTCCCACGTTGCACCGAGCGGATACGGACGGCCCGGCCAGACATCGGTGATATGCATGATCACAACCTCCGTAAAACAAGCAGGCAACGAGCAAGCCGGCCACCAACAGCCTCCTGCACGCTGCCTTGCGAAAGAACTGCGCGAGTGTGATTAGTCGTTCTCTTTCCGTTCCCGTGAACGGAAGACAATAACGATCGGCGTCCCTTGAAAACCATACCGTTCACGCAGCCGGTTTTCGAGGTAACGGGCATACGACCAATGCACCAACTCGCCGTCGTTAGCGAAAAAGAGAAAGACCGGCGGCTCAGTTTGCGGCTGTACTGCATAGTACAAACGCAAATGAGCGCCCTTCTTGACTGCCATCGGTGGTTGTTGC
The DNA here is from genome assembly GCF_034431535.1 of Chloroflexus sp. Lineage (GTDB taxonomy): Bacteria > Chloroflexota > Chloroflexia > Chloroflexales > Chloroflexaceae > Chloroflexus. The sequence goes on along the minus strand of NZ_DAOUDC010000067.1, from coordinate 14,890 downwards.
AACACCGCTTCCCGCAAAAAGGCATTCAACTCGCTGGTCGGCACCCGCTTCTGGCGTTGCGCATATACTTCACGGGCATAGTCAAGCAGATGGCTAACGCGCTGGCCGGTTAGCGCCGACACGAAGACGATTGGTGCGTAATCGACGAACTTAAAGACTTCGCGTACCCGCTCTTCAAATTCGTAGTACGTGTGCGAGTCTTTGACGACCGCATCCCATTTGTTAACCACAAGGATGATGCCTTTTTTCGCTTCGATCACCATCCCGGCAATATGGGTATCTTGGGCAGTGACACCTTCAGTAGCATCGATCAGCAGCAGCGCCACGTCGCACCGTTCAATCGCGCGCAGCGTGCGCAAGACGCTATATTTCTCGATTCCGCGTTCGATCTTGCCGGCACGGCGAATGCCAGCGGTGTCAATCAGCGTGATCGGCTCGCCGTGATAGGTGATCGTGGTGTCAATTGGGTCGCGGGTGGTGCCGGGTATGGGACTGATCACGCTGCGCTCTTGGCCAAGCAACCGGTTGAGCAGCGAGGACTTGCCGACATTGGGCCGGCCCACAATCGCTACCCGCAGATGGCGCTCTTCCTCTTGCTCAAACGTCTTCGGCGGGAAATGCTCGGTCAGCCGGTCGAGCACATCGCCGGTGCCTAGGCCGTGAAATGCGCTCATTGGGATCGGATCGCCGAGATTGAGCGCATAAAACTCAACCGCATCGAGCATACGCTCTTGGCTATCGCACTTATTTACGGCCAACACCACCGGTTTGGCGGTGGTGCGCAAAATAGCGGCAACCTCAGCATCAGCCGCGGTCAGACCATCACGGCCATCAACCATAAAAATGATGGCGTCGGCCTCGGCGATCGCGTGTTCGGCTTGAGCGCGCGTGCGGCGATTGATCTCTGCCTCAGGCAGCGTTGGATCGTCATCGCCAAACAGAATGCCGGCGGTATCGACCACCGTAAACTCACGCCCGTTCCAAAAGGTATCGCCGTACAAGCGGTCACGGGTCGTACCGGGAATATCTTCAATAATCGCGCGTCGCTCACCGATCAAGCGGTTGAAGAAGGTTGATTTGCCAACATTTGGGCGGCCCACGATGGCCACAATCGGTTTTGTCATAACTCCTCCCGGACGCTGACAAAGATGCGTCCTCTGGGTTCTATTATAGTAGGTATTGGGCGCAGGCTGGCAGCAGGTTGCGGTTGAGCAGAGCGGTTATGTTTTTTCACCGCAGAGGATGATCATCATTTTTCACCCCTTTGCGCTCTTTGCGTTGATTATCTGCTGCGGCTTGGCCGCATGTGTGCCGTGGCATTGTGGCAGAGACGTCCGCCCGTCTCTACTGCGCCCCCTTCCTGCCTCCCCGGAGTGGGAGGGCTGGGTGGGGGCCTATCGACTGCTGCGGTCACTGAGGATGATCATCATTCCTGAACACTTTGCGCGCGTTGCGCTCTTCGCGCCTCTGCGTTGATCATCCTCTGCGCCGACTAGTGTCTGTGTGATACGGTCTCGGTGAAGCAACGAAGATTTGCGCCGCTTCAGATACACTTAGCCATGACAGCAGAGATGTGGCGTAGAGGCTATCGCGCTGTGTGGAGAGGACATCTCATGATTGACGCACTCCTCGGCATTCTGCTCTTCCAACTGATCGGCGAAGTGTTAAGCCGCGGCCTCAATCTGCCGGTGCCCGGGCCGGTGGTCGGCATGCTGCTGCTCTTTGCCGTCTTGCGCTGGCGCGGCGGGCCGCCCGAAGCGCTCAGCAACACGGCTCACGGCATTTTATCTCACCTACCGTTGCTGTTTGTGCCGGCAGGCGTGGGGGTGATGGTTCACCTGCCCTTGCTGGCCCGCGAAGGGGCGCCTTTGTTGGCGGCGATTGTGGGTTCGACCTCAATAACGTTACTGATAACCGGTCTCACCGTCCACTGGCTGCGCCGGAGAAAGTGATGGCACACGATGGATGATCGCATCTTCTCGATCTGGGTCTACCTTGCCCAAACGCCGTTGCTCTGGTTAACGGCGACCATCGCCGTCTATCGGGCAATGACACTGATCAGCCGCCGGTTTGGTTCGCCGCCGCTGCTCAATCCGGTGCTGCTCTCGATTATCGCGCTGGTCAGTATTTTGCTGCTGACCGGCACCCCGTACGCGACCTATTTTGACGGCGCGCAGTTCGTGCATTTTCTGTTGGGGCCGGCGACGGTGGCGCTGGCCATTCCACTGTATGAGTCAGAGCGCACGTTGCGCCGGATCTTCTGGCCGGCGCTGGCCGGCCTCGTCGTTGGTTCGGCGATCGGCATCACTGCGGCGGTGCTCGCCGGGAGACTGGTGGGGCTTTCCGAGCAAACATTACGCTCGCTGGCGCCGAAATCGATCACCACGCCGATCGCGATGGGCATTGCCGAACAATTAGGCGGCCTGCCGTCGCTGACAGCAGTGATCGTGATTGTTACCGGCATGATGGGGGCGCTGTTTGGCTGGGAGTTACTCGGCCTCGTTGGCGTGCGCGACGACAGCGAGCGCGGCTTTGCGCTAGGATTAGCCTCACACGGCCTTGGCACCGCGCGCTCGTTGCAATTCAGCAGCGAGGCCGGCGCGCTGGCCGGTCTAGCGATGGGATTAAACGGCGCAATGACCTCGCTGCTCGCGCCGTTGCTGGCGCGATGGCTGGGTTTATAAGGGTGAGACGGACGAACGGCAGCACGCACCCTGATGCGGCGGATTGGCGGCGGGTTTGAAACCCGCCGTTATAGGCGTTCCATCGTACCGTCAGGCAACCAACGGATGCGCACACCGTTAATCTCTGTCCAACCCTCTAAATCTTCTTCCTCTTCCTCCTGCGGGACGAGCACCGGGCCGCGATCCTGCGACCAGAGGATCAGTTCGTCAATTGTATACCAGCCGGCGCGGTAATGTACCTGATCGGCCGGGTTCAGCCAAAAGCGAATCTGGCCATCCATCCATTGCCAACGCTCAAGCGAGCGCCATTCCTTGCCCTGATCGCTCAGGACGACCTTGACCTCCTCCAACATGCGCAACAGTTCGGGCAGCGAACGCGGCGTACCGTAGCGCAGTTGCAGCAGGCGCTGGTTAATCGCGTCCCGCAGTCGTTCGAGCTCAGGTATGCTCAAACGGTCTAGATCGAAGTCAGTCACTGCGGCTTCCTTTCCCGAGTGTCGATCCGGTATGTGCCCCTTGGCACGGGACCGGCCCGCTTCGACACCCCTAAACAGAGTCCATGGGTTTGGTAGCGCGCACTGCGGTGTGCGTTGATCGCCTGCCTGCCCCCCACATGTATGATACCCCAATTTTGTTACAAGATCCTTTCCATGCGGGGGGTAGCGCAGCGATTTTTGTTCCTGCAATAATAACGCAAATCGGCGCGGCAGAGTTGCAGGTTTCGCCGCTACGAGCTTACATTTCAGTCATTTTTCAGGTTGGGTAGCGAGTTCGAGCGCGCTGAGCAAGAGCATTGCTTCAGCCGCACTGTTGCCGCACATCTCAGGATGTGGTCGCAACCGGACGCATACCGCCGGACGTTCCGGCTTGCCGTACAGTGCGCAGCGATTGTCAGCCGTTAACTGCACACAGCGCACTCCCGCCGGTTTGCCATGCGGCATGCCCGGTATCGGTGACGAGATCGAAGGAGCGATGCAACAGGCGCCGCACCCAACCCGACATTCCATCGCATGCTCCCCTCAGCCAGAGCGTATCGTTCATCAGGCCCAGAATGTCACCCCTCCGCGACCCGCTCGATCCGTAACCCATTGATCTCACGCCCGCGCGCCGCCCAACGCCGGTGATAGTGCGATTCAAAGACGGCCAACTCGCTGGGCGAGGCTGGTCGCGCGCGCAACGCCGGGAAGTTGGGCAGCAGCTCTTGCATCAGTGCAAACAGGTCTGGATGATCGGTGAGAAAGCTGAGATAACCGCCGGGTGCGAGCGTGCGGGCAGCGCAGGCCAGCATCTGCGGCGAGACGAGCAACTGGTTTCGTTGCCGGTTGCGCAGCAGCGGCGGCGGGAAATGGAGAATGATCGTTGCCAGCGCCGCATCAGGAATGCGCTGGTAGAGCAGCCGCGCATCGGCGTGAAGAAAGAGAATATTGGCGAGATTCAGCATCGTGGCCCGTTCCACCGCCCGGTAGAGCGGTTTGGCCACAATATCGACGCCAACGAAACACGCTTCCGGCTGCGCTGCCGCCAGCGCGCACAGATACTCACCGGTAGCGCACCCGAACTCAAGCGTCAACGGCGCATTGCGTCCGAAGAGACCTTCAGCGCTCAGCGGTGGAAAGCGTTCCGGCGTATGATACAGCGCGTGCGCTGGCCACGAACGATAATACCGCTCCGCCAACTCTGGCGGCGGCGCAGTGACTTTTAACCGAGCAGGATAACGACCGCGACCCATAGGTGATTGGCAGATAGCAAGCTGCGCCGGCGTATATGAAGTATACGCTTCCAATGCGCAGTTTACCTTCACATCATAACTGATCTTGTAAGCGCAACAGAGCGAGCGCCATAACCGTCGCCCATGCCAACACTTTAAACTCACCGGCAGCCAATGCCTGCCGCACTTCATCCACCGTTAACAAGACCAATTCCTGCGCTTCGAGATCATCGCTCTCGCCCTTGCCGACAAACGTCGCTCCCCGGGCAAGGTAGAGATGGGCCACACCAGCGCCGCGGTTGCCATCAACGGCATAACGGCCAAGATATTCCCACTCAGATGCAGCATAGCCACTCTCTTCGCGCAATTCGCGCTGCGCCGCCAGCAATGGATCCTCACCCGGTTCGAGATAGCCTCCCACCGGCGCCAGCGACAATCCCTCAACGGCATACTTCTCTTGCCGGAAGAGCACAAAGCGATGGTCAGCAGTAATAGCCGCGACATTCACATATTCCGGCGTGATCACCCATTGCCAATTCGGGATTTCACGCCCATCGGGCAGCACCACATGATGCCGCTCAACGGAGAGAAACGGCGGATGATGAAGCAAGACTTCTCGTTCGCGCACATGCCACGCCGGCATAAGGCTATCCATCTCTTTCATGTAGACGCGGTATCAACAACTGGGTGACCGTCCCACCAGCCGGATCGGCCATAATCCGCAGATGGCCGTGGTGAATGCGCGCCGTCTGGCGGGCAATGGCTAGCTCGATCGTATGGGCGCGCTGCGTTTGCGCCGAGACGGTTTGCAGATCGGTGTTGGGCGGCAGACCGGGATCGGCGATTTCGATCCAAACGAAGCGTTCATCGGCGCCGCTGGTAACGCGAACCACCCCGCCATGCGGCACTGCCTGCGCGGCGGCAGCGATCAGATTGACCAACGCCGTATGCAGCAAGCTTGCTTCGCCAGCAGCCAGTGGCTGCTCAGCGATCTCAGCAATAAGCGCGATATTGTCACGTCGCATTATGTCACGTTCGGCAACAGCGACTGCCGCGCGCGCAATCGCGGCCAAATCCACCGGCTGGGCCGGCAATTGCTCAAGTTGCGCGAAGCGTTGCAACCGCCGCGCACTGGCCGCGCCAATCTCGGCCGCGCTCTCGATCATCTGCAAATCGGCAACTTGATCGTCGGCCACATCAAGTTCGAGCAATTGCGCGCGTCCTAAAATGACCGTCAAGAGATTATTGATATCGTGGGCAATGCCTGCCGCCGCTAAACCGAGTACCCGTGCTTGCTGGATGGCCGGATGGGCGACAGCTAACGCCAACTCGATAAATGCGGACTCATCGGGCCAGAGCGGGCGTGAGCGGCCAGTGATATTCAGCACGTCTCTGGTCAACGCCTGCGCATCAGTCGCTGGTTGGAAGTCAAGACCAAGACACGCCCTGAACACCTCAGCCAGCAACGCGCTGCGCTCTTCACCGGCAGCGTAGCGAGCCTTGATCTGCAAGAGCATGGATTGCCAAATCACCTGCCGCGCTGCGCACCGCCGGGCATAGATGGCATCAACCCATGGCGCTAGTTGATCGAGCAACGCCGGCGCGACCGGTGTCGCATCCGGCACAATGAGACCGCCGTACACGCTGCCGCGCGCAATCAGCGGTTCCCAGCACCCGTCCATCCCCACCCATTCGCCTAACACTGGCATCTCTGCCAGCACCGTCCGGCTCGCCGGCAAAGGCCAGATCGGCGCAGGCCGCGCCGCCCCGCCTGCGACCGGCCATGACACCGGCCCGATAATCAACCATGTGAGTGGGGGCAAGCATTGGGCAAGCACGCCACACAAACCCCGTTCAGTCACCGTCAGCGGCGAGAACTTGCTCAAGGCGATATACGGATCGGTGACTGAACGGTGAGCATCGTGCATCATATAGGCAGCTTGATCAGCCTCATCATTCGCTGCGGCTGAGCGCCATGCTGCGCAGGCTGCGCAACCGCTGCACAACAAAGACCACTGCGGCAATCGCCAACACGACCAGCACCAGTTTCTGGTACTGGTCAACAATCTCGATCACGAATTCCCAGTTGGTGCCCAAGATCACACCACCAATGGTAAGCAGCGACGTCCAGATGGTCGAACCGATCGTGGTAAAGAGCAAAAACCGGCCAAGCGGCATGCGATTCATCCCCGCCGGCAGCGAGATCAGGCTGCGAATGATCGGGATCACGCGCCCGCCGAGCACGATGACGTCGCCGTGAGCGGTGAAGGCATTCAGCGCCTTGTCGAGATCCTGCTCAGACAGCAGGAAGAACCGGCCATAATTGCGGAAGAAGGGCCGCACGAGCGGCTCGCCGGCCAGCATCCCGATATAGTAGAGCACAATTGCGCCTAAGACTGAACCGAGCGTACCGGCGCCAATCGCTAAGAAGAGATTCATCTCGCCGCGCCCGACCAAGAAGCCGGCGAAGGGCATAACTAGTTCAGAGGGAATCGGGGGGAAGAGGTTTTCGGCCAGCATCACCAGCGTAATACCGGGATAGCCAATGGCCATAATAATGCTTTCAATCCAAAGCCCAAGCTGTTCGAGGATGCGACCCATGCAGACGTTCTCCGTATGGCTGTGTGCTATTGCGCCAAGCTGCGCTTCAGGCATGGTAGAGGATAGCTGGGCCGGCGTCAAGTAGGAAACGAGGCAAAGACGCAAAGGAGCAAAGAGCGCAAAGGGGGTGCAGAGGACACATACGCATCAACCTCTGCGTCCTCTGCGCCCCCTGCGGGATTGCGCCCCCACCCCAGCCATCCCCCTCCGGGGGCGGGAGTCATACCCCGCCCTTCAGTGGGGAGAAAGGGAGGGAGGGGACATGTTACAATAGGTGCAACATGAGTCGCTCCGTCCGCTGCACCCTCAGTGGTCATCTCTTCTCAATCAAGGAATGAGCACAGGCGAACCAGCCGGACGTTGTGCCATTGCACCACCAAGCCATGCATTGTCCCGTGAGGCCGCTATGGATACCACCCGCCGTACTCCTCGCTTCTGCCCGCAATGTGGTGCGCTGCTGCCGCCGGGTGATCCGCGTTTTTGCATCGAATGCGGACATGCGCTCAGCGCAACGCCGGCGATACCACCGCCGCCATCAAGCGCGGGACGCATGACGGTGCGCTTGCCCAATGCGCGCGTCGAGCAGAGCGTGATCGGCGGCACGGTCAAGCTGCCCTCTTCCGGCGCGATTCCGCCGGGGATGTGGGTGCTCGATGAGCCGCCGTCAGCGCAGGTGGTGGTTGCGATCTATGCGCCATTACGCGCTGTCGTCGGGGGTTGGAGCGGCTTGAGTGGCCAAGGTTGGCGACGAACCGAACGGCAGGCACGGGCGGGGTTGCGGATGGCGTTTACCTTTGTAGCCGAACGGGTCTGGTTCCCAGCGCCGGGTTGCGGCGGCGGGTTGCAATTGCATGTGACTATCGCCGCTACCGCCGAAGCGGAAGAAGGCCGCGAACGGCTCGGCTTCCGCTATCGCGAAGGGAGCAATCCGCCGATGAAGATCACGCATACCGAGTGGCGCGCCAGCGATGGCAAGACGGTGGTCGAGCACCCGATTCCGGCGATCCAGATTATGGCGCCACCCCGCATTCTGCGCGTCTCTGATCTGCGCGAGACGATCCGGCGGGTGAGCCGGGGTGAAGCCGACCGCTGGGTTGACGGTAGCGCCGTGCGCGGCACCTACCAACTGATGGGTGGCGACGTGCAGCAGCGCACTCCCGCCGGACGCGGTTTGCTGTTGGTTGAGGTCGCTGAGCCTGAACGGCGGAATTGGTTGCAGCGCTTTTTTGTGTTGACACCCGGCCACTACCGCGCGCGGATCGAGCGCCCGTTTACGGCCAATCTGGGCCAGTGGAAGCAACAGGTGAAGGAGATTCAGCGCGAAGCAGCGAGCCTTGGTCTCGATATCGAGACGGATGCCGCCGTGGAGTGGTGGCTTGACCGCTACGGCTACGATGGTGTGATCTTTACCGGCGCGCGGCAGAAGTATCAGTGCGAACAAGTGATTGTCGCTTTCCGGCGCGGGCAGTTGGTGCAGGTGTAACGCCTCTCACACCATCGCTTCCACCACTGCCAGCAATCGTTCAAGCCACTGCGTCCCCGCCAACCGCCGGTCGAGCCGGATCGATTGCTGGCCAAAGGCCAGCGCCTTATCGCGCGGGAAACGCCGGCGCAGCCGTTCGCGCAACGTCGGCGAGAGCAGTGTGGCCAGCCGGATCAGAAAGATGTCGCCTTCGGTCGTGATCGAGACCACCCCCGCTTGCAGCGCCAACAACCGGATCTGCAACCAGAAGATCAGGTGCTGCACCGGTTCGGGCAACGGCCCGCCAAAGCGGTCGATCAGCTCTTGGCGCAAGCCGCGCACCTCCTCGATGGTGGCAGCATCGATCATCCGCTGGTACACCGCCAGCCGCACGCGCTCGTCGGCGATGTAGGCAGGCGAGATGTAAGCGGTCAACGGGAGATCGATCGTCACCAGTGGCGCTACCAGCACCTTTTCCGAGACGGTGGGCGAGCGCAGACTCTCGGCCATCTCAGCCGCGGTGACAGTTGTGGTCTGATCGGCGGCGGCGGCGTCTACCTCGCGCTTGAGTTTGCGCACCGCCTGTTCCAGCAAGCGCGAGTAGAGGTCGAACCCGACGGCGGCAATGTGGCCCGACTGCTCGGCTCCCAGCAGATTACCCGCGCCGCGGATCTCAAGATCGCGCATCGCAATGCGAAAACCGGCCCCTAATTCAGTCGCTTCTTGGATCGCCTCCAGCCGTTGGCGCGCTTCAGCGGTCATAAACCGGGCCGGCTGGTAGAGCAAGTAGGCATAGGCCCGCGTCGCGCCGCGCCCCACTCTGCCGCGTAATTGGTAGAGCTGGGCCAGACCGTAGTTGGTCGCATCGTCGATGATGATGGTATTGGCGTTGGGCACATCGAGACCGCTCTCAATAATCGTCGTACAGACCAGCACGTCATAGCGTCCCTCGAAAAAGTCCATCATCACCCGTTCCAGCTCGCGTTCGGGCAACTGACCATGACCGACGGCGATCCGCGCTTCCGGCACGAGCCGGCGCAAGCGCTCGGCGACGTGGTAGATGCTCTGCACCCGGTTATGGACAAAGTAGACCTGCCCTTCGCGTTCGAGTTCACGCCGGATGACCTCTTGCACCAGATGATCGTCTGCCGGCACGACATAGGTCTTGATCGGGATGCGATCTTCGGGCGGGGTATCGATCACGCTCAGATCGCGAATCCCAGCCAATGCCATGTGCAGCGTGCGCGGGATCGGGGTCGCGGTCAGGGTCAGCACATCAACTTCAGCGCGCAGCAGTTTGAGCCGCTCTTTGTGGCGCACGCCAAAGCGCTGCTCTTCATCGACGATCACCAACCCTAGATCGCGGAACACCACGTCATTCGAGAGCAAGCGGTGGGTGCCAATGATAATGTCAATCTTGCCCCGCGCCAGATCGCGCACGATCGCATCTTGTTCTTTGGGCGAACGAAACCGCGAGAGCATCTCCACCGTCACCGGGAAGGCGGCCATGCGCTTGCGGAAGGTATCGAAATGCTGCTGGGCCAGCACCGTGGTCGGCACCAAGATCGCCACTTGCTTGCCATCTTGCACCGCCTTAAACGCCGCGCGCAACGCCACCTCAGTCTTGCCGAAGCCGACATCACCGCAGACCAGCCGATCCATCGGCGTCGGCTTTTCCATGTCGGTCTTGACCTCAACAATCGCACGTAGTTGGTCATCAGTTTCGAGATAGGGGAAACTGGCTTCCAACTCGCGCTGCCACTCATTATCGGGCGAGAAGGCGTAGCCGGGCTTGAGCTGGCGCTGGGCATAGAGGCGGAGCAATTCTTCAGCCAGTTCTTGCACGGCAGCGCGCACCTTGCGCTTTGTGCGCTCCCAGTCTTGAGTGCCGAGCCGAGTCAGAGTGGGATGGCCATCGCCGGCGCCGATGTAGCGGGTCACGCGGTCGATCTGGTCAACCGGCACATAAATCTTATCTTCGCCAGCGTAGCGCAACACCAGATACTCACGCTCGACCTCGCCGACGGTACGCCGGATCATGCCATCAAACACGGCAATTCCGTGCTCGATATGCACCACGTAATCGCCGGGCTTGAGCGAGCGCAAAAAGGCGTTGCGATCAGCCCGATTCGCCTTGCGTCGCCGTTCGCTCAGCGGACGGCGCTGGCGAATGCCAAAGATCTCGCTATCGGTGAGCAGGGTCAAGCGCAGATCGGGCAAGGTGAACCCGGCCTCAAGACCGCCGTGGATGGGAACAAACCGGCCCGTGAGCGTCTCTCCGGCCACCTGCTCGCCGACCAACTCTTGCAGGCGGGCGGCTTGAGCAGTCACCGCCACCACCAGCTCACCGGCGCGCACCTGCTCGACAATAGTCTCGATCAAACGGCGGAGCTGGCCGCCGTAGAGCGGCGGCACCCCGAACAGCGGCGGCGCCAGCGCCCCGGCATGCTCGTTATGACTCAGATCGGCGACGATCAGTATCGCGGTATCGGCTAGTCCCAATCCCTCCCAGCGCAGATAGGGGCGGGGAAAAGCGGACGGCAACTCTCCTAGCGCCACCAATTGATCGCGGTACTCAGCGGCTTGGGTGTCGATCTCGCTGGCGTGCTGGGCGAGCAGATGGGCTTCAGCCAACAGCACCACACTACCCGCCGGCAGATAATCGAGCAGGGGAGCAGGTTGATCAACGAAAAACGGGGCGTAGAACGCGCGGCCTTCAAACCGCTGGCCCTCGGCCAACTGGGCGCGGGCGGCGGCCCACTCCTCGCGCACCTCGCGGCGCAACCCGCTCAGATCGATCGCATCGATCCGGCGCAACGCTTCCGCAACCCGCCAAAGCGGAGTCTCGTGGGGCGGGCCGATCTCGGCCTGTTCCAACCGCTGCTCGCTGCGCTGGGTGGCCGGGTCAAACCGGCGCAAGCTATCAATCTCATCATCAAACCACTCAATGCGCAACGGTAACTCATCACCTGGCGGCCAAACATCGAGAATCGCGCCGCGCCGGCTCACCTCGCCGGGAGCTTCGACCATAGCCGCGCGCTGATAGCCATTGGCGAGCAGCGTCTGCACCGCCTGCTCAACCGGCAGCCGCATCTCGCGCCGCAGCCGGATCGTAGCCGTAGCTAGCTCAGCAGGCGGTAACGTTGGCTGCATCAGCGCCTTGACCGAGGTGACAATCACCCCGCTCACCGCACCGGCGTGTAAACTGCGCAACACCGCCAATCGGCGTCCGATCACCTCAGCACCGGGAGACATCTGCTCGTAGGGCAACGCATCAGCGGCGGGGAAGAGCCACACCTGATCGGGGGCCAACCACTGGCGCAGATCATCGGCGGCGCGCTGGGCGCTCTCGGCGCTGAGAGTCACGTAGAGCACCGGCACCGGCTGCCGGCGGGCCAACGCCGCCACCAACGCCGGACGGGCCGCCGCCGGCACGGGGGCCACCGTCTGGTAGCCGGGGCGCAAGGCAGCGGCCAGCGCCGCCAGCGCAGGCAGGTCAGCGATCGCCGCACCGAGCGCGCTGACGCTGGTCAGGGGGAGTTGGGCGTAGGTTGTTGGCAGTGTGGTCATGCAGTCATACAGCAGTTCTGGCGGTTGATCGTTTACCGCGGAGGTTTCGTTTTTACCGCAGAGGGCGCAGAGGTTTATACTTATGTATCCTTAGCAACCCTCTGCGACCTTCGCGCCTTTGCGAGTGTCATCCTCTGCGTCTTCACGATGGCCCCCTCCCGGCCTCCCCCCCCGCTGGGGGGAGGGGCCTGACTCCCTCCCCCGGAAGGGGAGGACTAGGGTGGGGGCACATTGACCGCAGCGGTGTAGTTTTTACCGCAGAGGGCGCAGAGGTTTATACTTATGTATCCTTGGCGACTCTCTGCGGCCTTCCCGCCTGAGACGGACAGCCGTCCGTCTCTACATGCCGCTTTGTGTTTTTGCATCGCGACAGAAACGGACAGTTGTCCATCGCTACATCACCATCCAATTTGGTTTAGTATAGTACCACGAGCAACAACCGCGATCACGTCCGGCGGGTCAGCAAGACACCGGTCACAATCAGCAAACCACCCACCCCCTGCACCCACGTCGGCTGCTCGCCGAGCAACGGCCACGCAATCAGCGTCGCCACCAACGGGATGGCGCAGCCGTAAATCGCGGTGCGAGCGCTGCCAGCGACGCGCACACTATTATTCCACAGCACATAGGCCAGCACCAACGCCAGCAACGTCGCATACAACAGGCCCAGCCACGCATTGGCGCTTACACTAGCCCACGGGACGCGACCCCAATCAGAAATGCTCACCAACACCATCCCCGGCACCCCCGTGACCATCGTCCACGCAGTAATAGCCAGCGGCGAGAGACCTTGACCGAGCGTGCGCACGCCGAGGGTATAGATCATCCAGCACAGCGCCGCGCCGAGCATCAACAGATCGCCCAACAACCCATTCCCGCCGAGGCTAAGGCCGCGTTCGGCAACCACCAACGCCACCCCGCCGATCGCCAACGCGATACCGGCAGCCATCATACCCCGCACGCGCTCGATACCGAGCAAGGCAGCCGCCAGCGCCACCCAGGCCGGCGTGGTTGCGATAATCAATGAACCATTCGCCGCCGTGGTCATGGTCAAGCTGTAGGTAAAAAGGGCCTGATAAACCGTATTGCCAACAAACCCGATCCAAAACAGCTTCCACCACGTCGCCCGGTCAGGGGGCAGCGCGCGCCGCCCTTCGCGCCAGAAGGTAACGGCCAGCAGCAACCCGCTGGCGCTAGCAAACCGCAGAGAGGCAAACGCCAGCGGCGGGATCTCGGTTAAGGCAGCTTTGACAATACTAAAATTCGCCCCCCAAATCAACACAACCAGCAGCATCGTCAGGTCGGTGCGGGTCAACCCGGCAAACACGACCGGCTGCTCGACGCGAGTAGTGGTGGTCACAGGCCCCTCGCCATGCGCTAGAACCGGCGGATTTCGCCGGCACATGATGTAGGCTACCATGAAGTATTGGTAAAGACCAGCGTCTACGGGCGGATATTTGGCTGATCAGGGAAGTTGGGGTATAGGGAGTGGTATAAAAGTTCCTTCAGACGAACCTACTCTTCTAGTTCGCGCACAACTTTATCGGTTAATTGAACCGCATGCTGCACGAGCGTATCAAGAGCAGCGACGTAATCGTTATAGTCACAATCATTACGCAATTTCCGCAACTGATTCAAGTGCGGAGCAACAGTAATGCCTTCCGTGCCTTTGGAAATGTTCGCGCAGACGGCGGTGATCATCGGCACTGCCAGCCGGTGCGAAACCTTCCTTTGCTTGGGCAACGCCACGCGCAAAACCAAACGCCCCATAGCTATGTGCAGCTATGAGCTGCGCGACGGGCAGCCTTGGCTGAATATGATACGTCGCAATCGCTGACCAACCCTCGAGCAAACGCAAGATATTCACGCCAGTCAAACGACAGCGTCATCGGGCGATCGGCAAAGTGCTTACGGACAGCTTGCAACGCCATATGGAGCACATTCACCAGAAACTGCAAGAGATAGGTCAAAATCTCATCATACTCCTGTAATTCAACCCCTATCGCTCGCAGCCAAGCGATGTGGCGGCTCGTATCAACTGTCAGTGCGCTCATTGGCCGAAGGGTATAATACGCCAACAAGCTGCCTACAAGCGGTGGTGAAATGATCGCCGTTGAACGGCTTGTAGCGAAAAGCAGCGTCATTACTTATCCTCATCAAACACAGATCGTAGTTGATCGGTAATACACCCTTCAAGAACTGTTTCAATTTCGTTATGCGCCGTTTCAACCCAATCGAGCGCTTCCGCTATCTTTGTCCCATTGGATTGAGCAAGGAAATAGTCAATATCAAGCAAAACCGTTGTAATAACTGGTGAACCCATTTCTGCCGACGTGAGGTGAACACGGCAACGATCACGGATCTCGTGCAGCACAAATTTGCTGACGACAGCAAATAAAGCCATCTTTTGGGGGAGCTGCGAACCTAAAAACAGACAAAACTGAAAACATTGAGACAATTCAACATCATTCCAAGCAAGATTAATTTGATTGATATGAGTTTCAATCCCCTTGCGGGGATTTTGGTGTTTTGAAGCCGGCCTCAATTTTTTTGGTGGCCCGTTGCCGTGATGGTAGGTTTCAATCCCCTCACGGGGATTTTGGTGTTTTGAAGGCGTGCTGCGTCGTGGAGATCGAGCGTTTCAAGCCTTCTTTGTTTCAATCCCCTCACGGGGATTTTGGTGTTTTGAAGAGGCTTCAGTCGGCGGTGAAGTGCTTTGGCTCGACCAAGACGTTTCAATCCCCTCACGGGGATTTTGGTGTTTTGAAGATAAGTACTTAGACGGGCAAGCAGCAACGGTCGCCGAGGTCGTTGTTTCAATCCCCTCACGGGGATTTTGGTGTTTTGAAGTGATACATTGGCACT
>NZ_DAOUDC010000066.1:0-47563 GCF_034431535.1 Chloroflexus sp. | reverse complement strand
CAGGCGCCGCTGCCCATGCCACAGCAGGTGGTTCCCGAACCGTGGCCGATGACCCCGCCCTCGCGCGCGGGATCACCCGTCCGCACCGATGGCCACCGAGCACCGGTTCTCGCAGCAGGAGGTGATCCGATGAAATACCTACCCCCGAAAGGGGACTACCCCTCCCCCAACGGGGTTGAGGGATCGAGGGTGAGGTCAACACCAGCACACCAAATCGCCGTAGCGACGGACGTCTGTCCGTCTCCATCATTGAAAAAAAGGAGCACCCTTTATGCCAGCGCCGCGCCTGATTCTGCCCGGATTGTACGAGCTGGCGTTGCCAATCCCGCTGGGATCGGTCAATGTCTTTTTCATGCTGACGGCGAGTGGCGTGAATCTGATCGACACCGGCTATCCCGATCGCGGCGTCGGGGTGCTGGCTGGGTTAGCTGCGCTGGGGCGCCGGCCAGAAGATGTGCAGCACATTATTGTCACCCATCATCACATCGATCACGCCGGTAATCTGGCCACGCTGCAAGCACTCACTAGCGCCGCGGTCTGGATGCACCCGCTCGATGCTGAGTTGGTTGGGCAAGGGCAGGCGCTGCGGCCAACGGCGCATAGCGCCAATGGTTGGTTTAACCGGCTGGCGTTTGGTGTGGGTAAATGGCTGATGCCGGCCACGTTCACGCCGGCTCGCGTTGATCGGCTGGTCACCGATGGCACGGTGATTCCGGTCGCCGGTGGTCTCGAAGTGATCCATATTCCCGGCCATAGCGCCGGACAGATCGGGCTGCGCTGGCCGGCGCAGCAGGTGCTCTTCGCCGCCGATGCGGTGATGTATCGCGGCAAGGGCTTGCAGTCGCCGATTGTGCTCGAAGATGAAACGGCAGCGGCCCACAGTCTGGCCCGGCTCGATCGCTGCCAGTTTACGACCCTCTGCTTTGGTCACGGACCGGCTCTGAGCGAGAATGCGGCAACCATCTTTCATCGTTATGCGGCGGTGCAAGCGGGCTAGATGAGCGTTGCTGAGTTCGGCACACGCTTGCCTCACGCCTCATTTCACGGTACCATAGCGTCATACCGGCAACGCATGCCTTCACCGTACAAGGAGGTACGTTATGACTCGCACCATCCGCGCGCCGCGCGGTACGACCTTGACCTGCGCCAATTGGCAGATCGAGGCGGCGTACCGCATGATCCAAAATAACCTCGACCCCGATGTAGCGTTTGACCCTGACAACCTGATCGTCTATGGCGGGCGCGGGCGCGCGGCCCGCAATTGGGAATGCTTTGACGCCATCCTTGCCACGCTGCGCCGGCTCAAACCCGACGAGACGCTGCTCGTGCAGTCGGGTAAGCCAGTCGCCGTGTTCCGCACCCACCCCGATGCGCCGCGGGTGTTGCTGGCCAACTCCAATCTGGTGCCGGCATGGGCGACGCAGGTCAATTTCGATCGCTGGGAGGCGGCTGGGTTGACGATGTACGGCCAGATGACGGCGGGAAGTTGGATCTATATCGGTACGCAGGGTATTTTGCAAGGCACCTACGAGACCTTTGGCGCGCTGGCCCGCTCGGCTGGTTGGGGGACGCTACGCGGCAAGCTGGTGGTGACGGCCGGTTTGGGCGAGATGGGTGGCGCGCAACCGTTGGCGGTGACGCTGAATGAAGGCGTATTGATTGCCGTTGAGATTGATCGCTGGCGGGCTGAGCGCCGGTTGCGTTTGCGCCAAGTTGACCGGCTGAGCGATGATCTGGAAGAGGCGATGACGTGGGCCGAAGAGGCTCGCACTGCCGGTAAGCCGCTCTCGATTGCGTTAATCGGCAATGCGAGCGAGGTGTTGCCCGACATGCTCCGCCGGGGTGTCACTCCTGATGTGGCGACCGACCAGACCAGCGCCCACGATGTGCGTTATGGCTATATTCCCGCCGAATTGTCGCTGGCCGAGGCCGCCGAGTTGCGCGAACGCGACCCCGAAGAGTACGACCGCCGCGCGATGGCTTCGATGGCCGAGCACGTGCGCGTGTTGCTTGAATGGCAGCGGCGCGGTTGCGTCGTGTTTGATTACGGCAACAATCTGCGCCAGCGCGCCTTTGATGCCGGCGTGAGCGATGCCTTTAGCTACCCCGGTTTCGTGCCGGCCTACATTCGCCCGCTCTTCTGTGAAGGGAAGGGGCCGTTCCGTTGGGTAGCCCTCTCTGGCGAACCCAAAGATATTTACGTGACCGACCGCGCAATCAGTGAGTTGTTCCCCCACGACGAGCATCTTGGCCGCTGGTTGCGGCTGGCCCGCGACTACGTGGCGTTTCAGGGTCTGCCCGCCCGGATCTGCTGGCTCGGCTATGGCGAGCGGGCTAAAGCTGGTTTGCTGCTTAATGATCTGGTTTCCAGCGGCGCCGTGAAAGCGCCGATTGTGATTGGGCGTGATCATCTCGATGCCGGCTCGGTGGCGAGTCCCAACCGCGAAACCGAAGGTATGCGTGACGGTTCCGATGCGATCGCCGATTGGCCGTTGCTCAACGCATTGATCAACGCGGTTGGCGGGGCGACGTGGGTCAGCATCCATCACGGCGGTGGGGTGGGGATTGGCTACAGCATCCACGCCGGGCAAGTGATTGTGGCCGACGGCACGCCCGAAGCGGCTCGCCGGATCGAACGGGTGTTGACGGCCGATCCCGGTATGGGGGTGGTGCGTCACGCCGACGCCGGCTACCCGGAAGCGATTGCCTTCGCTCACCGCCACGGGATCGATATGCCGATGCTCGCGCCGTAGTCGATGTGGCGCCCGCCTTTTCGAGGAACATCATGGAACCTTGCGACCTGCTTATCCATTCCGCCGCGCAGGTGGTTACCTGTACCGGCCCTCCCGGCCCCCGCCGGGGTGCGGCCATGCGCGAGCTTGGCATCATCAGCGACGGTGCAGTAGCGATCCGCGGCACGACGATCGTCGCCGTGGGGCCAAGCGCCGACCTGCGCCGCCGGTTTCACCCAGTCCGTGAGGTCAATGCCCGTGGCCGCGCCGTCTGCCCCGGTCTGGTCGATTGCCATACCCATATCGTCTATGCCGGCGATCGGGTGGCCGAGTTTGAACAACGCTGCGCTGGCGCGACCTACCAAGAGATCATGGCTGCCGGCGGCGGGATTCTGCGCACGATGCGCCTCACCCGCGCCGCCACGACCGCCGAGTTGGTTGAGGCGACGCTGCCCCGCCTGCAGCAGATGTTGCGCCTCGGTACCACGACTGCTGAAGTCAAAACCGGCTATGGTCTCGCACGTGATGCTGAGCTGCGCCAGTTGGCGGCAATCGCGTTGCTGGCCGCCGCCCAACCGGTCGAACTCGTGCCGACCTTCTTGCCGGCCCATGCGGTGCCGCCGGAGTTTGCCGGACGAGCGGATGCCTATGTCGATCTCGTGATTGAAGAGATGTTGCCTCTTGCCTGCGACTGGTACCGCGTTTCGTCGTTTGCCGCCCGCGGCATCCCGCTCTTCGCCGATGTCTTCTGCGAGCGCAGCGCGTTCGATGTGGCCCAAAGCCGGCGGGTGTTGGCTGCGGCGCAGGCGCTCGGATTTCCGCTTAAGGCGCACGTTGACGAGTTTGCCGAGTTGGGTGGGTTGGCGATGGCGCTCGAACTCGGCGCAACCTCGGTCGATCATCTCGACGTAACGAGTCCGGTAATGTTCTCGGCGTTGGCCGCGAGCGCTACGGTCGCCGTCTTGTTGCCATTAGTCTCGCTCAACCTCGGTCTGAGCCACGTTGCCGCCGCTCGCCAGATGATCGACGCTGGCGTCGCCGTGGCGCTCAGCACCGACGCCAACCCCGGTTCGGCGCCGTCGCTGTCGTTGCCGTTGACGATGGCGATCGCCTGCCGCTACATGCGCATGCTCCCCGCCGAGGCATTGCTAGCGACGACGGTCAATGCCGCGCATGCGATCGGCTTGGGTGGCCGGGTTGGCGCGATTATACCGGGCATGCAGGCCGATCTGCTGGTGCTGGCCGAAGCGGATTATCGCTGGTTGATGTACGAATTGGGCGGGTCGCCAATCGAGCGGGTAATCAAGCGCGGGCAGGTCGTGGTCGGGGAGAGTGAGTGATGGTTTCTGCGTCATAACAGCGGCGGAGCGGGGCGTATCCTAAATGTCATTCTTCAGCGGGAAGGATGCCGGCACGAACTGAATAAGACTCCCCTCTCTCGCCCCAGCGGGAGAGGGGCTGGGGGTGAGGGTAACGGTGTCTCATGCGGGCCGACAGCCCTTTTAGTATGAACGACCGAGGTGTTATGAACGACATTCTTCTCGATGGAGCTAGTCTGGCCATCGAACAGGTATTGGCAGTGGCCTATGGCCAACCCGACGCGCCGGCAGTGCGTTTGGCGCCATCTGCCCATGAGCGGGTAGAACGGGCGGCGCAAGCGGTGCAAGATCTGCTGGCGCGTGGGGTGGTGGCGTATGGCATTACCACCGGCTTCGGCGCATTTAAGGATCGCGTGATTGCGCCTGAGCAGGTTGAGCAGTTGCAGTACAACATTCTGGTGAGCCACGCGGTGGGGGTGGGGCCGGTCTTTGATGTTCCTACCACCCGCGCCATTATGCTGATCCGGGCTAACACTCTTGCCCGCGGCCATTCGGGTGTCCGTCTTGCGACCCTCGAACGGTTGATCGATCTGCTTAACGCCGGGGTGCATCCTCGTATCCCCAGCAAAGGCTCGCTCGGCGCGAGCGGTGATTTAGCGCCGTTGGCTCACATGGCGCTGCCGCTGATCGGGTTGGGCGAGGTTGAATGGCAGGGTGAGGTGATGCCAGCCGCCGCTGTGCTTGAACGGCTCGGTTGGCAGCCGCTCACGCTGGCGGCCAAAGAGGGCTTGGCCTTGACGAACGGCACCGCAGTGATGTGTGCGCTCGGCGTGCTCGAAACCGCGCGCGCCGAGTTGCTTAGCGCTACTGCCGATATTGCCGGCTGTCTCAGCCTTGAAGCGCTCTACGGCACGCCAGCGGCTTTTGATGAGCGTTTGCATGCGTTGCGTCCGTTCCCCCGCCAGATCGAGTGTGCGGCGCACTTGCGCCAGTTGCTGGCCGGCAGCGAATTTGTCCGCAACAACGACCCGCGCCACGTGCAAGACGCCTATACCTTGCGCTGCATTCCGCAGGTGCATGGCGCGGTGCGCGACGCGATCGCCTATGCGCGGTGGGTGTTTGAGATTGAATTGAACGCTGTCACCGATAACCCGCTGCTCTTTGTGAGTGATGATGGTACGGTTGAGGTCATCTCCGGCGGCAATTTTCACGGCGAGCCGCTAGCGATTGCGCTCGATTATTTGGGGTTGGCAGTGGCCGAGTTGGGCAATATCGCCGAGCGGCGACTGATGCGGCTGACTGACGAAGCCTCGAATACGCACGTTTTGCCGGCTTTTCTCACCCGCGCCGGCGGCCTCAATTCCGGCTTTATGATTGTGCAGTATACGGCGGCGGCGCTGGCGACCGAAAACAAAGTTCTGGCCCATCCAGCCAGCGTTGATAGCATTCCCACCTCGGCCAACGTCGAAGATCATGTCAGCATGGGCCTGACCGCCGGCCTCAAACTGCGCACGATTCTCGATAATGTCAGCCAGATGTTGGCGCTAGAGCTGTTTGCCGCAGCGCAGGGCATTGATTTCCGCCGCCAAGAGCTAGGGGCGCAAGCCCGGCTGGGCCGTGGAACCGGCCCGGTCTACGAGCTGATCCGCCGCCACGTGCCGTTTGTGGCCGCGGATACGCTGCTGCATCCCTACATCACCGCCATTAGCGAACTGGTTGCGCAGGGCCGGATCGTGGCCGCTGCGCAGCAGGGTGGGTGAGCAAATAAAGAATAGCAATATGTTGCTGGCAACTGTCGCAGCAGATCGCTCCTCGTGTAACGAGAGCATTTATGGCTGCGCAATGGTTCATATCGTGAAAAAAGCGGCTCTCCCTTTTCCTGCTTGTAGCGAGATGCTTTATGGAGTGCGGCAGTGAAACTGCCGTATTCCTCCCTCTGAGTCATTTCCCACTAGCGCGGGAGAGAGGCGTCCTATTCAGTCCGTGCAGGCATCGTTCCCGTAGAAGCAGGGGATTGCTTCGAGCGCCGCGCGCCCTCGCAATGACATGAGGACACGCATATAACCGCAATGCCCTGATCGCCATCCAGCGGCTCCCCCTCTTCCGCCGTGAGGTGGGAGAGGGGGTCGGGGGGGCAGGCATCAGCCCGTGCAGCGGGCTTCGTAACCATAGCCCGGCTCTGAAGGGCCGGTTCCGGGTCAGATGCTCTGTCCGCCCTTGAAGCGTATAGGGAAAGGGGCTAGGGGTGAGTGTCAATCCCCTATACCACCAATCTGCCCCCATCCACAATCACCCAATCATCGGCGCGCAGGCTGGCGGCGGTGGTGGCGAAGTCAATCGCGAGCGACGAGACATTTGCCCCGCCGAGATACCGGTTTTCACCAAACGAGACGCTGATCGCCCCCTGAATGTGCCGGTCAACTAGCAGCCAGCCAATCGGCTGGCGCAGGTGTGGGTTGAGGCCGATCCCGATCGCGCCGATCCGGCCCGATTCACCGCTGTGCTGGGCAAAGAGCGCGGCAAGCTGTTCGCCGCCGCTGGCCGCTTCAATGCGGGTGAGGCGGCCATTGTGGAATTGGAGATGGGCGGCGCGCGCTGGGCCGGCCACCGGCAGGAAGAGATCACCCTCGGCGCTCTCCTCAACGATCGTGGTGTAGAGCAAGCCAGTCGGCACGTTACTCACAAGCGCTCCTGCAGTTCCGCCGGTCGTTTCCAGCCGGCCTGCATCGCGCAGCCATGACCGCTCGCCATGCTGCACGCGCAGTTCGTACCCCGGCCCGCTGGTAATGGTGATGGTCTTGGCCGTTGCCAGCACGCTCTGCACCCGCTCGCTGGCTGCGACCAACGTTGCCGGATCAACCAGCAGTGCCGGCATGATGCGCAGTTCCAAATCTTCGTGGCTGAGGCCGAGCTGGGCCGCTTTGCCGATGGTGGGGATGGCGGCGATCACTTGCGGGATGCGGCGTTCGCGCCGGATCACTTCGAGCTGGTTGTACGTGGTCGTAAACGCGCGCAACGCTTCGTCCGGCACGCGGCGTAGATCGGGTTGTGCGCCGATCAAGGCCAGCGAGCGATCCACGCGCTGTAGCCACTCTATTCGCCGCCGGTCACGTTCAGCGAGGATGTCTGGCGAGGTTGTCGCCAACAGTCGTTCGATATGCTGCGCTGGCAGAATAGCGACCAGCGGCTCAGCGCCGATGCCTTCCAACGCCAGCAAGACAGCGTGCAGCAGGCGTTGATTACCCGCCTCATCGCGCACCTCGACCAATTCGCCGCGCTGCGCGCCGAGCGCATCAACTAGCCGCGCTGCCAGTTGATCCCACAAACTCTCGGCCATGGCTAATCTCCTTACATCAACGGAATGTACTGGTAGCTCGATGGCACAAAGAAGCTGCCTTCGGTCACGCCTTGCGGCGCGCTCTGCCGCCAGCGCCGGCCCAATTCGGCAGCGTCGATCTGCTGGTTGAGATAGGCGCAGAACGCTTCGGTGACGGCGGTGATCTGCGCTGCCGATTCATGCACGAATTCGAGCCGGTAGTGGGCAATGCCAGCAGCGCGCCAGCGGTCGAGGTATTTGCTCGCCTCTTGCGCTTCGGCGCCGAACACAGTGTTGCGGCAGCCGACATCAGCGATCACCGGGTGGGCGCGGCCATGCGCGTCGCGCAACGCCACCCGGTGCCGTTCGCATGGGCGACCACAATCTTTGTAGCTGGTGCCGTTCGACAAGAAGCGGCAGAAGATGCAGTGTTCGGTGTGGAAGACGGGCAGGTGGTGGTAGGCGATCGCTTCCAACCGGCTGCCGCCGATCCGCTCGGCGAGATGCGCAATCTGCTCGGCGTTGAGGTCGTGCGTCAGGGTAAGCCGTTGCAAACCTAGCCCTAGCAGCAAATCGGCGGTAAGAATGTTCGCTGCATTCAGACTGAAATCGCCGGTCAATCCCACCGCCGGATCGTCGCGCAACATTTCGAGCAGGCCGGTCGAGCGTACCAAGAGCGGTGCGTCGAGTTTGCGCAAGAAGCGCACGACGCGCTCGTCTTCCGGCTTGAGCACCCGCGGCGCGGCGATGCGAGCGGCGATGCCAGCGGCGCGCACTTGCGCCAGCGCCGGCTTCAGCCCTTCCAAATCGAGGTAGTCGAGCGTAATGCTGGCTGGACGCAAGGCAATCGCCGCTGCGAGTTGGTCAGGCGAGCGGATGAGCAGATGGATCTGGGTAGTGTCCGGCGGCGCGTCCGGCGCTACGGCGGCCAGCATCTCGTCGAGAACGCGCACCGGGTCGTGGATGGTGATGGCTGGCGGTTGGCCTTGTAGTTCGGCGAGGGCAGCGACCGCTTGCCGGCGCAACTGGTTGAGCAGCGAAACCGGTGCGAATGGGTTGCCCTCGATCACGGCAGCCAGTTCGGCTAACTGGTAGGCCGTGTCACCCAAGCGGCCCAACTGGTCGCGCAACGTCGCTTCATCGAGCGGGCGATTTTGGGCTGTTGCCAGTGGTTCCGCACTCTGCACCGTAACTGTGAGGTCTGGCCGGTCAACCAGCGTCCAGCGCAGTTCGAGCGGCGCGCCAGTGCGGGCGACAGCTTCCACCCGCACCGGCTGGCGGCGCACCGGTGCGGCTGGCTGCACGAATGGCTGGGCCACCCGTTCGGTTTGCGGGTCGCTGGTGCGCCAGAGCAGATCGCCGGCGCGAATGCGGCGCGGGTTGACCGCGCCTTTGGCAAAGGTCAGCGCCAGCAGGCCGTCGCCTACCGGGTTGACGGTAAAGATGCGCCCTCCCTCTTCCGTCTCTTCCGGGCTGCGCCAATCGGCGGCATCGAACACCACCCCATCGCCGGGCTTAAGCGGCGCCGCCTCGCGGCCCGGTTCCGGCGCGATGAGAATGGCGTCTGGCCGCACCCGCACTACCCGGCCCATCAATAAGCCGCGATGGCGCGGCGCGCGACCCTCCACGACCGCCTGATGGTTGGTGCCGCGCAAGAAGTGCGGCCCTAACCCACGCGAATAGACCTGTTCGAGGTGCAACCGGTCGGCGCTGGTCAGATCGGGCGGCAGACCGGCCCACGCTGCATCGAGCGCGCGGCGGTAGGCGTCGGTGGTAATCGCCACGTATTCGGCGTCTTTATAGCGGCCCTCGATCTTGAGCGCGCTCACGCCGAGGCGAGCAATTGTCGCCATCTCATCAATCGCTGCCAAATCGCCGGGCGAGAGCAGGTAACGAGCTGCGCCGAGCGGGTGCTGCTGGCCGTCAACGATCAGATCGTACGGCAGCCGGCAGGCTTGGGCGCACTGGCCGCGGTTGGCGCTGCGCCCGCCCCATGCTTCGGATGAAAAGCACTGGCCGGAATACGAGACACAGAGCGCGCCGTGGACGAAGATTTCCAGTTCGATCGGGCTGTGGGCGCGAATCGCCGCGACTTCGGCTAGCGAGAGCTCGCGGGCCAAGACCACCCGCGACACGCCGTAGCGAGCGGCCAAGACTACTCCCTCGGCGCTAGTAATACTCATCTGGGTGCTGCCGTGAATTGGCAGATCAGGCGCGATCCGGCGGGCCAGCGCCGCAACACCTACATCTTGCACGATAATCGCATCGGCTCCGGCAGCGGCAATCTCGGCCAGCGCCGTCGCCGCCGCGCGCAACTCGTGGTCAAACACGAGCGTATTGAAGGTGACATACCCCTTCACCCCCCGCCGGTGTAACGTCTTCATCACCTCTGGCAGTTCATCAAGCGTAAAACCCACCTTGGCGCGGGCGGTGAAATGGGTCAACCCAAAATAGATCGCGTCGGCGCCGGCTTCAATCGCGGCGTGCAATTGCGGCCAGTAGCCGGCGGGACTCATAATCTCAGGCTTGCGCATGGCTGATTGTTCCATGAGATGATCGCGTCGCCATCATCCCCGATGTACCTTAAAAATCGACAAATACAAATTCGCCGCGTAACCGCAACTGGTGCAGCGATTACCATCAAGCCCCACCTTCCGGCTCACCCCGTTCTGCCGGCTAATCAGGGTGGCTTGGCACACCGGGCAACGGGTGGTTTGGTTGGGTTCCGGTCCATAGATAAACTGCAACCCGCTCTCGTGCCCGATCCGGCGCGCGCGCATAGTCGCCGCGGCGGTCTCACTGCCGGCATCACCCGGCAAGACGTGCCATGGCGTGCCCTCGCCGAGGGTCGTCTTGATCCAACTGACCATCTCGCGCAGCTCGTCGGGATGATCATTGACGCCGTGGTGGATGCGGGTCGTTACTTCGATATGGCACTGCCAGCGTTGTTGCGCCTCTTCGGCGAAGCGCAAAATCTGCCGCCAGTTGCTGATCCCGCCCAGCCGTTGGTACGCATTATCGGAAAAGCCGCGCAGATCAAGGCTGACGCCGTGCAGGTACGGCCCTAACTCGCTCAGCGCCTCGCTGCTCAGCATGCCACTGGTGACAATAGCGGTGTAGCGGCTAGCGGCGCGGCTCAGTTGCAGCAAGGCGAGCAGGTATTCAAAGTTAACTGCCGGCTCGCCAAACGCCCACACCACGCCACGGCAGAGCCGTTCGAGCGCGAAGTCGGCAGCGCGCTGCGGGTCAAGCCGTCGTTGTTTGGCTGGGTCAGTGGGCAACGCGCCGTATTGGCCGCGTTGTTGATCAACCGGCAACGCATAGCCCCAGCCGCCGATGGTCAACGCAATGGTGTCGGGAAAGAAGTGCCAGAGCCGGTGATCTTCGATCGGGCCGATGGCGGCGCCGCTGATCATGCCATGATTCAGCAGCTTGATCCCATCGGCGCTCCCGACGCGCATTTGGCAGCGCCCAACCTCTCCCGGCGCGAGTGTGCAACGCCATTGGCAGGCTAGACACTGAAAGCTACCCTCGGCAAGCGGCTGTGCTAAGGTGGCCAGCGATGACATAATCTCAGCTTTCCTCTATCTTTAAGCAAGGTGCGCGAGTGCCAAACGAACGCTTATGCTCGCTCCTCCCCCCCAGCGGGGTTGAGGGGCGGGCAGAACATTTAGTCGAGTACAACCGTTGATCGTTGTGCGATGCCTCGCCGCTCGACTCTCCGCTCCCTCGCCCGTGTCAGTGGGAGAGGGGCTGGGGGTGAGGGTACACCGGTGCATCCCAAAGCCATCAATCACATCGATGCTCCTACGTTCTGTCTACCCTGAAACCCAGCGGGGTTGAGGGGCGGGCAGAACATTTAGTCGAGTACAACCGTTGATCGTTGTGCAATGCCTCGCCGCTCGACTCTCCGCTCCCTCGCCCGTGTCAGTGGGAGAGGGGCTAGGGGTGAGGGCGAACCAGCGCCTCCCAAAGCCATCAACCACATCTGCGCTTATGTGTCCTGTCCATCCTTGCACCCAGCGGGATGAATCTGGGCAGCATCCGCTCCGAACACGCACAGGATACTGGTAATAGCGCGATTTGCCGGCCAGCCAAACGGAAAGCTATCAACCGGCGCTTCATCATCGCTCCTCAAGACCTTTCTCGCTTTGCATTGTTTGCAGCGCTTCACGCCATCACCCATCGGTATGGATTGGCAATTTGCCCCGCGTTCGAGTATAATGCCAGTGATTGCGGAGGGAAACCTTCCCTCCGCGCGCCATTCTCGCCTTGCGCTCTACCCTGTAGTGTAGCATAGAGCGCGCAAAACGGTGTTATGAGTGACAGTCATTCTTCACCCGATCCATTGGTTCCTCCCCTTGAGGCTAAGCCGGTGCGCCATCCGCGCGCGCCGTTGCGCTATGTGGTACGCGAATTGCTCGAGACGGCGATCTTTATTCTGCTGGTCTTTCTGATCGTGCGCGGCGTGGTGCAGAATTTTAAGATCGAAGGCTCAAGTATGGAGCCGACGCTTCATACAGGCCAGTACATTCTGGTCAATAAACTGATCTATTTTCACTTTGATTTGAATGCGCCGCTACGCCTGCTCCCCGGCCAAGCCGATTTGCCGCCGCGGGTGGTCTATCCCTTCCGCCCACCGCAACGCGGCGATATTGTGGTCTTTGAGTATCCGCGTGATGTGCGGAAAGATTATATCAAGCGCGTGATCGGTTTGCCCGGCGATGTGCTCGAATTCCGCGAGGGCCGGGTCTATGTCAATAGCGAGCTGCTCGACGAGCCCTACTTGCGCGGCGCGTTTACCTACTGTCTCGGCGGTTATCCCTGCGCGCAGGGGCCGATCACCGTGCCGCCCGGTTCGATTTTTGTGATGGGAGACAATCGCGGTAATAGCTCCGATTCGCGAGAATGGGATGCGCTGCCGCTCGATCGAGTGGTCGGGCAGGCGTGGCTGATCTATTTTCCCTTCAGCGATTGGGGCTTGGTGCCGCACCATCGCTACGATACCGTTACCGCTGCTACGCCGTAAGAATTGTTTGTTGCTATGCGCATTGCCGTTAATGCCCACCTCCTTGCTCATACCCGTTCGTTTCGCCGGGCTGGCGTTTCGCACTATATCGAGCAGGTGTTGCTCCATTTGGCCCAGATCGATCGCGTCAATCACTATACTGTGTATACTACCCGCGGCCTTGATCAGACGGCGCTGGGTTTGCCGGCCAATTTTGTCGTGAAGCCGTCCCGGTTGCCGACGATCAATCCGCGGGTGCGGATTCCATGGGAACAGGGGATTGCGCCGCTGATCTTGTGCGGCAGGGCCGATCTCTACCACGGCTGCCTCAACGTGGCCCCCCTGCTCAGCCCGGTGCCGACGGTGATCACGATCCACGATCTGGCCTTTATCCGCTTCCCGCAGACGTTTCGTGCCTATAACCGCATTTATCTCGATTTGGCGACCCGGTTGAGCGCTCGCCGCGCGAGCCGGATTTTGGCGGTTTCCGAACATACCAAGCGCGAAGTGGTTGGGCT
This sequence comes from Chloroflexus sp., assembly GCF_034431535.1. GTDB lineage: Bacteria > Chloroflexota > Chloroflexia > Chloroflexales > Chloroflexaceae > Chloroflexus. The sequence continues at coordinate 34,670 of NZ_DAOUDC010000066.1, read as the reverse complement.
ACTCGGCATTCCGCCTGAGCGGGTGATCGTGACGCCGAACGCCGCCCGCAGCCATTTCCGCCCGCCAGCGCCGGCAGCTATCGAACAATTGCGCGCCTTCCATGGCTTGCCAGAGCGATTTGTGCTCTATGTCGGCACGCTGGAGCCGCGCAAGAATCTGACCACGCTGCTCGAGGCGTTCGCGCTGGTGAGCCGGAGCGTGCCTGATGTGCCGTTGTTGATCGGTGGCGGCAAGGGTTGGATGTACGAGCCGATCTTTGCCCGGCTGGAACAGTTGAATCTGCGTGATCGGGTGAAGTTTGCCGGCTATCTTCCCGAAGAGGAGTTACCGCTCTGGTATGCGGCGGCTACCGTCTTCGTCTTTCCGTCGATCTATGAGGGGTTTGGTATGCCGCCGCTTGAGGCGATGTCCTGCGGCACGCCGGTGATTACTTCCAATACGTCGAGCTTGCCCGAAGTGGTTGGTGATGCGGGGTTGATGGTCGCGCCTACCGACACGATCGGGCTGGCCGAGGCGATCCGGTGCGTGTTGGTTGATGTCGATCTCCGTGCCGAATTGCGCCAACGCGGCTTGGCCCGCGCCCGCCGCTTTTCGTGGGCGGATACCGCCGCCAAGACGCTGGCGGCCTATCGCGAGGCGGTAACGGTGTAGGGATCGGTCGCTAGCGGGGTTGCTTGGCGGCGATGCCCAACACCAACTGTCACCGCTTACGTTGACACACCCCCGCGCTGGGGTATAATGATTCGGGACGCGCATCGCTGGTGCGCGCCGGTTGCACGAGGAAGGAGTGCAGGTTATGATTGGTGGTCTTGGCTGGGGTGAGCTGTTAATTATCCTCGTGATCGTGATTGCGATCTTTGGCGCCGGCAAGCTGGCCGGCCTCGGCGGCGCGCTCGGCAGCAGCATCCGCGAGTTTCGCAAGGCGGTGAAGGGCGACGAAGAGTCGCGCAATGACGCCAAAACCGAGGGCGAAACCAAAGCGTAGCGGCGGGTTTGTAACCCCTCATAGCGGCCGGTTTCCAATCCGTTGCGATGTGGTTGGGCTGATCACCTGCTGTAACGGCGCGGTGCATGTGGTGAATGCGTGATCATCCATAAGAAACGGCTCCTCTATGGAGTGCGGCAATTAAACTGCCGCACTCCATAATGGCTTGATCGAGGAAGCAGTTTTTTTGCCCAACGTTACACATTTGTGGTAAGGCTTATGGCGTAACCTTCATTGTGAACAACGCCCGCTTGCTTGGCGCTGGTAACGGTTTGCTCATTCCCTTGGCATTGTGCGGTATCGCGAGATTTGCACCCCCTTACGCCCATCCCCTTGACGTATGCAGGGGAAGCCTACTGAGAAATCAACGTATTTGTATGATTGTTAGTGGACAAAAACCGGGCGCGGTGCAACGCGCCTCAAGCTGTTTGCGTATGACAACCGATTTTTTTGATCAGGCAACCATTGTGGTGCGGGCCGGCAATGGCGGTAACGGCGCAGCGACCTTTCGCCGCGAGAAGTATGTGCCGCGCGGCGGCCCCAATGGCGGCGATGGCGGGCGCGGCGGCCACGTTTACCTCGTCGCCGACCCTGAATACAATACCCTGCTGCACTTTCGCTATCAGCGCAAGTTTGTCGCCGAGAATGGTGGTCACGGCGGCAAGAATGCGATGCATGGCCGCAATGGCGCCGATGTCGTTGTGCCTGTGCCTCCCGGTACGGTGGTGCGGGCCACAATCGATGGCGTGACCTATACCGTCGATCTTGCCCGGCCCGGCCAGCGCCTGCTCGCCGCGCGCGGCGGACGCGGCGGCTTGGGTAATATCCATTTTGCCACCCCTACCCGCCAAGCGCCGCGGCTCGCCGAGTTGGGCGAACCCGGCCAAGAGTTGACGCTTGAGCTTGAGCTGAAGATGCTGGCGGATGTGGGATTGGTCGGCTTTCCGAATGCCGGCAAATCGACTCTGCTCTCGGTGATCAGTGCCGCCCGGCCCAAGATTGCCGCCTACCCGTTTACCACCCTCACCCCCAATCTCGGTATTGTCGAGGTTGGCTTGCAGCGGTTTGTGGTGGCCGATATTCCCGGTTTGATCGAAGGGGCGCATGCTGGCGTCGGTCTCGGTCACGATTTTCTCCGCCATGTCGAGCGCACGCGCGTGCTCATTCACATCATCGATGCCGCCGGGGTTGATGGTCGCGCGCCGTGGGATGACTACGAGCAGATTAATACCGAACTGCGCCTGTACCAGCCTGAATTGGCCTTGCGCAAGCAGGTGGTGGCGCTCAATAAGGCCGATCTGCCCGCCGCCCAAGAACACCTGCCTATCTTGCGTGCCCGCTTGCCGGTGACGCCGGAGGATCTGCTTGTGATTTCGGCGGCAACCGGCGCCGGCATCGAACTGCTCTTGCAGCGGGTGGCCGAGTTGTTGCGCGCCGATCCGCCGCCCCAGCGCGAGCCGGTCGATCCTGATGAACCGCCGCTCGAGTGGCCGCTGCCGCCGGTTGATGAGAATGCCTTTACCATCGAGCGCGAAGGTGATGCGTTCCGGGTGCGCGGCGTCAAGATCGAACGCCTGATTGCGATGAGCAATCTCAACCAAGACGAGGCGCTTGACCGGATTCAGCGCGTGCTCGAAGCGAGCGGCATTAACGAGGCCCTGATGGCGGCTGGCGTTCAAGATGGTGATCTGGTGCGCATTGGGCGCGCCGAATTGGTGTGGGATGATAGCGGACGGCATATCGCATGACAACAACCCAACCTGCTGCTGCTCCGGCGACGCCACCCGCCGATCAGCTGGTGCAGACCCAACACACGGTGGTGATCAATGGTGTTGAGATCGCGTATACGGCCACCGCCGGCGTGATCATTATGAAGGAGGAGGCGGAGAAGGATGGTGTCAGCGCCGGTGAGCAGGCGCGCGCCGGGATCTTCTTTGTCGCCTATACCCGCGATGATGTGAGCGATCATAGCCGGCGTCCGATTACCTTTGCTTTCAACGGCGGCCCCGGCTCATCATCGGTCTGGCTGCACCTCGGTTTGCTTGGCCCGCAGCGGGTGCTGCTGAATGCAGAGGGCTGGCCGTTGCCGCCTCCCGGTCGTCTCGCGCCTAACCCGTACTCGTTGCTCGATGTGAGCGATTTAGTCTTTATCGATCCGGTCAGTACCGGCTATAGCCGTCCCGTCGCCGGCGAGTCGGCCAAGCAGTTTCACGATTTCCGCAAAGATATCGAGTCGGTGGGTGATTTTATCCGGCTGTACACTAGCCGCTACGGGCGTTGGCTGTCACCCAAGTATCTGGCCGGCGAGAGCTATGGCACCACCCGCGCCGCCGGCTTGGCCGGCTATCTGCAAGAACGGCACGGTCTCTACCTCAATGGCCTGATGCTGATCTCGGCGGTGTTGCACTTTCAGACCCTCTCGTTCGATTACGGCAACGATCTGCCTTACATGCTCTTTTTGCCGGCCTATACCGCCACCGCCTTTTATCACCGCCGGCTCGAACCGGAATTGCAACGTGATCTGATCGAGACCCTGCACGCTGCTGAAGCGTTTGCGTTCGGCGACTATGCGTTGGCCTTGTTGCAGGGCGATCGGCTCGATCCGGCCACCTTCGATCGCATCGTCACCCAACTGGCCCGCTACACCGGTCTCAGCCGCGACTATATTGCCCGCTCGCGCTTGCGGATTCGCGACGATCGATTTGTGAAGGAGTTGCTGCGCGACCAGTACCGCACGGTGGGCCGGCTCGACAGCCGGTTTACCGGTAGCGACCGCGACGCAGTAGGCGAGACGGTTGAATTCGATCCGAGCCTCGCCGCGATTACCGGCCCCTACACTGCCGCGCTCAACCATTATGTGCGCGAGCAGTTGGGCTTTAGCAGCGATCTGCCCTACGAAATCCTCACCGAGCGGGTGTGGCCGTGGAGTTTCAACGATCACCAAAACCGCTACGTTGATGTCGCCGAGACGCTGCGGCGAGCGATGCACCGCAACCCGGCGTTGCGGGTGCATGTCGCTAGCGGTTACTACGATCTGGCGACACCCTACTTCGCCACTCGCTATACGCTCAACCATCTCGCCCTCGAGCCGGCGTTGCGCAGCCAGATCAGCGAGAGCTTCTACCCTGCCGGCCACATGATGTACATTCAGGAAACATCATTAGCGGCGCTTAAGGCGGTGCTGGCCGATTTCGTCACCATTGCGCCAGAGGGAGCAAGCCAATGACCGAACCATGCCGCATCAATGCCCAACGCCACTTTGTCCAACTTGGCCATGGCCGGGTCAGTTTTCTCGAATGGCCCAACGCCGGCCCCACCGTGCTGCTTTGCCACGGTATCACCAGCAGCGCCGTTACCCTCTGGCGGTTGGGGGCCGATTTGGCCGCTGAAGGCTGGCGGGTGATCGCGATTGATATGCCCGGCCATGGCCAGAGCGATCTGAGCCCGGCCTACGATATTGATACGGTGGCGAACATTGTGGGTGATCTGATCCAGACCTTGGCCCTGAGCGACATAGCGTTGGTTGGCCATTCGTGGGGCGGGGCGACGACGCTGGCCTTGCTGAGCAGCGACCATCCGGCGCGGGCCGCTGTACGGCGGGCCGTGCTGGTCGATCCACTGATCCGGCAAGAAGCGGCGGTGACCCCGTCGTGGCTGCCGCAGTTTAGCCGGGGGGTGGGTGAGCCGCCGGAAGTGACCTTGCCGATGTTGCGCGAGACCAACCCGGATTGGCATCCGTGCGATTACTATTGGAAAGCGCAGGCGTTAGTCGAGTGCCGCTACGAGCAAGTGGCCGGCTTATTCCTTATGCCAGAAGACTGGACGCTGGCGCCGCGGATTAGACTGGTGCAGGCGCCGCTGCTGATCTTGCTGGCCGAACCGGAGTACACGATTGTACCGCCGGCAGTGCAAGCCGAACTACTGGCCGCTGCGTCGCCGGGTCTCGTGCAAATGCAGCTCATTCCCGGCACGAATCACAATATGCTGCGCGGGCCGGGGTATGGCCCGACGTATGCGGCCATCCGCGCCTTCCTCGCCGCACCGTTGTCGTAACCTCACATTGCCTCGCGCCGGGGTGGCGTGTGTAGATTGGCCGTCCGCTCGGCGGCTCGTGGCTGGTTGCGCACTAGCTCGCTGTAGCGGCGGGTTGAGCGCGGATCGCGATGGCCCAAAATCCGGCGCACCACCTGTTCTGGGTAAAACGTGATCAGCTCGGCGGCAGCGGTGTGGCGTAGATGATGCAACGTGTAGCGCGGCTGTTCGCGCCCATCGACAATATCGATCAGCCGGGCCGCCTTGCATACCGCCACCCAGCGCCGGTGCAGCGTATCGTACGATGCGCGCGTGCCGCGTGACGACCGGAAGAGTGGCGTATCGGGCGGCAAATGCTCCATCTCGCGCACCCAACTGCGCAACCCGCGCAACGAACGAGGCATCGCGTCAGGGGTCAGCGCAATCATCCGTTTATTCCCGCTCTTGCTGTCGCGCACCAGCAACATCTCGCGCCCCGGCTCAAGGATGACATCGCCAAGGTTGAGGTTGAGTACCTCGTCGGTGCGAATGCCGATCTCGCGCAATAGGGTGAAGATCAGCCGGTAGGGTTGCGGCGCGGTTGCGATCGCCTGATCCAGCGCGCGCAGTTCGGCCTCGTTGGCAATCGGTTGCGGATGGTGTTCGGTCGGAATCCGGCTGTTGATCTGCTCGACCGGATTATGGCTGATATACCCGCGCGCCAGCGCCCAGCGGAAAAACCGGCCCAGACTCGCAATCCGCCGGTTCGTCGTGCCCGGCTGTTCTTGCCGGCTGGCCAGAAAGTGTTGGATATCGCTGGTGGTGATGGCCGTGAGATCTTGGCTCAAGGCGGTTCCCGCCGTGCGCAAATCGCAACGGTACGAGGTGATGGTGTTTTCGCTCAACCCATCTTCCTGCTTCAGATCGGCCAGAAACTGTTCTAACTCGCTGATGATGGTGCGCGCCTGCTGCAGGCCGAATCCGCTTGCATTAGACATAGGACTCTCCTCTCTCCTGCCGTGATGACAGCGCTCGGCAATCGATGTCATCCGCAGCGAGCTGCTCGCCGCGCCAGATGATGCGCTTGCCAGCGAGCGGTAGGGTTGCGATGCTGTCGCTTCTGCGATGAAGCGCAAGTGTGTGTTGTGGTATGGCAAAGGCCGCGATCCGTGCAGTATCGCGACCAACCACCGCAATCTTCCCGATTGCGTAAGGTGTCTTCGCTGTACTGAGCAACATCAGTGCATAAACCATTGACGCAAACTGATGCCCGGTCATCCATCTTCCCGCCTGCCGGTGTGCCAACCATTACTTGCGCGCTCCCGTCCGCAGCGCTTGCTGAGCGAGCCGGTGGGAAGACGGCTTGCTTGCCGGAGACAAGCCGCGCGCAGTGGCTACCCATTGCTTGCCGGTCACAGCCATAATGGCGCGGCCTCGGCGCGCAAAAGCGTTACATCAGCGTCATATTCAGCGTTGCTTGCATTATAGCAAATACTTTGACATCATGCTAGTTCTAAAAATGAATATTTTTGCTATTGATTAAATATTGACAATGGCTTTGAATCAAGTTTGCAGCCAAATCAATGACAGCAACAGATTGTTGGGAAGCACCGGCGGTCATGAGCTGGCTATGCTGGTTTCAAGCAATGGCTGCGTCCCAGCGCCGGCGAGCGTGATTAATTTCGCCGCCGCCGTTGGTCAAGCAGGCGCCACGTTGCCGGACTCTCTTGCGCGAGCAGCGGTTTGTGTTATCAACCCCGCGTTGATCTGGTATACTATCGGTACATAGTGAAAAGTGTGTCTATGACCCTGTGCGGTCGGCTCACTCTGTCGTTAGGAAGGAGGAGCTTCCTATCGTTTGATCACAAGAAGAGCCAAGATAAAAACAAAAAAGACAGAAAAACATGGCTAAAAAAGATCTGAATATCTAAGGTTTTCATAATATGAATACAGTAGGAGAAGCGCGCAACGGGATGCGCTGGATCCGGGTTGATTTGCATCTGCACACGCCTGCGTCTGAGGATTACGCCGAACCAAACGTTTCTTACCTTGAAATTCTACAGGAAGCTGAACGGCGCGGTCTTGAAATCATCGCCTTTACCGATCATAATACCGTCGCTGGCTACGAGCAGTTTCAACGCGAGATTGAATTTCTGACTACGCTCGAAAAGGCTGGGCGGCTCACGGGTGAGGAAGAGGCGCGCTTGGCCGAGTACCGCCGTTTGCTGGCCAAGATCACCGTATTGCCCGGCTTTGAGTTTACGTCACACTTTGGCGCGCATATTCTTGGCATCTTTCCGCCTAACCGTCCGCTGAGCCTGATTGAAGCTACTTTGCTCCAGCTCGGTATTCCCGCCGAGTCGCTGAAGGGTGGGGTGTGCAGCGTGGCCAATACCCGCCACGTCACCGAGGCCTACGAGATCATTCATCGCGCTGGCGGTATTGTGATCGCCGCCCATGCCAATGGCCCCAACGGCGTGATTACCGAGACCTTGCGCATGGGTACCAGCGGTCAAGCGCGCGTGGCGGTGACGCAAAGCCCCTACCTCCACGCGCTGGAGTTTGTCAATTTCTACACCGATCACGAGAAGTTTACTTCACCCGGCTTCTACAACGGCAAGACCGAGCATTACGAGCGGCGCATGTTCTGCATCCAAGGCAGTGATGCGCACCGTCTGCGCCGCTTGGCCGAGTCTGACGCGCAGGCGACTCACCGCCACGGTATCGGCGATCGCTATTTCGAGGCTCTCTTGCCTGACCGTAGTTTCGAGGCCCTCAAGGCGCTCTTTTCCAGCCAAGATTTCGATCGGGTGCGCGTGCCTAAGCGCGATCAGAAGCAGTGGTCGCTCGATGTTGCCCGCTTCAGCGGCAGCACCGATCGCCAATTGCTGCGCGCGGTGGCCGATCCATCCGCGGCGGCGGCGCTCTGGCCCGATGTGGCGGCGTTGGCGAATATCGGCGGCGGGGTGCTGATCGTGGGGTGCGATCCCGGCGGCAAGGTGATTGGGGTCGAACGGCCTGACCAGATTACCGAGGCGCTCCGCCAGAGTGTGGTTGATAATCTGACCCCCGCACCCTATTTGTCGTTCGAGCTGATGCATTATGAGGGTCGTGATGTGATCCGGGTTGAGGTGAAGGCGAATGAGCCGCCGCCCTATGTCGGCAGCAACGGCACGGTGTATGTCCGCCGCGATAGCGAGACGGTTGCCGCTAATCGCAGCGAGATTATCCAGCTTTGCCGGCAGGCGATCGCCGCTGGCGAGCCGTCGCCGCTTGATAATGGCGAGACGCTCGAACTGCCCCGCTCTGGCGTCGAGATTGTCGCCAGCCAGCGCCGCGGCGGGACGTGGGTCTACGAGGTGCGCGATCTCCGCACGACTGCCGGCGTGACCCGCGACCGCGCGCAGGGGTTGTGGGCCTATGCAATTGGTCGCCACGAGGATTTGCGCGAAGGCCGGATCGATCTGCAAAGCCAAGTGCGCTGGCGGGGCCGGCTTGGTCTCTGGCGCGCTTACCGGCAAGGTTCGCGTGTGAAGTACGATCTGGTGCATCGCGACCAGAATGGTGTGATCGACCATATCTTCTACGGTGTGAGCGATTGGGGGTTGGGTGAAGCGTGGATGAGCCTGCTCAACGAGGCCGGTACCCGCGTTGAGACCGATACCGCCGATTTCGATCAGGAAGAGACGGTTGAAGTGCCGCCGCCGTCTGAAATTGAGACGTGGGGTGAACGCCGCGTCCGCTGGCGCGGTAGAGGCGGTTTGGTGCGGATTTCGGTCGATAACGACGGCCAGCCGCGCTTCGATCTAGTCATGAAGGATAAAGAGACTGGCGTGGTGCAAGAGTATAACAACGTGCCCCGTGAGAAGCTCTCTGACGCATGGCTGGCGCTGATCCGGGTGCCCCGTCCGCGCACCGGCATCGAGGTCGTGAGCGCCACTCGCAACGAAGAGGGTGAGTGGCTGTACGTCTTCCGCAATCTGCGCACCGGTGATGTCAGCAGCGCGCCATGGCGCTTGCAAGATATCGAACCCGGCACGGTGCGTGAGTATGCGGCGCGTATGTTCCACCAAGATATACCGCTCGACCAAGACAAGGTGCGCTGGTGGGGCAATATCGGCTACCTCCGCCCGATGCGCTCGCAAGTCGATCTGGTCTATGTTGACGAGCAGGGGGTCACTCACGTCTACTACGCTGCCCGCCGCGAAGAATTGACCGGCGAGTGGCGCGAGTTGCTCCAACTCTACGGCGAGTGATTCTGTTGTGGAGTGCGGCAGTCCCGCTGCCGCCTCTGGATGCTACTATCACGTCGCAGCGGCGTGACCGCGAGTACGTGTGATCGATTATGGCATTCGGTAGTCCCCCTGCCGCATGCCATTTCTTTCAGATACTCTTCTTGGGCTGTATCTCATACCCCAACACCGCAAGCGCCGCTGCAATCCCTTCGCGCAACGTATTCCGGGTCATGATGCTGCCAAGGTCAATCCCAAGGTTGATCATGGTTTGCGCAATGGCGGCCCTGATGCCGGTGATAATCACTTGCGTCCCTAAGAGCCGGGCGGCGCGAATGGTTTGCAAAAGATAGTTTGCCACTGCCGAATCAACTAGTGGCACGCCGGTAATGTCAATAATCACCACATCTGCCGCCCGTTCGGCAATGCTGGTGAGGAGGTGTTCCATCACTTGCTGCGCGCGCCGTGAGTCGATATTGCCAATCAGTGGCAAGAGCAGTACCCCCTCAAACAGAGGCACGACCGGCACCGCGAGTTGCGCGATGGTATCTTCGAGCGTTTGTTGCTGTTCATACAGCGCTTGGAGTTCGCTCAGCAGTTGGCGTTGCCGATCGTTTCGCCGTTGCATGTGGCTCACGATATCGATTATAATCTGTGTAAAGAATGGCCCGCTTGGCACGCGCGGCGGGAAGCGCCGGCGGGCTTGTTCCAGCTCTTCTGCCCGATCGGGCCGGTAACGATAGACTGCCGGAATCAGAAAGTCGAGCGCTTTCTCAATCACTTCCGGCTGAAACGTGAGCAGCGTTTCAAAGCTGCGGTCGCCTTCTTCCGTGACCGGGAGTTGATTGTCAAGCCCGCACAGTAACGCACAAAACCATTCCGTCAGCACTAGCAGAAACCATTCTTGGCGCAGCGGATCGCTTGGCTCTAATGTCACTGCGATGTGACGCTCTTCGGGCACTGGCGGTATGCCGCCGGCAAAAATGCAAATCGCAGTGGCAATATTCGCTAATTCGAGGTAGCGTTGCGTTTCTGCCCGCCAGTGACTGCTCTCTTGAAAGCCGGTGAAGATAACGCTCGGCAACTTGTTGCGCAGAATGCAATTTTCTAAGGTGTGGCTCAAGTCAACCAGCGTGGTTTTCGTGGCCATGAATGGCTCGACGTCTGGTGCTACGATCTCGCGGATCGAAGAATACAAGGAGGGTAAGCGGTTTGAGGGGTTTGGCACAGCTTTCTCCTCTGCAAGAGTCAGTGCTTTGCTCGTTTGGTTTATTAATCAATAAAACTTGCTTCTACTGGAGCGCTTGCGCTGTGCAGTTTCGCGAGATATTGCTTAGGATTATCGTCATCACGCGAGCATGGTAGCTTGATACCCAACCAACGTCTGCCAAATCTGTAATTACGCGAGAGCAGCAGTAGCGACAATGCTTGTCAAGCTCACTTACTCGTGATTGCTGACGAAGTTTATATGATAAATGTTAGCAGATTTTTGTGATTTGGTAAAGATGTTGTTAAAAGTTTGGCGACTAGGTTTTACCAAACGTAGCAGGAAAGCCCCGAGTGAAGATAATCATCTTTCATTGAGCAGCGCCATCAGTTAGCAACGTGCTTGCTAGCATAGACGACCTTTAGTTATCTCGCTGTCGCTCAGCCACATACACCACCCGCGACGCATCGTCTGCTGCCGGCGTCCAGGCTGAGGTGAGGCGCGCTGCCAACCGCAAGCCACCGCTCGCTAACGCCGCGGCGATCTCATCATCGTGCCATGGCCGTTCGCAGTGGGTCTCTTCACTGCGCCACCACCGCTCGCCGCGACGCTGGAACCATACGAAGCGGCCATACGCGCGCTGTTGCTCGTGGTCAAAGTGGAGCCGGTTGACGACCAGCAGATCAGGCCCGTCGAAGAGCACCTGATCATACTCGTACCACGTGCGGAAGCCGGCAAGGGTGTTGAGGTCAAAGATGAATTGTCCGCCGGGACGCAATAATCGGCCTACTGCCCGGCAGACCTTGACCAGATCATCATCATCAGTGAGATGGTTGAGGCTGTCAAAGAGGCAGGTGCAGAGGTCGAAGCTCGCTGGCGGCAGCCGCGCGTCATCCGGCAGTGCGCGGATGTCGGCTTCAATCCATTCGATCACCAACCCGCGTTGGCGTGCCTGCGCGCGGGCAATGGCCAGCATCGCCGGCGAGCCGTCAACTCCCACCACCGTCGCTCCGGCAGCCGCCAGCACTAACGCCGCAGCGCCAGTGCCGCAAGCGAGATCAAGTACGCGCTGCGGCGGCGCTGGCAGTTGGGCAAGGATGATTTGCGCCAGCGCCGTGCCAAATGCCGCTTGGCCGGCGGCATGGTAGATCGGAGCGTAGTCGTGGTAGATCATAGACTCTTTGAGCGGTTCGCCGTGCCCGCTCACGCCGCCAGTTGTTCCCACTGGGCGTATTTTTCGGCCAGCAACCGCTCCAGTTCGGCGTACTGCGCCCCCAGCGCCGTCAGCCGGGATACGTCCCGCGCTTGGCTGGCCGCGTCAAGTTCGCTGCTGAGGCGGGCAAGGTCTTGTTCCAACGCGGTCACTTCGGCTTCCAAGGCAGCCAGCCGGCGCTGCTTGGCCCGCTCGGCGTCGTCGGGCCGGGCCGGTTTGGCCGGCGCCGCCTTCGGTTCGGCGGCTTTGGGCGCGGGCGGCGCGGCGTTCTGCGCAGCCATATACTCGCTGTAGTTGCCGGCAAACTGCTTGATCCGGCCTTGCTCGACGATCCACAACTTGTCGGCCAGTGTGTCGATGAAGTAGCGGTCGTGCGAGACAAACAGGATCGAGCCGGTGTACTCTTTCAACACCGCTTCGAGCGCCTCGCGCGCATCGATATCAAGGTGGTTGGTCGGCTCGTCGAGCAAGAGCAGATTGCCCGGCAGCAGCGTTAGTTGGGCTAGCGCCACCCGCGATCGTTCGCCGCCGCTGAGGTCGGCGATCCGCTTGAACACATCGTCGCCGGTGAAGAGAAACCGGGCGAGCAGGTTGCGGGCCGGTCCCTCGCCGAGGCTCGGCGCGACCCGCAGCACCTCATCCAGTACGGTGTTGTTCCATTCCAGCACGTCGTGGCCTTGGGCGTAATACCCTACCCGCACTTCGTGACCAAAGCGGGCCGCGCCTTGCAGCGGCGGTAATTGGCCGATCAGCGTGCGGAGCAGCGTCGTCTTGCCGCAGCCGTTTGGCCCTAGCAACCCGACCCGCTCGCCGCGCCGGATAGTCAAATCATCGGCCCGCAGCAGCGTCTTGCCCTCGCCGCGCGGCCCCTGATAGCCAACCACCAACCCATCGAGGCGCAAGACTAGCTCTCCCGACCGCAATTGGCTGTCGAGCACAACGCGCAGTTTGGCCGCCTCTTTCGGGCGGTCGAGCAACTGCTCGCGTTTGAGCCGCTCTAACCGCTTTTCGCGCCCTTTAGCCTCGCGCGCGCGCTGGCCGGCCTTATAGCGCCGGATGAACTCTTCGGTGCGGGCAATGAACGCTTGCTGGGCTTGGTACTCTTTCAGCCGCCGTTCTATACGCTCGGCCTTCAGCGCCAAGTACTTTTCATAGCTGCCGGGGTAATCCTCTAGCCGGTTAAAGCTGATCTCCAGCGTGCGCTTCGTCACCCGCTCAAGGAAGTAGCGGTCGTGCGAGACCACAACCAGCGTGCCGTCCCACGTGCGCAAGAACTGTTCGAGCCATTCGAGCGCCTGCATATCAAGATGATTGGTCGGCTCGTCAAGCAGCAGCAGGTCAGGGTCGCTGAGCAAGGCGGCGGCCAGTGCGGCCCGCGTCTTTTGCCCGCCGGAAAACTGGCCCATATGCTGGTGGAACTGGTCGGGCCGGAAGCCGAGGCCGTGCAGGGTGCGCTCGATGCGATGCTCGATCTCGTAGCCGCCGGCGTGCTCAAAGCGAGCGCTCAGTTCGCCGTAACGTTCCATCACCGCTTCCCAATCGGGGGCGGACGTATCGGCCAGCCGGGCCTCAAGGGCGGCTAGCTCGGCCCGCCAGTGATGGATCTCGGCCAGCGCCGCTTCCATCTCTTGCCAGAGGGTCAGATCGCCGCTGAAGCGCGTCTCTTGGGCCAGATAGGCGACGCGGGCGCCGCGGGCAAGGCTGAGGCTGCCGCTATCCGGTGTCTCATAGCCGGCGATCATGCGCAGCAAAGTGCTCTTGCCGGCGCCGTTCATGCCAACGATCGCCACCTTCTCACCCCGCGCAATTTGGAAGCTGACATCTTGGAAGATCAGCTCAGCGCCGTAGTATTTGCTGAGATTGGTTGCGTTGAGCAGGGTCATAAGTTTGGTTCTTACAATAGAAAAGACCAGCGCGCCGGCGCCGGTCTTGATTGGAGCGGGAGACGGGATTCGAACCCGCGACCTACACCTTGGCAAGGTGTCGCTCTACCAACTGAGCCACTCCCGCATCGCGCTTAGAGTATAGCACGATCTGTCGATTCGTGCAAGTGTGGTAGGATCGGTGCAAGGAAGCCTTGATCGTTCATGTGGAATGCTATGACATCATCATCTCTGCGCCAACGCCTCGGTCGCCGTCTCGGCCTTACCCCGTACTATCAAGTTGTTGTTGCGGAACCTGATCGCGTGCATTTACGGTCGTACCCGCAAGCGAATCGGGCCGCGGCGCTCCCGCTCTTTGTGGGTGGCGGGGTGTTAATGGCCATTGCTGTGGTCGCGTTACTCGCTGGCGTGTTAGCATCGTTGCAAGAGTTGGGTTTTGCCACGGCTGGTCTCAGCGCCGCTGCCGGTGGGTTGTTTGGCGGTTTGGCGATCCAGCGGTTGATTGGCGGTTATGCGATTGCCACTACCGCCAATGAAATTACGCTCGACGCCGAGACCTTCACCATTCGCCAAATTAGCCGGGTCGGGCGGCCACGCGAGCAGCAGATCGATCGTGCTGCAATCACGGGGTTGCGTTTGCGCCCCTACCGGATCGTCGCCGGCGGTCTGGTTCGCCGCCTGCAGCCGGTGCTAGCGTTTGAGCTGCTAGTTGGCGATGAAGTGTGGATTATTGATAGCGCCGTCGTGCCGGCGGCGTTGCAACCGCTGGTCAATGCGATGGTGCTAGCATTGGGGATGCCGGTCGAGCGGGTCAACGAGCTGCGTTAGTCCAAGGTCGCTGATGGCGCGCCTTTGCGTTACCAAAACCGTACGCCCGCCAACCGGCGGGCGTACGGTGGGAGGAAGGTGGAAGGTGTACGGGTTAGGGCAAGGGTGTTGGCCCTTGCGGATAAGCAATGCCAGCCTCGACACCCCACTGGAACCAGTTATTGACGAAATCAGGCATCGAGAAGAAGACACCGAGCGCGCCGGTAATACCGCACAGCCATGCGAACCAGAAGGCCCACAGGTGGATCGAGTACGCATTGGCATTGAAGCCCATGCACCAGCGCCAGAAGAGTTGCGCCCGTTCGGTACCGGTGCCGGGAGCTTGAATCTCATTCCACTCCTCGTGGGCGGCATACTTCTCAAGCGCCCAAATCGTGCCGGCATGCATCGCCAACAAGACGGTCGAGCCGAGCAGGAAGAAGATCGAGAGCATGTGGAACGGGTTGTAGTAGAAGTTGCCGTAGCGCACGCTCACGTTATTCGTCCAATCGAGCAGGGCCTTGATCCCGTGGGCCGGTGCCTCTGACCAATCACCCATCCACATCGGGCGAATGATGTAGATCACCAGATAGAGTGCGATTGCGCCGGTGAAGCCGTAAGCTAGATAGGGCTTAATACCGAGCGCCTTGGCGCGGGTATAGAGATGCATATACCACGCGAAGATCGACACCGTGAGGAAGAAGGTGGCGATCAACCACCAACCGCCCTCGTTCAGCGGTGGGAAGCTCAGCCCATAGCGCGATGATGGCGGGTCGATCTGCAACACCGCAAAATACTTGATAAACGCCACCGGATTATAGTTCACCTGCGCCAGCATCACCACCAACCAGATGAAGGTGAAGATACCGCCGGTGATGTAGGCCACTGCGTTCCAGAAACCAAGGTAGAACGGGCCAAGCTGGCTATCGAACCCAAAGTTCTCAAGCAGCGGAATCTCGATTGGTTTGCCGATGCGACCGCGATCACGGCCTAGTTCCAGATCGCCCGGCGCCATATTGATTGTCGCCATATTACGTTGCTCCTCTCTAGACGCCGCTCCAGAAGGGGAGGTTATTCCAGAAGTTCCAGAAGCTCACCCAGTCGTGCACCGGCCAACCCGACAACAAGATGCACAGATCGGCTGACAAGACGCCGCCGCAGGCGAAGATAAAGCCAAGGCGGTGGACGCCGGCTTCGCCGACCGAGTAGTATTGCACATCACGGAAGAAGACGTTCTCGATGTCGCCGCCTTCGGGGCCGCGGTACTGCGCCGCGCTCAGGATCAGCGAGCCGTGGCAGGCCAGCAGCCATGTGGAGGCGAAGAGACCCGTGATCCCTATCGCGTGGAAGGGGTTGTAGAAAAAGTTGTTGTAGCGGTAGCCGAAGTTCGACACCCAGTCGAGGTGCGGCATCACGCCGAGCACGAAGCCTTCGTGCCACATCCCGAGCGCGATCGGGCGGATCACTTGCAACACCAGCCACGCCGAGAAGACCACACCGTAGGCTACTGCGATATGGTAGCCCATATCGAGCTTCATGCTGATGTCAACCTGCCGCATCATCCAGCCGAAGAAAGCAATAGTTGCGAATAGCACCGTCATCTGCCACGCAAACCCCTGTTGGCCCGGCATTGCAAACCCAAGCCCAAGTTCAGCCGGCGGCGGATCGATGCGCCCGGCGAAGAAGTTTTGCGGAATCGAGTAGGGGCCGTTCAAGATGGCGGCATCGACGTAGAAGTATGTCCCAAAAATGATACCAATGACCGAGATAAAGCCCCAGAAGCCGACGTAGAACGGGCCTACCCAGAAATCGAAGGGATCGTAGCGGAAGATCGCGCTAAACGTTGTGCGCCCTTTGATCTTGTAATCCGGTTCGATTTCTTCGATCGTGCGCCCTCCCGGCACCCGTGTCGATCGCGCACCTTCAACCACGGTGAACGAAAAGTCGGGAAAGCGGGGGTCTTTCGCTTTTGCTCTGCTCATAGCGACTCCCTCTGCTGACGGCTGGCGCGGCGACCGCCTTCTTCATCGCGCCTTTCCACTGCCCTGACAGCGACAGCGTGTAATGATAAGCAAAATCTCGCGCCCTTTTCGGCCAGTATAATACGCTTGACAGGCATTGTCAAGCTACAGGTGTCGATATTTAATTTTGCATTATAAAGCCTCAAAACACGTTACTTGCACCTTGAACATCTCTTGTTTACTTCTTGCATATAAAACAAGAGGGACTTATGGTATACTGAGGGTGCGTCAGCAAGCCAAAACTGACCGAACGGGCGTTCAATGACCAGTCTTGCCGTTGTCATTCTGAACTATAACCGGGCCGATCTACTCACTGATTGTTTGGCCTCGATCGCCGCCGCTCCCAGCCGTGGTATGCTGTCGGTATGGGTGGTTGATAATGCTTCGACCGATGGCAGTGCGGCGCTGGTGCGCGAGCGGTTTCCATGGGTGCATTTAATTGAAAGTCCGGTCAACGGCGGCTTTTCTGCCGGCAATAATCTGGCCTTGCGCCAAATTCTGGCCTTGCCCGATCCGCCGGCCTATATCCTGTTGCTGAATAACGATACGATTGTGCCGCCGGGTGCGCTTGACGGCTTGGTTGATTATCTCGAACGCCATCCGGCAGTAGGCGCAGTGGGGCCAAAATTGCTCTTGCCCGATGGCTCGCTCGATCTGGCCTGCCGGCGGAGTTTTCCCACCCCGGCCATCGCTTTCTACCGCCTGTTCGGTCTGTCCCGTCTCTTCCCGCGCAACCGCCGTTTCGCCGCCTACAACATGACCTACCTCGATCCTGATGTTGAGACCGAAGTCGATTCGGTGGTGGGGGCCTGTATGATGGTGCGCACGTCAGTGGTGCGCGAAGTTGGCCTGCTCGACGAGACGTTTTTTATGTATGGCGAAGATCTCGATTGGGCCTACCGGATCAAGCAATATGGCTGGAAGATCGTCTATTATCCCGCGGTGACGGTCTACCACTACAAGCGGGCCGCTTCGAGCCGCCGCCCGATCCCGTCGATCCGCGCCTTTTACGATGCGATGCGGCTGTTTCATCGCAAACATTACGCCGCAACCACGCCGGCACCGCTCAATGGCCTGATCGAGCTGGGTATTACGGTAAAGGAGCTGTGGGCACTTGGCCGCAATCTCCTCCTCCCATCCAACGCGCGTCGCGCCAGTTAAAGCGCGGTCGTTGCTGCGCCCGCGCTCATGGCGCGCGCTGCTGCGCTTGCTGTTAGTCGCAATTGATGTGGCGGCGCTGAATCTGGCAGCGCAGCTTGCCTATGCCTTCGGCGCCGATTCGCTCGCTGCCGCCGGCTTTCGCATGCCTGCCGATCCGTTGACTCCGATCCGCCTGAGTGTGATCGGCAGTGTCACCGCCCTGATCGTGTTTGCCAGCCATGGCCTCTATGAGATGAAACGCGGTGCCTCACGCCTCGATGAAGCGGTGAAGGTAGTGACGGCGGTGTCGTTTACGATGGTCTTGGTCATTTTCATCAATGCCCTCATCGGCGAGTTCGGCGGCGAAGAGATGCCATGGACGCGCGATATTCTCTTTCAAGGTTGGGGCTTGGCAGCGGTGGCCTGCCTGTTTGGCCGTTTCCTGCATCGCGCGCTGGTCTATGTGTTGCGCCGCTATTTCGACATTGATACCCGTCGGGTGTTGATCGTCGGCGCACGTGAACCCGGTCGCTTGGTGTGGAATACCATTCGCCGCCGGCCCGAATTGGGCTATCGGGTGCAGGGCTTTCTGTCCGATACCGTCCCGATTGGTGAGATCGTCGATGGCTTGCCGGTGCTCGGTCGCGCCGAACATATTTGCCGCGTGATCCGGGCGACCCGCGCTGATGAGGTGATTATCGCCCTTTCTGGCCGTTCCTCGCAGGATCTGGTGGAAGTGATTGCGCTGGCCGAAGATGAGTCGGTCGAGATTAAGGTCTATCCTGATACCTTCCAACTGATCACCAACAACGAGGTGTCGATCGGCGATCTGCGCGATTTGCCGCTGGTCAGCGTTAAGAATGCCGCGCTCGATAATCCGTGGAATCGGGCGCTCAAGCGCGGCCTCGATCTGGTGGTAGCATCGCTGGTGTTGTTGTTTGCGTCGCCGGTGATGCTGTTGATTGCCCTCGCTATCCGGCTTGAGTCGCGGGGCCCGGTCTTCTTTTTGCAAGAGCGCGTTGGTCTCGATGGCAAGCCGTTCTGGATGATTAAGTTTCGCACCATGCGCCCCGATGCTGAACGGTTTAGTACATGGACGGTGCAAAACGATCCGCGGGTGACGCGCGTCGGGCGCTGGTTACGCCGCACCAGCCTCGATGAATTGCCGCAGTTGATCAATGTCTTGATCGGCGAGATGTCGATCGTCGGCCCCCGTCCCGAACAGGCGCGCTGGGTTGAGCAGTTCCGCCAGCAGATTCCACGCTATATGCGCCGCCATAAAGAGAAGGCCGGTCTGACCGGTTGGGCGCAGGTGCATGGCTTGCGTGGCGATACCAGCATCGAAGAACGCACCCGCTACGATCTGTATTACGTGGAAAATTGGTCGCTGCTCTTCGATATTAAGATCATTTTGCGCACTATTATTAACTTCATCACTGGCCGGCAAGAGAATGCGTATTGAGGAGCGCCATCCCGCCCCTCCTGTCATTGCGAGCCGCCACCGGTGGCGACGCCATCCCGCCCCCCTGTCATTGCGAGCCGAGCGTAAGGGCAGAGCAGCGCTCTGCCCCGCGAGGCGAAGCAATCTCCCGCGAGCACGGGAGCGAACCGCTTAGGTATCCAATCCGCTGCAGGAGGAGATTGCTTCGGGGGCTGCGCGCCCTCGCAATGACAGACAGCGCTACGCGCTCTTGCCAGCGCAGCCGCGCATCGTTGTTGCCAAAAGCAACATCATCTCAAGCGAGTTTGCCAAAATCTGCGTAAAGTATGGTATACTATGAATTGAATATCTCCCCCATCAGCGTAATGCCACGTTGCCCGCGTACGAGGCCAGTGTCCTCAATGGAGGAGGATAACGATGGATGTAGTTGCTCGTGAAGCCGCCGGCCATGCTCGCCGGCTTGGCTATCAGGTGATCACTGCCGAACAGTTGCGCGCGACGCGCTGCTTGTTGGTCTTGGCCGAATCATCTAACCAACCGTTTGCAGTGCTGGTTCAGCGCCGCGCGCTCATTACCGCCGCTGATGTGCAAGATTTCGCTGAAATGCTCTTCCTCCGTCGCCTGACTTGCGGCCTGCTGGTTGCGGTTGATGGCGTCTTTAGTAATGAAGCCCGTCGCACCGCCCAAGAGTTGCGCCACGTTTCGATGACGCTCGCCACTGATCTCCCCCCGGCTAGTACGATTGCGGCCACCGATCTTAATCCGGCGATCGATCTTGGGTAATCGGAGTGGATAGCTTGGCGCATGGAGCAAGGGCGGGTTGCACACCCGCCCTTAATGCTGCTCTGATCCACGTTCTCCCCTATGGTACAATAGTGCTATGACCGAACCATTGTTACCGGCGGCGCAAACGCCGCACGAGCTCGATTTTATCAGCCATAGCCCGGCGCAAACCGAACGGATCGGCGCCCGGCTCGGCCATTTGTTGTGCGCTGGCGATGTGGTGCTGTTGTCGGGGCCGCTCGGCACCGGCAAGACGCATCTGATCAAGGGAATTGCTCGCGGGTTGGGGTATGACGGCCCGGTGACCAGCCCCACCTTTGTGCTGATCAATGAGTATCGCACCGATGCCGCGCATGGCCGGTTGCCGATCTATCACGTTGATCTCTACCGCGTCAGCGGCATTACCGAGCTGGCCACGATCGGTCTTGATGAACTCTGGCTGGCCGATGGCGTGTGCTTGATCGAATGGCCTGAACGCGCGGCAGCGGCGTTGCCGCCCGACCATGTGCATATTACCCTAAGTTATGTGAGTGAAACCAAGCGGCGGTTGCGGTTGGCGCCGCACGGCGTTCGCTACCGTGAGTTGCTGGCAATGTTTAAGGAGGCGACGTTCGGCTAATGTTGCTCGCGATCGATACCGCTACCGCCCTCACCGGTCTGGCGCTCTATGGCCCCCATGGCCCACTCGCCGAAAGCGTGTGGGAGTCAGGTCGGAACCATACTGCTCAACTGTTGCCGCAGATCGATGCGTTGTTACGCTATGCCGGCGCGGCGCCGGCTGATCTTACCGTGCTCGCCGTGGGGTTGGGGCCGGGGAGCTGGAGTGGCTTGCGGGTCGGGTTGAGTCTGGCGAAGGGGATGGCCTTGGCCGGTGATCTCCCGTTGATTGGCATCCCGACGCTCGATGCGCTGGCGTATCAGTATCTGCCTACAACGTTGCCGATCTATCCGCTGATCCGGTTGGGCCGGGAACGTTACGCGACCGCGCCATTTACTGCGCGCGACCGGCTCGAACGCCTTGCTCCTGACCGTAATCTGACGCTCAGCGAGCTGTGCGCTGAGATGAACGGCCCGGCGTTGTTCTGCGGCGATCTTGACGCGGCCACGATCGCCGGTTTGCAACGCGGTTTGGGTGACCGGGCGCTGCTGCCGCTGCCCGCCGCTCGTTTGCGCCGGCCCGCCTTTTTGGCCGAGCTGGCATGGCACCGCCACCTCGAACAGCGTTACGACGATCTGGCCACGCTTGAACCAATCTACCTTGGCGAACCCGTGCGCGCGCCTGCTGCCGGTGCGCGGCCAAGCTGATCTTCTGCGGGGGGAAGCTATGTCTGCCCTACGTCGCTTTGAACAGTTTATGGAGCAGATGGTCGAAGGATCGGTGGCGCGGATGTTCCGCAGCCCGATCCAGCCCGTCGAAATTGCTCGCCGGCTTGAGAGGGCCATGGAGAGCAATCAGAAGATTAGTATCAAGCGGGTAATTGTGCCGAGTTTTTACCGTGCCTATCTGCATCCGCAAGATTTTGCCGCGTTCCAACCGGTGCGCCAGCAGCTCGAACAAGAGATGGCAACGTACCTGAGCGAACTGGCTGCCGAACGCAACTTCACCCTGCTTGACCAGCCGCGGGTCGTGCTGGCCGAAGACCCCTCGGTGCCGCGCCGTTCGATACAGGTGGTGGCCGAAATGAGCGATAGTCAAGCCGAACAGCCGAATATGACGATGATTATGCAGGCTGATCGGGGTGTTGGCCGCTCGTCAGGAGCGTTTTTGCTCTTGCATACCGGTCACGAACCGCAGGCGCTGCCGATCGAGACGACCACGGTGACGATTGGCCGCGGCCTCGACAACGATATTATCCTCGAAGATACGCGTGTGTCGCGCAAGCATGCCCAGTTGCGCTACCGCCAACGCCAGTTCTGGCTGTTTGATCTTGGCAGTACCAACGGGACGTTTGTGAATGGCGAACGGATTGCCGAACGCGCGCTGCGCGATGGTGATGTCGTCTCGTTGGGCGGGCTTGAGTTGACCTTTCGCGAGGGCTAGCCGATGTTTTTCGATATCGCCAGCATCTCGATCGGCATTATCTTGCTCTTGCTGCGGGTAGCGGTTGTCTTTCTGCTGTACTTCTTTCTCTGGCAGGTCGTGCAGGTGATCCGGCGTGATCTGGCTCGTCCCGCCGTAGCTCCCACTGTCGTGAGCCCGTATGGCCAGTTGGTGGTAACGATTTCTGGTCAAAGCGGGGTAGCGGTTGGCAAGACTTTTCCGCTCAATCCCGATACCTTGATCGGGCGGAGCCCGCACTGTGATATTGTGCTGAATGATACCTTTCTCTCCAGCGAGCATGCGCGCCTCAAGCGTCGCAGCAACGTCTGGATCCTCGAAGACCTCAATAGCACCAACGGCACCTTCCTCAACGGCTTTGAAGTGACCGAGCCGACCGAAGTCCATCCCGGTGATGCGATTCGGGTTGGCCGGGTCGAACTGCGCTTCGAGCCGTCAGTCGGCAGATAGTTGTCATTTCGCTACCAACTATGATAAATACTCATTACAATTCTAGCCGGAAGGTTGCGCCGGTTGGTACGCATTTGTGATATACTTCTCATCGCCTTTTTGTTTCACCCGCCCAACGGAGGATAGGCAATGCTTGCCGATTATGCTCTGATAGGCATCTTTCTGCTTGCTGCGATCAGCTTCCCGCTGATCCCGCTCGTGCTCGCCTTCTTCCTGCGCCCCAAACGACCGACGCCGCTGAAAACCAGCACCTACGAGTGCGGGTTGGAAGCACTCGGCGATGTCCACGTCCAATTCAAGGTGCAGTATTACCTCTATGCGCTTGCCTTCGTGATTTTCGATATTGAAGTGATCTTCTTGTATCCGTGGGCGGTAGCATTTAATGCAGTGGGTCTCTATGGCCTGATTGCGGCGACGATCTTCCTCCTCATGCTGTTTGCCGGCTTGCTCTACGAATGGCGCAAAGGCGCTCTAGAGTGGGTGTGATTATGGCTGATGTCGATCCGACCCAGCTCGAACTTGAGCGGCAGGGTGTGTTGTTAACGACCGTCAATCGATTTTACAACTGGGGCCGCCGTTCGTCGATCTGGCCAATGGCGTTTGGATTGGCCTGTTGCGCGATCGAGATGATGGCGTTTGGTCTGAGTCGCTACGATGTCGCTCGCTTTGGCGCTGAGCTGTTTCGCGCGTCGCCGCGCCAAGCCGATCTGATGATCGTGGCCGGCACTGTGACCAAGAAGATGGCCCCGCAGGTGGTGCGGCTGTATAATCAGATGGCCGAGCCGCGCTATGTGATTTCGATGGGGGCGTGCGCTACGTCCGGCGGCCCATTTCGCGATGGCTACAACGTGTTGCGCGGGATCGATTTGCTCGTCCCGGTTGATGTGTACGTTCCCGGTTGCCCGCCGCGCCCTGAAGCCCTCCTCCATGCGCTGATGACTTTGCAAGAGCAGATCGATCAGCAGAAGCTTGGCCGGGTGCGCTGGTACGGCAGCGGCGAGAAACCGCAAACGGACGATTTTCCGGTGCCGACCTTCGGCGCGAAAGGGCTTGAGATTGATGGCAAGCTGGTCGATCCGGTCGGCGGGTTGCCGTTGCTCAGCTCGTATACCTCACCCAGCCACGGCGAACGGCGGTCGGGCCAGATCGAGCATCCCGAAGTGGTGCGCCAGTTCCCGATTATGGATCCGGAAGTTGAATTGGAGCATGCCTTGAAGGCGCGCGGTATCTCGCCTGAGATCGCCGCCGATGATTTGAAGCGGAGCGGGGTGAGCGATGCCTGAGATGACTCCTGCTGAGCTGCGCGCCCGCCTTGCCGAGTCATTGCCAGCTGCGTTGGTCGAGGCGGAACCGCTGGCGATTACGCCGCCACCTGCGCATGGCCCTCAACCCGGCCTGTTTAACCCGCCTGATCCGATGGTGCGACCCGATCAATTGGTCGCCGCGGCGCTCTTTGTGCGCGACACGCTCGGCTATGCCTATCTGTCCGATATTGTTGTGGTCGATTACCTGTATGCCGGTTGCTTCGAGCTGGTCTACCGCTTCTACCATCCATCCGGCGGCCCTAGTATCGTATTGCGCGTGCGCGTGTCGCGTGATGAGGCGGTGGTGCCGTCGCTGACGCCGCACTGGCCCGCCGCCAACTTCCACGAGCGCGAGGCGTTCGATCTGTTTGGGATCGAGTTTACCGGCCATCCCTTCTTGCGCCGCATCTATATGTGGGATGAGTTTGAAGGTTTCCCTATGCGCAAAGACTTTCCCCGGCAGGGTGATAAGTATTTGGGTGGTGAGAGCGAGGGTTGAGAGAGTAGTGATGGCGCTGTCGTTGTTGGCTTCCTTGCCAGTGAACATCATCGTGGATTCACTGGGTGCGCCGAATGCAGGCTGATACGTAGGGAGTGTGACTGTGAAACTGCCGCATTCGCGAAACGATCAGTGACACTCGTCGATCGTTTGACGCTCAATCAATCAACATAGCCTGATATCGCCACAAGCGAATGGGCTATCAGCATAGAAAAAAACCGGTGCTGCTATGCTTCAGACCCAAGAGCTGCAAGTCAATATCGGCCCGCAACATCCGTCCACCCACGGCGTGTTTCGCATGCTGGTGACGGTGGACGGTGAGACGGTGATTGATCTGAAGCCGGTGTTTGGCTATCTGCATCGCAACCACGAGCAGATCGCCGAGGTGAATTCGTATTTGCAGAATATGCCCTACACCGACCGGCTCGATTATTTCAATTCGATGGCTAATAATCACGCCTATGCGATGGCGGTTGAGCGACTGGCCGGGATTGAAGTGCCCGAACGGGCCGAGTATATCCGGGTGTTGATGGTCGAACTGACTCGCATTCTTAATCACGCCAGCGCAGTCGGCTTCATGATCAACGACATGGGTGCGTGGCAGACGCCGCTGGCGTTTGGGATGCGCGAGCGCGAGAAGATCCTCGATCTGTTCGAGATGGCGAGCGGCGCGCGTTTGATGTGCAATTATTTCCGGTTCGGCGGCGTGGTGCGCGATCTGCCGCCGGAATTTATTCCCAATGTGCGCGAGTTGCTGCGCGCGCTGCCGGCGTATATCGATGAGCTGGAGCGGTTACTGCGCGATAACGAGATTTTGCTGCAACGGGCGATCGGGATCGGTATTCTGCCGCCGGAAGTTGCTTTGTCGTATGGTGTTAGCGGCCCGGTGCTGCGCGGTTCCGGCATCCCCTACGATGTGCGCAAAGCTGAGCCGTACAGTGTCTATGACCGGTTTGATTTTGATGTGCCGGTCGGCAAGGTTGGCGATGTGTACGACCGCTTTCTGGTGCGGATCGAGGAGATGCGCCAGAGCAAGCGGATTATCGAGCAGGTGCTTGAGCAGTTGCCTGACGCGAAAGGCGGCCACATTAACCCCAAAGCTCGCCAGAATGTGCGCCCGCCGGTTGGTGATGCCTACGCCCGCATTGAATCGCCTAAAGGAGAACTTGGCTTCTATCTGGTCAGCGATGGCAGCCCCCGACCGTACCGCTACAAAGTGCGCGCGCCGTCGTTCATCAATCTCACCCCGCTGGCCGATATGTGCCGCGGGTATAAGGTGGCCGATATTGTGGTCATCCTTGGCAGTATTGACATCGTGATGGGGGAGGTGGATCGATGACAGCCTCGCCGTTTGAGATCGAGATTCCGCGTGGACGGGTGATCGAAGTGCAGCGCGACGATACCCGCGTGCGGCGCGGCGGCGGTCTGCTGCGCGGGATGGCGGTGATCTGGAAGCACTGGAAGGAGTCATTTAAGCTCAATCGCAGTTACAGCCAGATCCACGGCACATTTACGATCGAGTACCCGGAAGAGCAGCCACGCATCCCGGAAGCCTACCGCAACATGCCGATCCTGCTCTACGATGACGAGACGGGGCATGAACTTTGCACCTCGTGCTTCCAATGCGAACGGATCTGCCCGCCGCAGGTGATCCACATGACGCAGGCTAAAGATCCGGCTACCGGCAAGCCGGTGCCGGCAGTGGCCGAGTTTATCATCGAGTACGATGCCTGCATGAGTTGCGGCTTTTGTGCTGAAGTCTGCCCGTTCGACGCGATCAAGATGGATCACGAGTTTGAGCTGTCAACTGACGATCATGCCAGCCTGACCGTTCATAAAGAGCGGTTGAACCGGCCAATCGGCTATTACGCCCAGATCGCGCCCACGATGTGGGCCGAGGTGCGCGAGGGGGCGTTGAAGAAGTTGCAGGGTAACATCCGCCGCCGGCCTGATGTGATCGGGTTAGCGCCGCACCTGACCGAGAAGATCGCGGCACGGCGGGCTGAATTGGCAGCGCAGGCGGCCCAAGCAGCGGCAGCAGCGCAAGCGGCGCCAGCGGCTGCACCGGCCCCGGTGGAAGGGCGTAAGTTGACGCCAGAAGAGAAGGCGGCGAAGCTAGCGGCCATCCGCGCCGCTAAGGCAGCGCAGGCCGGCGAAGGCGCACTGCCGGCAGAAGCTGCGCCGGCCACACCGCCGCCGGCCCCGGCTGCCGAAGCTGCCCCGCCGGCTGACAAAGCGGCAAAGCTAGCAGCCATCCGCGCCGCCAATGCGGCCAAGAAGGCGGCGGCGGGCGAAGCGCCGGCCACGCCACCCGCCGCACCGGAGAGCGGCACGGCAGCAGATACACCGGCAGACGCGCCACCCGCCGCGCCACCGAGCGACAAAGCCGCCCGGCTGGCGGCCATCCGCGCCGCCAATGCGGCCAAGAAACAACAATCCGGCAACGGCTCGTAGAGCCGCACGGCGGTGCGGCTCCCAAAGATATGACCAATGCCGCATAGGACAGCCGCACGGCGTACGGCTCCTGATAATAAGCCAGAGCGAGGGATGTGCAGTCGCACGGCGGTGCGGCTCCTATGGAGAGAGGGATGTGCAGCCGCACGGTGTGCGGCCCCATAGATGGAGACATCCATGTACGATATGCTCGCTGCCTTGATCAACGGCACGTTGGGTTGGGGATGGCCGGAATGGGCGCTGAACCTGCTCAGTTATATCTTGGTCGTGACGATCGTGCTCGTGGTAGCGCCGCTCCAGATGCTCTTCTTCACCTACTACGAGCGTCGCGTGATTGCGCGCATGCAAGACCGCGTCGGCCCGAACCGGGTCGGCCCCGAAGGCATTTGGCAACCGATTGCCGACGGCGTCAAGATGTTTACCAAGGAAGACATCGTGCCGCAGGCTGCCGACCGGATCGTGCATTTCCTCGCTCCATGCGTGGTCGTGGCGCCGACGGTGTTGATGTTTGCGGTGGTGCCGTGGGGACCGGGGATGGTGCCGGTTGACCTGCCGACCGGCCTGCTCTTCTTTTTTGCGATCTCGTCGATCAGTGCGGTGGGGCTGATGATGGCCGGTTGGGCCAGCAACAACAAGTTTTCCCTGTTGGGGGCGATGCGGGCCGTGGCCCAGATGGTGTCATACGAGATTCCAGCGGTATTGGCCCTGATTGCAATTGTGATGATCGTTGGGTCGCTCTCGATTAATGATATTATCGCCTATCAGACTGGCTTGATTGTGAGCAACCGCGACTTGCCCGGCATTCCCGATCTGGGGTTGGGTTGGTTTGTGTTTACGCCGGTTGGCTTTGTCGCCTTTATCGCCTTCTTTATTGCTGCCTTAGCCGAAGGCGAACGCACCCCGTTTGATATTCCCGAAGCCGACTCAGAGATTGTCGCCGGCTATATGACCGAGTATAGCGGCATGAAGTTTGGTCTCTTCTACCTTGCCCAATACGTGTTGAATTTCCTGCTCTGCGCGATCACGGCGATCATCTTCTTTGGCGGCTGGCAAGGGCCGGGGGTCGATTGGCTCTACGCGCAAGGCATTACGCCGGAAAATCCCAACGGGAACGGTTTGTTCAATGTGCTGGCTGGGGTGCTGGGAGTGTTCTACTTCTTGCTCAAAACCTACATCTTCTTCTTTGTGATGGTCTGGTTGCGCGGCGCCTTCCCCCGGCTGCGTATCGACCAGTTGATGGATTTCGGCTGGAAGTTTCTCATTCCGTTGACGCTGGCCAATCTGTTTAGCGCCGCGTTGTGGGTGGCCTTCGCCCGCTGGGGCCCCGCTGAAGGCATGCTGATCACGGTTGGTTGGTCGCCAGTATTGCGCTGGCTCGCGGCGTTTGTGGTAACGTTGGCGATCAATCTGGGTGTCTATCTGTGGCTGACGCGAGTCTACGCGGCGTCGCAGGCTGAACGGCGCCGGGTCGAGCTGGAAGAGTTGATTGCGGCGGGGTCGTGATGGCATCGCTGCGCCTTTGCGTCGTTGCGTTACGCAATTCAGACAGCAGGAACGTGTGATGGAAGTCGTTGTTCAAGTTGTCTTTGGGCTCATAGCCCTCTTTATTCTGGTCGCGGCGGCGATGGTGGTCTCGGTGCGCAACGTGATCCACTCGGCGCTGTGGCTGATCGCCTGTTTCTTTGGCGTTGGCGCGCTCTATCTGCTGCTCCAAGCCGAGTTTTTGGCGGTGGTGCAGGTGCTGGTCTACGTCGGCGCAGTGTCGGTGCTGATCTTGTTTGCGATTATGCTCACCCGCCAAATCAGCGGCGAGGGGGTGCGCCAACTGACCTCGCGCTGGCCGGTGGTGCTGGTTGTCACTGTGTTGCTCTTTGCGACGGTGATGGCGCCGACCTTGATCAACCAGCAGTGGAATGTGCCGCCGGCCCCGCCGTTGGGCACGCCGGAACCGATCGCCGGCCCCGCCGAGTTGGGTCGCGGGTTTGTGAACGAGTTCCTGATCCAGTTTCAAGTGGTTGGTGTGCTGTTGACGGTGGCCCTGATCGGCGCGATTGTAATTGCGTTTGAAGAGCGGGCGCGGCGGCGCAGAGTGTTGACGTTGGCCGAAGAGTTGGAGTTGAAGCGCCTGCGTGAACGCGCAACCCAGACCGAAATGCTTGAACCGGTAGAGGCCGAGCCGGTGGCGCGCGAGACGCGCCCCGCCAGTGAGGGGTGACAGATGCTGAATGCAGTGCCATTGCCGGCGGTGCTGACGCTGGCCGCCGCCCTCTTTTGCATTGGGTTGTTTGGCGCGCTCTCGCGCCGCAATCTGATTGGGGTGTTGATGGGGGTTGAGTTGATGCTCAATGCCGTCAATATCAATTTGATCGCGTTTTGGCGCTATTTCGAGCCGCGCTACATCACCGGCCAGACCTTTGCCATCTTTATTATTGCGGTAGCCGCTGCCGAAGCGGCGGTCGGCTTGGCGATGGTGATTGCGGTCTATCGCCATTATGTGACCGTCAATGCCGATGAAGTGGATCAATTGCGTGGGTAACGGTACGAGCGAATGAGTGTGGTGGTGTTGATCTAACCCGGAGCGCGTATGGCATTTTTCTTGCAAAATGCTTGGCTGATTCCGCTGTTGCCGTTATTGGCCAGCGCCATCATTACGCTCACGCCGATCCGGCGGCAGGCGATGGCGAGCGCGTGGCTGGCCACCGGCCTGATGATGGTGGCGACGGTGCTGGCGCTCGGCTTGTTGGCGGCGGTGGCCGGCGGGTGGGCATTGCACCACGGTGAGCTGGTGCAACTCGCGGCCCATCACGGCGAGCACGGCGCGTTTGCCTTCCCCGAACCGAATGTGGTGCAGCGGCTGGTGTGGGCGCCGATCGGCGATACGGTGTTGCAGATGGGGATCTACATTGATGGCGCAGCAGCAGCGATGCTGGCCATGGTGACGATTACCTCGACCTGCATTCACCTCTTCTCGATCGGGTATATGGCCGCGCACCCGCGCCAGAGCCGCTTCTTCAGCTTTATCGCGCTCTTTACGGCGGCGATGTTGCTGATGAGCATGGCCGATAATCTGCTCCTCTTCTTTATGGCGTGGGAGATTATGGGTCTCTGCTCGTACCTGCTGATCGGGTTCCTCTACGAGCGGCCTAGCGCGGCCCGCGCCGCGGTGAAGGCGTTTATTACCACCCGCATCGGCGATGTTTTGTTGCTGTTGGGGATTGTTTACCTCTATGCGCAGGCTGGCGGGATCTCCTTCGGCAATGAAGAGGGCGGCGTCTTCTATCCGCCGCTGCTTGAGCGACTGGCGAGCGAAACTGGTGCGCTCGGTCTGAGCCACGCTGCCGGAATTGCGCTGCTGATCTTTGGCGGTACGGTCGGCAAATCGGCCCAGTTCCCGCTGCACGTCTGGTTGCCCGACGCGATGGAAGGTCCGACGCCGGTGTCGGCCCTCATTCACGCCGCGACAATGGTGGCTGCCGGCGTTTTTCTGGTGGCGCGCACCTTCCCCATCTTCGCCGTCGACCCGACCTCGTTGGGAGTGGTGGCCTTTATCGGCGCATTTACCGCTCTCTTCGCGGCGACGATTGCCTTGGCCCAATTTGATATCAAGCGCATTCTGGCCTATAGCACGCTCTCGCAGCTCGGCTTTATGGTGGCGGCGCTCGGCGTGGGAGGTTGGGTGGCGGCCATGTTCCACCTGATTACCCATGCCTTCTTTAAGGCCCTGCTCTTCCTTGGGTCGGGATCGATTATTCACGCCATGGAGCAGCAGCCCTCGATCCAGCGCATCCATCACCACGACGAATACGCCGCCCAACAGACGGCCCAAGACATTCGCAATATGGGCGGGTTACGCACCCGCTTGCCGTGGACGTTCTGGACGTATACCGCCGGTTATCTGGCGCTGGCCGGCATTGTGCCGTTTGCCGGCTTCTGGAGCAAAGACGAGATTTTGCTCGACGCCTTTACGCATAATCTGGCCGTGTATCTGACCCTGAGCGCAGCGGCGTTCTTGACCGCGGTCTATATGACCCGCCAGTGGTGGCTGGTTTTCTTTGGCGAGTATCGCGGCGCGCATCCGGTGGTGTTCCAGAACCCTGACGCTCCCGCTGGCTATGCTAAACATGGGCACGATGACCATCACCACGACGACCATCACCACGATCACGGCGAGCACTGGCACGAAGATCCGCGCATGATTGCGGCGTTGGTGGTGCTGGCCAGCTTTGCCGTCACTGCCGGCGCGTTTAACCTGCCGTTCGACGGCCCCGGCGGGCATTGGCTGGCGAGCCTGTGGGGGCAAGAGGCGGCCAAGCTGAATCCGCTAGTGGCCGGGTTGTCGTTGCTGATCGCGCTGGCCGGGATTGGGTTGGGCTGGTATAGCTACCGCAACGCCTTCGCGACTGCGGCGGATACCGACCCGCTGGCGGCGCGTGCGCCGGGGGTGTTTGCCATTCTCAATGCCAAATACCGGATCGATGAGTTGTACGCGGCGACGTTGGGCCGACTGACCGCTAGCCTCGCAACGGCATGGTCGCTGATCGACCGTTCGGTGATTGACCGGCTGGTTGATGGGATGGGCCGCTTTACCTTCGGTTTGGGCAAGGTCAACTTCATCATTGACGATACCTTGCTCAACGACGGGCCGGATGGCTTGGCGAGCGGCACCCAAGGCACTGGCCGCCAAGCGCGCCGGTTGCAGACTGGCAAGGCCCAAGATTACTTGATCTATGTCTTTAGCGGTCTCTTGGCGCTGGCTGTGTTCTGGCTGTATGTGATTGGGCGATAGCGTATGAATCTGCCAGAGTATCTTCTTCCTGCCGCCGATGGCGTGCCGTGGCTGACGTTGCTAGTGCTGTCGCCGCTGGTTGGCATTGCCTTGATCGGACTGTCATGGCTGCTTAAGCTCGATGAGCGGACGATCAAGACCGGCGTGCTGACTTGGACGGGGGTGCCGCTGTTGTTGGCCGGCTTGATCTGGGCGCGGTTCGATCCGAACGCGGTGGCGAGCGGGCAAGGCGTGGTGCAGTTGGTCGAGCGGGTGCCGTGGATTCAGGCCATCCGGGTTGACTATTTTCTCGGCGTTGATGGTCTGAGTCTGCCGCTGGTGTTGTTGACCGCAGTGATGACGCCGGTGGCGGTGATCGCCAGTTGGGGCGTCAGCGAGCGGGTGCGAGCGCATCTGGCGCTGCTGTTCTTGCTTGAAGCGGCGATGCTCGGCTACTTTGTCGCGCTTGATTTCTTCTTTTTCTTCATCTTTTGGGAATTCAGTCTGGTGCCGGCCTTCTTCCTGATTCAAAACTGGGGCCGTGAACAGCGCCGCTACGCCGCCTTCAAGTTCTTTGTCTACACGATGGCCGGCTCGCTCGGTATGCTGCTGCTCTTCCAACTAATCTATCTGTCGGTGCGGCAGGCCGGCTATCCGACCTTCGATCTGATCGCGCTGGGCCGGTTGGGGCAAGGCTTGCCGGTGGCCGGGGTCGAAGGCAATTTGCGCGATATTCTCTTTGCCTACCTTGAACAGCTCGGCGTGACCAATGCGCTGGGCCGCTATCCGCTGCTCTACAGCAGCATCGCGATGTGGGCGATTTTCATTGCCTTTGCGATCAAGCTGGCGGTATGGCCATTCCACACGTGGTTGCCCGATGCCTACGCCGAAGGGCCAATCGCGGCCAGCATCTTGCTCTCGGCGGTGATGAGCAAGATGGGGGCGTATGGCATGCTGCGGCTGTTGCTGCCGTTCACCCCTGACGCGGCGCAGTATTTCGCGCCGGTGCTGGCGGCGCTAGCAGTGGTTGGCGTGGTGGCGGGGGCCTTCGGTGCGTTGAACCACGTTAATGGCGACATCAAGCGCCTGATCGGCTACACCTCGATCAACCACATGGGTTACGTGATGCTGGCGATTGCCGGCGCAGCGGCGGCGGGCGAAGCCGGGGTGGCGGCGCGGGCCAGCGCGATCAACGGCGCTTTGGTGCAGATGGTGGCCCACGGCCTCAGCACCGGTGCGCTGTTCTATCTGGCGGGGGCCTTGTACGAGCGCACCGGACGCTGGGAGCTGAGCGGTTTGGGTGGCTTGCGGGCAAGTGCGCCAACCTTTGCCGGCGTGATGGGGATCGCTCTCTTTGCCAACCTCGGCTTGCCGGGATTGGCCGGCTTCGTGGGCGAATTCTTCATCTTCCGCGGCGCGTGGGCGACCCTGCCCTTCTTCACCGCGCTGGCGGTGATCGGGTTGGTGGTGACGGCGCTGGCCTTGCTGCTCATGTTCCAGCGCATCTTCCTCGGCCCGGCCACCGGCAACCCGCGCGTAATCGCCGATCTGCGTCCGCAGGAATTCTGGACGATGGCGCCGATCGTGCTCTTGTCATTGGTGATCGGTGTCTATCCAGCGCCGTTGATGAACTTGGGCAACGCTGCCGCCGGGCAATTGGTCGCTATCTTTACGCGGGTGTTGGGGTAGGTCTGAAACCGGCGCTGTGGTTGGCAAGAAACCCTCGCAACCAGCGCCGGATTGCGCAAAGGTGATTGCATGGGGTTGATAACACTTCCCGCCGATGTGCCGTGGCTGAGCCTGATCTGGCTGAGCATGCTGGTACCGGCGATCATCATCGCCGTCATTCCCGATCGCTACCCCGACCTGATGCGGTGGGTGGGAGCGGGATTCGCGCTGCTGTCGCTCATCTTGTCGCTGTTGGTCTTTTTGGCCTACGATCCGGTGAAGGGCGGCTTCCAGTTCATCGAACAGCTCGACTGGATTCCGCAGCTCGGCATCAGCTACTTGCTCGGCGTTGATGGGATCAACTTGCCGATGCTGCTGCTCAACGGGATCGTCATCTTTACCGGCGCGCTGATGAGCTGGAACATCGAAGAGCGCACCAAAGAGTATTGGGTCTGGCTGTTGCTGCTCACCACCGGTGTGTATGGCGTCTTTAGCGCGCTCGATCTGTTCCTCTTCTTTGTCTTCTACGAGCTGGCGGTCTTGCCGATGTACTTGCTGATCGGCATTTGGGGCAGCACGCGCAAAGAGTACGGCGCTATGAAGCTGACCCTGTTTTTGATGGCCGGAAGCGCGTTGGTAATCATCGGCATGATCGGGCTTTACTTTGGCAGCGGCTTACGCACCTTCAACATGCTGGTGCTGGCCGAGCAAGGCTTCATCTCCGGCAATCTGCAATGGCTGCTCTTCCCGGCGTTGTTTGTTGGGTTTGGCGTGCTGGCCGGTATGTTCCCCTTCCACACGTGGAGCCCGACCGGTCACGTGGCGGCACCGACGGCAGTGAGTATGTTACACGCCGGGGTGCTGATGAAGCTCGGCGCGTATGGCTG
Source organism: Chloroflexus sp. (assembly GCF_034431535.1). Classification (GTDB taxonomy): domain Bacteria; phylum Chloroflexota; class Chloroflexia; order Chloroflexales; family Chloroflexaceae; genus Chloroflexus. The sequence continues at coordinate 860 of NZ_DAOUDC010000066.1, read as the reverse complement.
TTTGCGGGCAGCGATGTGGCTGATGCCGGTGGGAGCGCGCGATTGGCTGCCGATTATTGCCGTGCTCACCATCTTGAACGTCGTCTATGGCGCCAGCATCGCAATGGTGCAACGCGACGCCAAGTTCATCATCGGCTATTCGTCGGTGAGCCACATGGGCTTGGTGGTGATGGCACTGGCCGCCGGCACTCAGATTGCGTTGTTGGGGGCGGTGTTGCAAATGTTTGCTCACGGCATTATGACGGCCCTCTTCTTTGCGGTGGTGGGGCGGATGATCTACGACCGTACCCATACCCGCCAATTGCCTGAATTAGGCGGGTTGGGCCGGGTGATGCCGTTTGCAGCGGCGATGTTCATTCTTGGCGGTCTCTCCTCGATGGGTATGCCGGGGTTGGCCGGCTTCTGGGCCGAATTCAACATCTTCATCGGCGTCTGGGAACGCTACCCGTTGGTGGCGGTGATCGCCGCGTTGAGCATCCCGATCACCGGCGCGTACATTCTGCGCGCGGTGTGGTCGGTGTTTTACGATGAGGTGAAGAATCCTGAATTTTTGCACCTGCCCAAGCTGACGTGGCAAGAGTACACCGGCGCCCTGATTCTGGCGGTGGTGCTGGTGGGGTTGGGGTTGTACCCGGCGTGGATGACCGAATTGATCGATACCGCGGTGCGTCCGCTGGCGGCGCGGTTGAGTGAAGTGGCGGTAGCGTTGCGGTAGCAAGGCGCAGAGGGGGCAAAGGGGTCAACGCCAAGGCGCAGAGAGGGCAACGGCGCAAAGGTACGCAAAGGGAAGATAATGGCAGCGACGGACGGCTGTCCGTCTCCTGCCCCATCACAACGCATGTTGGATTGAATAATTCAGC
>NZ_DAOUDC010000065.1:0-138284 GCF_034431535.1 Chloroflexus sp. | reverse complement strand
GAGCTGTCGCGAGGCAGTTCCCCCGTTTGGTTGACGCGGCGTGGAGCAGTGGCAGCTCGTCGGGCTCATAACCCGAAGGTCGCAGGTTCGAATCCTGCCGCCGCTACCAAGTACACCATCACCCCCGCTAGCTGCGCTAGCGGGGGTGATGCGTTTTGGGCGGAGTGAGTGGCGGGGTAATATGATGTTTACCGCAGAGGGCGCGGAGAATGCTCCTCATCTCAAATACCTTTGCGCTCTTCGCGTCTTTTGCGCCTTTGCGTGTGAACCCGCTGCGTCTTTGCTCGCTTGGCGGCTTGGCATTGACTGCCCTCATCCCCCGCCCCTTCTCCCACCGGACGGTCGGAGAAGGGGCGCCGCTGGATGTGCGGGACAGGCACTGCGCAAACGGTATGGGATGGTTTGATGCTCTGAGTGACCGAATCTCGGCCTCGCGGGAGATTGCTTCGCCGCGCCGAGCGCGGCTCGCAATGACAGACGGGGAAGCCGCGGCGACAGCTAGACTGTTGGCTATTCATTGACATCTGGTATGATTTGCTGAAACAGTGATTTGCCACGGAGATTGTGATGTCCTTCGATCCATCCACTATTCGCCCACTTTTCCCGGCATTAGCGCAAGAGGTCACCGGACGACCAGCAGTCTTTTTCGATGGCCCCGGCGGCACGCAAGTGCCGCAGATGGTCATCGACGCAATCAGCGGGTATCTGGCGCGTGACAATGCCAATACGCACGGCGCATTCGCCACCAGCCAACGCACCGATGCGACGATTGCGGCGGCGCATGCCGCGATGGCCGACCTGCTCGGTTGCGATCCTGACGAGGTGTTTTTCGGCCAGAATATGACATCGCTGACTTTCGCGCTCAGCCGGGCAATTGGGCGTGAGCTGCAACCCGGCGATGAAATCGTGGTGACACGGCTTGACCACGACGCCAATGTCGCGCCGTGGCGAGCGTTGAGCGAGCGCGGGGTCGTGATTCGCGAAGTCGATATTGACATTGAGGACTGTACGCTCGACATGGCAGATATGGCGGCGAAGATCGGGCCACGTACCAAGCTAGTGGCGGTTGGTTATGCTTCAAATGCGGTTGGCACAATCAACGACGTGCGGCAGGTAGTCGAATGGGCGCATCAGGCAGGTGCGCTGGTCTTTGTTGATGCCGTACATTATGCGCCACACGGCCCGATCGATGTCAAGGCGCTCGACTGCGACTTTTTGGCCTGTAGCGTCTACAAATTCTTTGGGCCGCACGTAGGAGTCATCTACGGCAAACGTGAGCATTTACAGCGCTTACAGCCCTACAAAGTGCGCCCGGCGGCTGATACCGCGCCCGAACGCTGGATGACCGGCACCCAGAACCACGAAGGCTTGGCCGGCGTGACGGCAGCGATTGAGTACTTGGCCAGTTTAGGCCAGCTAGCCACGAGCCGGCGCGAGGCGCTCGTGACGGCGATGACCCGAATCGCTGACTACGAACGGAGCTTGGCTGTGCAGTTGATTGAAGGCTTGCTCACCATCCCCGGCCTCACGTTTTATGGGATTCGCAAGCCGGAACGGTTTGGGTGGCGCACGCCGACGGTCTCGTTCCGGTTGGCGAACCTGTCGCCGCGAGCAGTGGGTGAACAACTGGCTGAACGCGGCATTTTTGTCTGGGATGGCAACTATTATGCGCTGAGATTGAGCGAACGGCTAGGGGTTGAGCCACTTGGCGGCATGGTGCGGGTAGGGCTGGTGCATTACAACACGGCTGCTGAAGTGGATTATTTGCTTGAGGTACTGCGCAAGCTAGCCACAAGGTAGCAGGATGGGAATGTGGCGGGCCAGCAGCCCGCACCCCGCAGCCTCTGCGCAGTCTCTGTCGTGGCAGGCCAACGGCCCGCGCTGCTTGGCCTTAGGCTCTGAGCGTTGCCTCGGCGTGATCCCACACTAACAACCCCGGCTGCTCGCTGAGCATGACGCGGTCGGGGCTATACCGCACTCGGATACCGCTCTCACTGCCCAACACGCGCCGATCGAGATCGGGCGGCATGGTGGTGATATATCCTTCATCATTGAAAAAGAGGCGCACACACGAAAACGCGAAGGTTAGATCGTGCGGGCTAGCGAGGGTGATTTCAAGATCGGAGTCGTGATTGACACTCGCCTGAGCGCCAAGATCGCCCAGCATGTGGCGCAACGCATCAATATCGACATTCAGCCGTTGCCCTTTTGAGCCGCTAATGGTGATGGTGATATGGCGACTGGTGAGAACCGAGTCGATCAACAACAATTCGTAGGGGGTCTGCTCGAACAGAATCGCTGCCGCCGGATTGGCGCGATCAATTGCGCGACCGGCTAGCGCGCAGCCGAGGGCATTGACATCGTAGGCAAGACGCATCGCGGTGGGAAATGAGAAGGAGATAGCGGCAGCGCCTTGCAACGTCGTGGACAACTCGGCGGTGGGGATGCCAAAGCCGCGCAAAAAACCTTTCAAAATGGCCAGCCCCAATTCAAGGCTCACTCGCCGCGAACGGCGACCGCTGATATCGATCAGTTGTGACACCGATGGTTGGACGCTAAGCGGGCTCGAGTCGGTCAAGAGCGGCAAGAGCGAGCCCCGAAAGATACTGCGCCCATGGCGATGCACAACGACTGAGAGCGGGCGAATGCGGGCATCGGGGACACGCACCGGATTAGCGCCAAACAGGTCATGCACAAGCGCGACGAGCGGGTCATTCGAGCACAGATGCAAGATCATACGCTACCTCGGCGATGAAGCTTCAAAAAGGGCGGAAGATCGGCATACTCAAGCAAAGCAGGGGCTTGTGATTGAACAGGCGGTTTTGGGCTTGGAGCGGATTTGTTGGCACTGGCGCCAGTCGGCCGGCGGAACGTATCAACTTCACTCGCAATCAGCGTCACGCGCACGCGATCAGGGTTGGCTTGGTGCGGTGAGCTGACCACGCCAATCGCTAACTCCATCTCGCTATCAATCGTCTGATGAATCTGCGCGATCGCATTGTTCACATCGTGCAGACCGAGATGATTACCGCCGATGATGGATACAAAGAGACGCCGCGCCTTTACCAAATTTCCTTCCAACAAATCACACCTGAGAGCCATCTGCACAGCGCGTTGGGCGGCACCGCTGCCAGTTGCGCTGCCAATGCCAAGCATCGTCTGGCCGGCATTGCTGAGGGTTTGGCGAACGTGGGAAAAGTCGAGCTGCATGAGGGCTGGTAAGGAGAGCTGCTCGACGACACCGCTGATCGCAGCGCTCAAAATCGTATTGCTATAGGTGAGCGCTTTGCTCAGCGTCTCCCGCGGATTCACAAAACGGAGGATCTTCTGATTGGACACCACTACCACCGCATCGGCTGTCGCGGTCAGGGAGGCAAGACCTTGTTCGGCCGTGCGGCTACGTTGGCCCTTCTCGACGTGAAACGGCATCGTGACAAAAGCGAGGGTCAGCGCGCCAAGTTGGCGAGCAAGGCGGGCGACCACTGGCGCGGCGCCGGTTCCGGTACCCCCTCCCATACCGGCGACAATCACCACCAGATCGGCGCCGGCAAGCGCTTGGGCCAACACCGGTTCGCTTTCGAGCGTCGCCTCTGCGCCGACTTGAGGATGGCCGCCAGCGCCCTTGCCACCTGTGAGCTGTGGCCCTAATAAAATGCGTGTTGGTACTGTGGTTCGCCCAACCAGATCTTGTTGATCGGTATTGGCGACAATTACGCCAATCTGATCGGCCGGCAGTTGTAATGTACTGACCAAATTCCCGCCGCAGCCACCCAAACCGATCAACTTGATGGTAATCGGGGTACGAGGCTGAAACGATACATCTGCGGATTGCATACGCCCCCCCACGAATAATGGTTGGTATCACACCTGATCGCTCAACGAAATCTCAGCGATGGGATCACTCACCCGCACCCGGCCAGCGCCAATGTGAAACTGCCGGCGCAGTAACTGCACCAGCGCCTGTACCGCACTGCGCAATGGCGGCGGCGCATGTTCGAGCGACCCTTCAACCGCAATCACAATAGCGCGTTGGTCGAGCTGCTCGGCGGGCAAGCCAACCCCGCGAGCAGTGCGGGCAATATAGCGTTCGTGACGCAGACGAAACACAGCGCCGGTATGATCGACGTAGTAGTGCCAGCGCGCATTGGCATGCGCATTGACCAACTGTAAGCTAGTGGGGCCGGGCGTTGGCGCCAGCAAAATGGTGTCAATCGGGCGACGGCGTATTTCACCATCACCGGCGAACAGGCTCACATCGATCAATGGCTGGCCTTGCCGAACTGGCCCAAGCAGGGGAGCAGATGTCACCGTCGGCGGTGGCAGGCGTTGGTCATCAACCCGCGATAGCCGCACCACGCCGGTTGCAAGCTGGCGGTGGCTGCCAAGCAATGCCGTCAAGCGCCCAAAGGGACTCGCCGGCGGCAACGGGCGATCGAGCGGCCAATCCGGCACCGGCAAGCGACAAGCTATCACATCAAGCGCAAACGGCATCAACGCCACCGGCACGTCATCGATCACCACAACTTCAGGTTGGCCCAGCGACGCGCCGAGTTCTTCCCCCAACGCATACTGGATCAGGGCCGCATCAGGTTGGTAGCGGCGACCAGTGCGAAAGGCAAAGAGATCGTCAAGCAAGAGCCGGGCCAATTGGCTGGCGCGCTCGCGACTGAGGCCAGACAACGCCAACTGGCCAGCAGCGGCGCGGCGAAGATCGCTGAGCCGGTAGATCACCTGCCACTGGCCCACCGGCGAGCAAAGGCTATCGAGGGCAAAGTGCTGGCAAGCGAACTGCAGCCCCGGTGCCAGCGCCAGCCGATGATTATGGCTGATCGGCATCCCCAATTCATCGGGATGCTGGAGAAAATACTGATGGAAGGCCCAACCGGGTTGAAAGCCATTGACCGGATCGGCAGCGCGAAAGATTGCCTCAAGCAGAGCCATCCGTTGTGGGCTGGCCGGCACGGCATTGAGCCGATTGACGCTCTCACCGGGGCGGAGGGAGTCATCGGGCCCAACGGAAGCAAACAGGGCATCGCGGGCATAGACTTCAACCAGATAGCGAGTCCCATCAGGCAGTGACAACGCGCGTTCGCGGTCGTTGGGCGCTGATGCCGGACGCGGAGCGAGGGGGCGGGCAACCAGCGAGGCAACCGGCATGCCGAGGTTGGCGGCGCGGGCGTGGCTAAAAAAGGGCCACTCGGCGGGCAGGCCGCTACCGGCGGCGCGATATGCGACATCAAGCATGTATTGGCGCAACCGCTCGCCCGGCGGTAAGGCAGGGGCACTAGGCAAGCCGGCGAACACCTCGGCCAGAAACCGTTGCCATGGGAAACCGGCCGGGTCAGTCTTGCGGCCGGGGGAAATATCGAGATGGCGCACCACTTGGGTGGGCGGAATCTGGTACTTCTGCACCAGCTCGCGGGTCAGCCAGAGCGCAGCAGCGTACTGTTCGGGCGGATACGGATCACGGCCATCGTTGCGATTCTCGAGTTCGATCCCCACCGACACATCGTTACAGCCAGACACCGTGCGGCCGTCAACCTCCCAACGGCTCACGCCGGCATGCCACGCGATGTTTTGATCAGCAACCAATTGGAAAATCTGGCCGCGTTTGCTGATGTAGTAATGGACTGAAACCTCACGACCGAGAGCGCCGCCCTGCCGGAGCCACTTAAAGTCGCCGGGGTACGAACCGGCAGTGGCGTGGAGCACCACCATCCTGATCCGATCAGGAGTACCCGGTTTGAAGTGGTTGCGGGTCATGCCAACCCATTCGATCTGATACTGATACATACGTACACCTATGCGATGGTTATGATGGAGCCGTGCCTCTGTGCGGCACCAAGGTACAGCGCTACACCGGATCGATACCATATCGCCGGCGATACCATTCGTCTTGAATGCGCAACCGGCGGATAACCGGTGATGGTTGACGCGCCGAAGGCCGGTTTCCCAAGGTCAACGCCGGTGGCTGATCGCTCGGCGGGCGTAAATAAATGGGTCCAAGCGTGCGATTACGCACATACAGCGCCGGCACAAACCACGACACCTGATCGGTCTCGCCGACATACAGCGCGATCCGAGCGGTGAATAGCGCCTCTTGCACACTCCGCCCCTGCGCCAGCCCAGCATAGACGATGCTAGCGATCCGGGTGGCAGCATCGGCGCGGATCGTAAACTGCATCCCAATCACCACCGGCACCCCAGCAATGCTTAGGGCAGGAGCAACACTACTGAGCAAGGCCGAGCCGGGGGTAGCCATCGCCCCTTGGCAAGCATGCAACAAGACCATCCGCACCCCGCCGGCAGCAGCAGCCAACGCCCCCGGCGGCGTCCATTCTTCCCCACCGCTCTCACGGTCAAGCAAGAGCGCGCCAGCGCCTTGCTCGTAGCGCCCGTGGCCATAGTAGTGGATCACATCGGGCGACCACTCGCGCACCACCCGTTCGAGTTCACGGCGCGAAACCGGGCTCAACTCACGCATTTCGGCCAATCCCCGTTCGAGCAGCGGTTGCAACGCGCTCATGCGGGTGCTGCGTTCAAGCTGGCGCAATTCGGGCGGAATTCCAGCTTGCGGCGAGAGGGCGAGAATGCGCAGCGCGCCGCTGCCCGGCGCCGGTTGCGGCGGCGGGCCGGTATGCTTGAGACGGCGTTCGATTGAGGCTGACAAGCGGCGCTCGGCGAGGAGCGGGGTTGGCTCATCGGCCCATAGCAACTCCCATGGGAGCGCGGCGAGGGCAATATCAGCCGGGGCGTGGGCATTGAAATGGCAGGCCATCAGCAACGGCCGATCGACCGCCAGCGCATAGTTACGCACAATCTTCAGGGCTTCAGCGCCGCGCTTATCGTGGGTCAAGGCCCGAAAGAGGCGACGACCGACCCGGCGTGGCAAATCGGACGGCACCCGATCGCCGTCATCCCAGAAATCGAGTTCACGCAGCCGATCCTGTTCCGCCGGAGAAAACGTGAACGACGCTTCTTGAGCTGATGTCCATGGATGCGGATACGCCGGATCTTGCAACACATCGAGGGCGCGCAACACAAGCGGCACATCGTGGGCAGCGATCGGCATCGGCATCTGACTCTGGGTGATATCGATCACCTCGTTAGCTTCCCAGCGCACAAAAAAGCCGCGGTGATACGAACTAAAATCGACAGAGAGCAGAACGGGCTGGTAGGTTAGTCGCATAGAGATCAGAATGGGTATGGCAAACAGTGGGAACACACCGTCTTACCCGGCAGCGCGCGGCTTATCGTTCACGAGGTTTAGCAGGCAGCTCCGTCATCAGCAAGGCGAACAGCAACGCCTGATCAGCCGCCTGATCGCGCACCAGCAACCGCTCGCGGTGCAAGGTTTGGCGCAGGCGCTGGCGAGCAATGAGGGCACTGCCGGACGGACGATCGAGCACGAGGCGCGGTTGGAGCGTCAGGGCGCTATTCATAGAGCAATCCTTTCCAGCAATATACTACAGTATGTAGTAAAAACGATCACAAAGAAAACGCGCTGTTGCGTGCCACTGCGACATCCCAATCATGGCGAGACCAGCGGCCAGCAGAAGCCGTAATCGTCGACTCACATTCTTGCCAGCGTTCAGGCGTCCACACTTCCAGATACTGATCCATTCCAGCCAGAACAGCAGTGCGATCAAGACCGGCGTACGCGCGGAGCGGCGCAGAGATGACGATCGTTGCCTGCTCATCGAGCGCCAAGGCGCTGGCATCGGCAAACAGCAGCCGGCGCAACCAGCGCTCATCAGCCCCGCTGAGGGTCAGATTGCTCACCCGTTGGGCCAACCCTCGCCAGAACGGTTCGGGGCACAGTTGGAGACAGCGTTCAAAACCGCGGGTCACGATCACACCAGCGTTGAACAGCGGGTGGATCGGGGCGGGAATGGCCAAGCGGCCTTGTTCATCGAGCGACACCTGCCATGTACCAAGCAACATTGCCTCCTCACAGGGTCAACATGATAGGTAGTACGATCCTTTTCGGGTGCTTGTTGGGTTCTTAAAATACCTTCCTGAATTACTATAGCATATAATATTCGAGCCGTCTAGAGTTTTTCACGGGAAGTTCTCAGCGAGGCCTTGACATTACTACAGTCTGTAGTATTATAAAGCTGAACTTGACTTCTTGCCTGCAATCGCCTGCTCGTTGTCGCTAGTAGAAATGGCGTTATGACGAGACAAACTAAACAGGAGGAGCATCTCTCACCCAACCAGCAATATCAACAAGAACCCAATAAGCACCCGAAAGGCTAGACAAAACGGCTTGTTAGTGGTATAGTATTCCCTGAAAGGAACCCGAAAGGAACCCCGCAATGCAAGCAGTGAATCACGACGCAACGTTCAACATGGTGACCGAGGCTGATCATCTGGCGGTGCAATTGCCACTTCAGGTGATGGGGCTATCAACTGCCTACGCTGCTACGCTCGAATTGCTCCAGCGCCGTTATCCGACCGTCTTGCCCGATCATTTGTGGGCGGAAGTTGCTGGCGGGGTCGTTCTTTCCCTTGCGCCGGTCGCGTTAGCTGCGCGCCGTTTACGCAACCTCGATTGGCGCAATTATGAAGATTTGGTCTGGCGTAGCTTTGTGGCTGCGGGCATTCCCATCATTCTCTGGCAACTCGGCGCAAATGCGCTGCGCCGCCGCGAAGCCGAAGATTACTTGCGCCGAACACGAAGGAGCGCTGTTGATTATGCCAACGATACCACGCCGCTGGCCAACCGAATTGGAGACCGAGAGGGTGGAGCTGATCCGCGTTGCGGACGAGGCAGTTCAGCACATCCAACAGGCCCGGAGTACGCTTGAAGAGGTGCGCGCTGAACTGGGGCGCAATGTTCACCTTGCACGGGTGTTGATCGTGACTGCCGAGCGCGCCGTGTACGATGCCTTGACCTGCACTGAACGCATGCGGCGCTACTTGGCCGTCGTGCGCGGCGCTGAAATTAATGGACGCTGGCCGATGACGGCGGCTCGCCAACGCGACGATAGCGAACAGGCGTTGGATCGAGCCACCCAGAGCCTCGAAGAGGCGCAAGACCTCTTTGAGACGTTACGGCAGAGTTATCTAGCGAATTTTACGTTGGCCGAGGCCGTGCTGGCCGATATGACTCTTGCGCTCGCCCGCGCTCGCCGTTCGATCGAACAGATGGTGCGCTTGCTCACCGAAGCAGCCATCGGACGCGATTAGGCCTTGCCTGCGATCACGCAGCGCAACCCATTTGCTACGGCGTTGGCGTGGTCGGGGGAACGGGTGTCGCAGTTGGCGTTGCCGTCAGCAGCGACGGCGTTGTAGTGGGTGTTGCGGTTGGCGTAGGCAAGCCAACATCATCCACCGTATCAGCAGCAATGTCGCTCAGCCGGTCAAGAAAACGGATTAACCGCTCGCTACGCTGTTCAATCTCGCGGATCCGCACATTTTGCTCGGCCTGAATAGTCGCTACTACCGCCACCACAACTTGCCCCTCGCGCAACTGATCTTGCAGGACTGCCGCTTCAGCGACCGCGGTCTGCAATGCCTGCCCCAAGGCTACCGCCGTTGCAGCCTGCCCGGCTTGGGCAGTCGCCGCCGCCGCCAGTCGCCCCACCAGCGCTTCGAGATCATCGATCCGCTCGCGCGCATTGCCTAGCTCGATACTCGCTTGCGCCTGCGCCGTTTGCAGTTGGGCCACCGTATCGGCTTGCGCCGTGGCCGCTGCCTGCAACCGCTGCACCTCAACGCTCGCTTGCCGGATCTGCTGTGGTGTGGTGAGATCAACTCCTAACAGCAACAGGATGCCTCCGGCTGCGACCAACGCTACTCCAGCCGCAATAATCACGGTCAATAACCAGCCAATCAGGCCGATGATCCGGCTCACACAACTGCGCGGGCGCGGCGCTGGCGACGCTGGCGGTGGGGCTACCGGCGCTTCATTCGAATCAAGTTGGGTCATTGTCATCCTACTGCATTGGCACGAACCCATACCTATTGTAGCATGCCGGCTGGCAGGCTAAGGAACCGGTTGCCAGCGCCTGAGATCACCCGCGCCATTCCCGTCATTTGACAGTCTGCAGGGCGCTGGCTACAATCGCACCAGCCAGATTGCTATGCCGAGGAGCCTATGAGAGTTCCGCTGTCATGGTTGCGTGAATTTGTTGCGGTCGATCTGCCGGTCGAAGAATTGGCCCGGCGCTTGACCTTTGGCGGCATGGAGGTTGCTCAGATCCATCGGATCGGGGTTGAGGGCGCACCGCTGCCGTGGGATCCCGAATTGATTGTCGTTGCCAATGTGTTAGAAGTGCGGTCACATCCGAACGCCGACCGGCTGGTGCTGGCCGAGGTTGATTACGGTGCGGCCCAGCCCCATACGGTTGTCACCGGCGCACCTAATCTCTTTCCCTATCGCGATCAGGGCCGCTTGACCCATCCGTTGAAAGCGGTGTTTGCCCGCGAAGGCGCGCAGTTGTACGATGGCCACGCCGAAGGCTGGGTGATTACCAAGCTCAAGGGCCGGCCAGTGCGCGGCGTGATGAGTGATGCTATGCTCTGTTCGGAGAAAGAGCTGGGCCTGAGCGAGGATCACGAGGGGATTTTGATCTTGCCCGACGATGCGCCGGTGGGGATGCCGCTGCGCGACTATCTGGGCGAGATTGTGCTGGAAATCGACCTGACCCCCAACTTCGCCCGTTGTCTCTCGATCGTTGGCGTGGCCCGCGAAGTCGCCGCGCTAGCCGGTGCGCCGCTGACCTTGCCCGATCCGCAGGTCGTCGCTACCGGCCCGTCGATCATCGGGCGGGCGAATGTGACGATCCGCGAACCCGATCTCTGCCCGCGCTTTATGGTCGGGCTAGCCGAGGGCGTGCAGATCGGGCCGTCGCCGTTCTGGATGCAGCGCCGCTTGATCAACGCCGGCATGCGCCCGATCAACAATATCGTCGATATTTCTAACTACGTGATGATCGAGTGGGGCCAGCCAACCCACGCTTTTGACGCCGACCGCGTGGCCGATCGCCATCTGATCGTGCGCTTGGCCCAACCCGGCGAACGGCTGAAGACGCTCGACGATCGGGATCGCGATCTGACTCCCGGCCCCGACAGCGGTTTGTCGCACCCGCCGCTGATGGTGTGTGACGCCACCGGGCCGCTGGCGATCGCCGGCGTAATGGGTGGAGCCAGTTCTGAGGTGAGCGCGACCACTATCAACGTGTTGCTCGAAGCGGCTATCTGGGAACCGGTGCAGATCCGGCGCACAGCGCGCGGCCTCAAGTTACCGAGCGAGGCGTCGCGCCGCTTCGAGCGCGGGGTTGATTACGAGTTGCCGCCGATCGCGCTGCGCCGTTGTCTGGAACTGATGCGCCTGTATGCGGGGGCAACGATCGCCGCCGATTTCATCGATGTCTATTCGCGCCCATGGCAGCCGGTGACGATCGATCTGCCGCCCTCGGAAGTACGCCGCTTGCTCGGCATTCATCTCGATGCCCACACCATCGCCAGCATTCTGGGCCGGCTAGGGTTTGAATGCTCAATTAGCGGCAACGCGACAGTCGGCGATTTTGCTATGCTGGCCGCCGAGCCGGTGATACACGTGACGGTACCGTCGTTCCGCCAAGATGTGACGATGGCCGCCGATCTGTGCGAAGAGATTGCCCGCATCTACGGCTACGATCAGATTCCGTCCACCCGGCTGGCCGATGAATTGCCCCCGCCGGTAACGCTCAAGGCGATCGAACTCGAAGAGCAGGTGCGCGATCTGATGGCCAGCGCCGGCTTGACCGAACTGATCACCTATTCGCTGATCGACATGGCGCTGGTCGCGCAGGTGCAACCCTCCGAGGCTGTCGCCGAGCGGTACCTCAAGCTGAGCAATCCCAGCACACCGGAACATGTCTACCTGCGCCGTTCGTTGCTGCCCTCGATCGCAGCGGCGCTGGCCATGAACCTGCGCGAGCGCGAGCGTTCGCTGGTGTTTGAGATTGGGCGAGTCTACTTGCCGCAAGCCGAGCCGGGCAACAACGATCGCTGGCTGCCCGACGAACCGCGCCGGCTAGCGATTGCGATGGCCGGCCCGCGCCAGCCGGAAAGCTGGCTCAGCACCGACCGCGAGTGGCTCGATTTCTACGATCTGAAGGGGATCGTCGAGCTGCTTGGCGAACGATTAGGGCTGGCCGAGCAACTCAGCTTTGTGCCGCTGACCGATGACGAGCGCTTCCACCCCGGACGCTCGGCGGTGTTAATGCTGGTGCGCAAACGTGATAGCCGGGGGCGACCAGTTGATCAACAACTGGTTGGCGTGCTCGGCGAAGTCCATCCGCATGTACGGGCGCGGCTAGAGGTGGCAGCGCCGCGGGTATTGCTGGCCGAGATCGATCTCGAAACGCTGTTTGCCCACGCCGGGCAAGCGGTTTACCGGCCCATCTCGCGCTTCCCGGCCAGCGTGCAAGATCTGTCCATTGTGGCCGATGACACGGTCAGCGAAGCGCAGATTCGGGCCGTCATCCAGCGCAGCGCCGGCGAGTATTTAGAGCGCCTGACCTTGTTTGATCGTTACAGCGGGCCGCAAGTGGGGGAAGGCAAACGCAGCCTGACCTATCATCTTGTCTTCCGCGCGCCTGACCGCACCCTGCTCGATGAGACGTTAGCCAAGATTCGCAAGAAGATTATTGGCAACCTCGAACGCGAGTTAGGGGCGACGATTCGCAGTTGAGCTATGGCAACCGCGCCGGCCAAACTCATTCTCTGCGGCGAACATGCCGTCGTTTACGGGCGGCCAGCAATTGCGTTGCCGTTGGCCGACATTCGGGCGACGGCAACCGTCACGCCGCTCCCGCCGGGGAGCGGCCCGCTGATCAGCGCGCCCGATCTCGGCGGACAGTGGCAAGTCGCTGAGCGGCCCGATGAGCCACTGAGCGGGTTAGTGATGGCAGTCATCGAACGGTTTGGCGTCCCGGCTGATATTGAAATCACCATCCGCTCGGCGATCCCGATCGCGAGCGGCATGGGCAGCGGGGCGGCCATCGCCACGGCAATTGTGCGCGAGTTGCTGGCGTACAGCGACCAAACCCTGCCGCCGGCAGCCATTTCCGAACTCGTGTACGAGAGCGAACGCAGCTATCACGGTACTCCTAGCGGGATTGACAACACTGTGGTGGCGTTCGAGCAGCCAATCTGGTTTCAGCGCCGGCCATCACTCCCGCCGTTGATCGAGCCGTTGCCGATTGGCGCGCCGCTGACGCTGGTGGTTGGCGACAGCGGCGTGCGCAGCCCCACCCGCTTACCAGTTGGTGCAGTGCGCGAGCGGTGGCAGGCCGATCCGGCTCGCTACGAAGCGTTGTTCGATCAGGTAGGCGGGCTGGTCGAGCAAGCGCGCGCAGCGCTGGCGACAGGTGATGCAGCGCGGTTAGGGCCGCTTCTCAACGCCAATCACGAACTGTTGCGCGAGATCGGAGTCTCGTCGCCGGAACTTGACCGGCTGGTTGCGGCAGCGCAAGCCGCCGGCGCACTAGGGGCAAAGCTGGCCGGCGCCGGCTGGGGTGGCGTGATGTTGGCGTTGACCACGCCGGAACAAGCGGCGACGATCGCTGGCGCGTTGCGGGCCGTCGGCGCAGCCAACGCGCTCGTGACGACGATTGCGACGACGGGATGATGACAGAGTGCGGCAGTGGGACTGCCGCACTCCATAACATTGGCAACGTTTGCCAAGCTGAGCCCACCGGCAAGGGGGCGAGTGACTTGGGTGCGGTAGTGGGACTGCCGCACTCCATCATTTGTGCAATGTTTGCCAAGCTTAGCTCACTGGCAGTTGCACAATGAACGTACTGCCGCGCCCCACTTCGCTCTCAAGCAAAATACTGCCGCCGTGCGCCTCAACTGCGAGCCGGCAAAAATAGAGACCCAAGCCAGTACCCCGGCGACGATCATTCTCGCGGGCCTGATAGAAGCGATCGAAGATCCGATCTTGCGCCTCGCGCGGAATACCCGCACCGGTATCGCTGACCCGCAACTCAACGCTATGGCCATTGTTGGTCAGGCGAGCAGACACGACCACTTCACCGCCTGACGGCGTAAACTTCACCGCATTCGAGACCAGATTCGCGATCACCCGTTCGATCAAGTGCTGATCGAGCAGGATCGGCGGCAACTCAGATGGCAATTCCACCCGCACATGCGGCTGATCAGGATGGGCCAACTGGCGAAACGGATCACACACGGTCTTGATCAACACAACGAGATTAGCCGGCTGCAACTGCAACGACCAACTGCTCGTCTCGAGCCGGGCCGAATCGAGCACTGTCTCGGTCAAACTGAGCAGATAATTGGCGCTCTCCCGCGCCACTTCAATCAATTCATCGCGCGCGTTGGCATCAAAGCCTTGGCGCTGCAAAGCCTTGAGACTGATCAGAAGCGTATGCAACGGCGCGCGCATATCATGCACAATCATCCGGGCCTGATCTTCGTGATTGCGCAGCCGTTCGGTGAGCGCGCGATTGGCCAGCGCCAAGGTCACGTGTTGGCGAGCAGCAAAATCGAGCGCCTGATGCGCGATCTGCAAGAGCAAATGGCTAGGCGGCGGCTGCAAACGCTGCAATACAGCACGTTGCAGCATCGGGATGGAGTTTTCGAGCCGCTCGCTCAGGGCCAACAGATCTTCAGGCGCGCAGCTCCAATGGGCATCATGCAATTGCAGATCAGCTTCGCGTTCCAACGACGCCATCGGAATAGCGACCAAGGCATAGCCGTAGCGCGGCCCCACTCCAACCAGGGCCACTCCTGCACCTTGAATCGCCATATTACTGCGTTGAATCGGCAACGCCACGTCCTGTAGGGCCAGATCGGCCCAATGACCGCCGGCTGAGCCAGCGACGAGCACTGACCCACCCTCAGCGAGCGTTGCGTAACTCAACGTCTGCGCCAGTTGGATGAGCGCCGCCGGCGTATATCCGCCCGCTACTCCCATCCGCAGACATGATTTGAGCTGAGCAATGTCTGGGATAAGCTGGGCTGCCGGTTGCTCACCCACTTCACGTTGATTACCCCCCACCACGGTCTGTTCCTTCCCCGCTGCGTAGCATTCGCTACCCGATCACGAGGCTGCTGAGCATGGCATTGAAGAGTTCAAGCTGGCTATCGAAGCTGCTTTCCGGAGCTTCAAACATCACCAGATAGGTCCACAGCGTATTCGGACTCGTCACGACAATAGCGACGACATAACTGTTGCCGCCTTGATCGAGCGGATAAGCGTACTCAAGCTTCAAACCATTCAGGCCAGCCATCTGGAAATCGGTCACATCAACGCGCAACTCGCCTTGCTGGTTCACGGCGCTCTTCAGCTCTTCCATCAAGGTGCGGGTAGCGATGGTTGGATCGTCGTCAACAAACTTGTAAACATCAACCACCACATACACGCCATCATCAACCGCGCGATTTGAGAAGATGATCCGGTCGTTGCCAGTATCAAACGCGCGCCAGTTTTGCGGATAATCGATCGCAAAGCCAAGTGTGCCTTCGTAGCGTTGGAAACCGGCTTGGGTTGTGCCGGCAGGCGGCGGCGTTACCGCACCGCTCGGCGTGGTTGGCACATTGGTATTATCCACCGCCACATCAACATAGCTGTAGTGATAATTGCCGGCAATATCGCGCACCAGAAAGCCCATCACATAATCGCTGCTGAGGGTCGGCCCGCGCACCGCTTTGAGCGGGGCATCACCAAACGTAATCGTCTGACCCTCAAACCGATTCGCTTCCAGCCCGCTCCCAGTATCAGTGTACGAGCGGTAGTAAGCGGTAAAGGTATCGCCAGCGCGAGGAGTCAACTCAAACGGTTGCGGTTCTTGCTTGCCGGCGGCGCGAGGAAAGCCCCAGACCCGGAGCAATTGCGCTTCATTGCCTTGGATCGCAAAGACGAGTCCAGCGTTGATTTGCTCACCAGTGGCGATTGAGGTATAGATGCCTTCAACGCCGTAAAACTCAAAGCCGTATTTAATGGGGCCCAGCAAGACCTCAATCGCATCATTCCCGTTGCTCAAATACCAATTGGTAGCGTCCCAATTCAGGCGCAGGCTAAATTCGCCATCGCTCCAATTGGGCACTTGGCTGCCCGGCGCAGCGCCCGGCGGATAAATGAAATCAACCAAGATCAGATCGACCGTATCGCGCCGATCGTTGGGAATGCCGATAAATTGGAAGACGTAGGCAATATCGCTGCCGGCCAAGGTGCCGGTGAGACTAGCGGGCGCATTGACACTGACCACATCGCGATTAATAGCCAAATCACGAATCGTTGGCCGTTGCACAGCCGTACTGCTCGCCTGATAGTACGCGGTAAGAAACTCTTCCCAGGCAGTGGCGCGCGGTGTCGGTGAAACGCGCTCGTATGCCTCAGCATATAAATCAACCAACTGTGGGAAATAGATCGAGATACCGCCGCTCTCGCGGTGATACGAACCTACACCATTAGCTAGCCGGGCCGACTCAATCGCGCGCAGCAATTGCGCGGCCCGATCACGCACCGCGCCGGTTGCGCCTTGTTGGGGAAGCAAGTTTAGAAAGTGCGGCAGATCGATCGCATTAAACTCTTCGGCATACGATGGCGCGTACACGTTGGCAAATGAACGAGCTTGGCCAATGGCAGTATAGCTTTGTTGCACGCCGCGTTGCAATTCTTGTGCTAGCGCGTCGAGACCGCTTACCAGCTCGTTCATGCGCGTCAGATCGAAAGCCGAAAGCGTCACTTCATCGGCGCTTTGGCCGCGAAACGAATCCATATAAGTTTGCACAATCACCGGCCCAATCGCATAACCGTCTTGGGCCGGGTTGGTCACCAACTGCTCAAGCCACGCATCCCAAGCCCAACCGGTGTTGGGTTCGAGTTCAGCGGAAGCGACGGCTACTCTCCCGTATGGGGCGACAGTATGGAATACGTCGATCTGGGCCATCAAGCAAGCATCAAACCCAATCAACTCAAAGCCGCCGATCCGGGTGCGGGCCAGCGCCGTCTCGAAAGCTGAGCTTATCTCAGGCAGAATCAGCACATCGCCATCGGTATCGTCATTGGCGACACCCAACCACGACGCGCCGTGATCCCAGAGAATGATGGAGTAGCGTTTGGCTGGGTAATTCTCAATCCCCCAGATCAAAAAGTCATTCAGGGTAGCCGGATCACCCATATTACGCTCGCCGAGATCGGACAGCGCATTGGCACGGGTTGGTTCCATCCCGGCTTCAACCCGAAAACGCAACGTACCTTCCCAATTGCCATACCGTTCGTCATCCCAGAATTCTGGCGAGCGGATGCGATCGAGTTGCACGATAATATGCACTCGATCGGTGGAACCAACCCGCGCCATTTCTTCAAAATCATCGATCGCGTCAGACTCGAGATTGTTATCGCCATCGAGATAGACCAGCACCGTCCACTCTGCCGCATTAGGCGGCGGCTCGCGGGTTGGCGTGATTGACGACGATACCGGAGAGGTATTGAATCCGCCGCCGCTTGAGGTATTGTTACCACCACCATTACCACCGCCGCCGCGGTTAAAGAATATGACGCCGCCAGCAACGGCAACCGCGAGCACGATGCAGGCAAACACACCAACCAGCACGAGCCAGATTGGGAAGCGTCGGGATGGGGCTGCCGGCGGCAGCGCAGAGGGCGGGACGGGAGGCAGTTGAAAACCGCCAGCGGCAGGTGGGGGAGTAGAGGGCGGCTGCCCCGGCCACCCAGCAGCAGGTGGCGACTGCGCCGGCTGCCCCGGCCACCCAGCAGCAGCGGGTGGCGACTGCGGACGCTGGGGCGGCGGTGCTGGCCAGCCGGGAGCGGCAGGCGGCGAAGCAGACGGCGGTGATGAGCCAACGGGTAAGGTCGGTTCGAACGCAGCGCCGGCCAGTTCTTCAAACCGGAACCCCTCATCACCAATCGTAAACATATCGCCGGTGCGCAAGAGTTGCCGCTGCACTAGCTGGCCGTTGAGCAACGTACCGTTCGAGCTACCCAGATCGACCAGCACATACGCGCCGCCTTCACGCCTAATCTCGGCGTGCCGGCGCGAAGCGCGCTGGCTGGCGATCACAACCGCGTTATCAGGCGAACGTCCAAAGGTGAGTGATGTTTCACCCAATTGAAACATCCGACCGGCCAGCGGGCCGCTTACCGCTACCACACGTGCAGACATAACAAGATTCCTCATGACGACGCGTAGCAGAACGCAAGCACAACCGAATTGTAGCACGCGATCTGTACGTTGAACATAGGTAAAAGGTTACACCTTACGGCTGATCTCGTTGGGTGGGGAGGTAAGGTATACTCGCAACAATGTTCTATGTTCGCCACGATACGTACTGCGGCGCAGTGCCGATACGATTGTGGATGGTTGCCACGTTGCGATGACATGAGAGGAGCCTACAATCGTGCAGCGGAGTGAATTTACGGTTGCTTCGGCCTACGTTTACGACCGGCGCAGTGTCGCGCGTTGGCTGCTCTCGCATGTGGCGCGCTACTGGCCGTTTGTGTTGGGATTCTATCTATGTTTCATCACCGCATGGGCGGCGTATTCAGGGGCGCAAACATTGATCGGGCGCGTCGCCGACATGCTGAGCGGCCCGCCTGATTACGCCGTCTTGACCGGATTAGCGCTGGCGGTGCTAGCCATGATGGTGACGGATAGCGTGACGGCGTTGATCGGCAGCTTGTCGGCTGAGAACGTGGCGGCGCGGGTCGAAGCTGATGTGCGGCAAGAGTTTTACGAGAGCTTGCTCGCCAAGAGCAAGGCTTTTCACGATCGCCAGCGCGCAGGTGACTTGATGGCCCGCGCCACTGACGACGCCAATTTTGTGGCGAATATGATCGTACCCGGCGCTACCTTGATCTCTGAAACGGTGTTGGGCGTCGTCGTGCCGCTGACCTTCATCTTTTTCACCGAACCGCGCCTGATCATCGTGCCTCTGATCTTTGTGGCGGGCTATATCATCACCGCGCGCTGGTATCTGCGCCGACTGATGCCGGTGATCCAGCGCCAGCGCGAGCAGTATGGGGTGATGAATGCCGGCTTGGAAGAGACGATCAGCGGGATCGAGGTGGTGAAGGCAAGCGCGCGCGAGGCGCTAGAACGCTCGAAGTATCTGCGTAACGCGCAACGGTTCCGCGATCTGTTTGTGCAGCAAGGTGACATCGAGGCGCGCTATTTGCCGCTCTTGCTGTTTGGGATTGCACTAGGTGCGGAGTTCTTCCATGCCCTGTGGCTCTACAGCGCCGGTGACATCGGGTTGGGGCAAGTCGTGGCGGTGATCGGGTTGATGAATGTCTTGCGCTTCCCGACCTTCATCTCGCTCTTCGCCTTCTCGGTCTTTCAGGCCGGTTTGGCCGGCGCGCGCCGCATTCTCGCTATCATCACCGCCGAGACTGACCTCGACGAGAACCCGAATGGCTATCGCGCGCCAGTGCGCGGCGAGATCGAGTTTGAGAATGTGAGCTTTAGCTTTGCCGCTCACTCCAGCGAAGAGCCGCATCAGGTGCTGCGCGACATCTCGTTCCGCATTGCCGCCGGACAGACGGTGGCAATCGTTGGTCAGACGGGCAGCGGCAAGAGCGCGTTGACCCAGCTCGTCAACCACACCTACGACGCGACGAGCGGGCGAGTGCTGATTGACGGGGTGGATGTGCGCGAGTGGAATCTGGATGCGCTGCGCTCGCAGATCGGCAAGATCGAGCAGGATATCTTCCTCTTCTCACGCACGATCGGTGAGAATATAGCCTTCGGCGCTCCCGGCGCCACCCAAGAGCAGATCGAGGCGGCGGCACGGGCCGCCCAAGCCCACGAGTTCATTAGCCGCCTGCCGAACGGCTACCAGACAGTGATCGGCGAGCGCGGCGTGACCCTGTCGGGCGGGCAACGGCAGCGGATCGCACTGGCCCGCGCGTTTCTCGCCAACCCGCGCATTCTCATTCTCGACGATAGCACCAGCGCGATCGATAGCGCGACCGAAGACGAGATTCAGCGCGCGATCCGGCAGGCGCAGCAAGGGCGCACGGTGTTGCTGATCACCCACCGGCTGGCGCAGATCCGCTGGGCCGACCAGATACTGGTACTCGATGGCGGGAGGCTCGTCGCCGCCGGCACCCACGAAGAGCTGCTGCGCACCTCGCCGCACTACCGGCGGATCTTTGCCCGCTACGACCATCCGGTGGCGCGCCCGGTGCCAGCGCCGGCGGCAAGTTGATGGTGTGATGATTTCTCTGATGGGCAGAAAGGACGGCCATGGGTTTTCTGTTTGATGGCCTCGATGCCGAAGGCTACGATCGCAAATATAGCGACGGCGAACTGGTGCGGCGAATTCTGCGCTATTTTCGCCCGCAAGCCGCCAAGATCATCACCGCCGCATTGATGATTAGCGCCACTGCCCTGATCGAGGCGCTTATCCCGATCTTTATCTCGCACAGTATTGACGAGATTCAGACGGCGACCTCGCTCAATCAAGCTGCAGTGTTAGCCGGTGCTCTCGCATTGATTGCCTGTCTGTCGTGGGTATTTAACCTGATCCGGCAAACGATGTCGGTGCGGGCGATTGGCGAGGTGGTGTTGGCCCTCCGCCGCGACGCCGCCGATGCGGTACTGGCCCGCGATCTCAGCTTCTACGACGAATTTCCATCCGGCAAGATTGTTAGTCGGGTCAATTCCGATACAGCCGCGTTTGCGCAGGTAATGACACTGACGATGGATCTGCTTAGCCGGTTATTGCTAGTAGTGGTGCTGGTCGGCTATCTGATGACGGTCAGTTGGTCGCTGACTCTGGTGCTGCTCGGGTTAGCGCCCTTGATCATCGGTGCGGCACTGGCGTTTCGCTCGATTGCCCGTAAGGTCATTACCGCCTCGCGGCGGGTGAATGCCGAAGTGAGCAACCACATCCAAGAAACGGTGAGCGGGATCGGGGTCGCCAAGACCTTCCGCCAAGAGCAGGCGGTCTACGCCGACTTTCTCGATGTCAACCAAAAGAGCCGGCGGGTGAATCTGTACACGCGCTACACCTTCAGCAGCATCTTCCCGCTGCTCAACCTGCTGGCTGCCGCCGGCACCGCGCTACTGGTCTATCTCGGCGGGCAGAAGGTCTATGCCGGCGAACTCACCACCGGCACGTGGTTTCTGTTCATCCAAGGCTTGCAGAGCTTTTGGTTCCCGCTGACCAGCATCGCATCGTTCTGGAGCCAGTTCCAACTGGGATTGGCCGCCGGCGAGCGAGTATTTGCCTTGATCGACGCCGAACCGCGGGTGACGCAGATCGACCGGCTCGATCCGGGCCGGTTGCGCGGTGAGATCACCTTTGCGCAGGTCGATTTTGCGTACAAACCGGACGAACCGGTGTTGCGCCAGTTCAACCTGCCCATCAAGCCGGGGGAGCGGGTGGCACTGGTTGGTCATACCGGTTCCGGCAAGAGCAGCATTGCCAAGCTGATCGCCCGTTTCTACGAGTTTCAAGGCGGGCAGATCCGGATCGACACCTACGACATTCGCCAACTTGATTTGGCGGCCTACCGTAGCCAATTGGGGATGGTGACGCAGACGCCGTTTTTGTTCGACGGGACGGTGCGTGAGAACATCCGCTACGGGAACCCAGACGCGAGCGACGAGGAGGTACTAGCGGCGGCGCGGCGGGTAGGGCACGGCGACTGGCTGGCAACCTTGCCGGCGGGTCTCGACACGCCGGTCGGCGAGCGTGGCAGCAGCCTGAGCATGGGCCAGCGGCAATTGGTGGCGCTGGCGCGGGTATTGTTGCAAGACCCGGCGATCCTGATATTGGATGAAGCCACCGCCAGCATCGATCCGCTCACCGAAGCCTTGATCCAAGAGGGTCTCGACGAGGCGATGCGGGATCGGACGGCGATCATCATTGCGCACCGGTTGAGTACGGTGCGCGAAGTTGACCGGATCATCGTGCTGCGGCACGGCGAGATTCTCGAACAGGGGACGCACGATCAGTTGCTGGCCGCCGGCGGGCACTATGCCGAGCTGTACAACACCTACTTCCGCCACCAGAGCCTTGAATACATCGAGGCGGCTGGCCGGAGATAAAAGGCACAAAGCAGGCAAAGAAGCAGAGATTCTTAACGCAAAGACGCGAAGGATGCAGAGGGTGCCAAGATTCTGAAGGGAACGGCGCAGAGAACGGTACATGACCAACCCTCTGCGCCGCTTTGCGGTCTTGGCGTCTTTGCGTGTAACGCCTTGGCGTCTTTGCAAACCCTGCGGCTGTGGAGCGGGACAGCCATTCCGGCTCTACACCTTTTCCAGCACCGACCGTTCCTGCAACGACAACAACGTCCACCGGCCGGCACGTATCGCTTGGATCGCCTGCACCGCCGCTGCCGCCCCCGACAGGGTCGTCAACGTCGGCACACCATACACAATCGCGGCCCGGCGAATGGCCCCTTCGTCGAAGAAGCTGGCCTTGCCGAGCGGTGTGTTCACGATCAGCGCGATCTCGCCGTTCTTGATGTAGTCAACCGCGTTGGGACGGCCTTCATTCACCTTATAGATTGGCTTCACGTCAAGGCCGTGCTGCTGGAGGAAGGCAGCCGTGCCGCTGGTGGCCAGCAGCTTGAAACCGAGCGCAGCTAAATCACGGGCAATCGGCAACAAATTGGCCTTGTCGCGGTCGTTGACGCTGAGAAAGGCGTTGCCGCTAGTGGGCAGGTGGCTGTTGCACGCCATCTGTGCCTTGGCGAACGCCTCGCCAAAGGTCGCGCCGCTGCCCATGCCTTCGCCGGTTGACTTCATCTCTGGGCCGAGCAGCGTGTCTACGCCGCTGAAGCGCGACCACGGCAGCGCCACTTCCTTGACGTGGTAGCGCTGCTCGCTGGTGACATTCAGCCGGTAGCGAGGCGTATTCACCAAGGCCGGATGCACCATCTGAATGCGGCCATGCTCGTGCCGCAGCCGGGCGCCGGCAGCGCACTGCACCGCCAGTTGCGCCCACGGTATACCGGTCGCCTTGGCAACAAAAGGTACCGTGCGTGAGGCTCGCGGGTTCACTTCGAGCACGTAGACGATGCCGTCTTTCATCGCGTACTGGATATTCATCAGGCCGACGACCCCCAACGTGCGAGCCAATTGCTCGGTGTAACGGCGCATCGTCGCGACGTGCTCTTCAGCCACCATATAGGTCGGGATGACGCAGGCGCTATCGCCGGAGTGAACGCCAGCCAACTCAATCTGCTCCATAATCCCGGCGATCACAACCGTCTCGCCATCGCAGACCGCATCGACATCCATCTCAAACGCATCTTCGAGGAAGCGATCAATCAATACCGGGTGCTCAGGCGATGCAGCAACCGCTTCACGCATATAGCGTTCGAGCGCAGCGTCGTCGTAGACGATCGCCATCGCCCGCCCGCCCAGCACGTAGCTGGGCCGCACCACCACCGGATAGCCGATCCGGCGGGCCACTGCCAGCGCCTCTTCCCACGAGGTGGCGCTACCGTGTTCGGGGGCGGGAATATTCAGCTCCTTCAACAACGCGCCAAACCGGTCGCGATCCTCGGCCAGATCGATTGCTTCGGGAGCTGTACCCCAGATTGGCACCCCAACCGCTTCGAGCGCCCGCGCCAACTTGAGCGGCGTCTGACCGCCGAACTGGATGATCACCCCATCAGGCCGCTCCTCGTCAACCACATTGAGCACGTCTTCGAGCGTGAGCGGCTCGAAATAGAGCCGATCGGCGGTGTCGTAATCGGTTGAGACCGTCTCTGGGTTGCAGTTGACCATAATCGTCTCGTAGCCCAACGCGCGCAGGCCAAACACGGCGTGGCTACAGCAATAGTCAAACTCGATGCCCTGCCCGATCCGGTTGGGGCCAGAACCGAGGATCACCACCTTCTTGCGCTCGGTCGGCTCAGACTCGTCTTCACTCTCATACGACGAGTAGAGGTAGGGAGTAAAGGCGGGAAACTCAGCGGCACAGGTATCGACCCGGTGGAAGGTGGGGCGAATGCCGAATGCGAGCCGGCGCTGGCGCACGGCCAATTCCGCCGACCAGCGTTGTGGACCGGAAGGCACGCGCAACAGGTGGGCAAGCTGTGCGTCGCTGAATCCCATGCGCTTGGCTTGACGCAACAGATCGGGCGGGATGGTGTTGAGATCAAAGGCGCGCAGGCGGCCTTCGAGATTGACGAGCTGTTCGAGCTGGCGAATAAACCACGGATCGATCTTGGTGAGCGCGCTAATCTGCTCGACCGACATCCCGCTTTGCAGCGCGTAGCGCACATAAAACATGCGGTCGGGATGCGGCGTAATCAAACGCTCGCGCAGCCGCTCCGGCTCGATCGCGTCGCGGTCATCGGCCCCCCACCCGGCCCGGCCCTGCTCAAGCGAACGCCACGCCTTTTGGAAAGCTTCGGGGAAGGTGCGCCCAATCGCCATCACCTCACCCACCGACTTCATCGAGGTGGTGAGCGTCTGATCGGATTGGGGAAACTTCTCGAAGGTAAAGCGCGGAATCTTCACCACCACATAGTCGAGGGTCGGCTCGAACGAAGCCGGCGTCTCGCGGGTAATATCGTTGGGCAACTCGTCGAGGGTATAGCCGACGGCCAGCTTGGCGGCAATTTTGGCGATGGGAAAGCCGGTCGCTTTAGAGGCCAGCGCTGACGAACGCGACACGCGCGGGTTCATCTCGATCACGTAGATGCGGCCATCGGTCGGCGAGACGGCAAACTGAACATTGGAACCGCCGGTTTCGACACCGACGGCACGCAGCACCGCCAACCCCATATCGCGCATCCGCTCGTACTCGCGGTCGGTGAGGGTCATCGCCGGAGCGACGGTAATGCTGTCACCGGTATGTACACCCATCGGGTCAATATTCTCGATTGAGCAGATGATAACGCCATTATCGTTGCGGTCTCGCATCACCTCTAGCTCAAACTCTTTCCAGCCCAGCACACTCTCTTCGATCAATATCTGCCTGACCGGTGACGCATCGAGACCACGTTCAACAATGGTGCGGAACTCCTCCATGTTGTACGCGATCCCGCCACCCTCACCGCCAAGGGTAAACGAGGGCCGAATGATGGCCGGGAAGCCGGTCTGCGCCACGACCGCCAAAGCTTCATCGAGCGTAGTCGCGGTGCCGGAACGCGGCACCTGCAAACCGATCTCGATCATCTTATTCTTAAACCGCTGGCGATCTTCGGCGATGCGCACCGCCTCGACCGAGGCGCCGATCAACTCGACGCCATATTTGGCGAGGATGCCAGCCTCATGCAGCGCCACCGCCAAATTGAGCGCAGTTTGGCCACCAACGGTGGGCAAAATCGCGTCGGGCCGCTCGCGGGCAATGATGCGTTCGAGACTAGGGACGGTCAGCGGTTCGATGTAGGTGGCGTCGGCGAGGCCGGGATCGGTCATGATGGTGGCCGGGTTTGAATTGACGAGCACGACCCGATAGCCCTCTTCACGCAACGCCTTGCACGCTTGGGTGCCGGAATAGTCGAATTCGCAGGCTTGGCCGATCACAATCGGGCCAGAGCCGATAATAAGAATAGTATGGAGATCAGTGCGCTTCGGCATCTTCGTCTCAGACTCCTTTGGCGCGGAGCAAACCAGCGCGCCCCGCACGGCGCTGCCTGATTATACAATACGATTGATGAAGGTTTCACAATCCCATTTGGAAAGCGAACAAGCTGCTGTGGAGTACGACAGTCCAACTGACGCACTCCATACTGGCGCTAAGCTCGTTGAGAGCAGGAAACCGTTGCGCAGCCCGCGGCGCGGGCTGCCCTCACCCGCCGGACCCCACTCCCAACTGACGGCGGGAGCGAGGGGGATGTTTTTGGTCACCCGCGCTCCGTTTGTCCTTGCGAGCCGCCGCAGGCGGCGAAGCAATCCTCAGCTTTAGCGGGATGGCTGCCGTGCGGCAGGCGCAACAGGTCACGGATTTTCACATCGCGCCGCCGCGAGTTAATCTGGCTAACACGATGCCGGCGCTGTTGGCGTGCGCGGCGTTCATTACCCTGCTCGGATTAGCGACAATCACCGTGGAATTGCCGGTATGGATTATCGGCTGGTATCTAGCAACCAGTTTAGTGACGTTGACGCTCTATATCGAAGACAAGCGGCGTGCGCGACGCGGGATGCGGCGCATCCCCGAGAAGACACCGCACCGGTGGGAATTGCTCGGCGGTTGGTCGGGGGCGCTGATCGCGCAAGAGATGGTGCGCCACAAGGTTAAGAAAGATTCATACATGTTCGTATTTTGGTTGATTGTGGTTCTGCACCTACTCGGTTTGGTCGGATATATAGTGGTGCGAATGGGTTTGATAGTGTGGTGAGATATGTGGCGGGCAGGGTGGGATTCGAACCCACGACAGCGTTACCGCTGTACGGCATTTCCAGTGCCGCGCACTAGACCAACTATGCGACCTGCCCGTGGCACTCTGCACTAATCGCATGCCTTATTGGCGGCATGATATTACCATAAGGCGATAGGCAACGCAAGAGTGACACAACTGTTACTCGCCAGAGCCTACCAACGCTGCGATCACCCGATCCCATGTAATCGTAGTCACCAGCGGGCGACCCGCGCACCCTAAGCGGGCCGCTTCAGCCGGATCGGCGGCCAGTCGGTCGAGATGCACGGCAATCGCCGCCGGGTCGGGTGGCGAGACGAGGCCGTTCTCACCGTGGCGGACAAATTCGAGCACGCCGCCGGCATCATCAGTTGTGATGACGGGGCGCCGAGCACCGAACGCCTCCACCGTCGCAAAGCCGTAGTCTTCATCAACCGGTGCGTAGTACACGGCACGGGCATGGGCGTAAAGATCGATCAGTTCGTCATCGGGGACGAATCCGCGAAAACTGACCCGCTCGCCTAACTTCAGTTCGGTGGCCAGCCGTTGCAGACGGTCACGGTCAGGGCCGGTGCCGGCGATAATGGCGCGCACCGGTGTCGTAGTATGCGCTAACGCCGTCAACAGCAGATCGATCCGCTTGGCACGGTCGAGGCGAGCAGGCGAGAGAATGTAGTCGTGGTATGGCCCGGCCCACAACCGCTCAGCATAGCGGCTCGGCGGGTAGAGCGGCGTACTACTCAGCCCATTAAACCGTTCTAGCCGGCGGCTGACATTGCGCGAAATGGTATAGCGGGCCTGGCATTCGCGCAGCGCGCGCCCATCGATACGAAAGATCTGTTCGCGCACGGCACGATGAGCGGGTGAGCCGTCGAAATCGCTGAGCGGTGTGCCGTACCAATCGTAGGCTTGGCGGTGCTGATGAACGAGCCATAGTACCTTGCGCGGGTGACGGATGAGGTACGACGGGAACTTGGTCGCGATCACGAGATCGACCGCTTCGCCGTTGACGTGGCTGATATCGAGCAGCCGCCACGCCAGCGCGCCGTCGATGATCCGTTCGACCGGGTGCCACTGAAACGGCAAGGCCACCACATCGACGGTATGGCCACGGCGGCGAAGTTCGTCGCGCAGACTCTCGACCAGATATTCAGCGCCGCCACGCACGAAAGGCACTTGGGTGGCGCAGATCAGAATGCGGCTCATGATGATGGCGGCGATTGTTGCAATTGCGCGCGCAGCTCGGCGATCTCGGCGCGCAAGGCGGCATTCTCGGCGACTAGCAGGCGAATAGCGAGGGTCGCAGTGTCGTTAAAAGCATTCTGCTGCTCGACAATCGGGTTGATGTACCAACGCAAGTAGCGGCGCACCACCTTGTTGACCAAGGCAATCGCTTGCTCAAGCAGATTGCGCCCCTCTAGGGGCCAGTGCGCACTAACCACGCGGGTATATTCGAGTTCTTCCACCAACCGCTGCAACTCGCGCTCGGCGGGGGTTGGCTCAGCCGCCGGCAGCGCCGCTCGTTGAGTGCGCACCTCGGCCCGCAACGTAGCTAACGTCGCCGCAACATCAATCTCGCTGCTCATGGCACACCCACGCTCGCCCGTTTCAACAATTCATTCAGCCGCTGCCCGCGCACCTGCGCGATGTCGTCTTGATATTTCAAAAT
Organism: Chloroflexus sp.; assembly: GCF_034431535.1. Taxonomy (GTDB): domain Bacteria; phylum Chloroflexota; class Chloroflexia; order Chloroflexales; family Chloroflexaceae; genus Chloroflexus. Next base: position 110,301 of record NZ_DAOUDC010000065.1, on the reverse strand, counting down.
CGCGCCTAGTGTATCCTCGACGGCCTGCGGCGTCAACTCGGTCTGATCGAGCGCGACCAGCGCCGTCACCCAATCGAGGGTCTCGGCCACGCCGGGTAGCTTGTAGAGATCCATCCGGCGCAACTCTTGCACAACCAGCACCACTTGCCGGGCCAGCCGCTCGCTTGCGCCGGGCACACGTGCCTTAACGATCTGAATCTCTTTATCGAGCGTTGGATAATCAACCCAATAGAACAGACAGCGCCGCTTGAGCGCATCATGCACTTCGCGGGTACGGTTTGAGGTAATAATAACGGTTGGCGGTGTCTCGGCGCGAATGGTGCCGATTTCTGGGATCGAAATCTGCCAGTCTGAGAGCAGCTCAAGCAGAAAGGCTTCAAACTCCTCGTCAGCACGATCGAGTTCATCGATCAGCAAGATCGGCGGCTGGTCGCCACGAGCCTCAATCGCCTGCAATAGCGGACGCTTGATCAAAAACTCCGGACCGAAAATGCTCTGGTGGGCGGCGGTGTTTTGGGCGGCGCCTTGAGCTTCGAGCAGGCGGATCTGCAACATCTGGCGGGCATAGTTCCACTCATAAATGGTAGTATTCACATCGAGGCCTTCGTAGCATTGCAGCCGGATCAACTCGCGCCCCTGCATACGGGCGAGCGTCTTGGCGATCTCGGTCTTGCCGACGCCAGCCTCGCCTTCGAGCAGTAGCGGCTTGTTGAGCTTGAGGGCCAGAAAAATAGCGGTGGTTAGAGCACGATCGGCGATGTAGGCATATTCGGCTAGGGCAGCTTGCAATTCGTCAATCGATGCGAAGGACGTGTACGTCATAAATTGGCGCTCCAAGGCGTGAGATATCTCTCTTTATTGTACACCGACTCGCGGGAATACAGGTTGCCGCCGTGGAATGCGGCAGGATAACTACCTCACGCCGTAGGGTGATCGTGACTCAAGGGCAGACAAAACGCTTGAGCGCAAATATAGTTGATAGCTTTGAGATACGACGATTCACCCTCACCCCCAACCCCTCTCTCACTGGCGCGGGAGAGGGGAGCGCAGCGCTGGGTTTTGAGCCATTGCCCAGCGATCAACGGTTTTACTCGACCACATCCCCTCAACCGATACTGGCGGGCGATTTTAACCACGGCTGTGGGAGCATGGAATGTGGCAGTTGGACTGCCGAACTCCATAGTGTTACCGATACTGACGGGCAATGTCGTAAGGCGACACCCCGGCAAGGTATTGCAGCCAGAGCCAGAAATCGTGGAGCAGTTGGCGAATAATACCGTTGGCGCGAAAGCGCCGGGCCGAGGTAACGACGTGCGCCGGTACAACATGCACGCGGGTCCGCGCACGGGCACGGCGAAAGAGGTCGACATCTTCAAACAGCGGCCAATTGGGGAAGCCACCAAGTGCGGTAAAGAAGTCACGCCGGATGACCATGCACTGATCACCGTAGCTGGTGAGCAGCGAATCGAACCACATCAGACGCGCCGCCAGGGCCAAAATCCAGTTCGGATCGTCGAATGAGAGCCGGAACTTGGCGATGTGTATCTGCGGATCGGCGAACATTGCCCGCAACAATGTGAAGGCGTTGTCCGGCAGGCGTGTGTCGGCATGGAGAAAGACAAAGATGTCACCGGTAGCAACAGCAGCACCGGCGTTGAGTTGGGGGCCGCGACCGCGCGGCGCCAGCACCACCCGCGCGCCGGCAGCGCGGGCCAGCGCTGGCGTCTCATCGCGGCTGCCGCCATCGGCCACTATCACCTCGACCGCGGGATCAAGCCGGCGCACGGCTTTGACGCACGCTGTGATGTGATCGGCTTCGTTGAGCACGGGAATGATGACGCTGAAGGTTGGCATAGGGTTCTTCTCCTTGGATCGCTATCTCAAGGGGCCTCATATGAATAGCCACGAAGAAACTCAAAAGGCACACAACCATGTTGCGTCATTTGTGGGTTTTCGTGGCTATGTTTCTCATCTGGGTGAGAGAAACGGTGTTAGCCGCCGAGGGCGTAGGCGATGGTTCTCCTTACCAACCCTTCGTGCCCCTTTGCGTTCTCTGCGCTGTTGCGGAGCCGAACAGCCGTCCGGCTCTCCTGCGCCGTTGCGGTTAGTCCCTCACCCCCGGCCCCTTTCCCACCGCACGGCGGGAGAGGGGGAGCCGCTTGGGTTGCCGGCATAGACACGCACTTAACTGAACACAATGATCGCCCCTTTCCGGCAAGGTTATCAACCGTATCTGCGTTGTCCACCCTTGCCCCCCAACGGCAGGAAGGCGGCCAAACCGCAGCCAACTTTACACCATCACCGCCGGCGCAACAAAAAGATATATTCGTGCTTGAAGACGTAGAAACCGCCGGCTAAGGCCCGGTAGCGCCAGAGTTCGGCGCTGCCGCGCTTACCGAGGGTGCCGGTAAAGTTTTTGACGATAATGCTCTTGAGGCTAAACCCGCAGGCCCGGATCGCCTCCATCGCTTGGAAGCCGAGCGGATGCCATTCGCCGTGACGGTAGGTATCGCCGATCACCAACACCAAATAGCGGCCCCGGTCGAGCACCGCCGCCACCCGTTCGGCCACCAGCGTCAGGCGGGCCAGAAATTCGTCAATGCTCGGCGTATTCGACAAATCGCGCGGATCGTCGCTAAAGCGGATGATGTCGTGGTAGGGCGGGTGAAGCAACACCAACTGGACGCTGGCGGCACCGTAGTGCGCAAGCAGCGCGACAAAATCGGTTGTCAGACTATCTCCCTGCTCAATCGCCACTACCGTTTCCTGGGCAGGCTGTTCGGCGGCCAAGAGCGCACGGGTGTGTTCGACCATCGTCACCTGCAACTCAAGCCCAACCGCATGGCGGCCAAGACGACGTGCTTCGATCAGGGTCGTCCCCGAACCGGCAAACGGATCGAGGACCCACTCGCCGGGGCGCGTGTAGCGACGGATGAACTGGCGGGGGATTTGGGGCACGAAATTGCCCCAATAATCGGCTCGATGCACTCCCGAATTGTCGCGCCGCTCGATCAACCAGAGGCTATCGGTCAAAATGTCGTCATATTCCTTCCAGCGGTGCAGATCGATATCGCTGGCTGGCGCAAACCGTTGCGCCTCGAGCGCGCGGCGCAAGCGGGCCACATAATAGCGGGCGCGTTCGAGCGTGCGGGCCGCAGCGATCTGATCAAGTTCGCCGTGCAACACCTCTGGTGTAAAGCGAACCGCGTACTCGCCGGCATGGTGCAACGGATCAGCCAAATCGGCCAAGCGCCGGCGCAGTCCGGCCACCCCAACCCGCAGATCGGCGAGAGCCGGCGCAGCCAGCAGCGCATCGAGCGCCGCGGCCAACGCCTCGCGGTTGAGCTGCCATTGGGGCGACTCGGCATCTGGCGGCAACTGGGCCGAAGGCGAACGTCCGGTCATCGGAAGCATTCCTGCTGGAATCGGTCATTGTTATGGTTAGTGTAGCATAAGATAGGGCGAATGTCATTGTCATTGGTATGCTATAATAAAGAAGGTAAAGCTGAAACATGCAAGGATGGGCGTGTGACAGCCAGTGATATCTTGTTTACGATTGCCCAAGAGGTGCAACGCTGCACCGCTTGTAACCTTCATCGCGGGCGCACCCGCGCCGTGCCCGGCGAAGGCCCAGCCAACGCGCGGGTGATGTTGATCGGCGAAGGCCCCGGCTACCACGAAGACCGGCAGGGCCGCCCCTTTGTCGGGCCGTCCGGTCAATTCTTGACCGACCTGCTGGCGCTAGCCGGGTTGCGTCGCGATGAAGTCTATATCGCGAATGTCGTTAAGTGCCGGCCACCGCAAAATCGAGATCCAGAGCCGGACGAGATCGAGACTTGTACCAAACTGTTTTTAATGCGTCAGATTGCGGCCATTGATCCGGCAGTGATTGTGACGCTGGGCCGCTTTTCGATGGGCCTGTTTCTGCCCGGCGAGCGGATTTCGCGCATCCATGGCCAACCTCGTTATGTCAACGGGAGATTAATTGTGCCGATGATCCACCCCGCCGCCGCCTTGCACCAGCCCCAAAACCGGCCGTTGCTGGAAGAAGATTTTCGCCGCCTGCCCGCCATCTTAGCCGACGCCGAACGCCAACGCAGCGCCGCAGCCCCAGCAACGCCGCCAGCCGATGAGCCGCCCGAGCAGCTCCGTCTCTTCTGACCATGGCCGCCCATTGCCGGTGGTGTGACCAAATCAATGCCACGATCCTATCGCCTCTCGCCGGCCGGCCGGCGCAACAATCTATTGATGATAGCGGTTACAATGCTCCTCTGGGTCTTCGCCCTGTGGAGTTTTGCCAGTACGCTGCGCCTTAGCCTCCATCCGGCAGCGTTCTGGTCTGATCTGCAACGGGTGTTCGCGCAACCACCCGCGATCGAACAAGCGGCGCCGGCACTGTTGTTGTTCGTGCTGATTGTCGCCACACCACTGTTGATCTGGAATCTGATCGCGGAATGGGATGCTATTTTTACGCCCGCTGACGACGGTCTCACCTACGAAGCCATGGGTGTGCGGTTGTGGTGCCCGTGGGAAGACTTACTTGCGCTCCGGCCCTCACCCGTGGTTGCCGATGAAGCAATCGTCATCGCTTGCCGGCGCGATCCAGCGGAAATGATTGCCAACCCGCTCTTACGCTGGCTTCACCGGCAGGCCCATGGCCGGCAACGGTTGGTCATCGGCCCAGATATTGATCAACGTGACGAATTGGTTGCGCAGATCGAACAGGCAATGGCCCGCACGCAAGCGCGGCCTGACGTGTTAGCAGTTGGTCATGCGCCGTCAGTATGATACGGCGCATGTGGGTGTGGTCTGAACAGGGTTGTGCCAAACCCTGTCATTATACCGTTCGTTTGGGCGCAACCGCAGATGCGCCCGTTAGCAACGTTACATAGTGCGTATCAGAAAGGAGCAAGGGTCGCTGGTACATCGGCCCTGACAGAAACCTATGGCCAAACAACGTCTCCGTGTGATTCCACTCGGTGGCGCCGGGGAGGTCGGCCGGAACATGTGGGTGGTTGAGTATGGCGACGATATCGTCATTCTCGACTGCGGTGTCATGTTTCCCGATGCCGATATGCTCGGCGTTGATCTCGTTTTGCCTGACATTACCTATTTGCGCGAGAAGACGGATCATATCAAAGCGATTCTCATTACTCACGGTCACGAAGACCATATTGGCGCGGTGCCGCATTTGATCGCCGATCTCGGCTTTCCGCCGGTGTATGGCACGAAACTTACCCTTGGCTTGCTCAGCAACCGGCTTAAAGAGCACCGGCTGCAAGATAAGGTAACCACGGTTCAGATTACCGAACGTGAGCCGTTTCAATTGGGTGTCTTTACCGTAGAAGCGTTTCACATTGCCCACTCGATCCCTGATGCCGTCGGCTTCGCGATTACGACTCCCGCCGGTTTGTTGGTCTATTTGACCGACTGGAAACTGGATCATACCCCGGTTGATAGCCGCCCAACCGATCTTGAGAAGATCGCCGAGCTAGGCAACCGTAAGCCGCTGGTACTGGTGACCGACTGCGTGCGGGTTGAATCAAAGGGCTATACGCCCAGCGAAGCCACCGTCGGCGAGGCGTTCGACAATATCTTTGCCACCGCTCCCGGACGGATCATCGTTGCCACCTTTGCCTCGAACATCAGCCGTGTGCAGCAGGTGATCGATTCGGCGGAAGCCTACGGGCGCAAGGTGATGCTGGCCGGTCGCAGTATGGAGACCAATGCGCGGATTGCGTTCGATCTCGGGTATTTGCGCGCCGATGAGGGTACGATCATCCGCCCCCACGAGATGTCGGCTTATCCCGATGACCAGATCGCGATCGTCTGCACCGGCAGCCAAGGCGAGCCGATGGCCGCCCTAAACCGAATGGCCAACCGCGACTACCCGCACGTCAAGATCAAACCCGGCGATACAGTCGTGCTCTCGGCTACCCCCATCCCCGGCAACGAGGTCAGCGTTAATAAGGTGATTAACAATCTGTTTAAACTCGGGGCCGATGTAATCTACGGCTCCGAAGCCCGCGTCCACGTATCGGGCCACGCTGCGCAAGAGGAGCTGAAGCTGGTGTTGGCCCTGCTGCGCCCCAGCTTTATTGTGCCGTTCCACGGTGATTACCGGCATCTCATGCTCTATCGCAAGCTAGCGACCAATATTGGAGTGGTGCCCGACAGTGAGCGGGTGCTGTTGGCCGAAGGCGGCTCGATTATGGAGTTCTCTCCCGGCTATGGCAAGATCACCGGCAAAGCGCCGGTCGGCTACATCTACGTCGATGGCACAACGGTCGGCGATGTCGGTAATGTGGTGGTTCGTGATCGCCAACTGCTAGCCAAAGACGGCATGCTGATTGTGGTGGTGAGTATTGACAGCGCTACCGGCGAATTGGTCGCCGGGCCAGATGTGGTCTCGCGCGGTTTTGTCTATATGCGCCAGAGCCAAGATTTGATCGAGGCAACCAAAGAGACAGTGCGCACCGCGTTGACAAATAAGAACGGCGCCGGTGCGGTTGATGCAGCGTATATCAACCGCAAGATTCGCGATGTGGTAAGCGAATTCCTCTACCGCGAGACGCGCCGCCGGCCGATCGTGTTGCCGATGGTGATGGAGGTATAGGGCCCAGGCACAGCGCCGCTGTGCCCGACCACAAGACGCGCCGCCGGCGATCGTGTTGCCGATGGTGATGGAGCCCAGCACAGCGCCGCTGTGCCCCTACTTATCGATCCGCGGCAAGACGATCCCTGTCTGGCCTTGATATTTCCCCTTTTTGTCAGCGTACGATACCTCGCACGGCTCATCGCTCTCTAGAAACAGCACTTGCCCAATTCCCTCATTGGCGTAGATGCGCGCCGGGAGCGGCGTGGTGTTGCTGATCTCGATCGTCACATGCCCTTCCCACTCTGGTTCGAGCGGGGTGACGTTAATGATGATCCCGCAGCGGGCATACGATGATTTGCCGATCACGATGCAACTGACCGTACGCGGGATGCGAAAATATTCCAACGATTGAGCCAGCGCAAACGAGTTGGGTGGAATATCGACATACTCGGCGCGAATGTCAACGAACGAGCGCGGATCGAAGTTCTTTGGATCGACCAGCGCGTTGTAGACGTTGGTAAAGACCTTGAAGTGGTCAGTGACCCGCATGTCGTAGCCATACGAGGTCAAGCCATACGAGATGACGCCCTGCCGCACCTGATGATCGACGAATGGCTCGATCATGCTGTGTTCGAGCGCCATGCGCCGAATCCAGCGATCGGATTTGACCGGCATGGTGGTATTCCTCCTGTGGTTGGGTGGTGCGCCGTCGAAATGGGCAACCGTTTGTCGCTTTGTTATGGTTGAACGCGCAAAGAGCCGCCTTTTCACGAGGAGAGGCGCTGCGCCTTCCCCGGTCACGTTTCCAACATCGCCTGATAGACCGCAACATAGCGGCGGGCAATCGCGGCTTGCGTAAACTCGGCCAGCACGCGCGCTCGGCCGCGCCGGGCAAGCTCGGCGCGCAGCTCAGGCTGGTCGATCAAGCGGCTAAGCGCCGCGCGCAATGCGGTCACATCGCCTTCCGGGAAGACCAGACCGGCTTCGCCGATCACCTGCGGAATCTCGCCGCAGGTCGAGCCGATCACCGGCACGCCGCAGCTCATCGCCTCGATCAGCACTCGCCCAAACTGCTCTTTCCAATTGGTTTGGGTGCGCGATGGCAAGACGAGCACATCCAGTTCGCGTATCGCTGCCGGCACTGCCGTGCTGCTCACCGCCGGCAAGACCTCGACTCGCGCGCTGAGGCCCAGTTCTGCCGCCAGTTGCAACAGGCGCGGACGCTCGATTCCGTCGCCGATCAGTCGCAGCCGCGCATATGCCGGCAAGCCCGCTAGCGCCGCCACCAGATCGGCCACCCCCTTTTCCGGCACCAGCCGACCTACATAGCCGATGATGAAGGCATCGCGCTGGCGTGGCCCATCCGCCGGCGCAAACAGCTCAGGATCGACGCCAAACTGGGGAATGACGCTGATCGGGCCGCGATAGCCGTGACGGCGGATGATCGCCGCCGCTTCCTGATTGCCAGCAATGGCATGCGCGGCGTGGCGCAGATTGTAGCGCTCGAACCAACTAAACGGCGGCGGGTAACGGCGATCGATATTGGCCCAGTTGTAGAAACAGCAGCGCGCGCCTACCACCAGCCCTTCCCGCATGGCGAGAACGGTGGCGAGATTGAAGCTCTCTTCGTCAATGTGGAACACCTGCGGGCGCAGGCGCCGGATGAGCGGGCGCAGGCCACGGTAGAAGTGAATGTGGTGATGGCCATTCCAAACCATCGGCAAGGTCAAGAGGGTATACCCAGCGGTAAAGCGCCGTTCGAGCGGGATCATCCCCACTCGCGGCTCACGCCATCCCGGCGGCGCGATAACCGTCAACTCCACCCCCAACCGCGCGATCTCTTCCAGCTTGCGCTGGTACGCGCCGGCGACCACGGCCTTTGAGAGCATGACAACGCGCATAGGGTGGCTGGTTCTACCTTACGCTTCATCGAACGGGTGCAGAAACCGCTGCACTTCCAGCCGGTAGCCATCTGGATCGCGGGCAAAGAAGTGGTAAATGCGGTAGCGCGGATTTTCGCGCGGCGGGCCGTCGGTAGCAATGCCGGCAGCGACCAGCCGCTGGTAGACCGCATCAACATCGGCGGTTACGACAGTCAAGATCAGGCGATCGTCGGCGATGGGTGGCGCGGTTTGCTGGCACAGGCCAAGGTAGCCGCCGCGCGCCACCCGGTAGATATGAATGCCGCCCTGATCGAGGACGAGCGGCAAGCCGAGCGCAGCCCCATAACAGACCGCGCTCGCTTGCAGATCGGCGACCGGCACAAAGGTAATGGTGGCGGCGTAGGGTTGCTCATCCATACCGCTTGGCAAACTCCTGCATAAAGTTCGCCAGCGCCGCCGCCGACTCAGGCGAGACCGCGTTGTAGAGCGAAGCACGGATACCACCGACCGAGCGGTGCCCGGCCAAGCCAACCATGCCGGTGGCCTGCGCTTCGCTCAAGAACTGCTTTTCGAGTTCGGCAGAGGGCAAGCGGAAGGTGACATTCATCAGTGAACGCGCCGCTGGCGCCGCGTGACCGGCGTAGAAGCCATTGCTGGCGTCAATCGCCTCGTACACTATCGCCGCCTTGCGCGCGTTGCGTTCGGCCATCGCCGCGAGGCCACCCTGCTCCTTGATCCACTCCAGCACGAGATTGACCATATAGACCGCAAATACCGGCGGCGTGTTGTAGAGCGAGTTGTTCTTGGCAAAGGTTGCGTAGCGCATAATCACCGGCAGATCCTTGCGCCCGCGCTCGATCAGGTCTTGCCGGATGACCACCACCGTCACACCGGCGGGGCCAAGATTCTTCTGGGCGCCGGCATACATTAAGGCAAAGCGATCAGCCGGGAAGGGGCGCGAGAGGAAGTCGCTGCTCATATCAGCCACCAGCGGAGCTGGGCCGAAATGGAGCAAGTCAGCCGGCCACTGCACTCCCTGAATCGTCTCGTTGGTGGTGATGTGCAGGTAAGCTGCTTGCGGGTCAGGCGTTAATGCTTCTGCGTCGGGCAAGCTGCGGTAGCCATCAGCCGCTGTGCTTGCCAGCAGGCGGGCATTGCCAAGCCGCTGCGCTTCTTCGTAAGCCTTTTCGCCCCACGAGCCGGTGACGATATACTCGGCCACACCACCGGCGGGCAACAAGTTGAGCGGGATTAGCGCAAACTGCATTGATGCGCCGCCCTGCATAAAGAGCACGCGGTAATCGTCACCCAACCCTAACAGCGCCTTGAGGTGAGCCTCGGCAGCGGCGTTAATCGCCTCGTACTCCTTGCTGCGATGGCTCATTTCCAAAATCGACATCCCCGTGTCGTGGTAATCGGCCAGTTCCGCTTGCGCGCGCGCAATCACCGCAGGCGGCAACGCCGCCGGGCCGGGATTGAAGTTGTGGATCATCGGTCGCCCCCTTTACCCTTGCGAGCAGGCTTGTCGTGGATCATAGTATACTCGAAATGGAAACAGGTCTTGATACGTTCGCGCAGTCTCTTGGTTGGCTACAGAGGACGCGGAGCATGTTGCCTTCCACCGGGGGGAATGAGACTCCCTCACCTAGCGGGGGAGGGTTGGGGTGGGGCAACCGATGCCGAAGCCTCCCTCTTCCAGCGGGGCAGCGATTTGGTGAACCGCAGAGAATGCAGAGAACGCGGAGGGAGTTACCTTCGCCGAGGGTCAATGCCTCCCTTCCCCACCGGGAGAGGGTTGGGGTGGGGTGCGGGAATCGCTACACAAATCAACAATCATCTGAACGTTTTCGTGCCTTTTGGGTCACTTCGTGGCTATTCCCTCGCCCACTAGGAGATGGGTACTAGTATCAGCATGGCAATCGCATATCGTGGCTAGAAGGAAGACGCTATGCACATTCTCGTCATCGGCGGCGGGGTGGCCGGTTTGGTCTGCGCCCGCACCCTGCACCGCGCCGGGTATCAAGTGACATTGATCGAAGCAAGTGATGGGCTAGGGGGACGGGTGCGTTCGGATCGGGTGGACGGATTTGTACTCGATCGCGGCTTTCAGGTGCTCTTTCCCGCGTATCCGGCGGCGCAGCGCCAACTCAATATGGCAGCGCTTGACCTGCGCGCCTTCGATCCCGGCGCGATCGTGGCATGGCGTGGGCGGCGCGAGGTGTTGACCGACCCCCTGCGCGATCGCGATCCAGCCTCGTTGATTGGCGCCGCCCTGACCGGCATTGCCTCGCCGGCTGACAAGCTGCGCACGCTCCAACTCGCCATACGCATACGCCAACAAACCATCGACGACATCCTTGCCGGCCCCGACCGCACCACCCTCGCCGAACTCAAGACGCTCGGTTTTAGCGACCAGATGATCGACCGCTTTTTCCGCCCCTTCTTCGGCGGCATCTTCCTCAGTCGTTCGCTACAAACCAGCGCTAAGTGCTTCCGCTTCAACTTCAAAATGATGAGCGATGGTCAGACGGTGGTGCCGAATTGCGGGATGGGCGCGATCGCCGAACAGCTCAGCACCGAGCTAGTGGCTGCCGGCAAGGTGCGACTCAATACTCGCGCAACAGCGTTGATCAGCAGTGACGGCAAGGTGCGCGGCGTGCAGTTGGCCGATGGCAGTGAATTATTCACCGATGCCGTGGTGTTGGCGACGCCGGCCCCCGAAACGGCCCGCCTGAGCGGATTACCGGTACCGGAAGGCAGCCTCGGTTCATCGTGCGTCTGGCTTGCCGTTCGCCATCCGCTCTACCGCGGCAACAAGCTGCTGCTCAACGCCGACGAGAACGCCTTTGTCAACACGCTAGCCCCAATGAGCGCGGTAGCGCCGGGGTATGCGCCTGCTGGCTGGCATCTATATGCAGCGGCCATTCTTGGCGTACCCGACCTTGACGACAGTACTGTCGTCGCCCGCACGATGGTCGATCTGCATCGCATCTTCGTCAACGAGACAGCGGCGACCACTGCGCTGACCAATGCCCGCATTTTGCGAGTCGATCGCATCCCCTTCGCCCAATTCCCGCAACCGCCCGGCCTCCATCCCACCCTGCCCGACAACCGCACTGGCCGGCCTAGCCTGTATCTGGCTGGCGAATTGACCGAAGCCAGCAGCATTAACGCGGCCATGTTGAGCGGTGAACGTTGCGCTGAGGCGATTCGGGCCGATCTTCCCCGGTGACGAATCGGCCTGAACCATCTATAATGCATCTAACCGTAGAGAGGGTCGGCAAGGTCGCTGAGAAGGAGTGAGGGACATGATCAATTTCGGCGGCAAGAAAAACGAGGGGGATACGAACGAGGGCATCAGCCAAGCGATGCGCTCGATGAGCGATCAGATTGGGCGGCAGGCGCAAGAGATCAAGCGGCTGCAAGAGGAACTCGAGTCGGCGCAACAAGATACCGCTGCCGCCGAAAAGGCGCGCAAGGCGTTAGCCGCCGCCGAGGCGCGCATGGCGCAGATGGAGGCTGAGCTGAAGCAATTGAAAGAGCAACTGGCAGCAGCTACCACTGCAGGAGCTGCGGCGGCCGGCGGCAAAAGCGCGGGCGCTCCAGCCGAGAGTGGCAGCATCGCGAGCGCCATTTCCACCGCTCTCGGCAGTGGCGGCGCAGTCAAGATCGGCCCTAGCACGCCGGCTCCTGCTGCGGCTGCGCCGGCTGCCGGCGGGTTGCAGATAGGTGGCGTGGCCTACGTGCAAAAGGCTGGCGGCAAGAACTTGCGTCTGCGCAGTGCTCCCGGCCTTGACTCAACCGTACTTGATGGGTTGCCCCCCGGCACGCAGTTGACCCTGCTGGCCGGCCCGCAAGAAAAAGACGGCTATCCGTGGTGGCGCATCCGCACCACCGATGGCCGCGAGGGGTGGGTGGCTGGCACCGAATTGGTGACGACGCCGGAACATTGATCACGATGACCTATCGGCGCCGGGCCGTATGGGCGGATGGCCATCCGGTGATTGGCGCCGCGCGGCCGTGCGACGATGGGTGCGGGTGATAGATAATACGATGATTGGAGCCGCACCGCGGTGCGGCTCTACGGTTGGTTATTCGTACCGTAATGCCTCGATTGGCGGCAACAATGCTGCCCGGCGGGCCGGGTAATATCCGAACCCAATCCCAATCGCCGACGCAAACCCCAACGCCAGCGCAATCCCGATCCACGAAATGCCGGTGTTGATCCCGCTGGCGGCACCGATCAACCACACAATGCCGATCGCACCGATCACACCAATCAAGCTGCCCACCAGACTGAGCGCCACCGCTTCCATCACAAACTGGCCGAGCACATCGCCGTCGCTGGCCCCCAGCGCCTTGCGCACGCCGATCTCGCGGGTGCGTTCGGTCACCGCTACCAGCATAATGTTCATAATTCCAATCCCGCCAACGACCAGACTAATGCCGGCGACCACCGCAATAAACCCGGTGATGGCGGTGCTAATCCCAGCCAGCACATTCAGTGCCTGCGTCGGCGTTTGCAGGTTGAAATCATTGATCACACCCTCCGGCACATTGCGCGCCGCGCGCAGGGTGCTCTCGATCAAGGCCACCGCCTCATCAAGCTGCTGCTCGCTCTGCAAGCCGAGCAAAACGCTGCTCATGCGCAAACCCCGTCCCGGCAGATCGAGATCACCAATCAGGCGCAAGCGCATCGTGCTGACCGGGGTAAAGATGCGGCCATCGGTCGAGAAGGGGCCGCCGTTTTCGTTAATGATGCCGACAATCTCAATCGGCTGGCCATTGACTTCAATCGTCTGCCCAATCACATTGCGCAGCGCCGCTTTGTCAGCGCCGAACAGATCGCGCGCCACCAGCCATCCCAAGACGCCAACCCGCGCGCCTTCCGCCTCGTCCTCCGGGGTGAGGAAGCGGCCATACAACATCGGCGTGCGCTGCACTTGCGGGTAATCGGCGCTGGTGCCGACCAGCAGCGTCTGCAGGGCGACCGCGCCGGCACGGGCCTGCGTGCTGACCGTAATCTCCGGCGCAATGGCGCGGAACAGATCGGGCCGGTTGGCAACCATCGTCTCGAGCACCTGATAATCTTGCACCGAGAGCAAGCCGTAGCCGGGCACGTCACGCGCACCCTTTGCCCGCGGATCACCCGGCGTAACCGCGATCCGGCGGGTGCCGAGATCGACAAACTGCTCGAAGACTTGGCCTTGCAGCGCATTGCCGAGCGAGAGCACCGCGACCAGTGTGCCGGCGCCGATGATCACACCAAGCATGGTGAGCAGTGAGCGAAATTTATTGGCGCGCAGGCTATCAAAGGCCATGGCGATCAATTCGGTGAACATAGGTTCCCTCTATCTATCGATACGTTGCAATGGTTCGCGAACCGTAGCAGCAGAGCGGCGCTCTGCCGCTACGGTTTACGGTTATGGTGTGGTCGTTTCGCCGTTCGGACGGCGCATCACGGGCACCGGCACCGGCTCAAGGCCGCGGGTGCGCTCAACCTCTTCCAACACCTCGACGCCGTAGTACTCGCTGAGAATGTTGTCAACCAGCCGCCCGTCGCGCAAACCGATCACTCGATCCATGTGGCGGCCAATTTCGGGGTCGTGGGTGACGATGATGATCGTGCGCCCCTGATCGCGGTTCAATTCGCGGAACAGAGCCAAAATCTCGGCCCCGGTGCGCGTGTCGAGCGCGCCGGTCGGTTCGTCGGCCAAAATGATCGCTGGATCATGCACCAACGCGCGGGCAATCGCTACCCGTTGCTTCTGCCCACCCGATAGCGTATTGGGCAGGCTGGCGAGCTTGTGGCCCAAACCGACCGCTTCCAGCGCGGCTCGTGCGCGCGCAGCCCGCTCGCGGGCGCCGATCCGCCCGTACACGAGCGGCAATTCGACATTCTGCTGCGCGGTGAGGCGCGGCAACAGGTTGAAGTTTTGGAACACGAACCCCAACTTGCGATTGCGAATGCGCGCTTGCTCGTGCCGGGTCAAGCATGAGGCATCGATCCCGTCGAGGATGTATTGGCCAGCGGTCGGGCCGTCGAGCAACCCGATCAACGTCATCAGCGTGCTCTTGCCGCTGCCCGATGGCCCCATAATCGCAACCATCTCGCCTTCGGCAATTGTCAAGCTAATGTCGTCGAGGGCAAGGAACTCGCCATCACCGGTCGGAAAGGTCTTGCGAATGTTCCGTAGTTCAACGATCGGGCGGCTCACATATTCGGTCGTCACAGAAGTCTCCCTTCTGATAGTGTTTGCTGTATGCCGGGGTTGTGACGAGAATTCGCGCTCACGTCACAACCCATCCGGTTTCTGTCTGTCAACTACCCAGCCATCGTCACTAGCGCACGACAACCTGCTCGCCTTCGGCCAGACCGCTCTTAATCTCGACCATACCGTTAGCGCGCAAGCCGACCAACACCGAGCGTTCCGTCAGCTTGCGCTGGCCATTCTCATCCGTCGTCACCACCTCAACCAGCGTCTTCGCGCCCACGTTGCGCACCGCAGTGGCAGGAATTTGCACCACATTGCTGCGCGTTGCGGCAATAATCGCGGCGCCGGTGGTCATCCCGGGGCGCACCGGCTGGCCGGCGGGGTCGAAGGCCACCGTGACGCGATAGGCGGTAACGGCGCTGGTACCGGCAGGCAACGGTTCGATATTAACCACCTGCCCGGTGAAGGGCGGTGCATTGAGGGCATCAACTTTTACCTCGACCGGCTGGCCGATCGCGACGCGGGCAATATCCACTTCGTCAACTGTCACCTTAACAAGGTAGCGGCTCACGTCAATCAACACAATCGGTGCTTGGCCGCTGACCGATTCGCCGGGGGCGACATTGATCGCGGCGACCGTGCCGGCGAACGGCGCGCGCAGGGTGGCTTCGTCAAGCCGGATGCGGGCGGCTTCGAGCTGGGCCTGCGCTTGGGCGAGGCGCGCTTCGGCGCGGGCAATATCGCTGGCGCGCGGATCGGCGGTGAGTTGGGCCAAGCGCGCTTGAGCCGCTGCAAACTGGGCCTGCTGAGCCGCAATCGCATTCTGGCGGGATGCGCCGGTCAAGCGGGCCAGTTCAGCTTCAGCGCGGGCCAGTTGGGCGCGGGCCGCCGCGACTGCATCGGCAGCCGGCCCAGCCAGCAGCGCGTCGAGATCGGCCTGCGCGCTAGCGACCCGCGCCTCGGCGGCGGCCAACCCGCTGATCTCATTCTGCACGGCGGTCTGGTACGCGATCTGGGCCTGGGCCAGCGCCGCTTCCGTATCGGCTAAGGCCAGCTTCGCCCGCTCGAAGGCGCGCTCGAAATCGCGCTGCTCGGTCTCGTTGAGCGAACGGCCGGTGCGCGGATCGGTGCCATTGGCTTTGACGTGCTCCCAATTCCAGAAGGCATCGCTATAGGCGCTCTGCGCGTTGCGCACCACATTGGCCTGCGCCTCAACCCGGGCCAACGCATCCGACTTCGCCGCCGACAACAGCTCGCGCTGGCGATCAAGCTCAGCTTGGGCCTGCGTAAGCGCCGTCTCGGCCCGCACCCGCTGCTCGCTCGCTGGGCCTTCCAGCAGCTTCTGCAACCGCGCCCGCGCCTCTGCCACCGCCGCCTGCGCCGCCGCCACATCAGCCGGCGTCACACTAGCCTGCGTCTGGGCCAACCCAGCCTGCGCCGCTGCCACCAACGCCGCGGCCTCGGCCCGCTGTTCGGGAGTAGCCCGCTCGCGCAGGGCTTGCACATCGGCTTGGGCCAGCGCCACCGCTGCCTCAGCAGCCGCTACATCGGCACGCAACTGGCGATCATCGAGCCGGAGCAGCGGATCACCGGCGGCCACCGGCTGACCAACCGTCACCAATACCTCTTGCACCCGGCCGGGCAGGGTCAAACTCAGCTCAGCCGTCTGATTCGGCTCAACTGAACCGGTCGCATTGACAGTCAAGCGCAAATCGCCGCGGGTAACGGGGGCAACCGTCACGCCAGCCAGCGGATCAACGGTAGAGGTTGAAACAAAACGAACGACCACGGTTGCGATCACCGCGATCAACAAACCGGCAGCGATCAACACTGGCAACGAAAGGCGGGGAAATCTGATCCGAGGACGTGACTGCGGTAAGGTGCTCATAAATTATGCCATCCCTGTTGAAGACTTGGGCGCGGCTTGCGTGCCGGCGCCGTGCAGAAACAGATCAACCAAAAGGGCCGGTGAAACGGCGCCGGTCCAACGCAACATCGGATGGGCCGGCGTCAATTCGTGAAAGGTCTCGCACAGACTAAGAAAGAGCATCGCCAGCACCGCCGGGGCCAGATCGGCGCGCACCAACCCGGCAATACGAGCCTCATTCATAACAGACGTTAATGGAGCAAACAGATGCTGGTAGAACGCGGCGCTCAGGCGAGCGCGGGCCGATTCGCCGAGATGCTCCATCATCTCGTGGCGCATCATGCGCATATCGCCCTCGTAGCCGGTAATCAGCAGCGTCGCCATCGCCTGCAACCGCTCGACCAAAGGCTGGTCAGAAGCGGCGATCTCGGCTAATGGCTGGCACATCGTCTCAAGCACGCGCAGACCCATCTGCACAAAGAGATCTTCTTTGTCGCCGAAGTAGTAATAGAGGGTCGGCTTCGTCACACCAGCGGCTTGAATAATGTCGTTAATCGAAACGGCCCGGTAGCCGCGCTGCATAAAGAGTTGGGCTGCCACATCAAGAATGCGCAGCGCCGTCGGACTGTCACTGATGCGCGGATCGAGCGCGAGGTTGAGTTCTGCCATTTCACAAGACCAATCACATCAATTCTTACCGACCGGTAAGTAATATACCACGAATACAAAGCTTTTGTCAATACTTTGAACTTCTTTTGTCCAACATAGAGGTCATGTTGCGCAGGCAGGCGCTCGGCTGCCGCAATCTATCCCAAATCAGACAATGGGCAGGGATAAAATAAACCTTGTTCCCTCGGGCAGAGAACAGACAGAACTCATGAGCGCAGATGTAGTTGATGGCTTTGGGATGCGTTGTTTTACCCTCACCCCCAACCTCTCTCCCACTGGCGCGGGAAAGGGGCGTGCAAAGCTAAGCGTTGAGGCATTGCACAGCGATCAACGGTTTTGCTTGTTCAGATGTTCTGTCCACCCCGCAACGAGCGCAGGAGAGGGGAGTGCAGGGGGAGGTTGAGGCATTGCATAGCAATCAATGTTTGTCCGCCCTTGTACATGCAGAGAACGCGGAAGCGAACGACACGTCCGGATGGCGAACGCGGCGTTATGGAGCGCGCGGCAGCCAAGTTGCCGCAGTCTTCACCAGCAAGAGGAATCACAAAACCCCGCTCTCGGCATTGGGGAGCGGGGCAAGGGGTGAGGTGGCTACAGATTAATACATTGCACGCGAATCGCCGCGCATCCGGTTAAAGCACGAGCTGCAGTAGACCGGCTTGGTACCGCGGGGCACGAACGGAACGGTTGTCTCTTGGCCGCAACTAGCGCACGTCACCCGATAATTCACCCGCTCGCGGGCAACCGGCGCCGCGTGGCTGGCACGGCTCCGTTCAGGAGCTTCACTCACCTGCGACTTGCGCGCCTTGCGGCACGACGGGCAACGCACCGGCTCGTTGGTAAAGCCTTTGGCAGCGTAAAACTGCTGCTCTCCCGCTGTAAACACGAAATCCATCCCGCAATCCCGACAGGTCAGGGTCTTGTCTGCGAAGCTCATGGCTCGCTACTCCTCTAGCAGAACAACGAAGGGTTTAGGTGGCCGGTGCGTGGGGCTGCGTTGCGTCCGAACTTGACCGAGGGGATACTCAGCAGGGGAGCACTCGCACGTACCAGATCCGTACCATCTTTGAATATTGATTATACCAAATTTTTACCGTTGTGCAAAACCGTATCAACCCCAGATGGTTTGTACAAACAATCCAATCCCTTCCACATCAATATTGGAAATCCTATCTATTGGCAGGCTATAAGAGGCCTGTTATCATACCAATGTCAATGATTGCACAAGTTGGTGAGCGCCATGAGGCGATGATTGCAAGGGGGTGAGCGCGCGGTGCGCGGACATCATCTGCGGCGTTGCAGCATGAACCGTGTGCGTATGGATGAGGACGCTGTTCAGGGGATCATTATCATTTGCTGCGCATTGTTCCATGTTCACAAGTTCATAGCAACGGCATTACGCCGCTTGCAATCGCGAAGGAGCTTGTTTGGCCTGCGATGAGGCAGAGGCAGATGGTTTGTGCATTTTTTCTAAACGCATGGATTAGATTCATCCATGCGCTACATGCAATCGCTAAAACATTCATGGTTAAGGAGCTGCTCTCATGAAGCTTGCATGGCGCACAAAGATCGGTCTCGGTCTAGGGTTTGGCCTTGGCCTCTGGTTAGTCGGCAGCGGGCGCACCTTCGCCCAAGAAGGCCCCACCACTGCGGAGTTGGCCGTCGCAATGAACACCTTCTTCTTGCTCATTGCCGCAGCGCTGGTCTTCTTTATGCAGGCCGGATTTGCGATGTTGACCGCCGGCCTCACCCGCTCGAAGAACACGACGAACATCT
Organism: Chloroflexus sp.; assembly: GCF_034431535.1. GTDB lineage: Bacteria > Chloroflexota > Chloroflexia > Chloroflexales > Chloroflexaceae > Chloroflexus. The sequence goes on along the minus strand of NZ_DAOUDC010000065.1, from coordinate 91,293 downwards.
TGTTCAAAAACTTGATGGACTTCGTGATGTGCTCGATCGCCTTCTGGGCAGTGGGCTGGGGTATCGCTTACGGCACCTCGGCGGGCGGCTTTATCGGCACCAATCAGTTCTTCCTCTCGCATGTCACTGCCGAAGGTGAGGTACCGGTGCTGGCGAGCTGGTTCTTCCAAGTGGTCTTCGCCGGTACGGCGGCCACGATTGTCGCCGGTGCGATGGCTGAGCGCACGAAGTTCACGGCTTACTTGGTCTACAGCTTCATTATCTCGCTCTTCATCTATCCGATTGTTGTTCACTGGGTCTGGAGCGGCGCGGGCTGGCTGAACACTTACAGTGGCAGCACCGAGGGCAACTGGGGCTTTACCGACTTTGCCGGCAGCACGGTGGTGCATAGTGTCGGCGGCTGGGCCTCGCTGGTAGGTGCGATGATCCTTGGCCCCCGCCTTGGCCGCTTCGGCCCCGATGGCAAGCCGCGCGCGATCCCCGGCCACAACATGTCGCTGGCTGCGCTGGGCACCTTTATCCTCTGGCTGGGCTGGTTCGGTTTCAACCCCGGTTCGCAGTTGGCGATTGCGTCGCAGGGTGATGCCGATGCGGTGGCGATGGTGGCGGTGACGACCAATCTGGCGGCGGCGGCTGGTGCGTTGGGCGCGCTCTTCACCGCGTGGCTGCGCTACGGTAAGCCTGATCTGGGCCAGACCCTCAATGGCGTGCTGGGTGGCTTGGTGGCGATTACCGCCGGCTGCGCCTACGTCGATCCGCTCTCGTCAATTATCATCGGTTTCATCGCTGGCCCGGTTGTGGTCTTCTCGGCAGAACTGCTGGAGAAGTTGAAGATCGACGATCCGGTCGGGGCTGTGCCGGTTCACTTGGTCAATGGCATCTGGGGCACGCTGGCGGTCGGTCTCTTCGCCTCGATCCCCGGCAACACCGGTACCACCGGTCTGTTGTATGGCGGCGGCTTGACCCTGCTCATCTCGCAATTCGTCGGCGTGGTGGCGATTGGGTTCTGGACGGTGGCGACGGCGGCGCTGATGTTCTTCGCCATCAAGGCGACGATCGGCCTGCGTGTGAGCAGAGAAGAGGAAGAGGCTGGTCTCGATATCGGCGAGCACGGGATGGTGGCGTACCCCGATCTGGCTGGGACGCCGGCGGGCAGCAGCGTGAGCGGCGCGCTGGCCAAGTAACGTGAAATTTCCCCTCCTCCTTGCGCCCCACCGCTGCGTGACGCAGAGGTGGGGTGTTTTTGGCGCAAAGGTTTTTTACCGCAGAGGGTGCAAGGGGAATGGGGATCATCCTCAGTACGGTCGGCAGTCAATATATCTTGCCCCCACCCCAGCTCTCTCGCTGGCAGCGCGCACCGACAGGCCCGTCTTTCAGTGCGAGGGGCGCAGCCCCCGAAGCAATCTCCTTCTTTGGCGGAAGGTATGCCTGAGCGGACGTTTCCCGTGATCGGAGGAGATTGCTTCGCCTCGCTGTCGTTCGGCTCGCCATGACTATGACTATGGGGGTGTGAAACCAACCCTGACCGGCTATGCCTCCACACCTTCGGCAACCGTAAACCAAAACCGGTTGCGAAACCGGCGCAGCTCTTTGAGCACGAGCCGCCCCAGCAGCGCGATCAAGACGGCGTTGCCAAAAGCGCGCACGGCATCCCACGCCAGCGAGGTTACAGCGTAGAAAACAGCGTACTGGCGGAGCGTCGCCACCAAGCCGCTGCCCGGCGTCCAGCCGAGTTCGCCGGGAGGCGCAAACGGCCAGAACCAGAGGTTCATGAGCGAGCCAAACAGAAACCCCCACAGGTAGCCGAAGCCGGCCAGCAGGCCGATCTCTCCCCACCCTCCCGGTCGCAGACGCCGGCTCAGCGGCGCGAGCAGACCGGCACTCATCCCCATCCAACCAGTGACAAACATCTGAAACGGCAACCACGGCCCGACCCCGCCGGTAAGCAGGGCCGAGACCAGCAGCGCTAGTGCGCCGAGCAGGAAGCCGAAGCGCGCACCGTAGACGTAGCCGGCGAGGATGATGAGGAAGAAGAAGGTGGGCGAATCCGCCGGCCCTGCCGGCAAACGCAGCACCGCCACCACGCCGGTTAGCACCCCCAAGACGGCGAGGATGCGGGTATTGAGCCGTCCGGCGCTCAGTTCGGCAATCAGGAGCGCCAATAATGCCGGCCCCAGCAGAGCGAAGAAGATCGGCGCAGTAGCGGCATGCGCTTGGTCAAACCCCGTTTCGGCTCGCCCCATGGCAAAGGGGTAGAGAAACGCGATCGCGCCAAGCAGGCAGATCAGCGCCAGCGCTAGATCGCCGGCGCGCACTGCCCATAGGTTGTGGTGAGTCGATCGTGCAGTCATAGCCGGTATCATACCACAACCCGACTTATCAAGAAACGCTTGATAGAATGCCAAAATTAACCAGAAAGCTATTGACAATCACCATTCTAGATGATAATATTTCAATTAGATTGGAAATTATCACCAAGCAAATGATGAATTTAGGAGGTGTGACGATGATGCGCGATCTCTACCATCACGAAGCGCTGATGCCGCGCACAATCAACGAGCGGATCACCGAGGCCGCCCAAGCCCGGCTATCCCCGCGCCAGCGCTTCGCCCGTCGCCCGGCGCACTGGCTCGGCTGGCTCTTGATCCGACTCGGCCAGCGCCTGTTGCGCTACGCCGTCGATCACCGCACCAGCCGCTTCACCTATGCCCAAAAAGCGTTTGAGTGATCGAGACAGCTCGTGATCACGGTCCGACCCGTCTCACTACTGACCCGCTCACTAAGATGCAGGTTCACCCTCACCCCAGCCCTGCTTCCACTGGCGCGGGAGAGGGGAACGCAGCGCCGAACGGTGAGGCATCGCACAGCGATTTCTGTCCGCCCCTCAATCCAAAGCGGGAAGGCAGCCATCCAGTAACATTCGCATGATGATCAAGGAGACCCCTATGCACCCACTTCTTACCCGTGATCCCATTACCGGCGGCGAGTTGATTGTGACCCGGCTCGAGTCGCCGAGCAGCGGGATCGTGATCGAAGGCCGCTTTAGCCTCGGCTGGATTGGCCGGCTCTCGCCTGAACAATTGGCGTTTGTGGAGTTGCTGGTCAAGAATCGCGGCAATATCCAGCGCCTCGCTGCCGAGCTCGATATTGCCTACAACACCGCCCGCGCCCGCCTTGACGAGATCGTTGCTCTGCTCGGCGGCCCGCCCGAACACGAACCGCGCGTCGATCGCCGCCAGATTCTCGACCGCCTCGCCGCCCGCGAGATTTCAGTCGAAGAGGCGCTGCGCTTGCTGAAGGGAGTTGGCGATGAACAGCGCAAATGAAGAACGCCACCGGATTTTGCAGATGGTCGAACAGGGCCAGCTTTCGGCTGCCGAAGCCGCCCGCCTGCTCGAGGCCCTCAGCGCCGACCCGCGCCCGCTCGAACGCAGCCATGCCCGCTTGGTGCGGGTGCGCGTAACCGATCTGGCGTCGCAGCGTCTCAAAGCTTCGGTGGCGATCCCGGTCAGCCTGATTAACGTCGGGTTGCGGCTTGGCGCGCGGCTGGCGCCCCAACTGAGCGGTAGCGCCCTTGAAGAGCTGATCCGCAGCGTTGAGCGGGGCACAACCGGCTTGCTGCTCGAATGGCAGGATTTGGAAGAAGGTGAACGGATCGAGATTGTGGTCGAATAGCGAGCTAGTGCGTAGCTCAGGAGCACGACGATGAAAGAACGGATTCCGGTCGAGGGGCCAATCACGATCACGCTCCAACCGGTTGAGGGTAATCTCACGATTCGCGGCTGGGATGAGCTAGTGATGGAATGGCAGGCGGATGAGCCGGTAACCATGCAGAGCGGCGAAACGGGGGTGGTCATCGGCCCATGCGATGGCGATCTGCAATTGGCCGTGCCCGCCGCCGCTGAAGTGCGCATTTCAGTGTGTGATGGCGATGTGCGAGTCATGAATTTGCGCCGGGTGAAGGTCGATCGGCTGAGCGGCGGTCTGACGTTGCGCCAGATTACCGAGCACGCCGCAATCGGCTATTTGGCCGGCGATGTCACCGCGACCGCAGTGGCCGAATTGGCGGCGGCTGACATTCACGGCGATGTCACACTGGCCGACGTGCCGGTGGCCCAGCTTGCCGGCGTGGCTGGTGATTTGACGGCGCGCAATGTGCTAAGCATCGCGGTGCAGCGCCTCGCTGGCGATATAATCGCCAGCGGGCTCAGCGAGCAATTGGTGGCCGACACGATCACCGGCGATGTCGAGATTGCCGCCACCGGTGCCGCCCATCTGCGAATCGAGCGGGTGAACGGCGATCTGACGGTGAGCGGGCAGGCGCGCGCGTTGCATTGTCTGTCGGTAAGCGGTGATGTCGATACCGAGGAGGCGCAGATTGATCAGTTGCGTATCGAGACGGTCGCTGGCGATGTTGAGATTGGCAAGCTGGCCGGCGGGCAGATCGGCACTATCGGCGGCGACTGCAAGCTGGCCGGTGTGACCGGCGATTTGGCGATTGGCAATGTCGGCGGTGACTGCGCGATCAAGCAGGCTGGCGGCAATTTGACCATCAACGCAGTGGGTGGCGATCTGTCGTTGCGCGCCAATCTGAACGCCGGCAGCGTTATCCGGGCCCAAGTGGGCGGTGATGCCACGATCCATCTGCCCGAAACGCCCGATCTAGCGCTGACAGCAGTGGTAGGCGGCGAAATTAGCGGGGCAGGCGTGCAACCATCGTTCCCCGGCCAAGAGGTCGAGCTGCGCTACGGCAATGGCGCGGCCAGCCTGCGTCTCGTGGTGGGAGGCGATTTGGTCATCAAAGGCCCCGCTCAACCGGGTTCGTTCAGTAGCATTAGTGCGCAACTAGGGCAAGAGTTGGGTGAGCTGGGCCGCGAGCTGGGCCGCGAGTTGAGCGAACTGGGCCGCGAGCTAGCTGCCGAATTGCGCAATGCGCTAGCGGGCCGTGACCCCGACGCTGCTGAGCGAGCGCGCGCCGCCGCCGACCGTTTCGCCGAGCGGGCACGCCAATTGAAGGAAGAGGCCGGCCCCGAACGGGTGCGGGTGCGGATCAACCAGCGTGAGTGGCGGCTCGACCCCGACCGGATCGAGCGGATCAAAGAGCAGGCCCGGCAGGCGGCAGCGGCTGGTCTGAGCGGCGCGCTGGAAGCAGTTGAACGCGCGCTCAACCGTATTCAACCGCCACCGCCGCCACCTGTACCACCCGTGCCGCCCGTGCCACCTGCGCCGCCGGTAGCGCCGACCCCGCTGCACCATGCGCCGCCACCACCACCGCCGCCGGCAACCGGCCAAACCATCCAACTGCGCCCGGCGCCGGCCCCGCTTAGCGAGGCGGAACGCGAACAACAACGGGCCTCGATCTTGCAGATGGTCGCTGAAGGGCGCATCTCTGCCGCCGAAGGCGATCTGCTACTGGCCGCGCTAGATGATTAGGGTGTGGCGGGTACGGCTGGAGAGGAATAGCCACAAAAAGACGCAAAAGTCACAAAGATATCTTATTGGAGCGCTGCGGGGCATTCAGCAACGTCTGAGATGGAGCGCAATACCGCAGCGCCCTCTCCCACCAGCGTGGGAGAGAGGTTGGGTGTGAGGGTAATCGCCACAACCAGACTCACAAACACCACGGCAGTATAGTGGGGTACACTAATGTACAGATAGGAAGGGGAGTTGTGAACCAACAAGTGAGATCATATGATATTGCGCTACTTGCTGCGCCGTGTCCTCTTGCTGGGGGTAACGGTGCTCATCAGCTCACTGATCATCTTTGTGATTTGCCGGCTACTACCCGGCGATGTCGCTCGCGTGCTGCTGGGCCGCGAAGCCGGTGAAGCGGCGCTCGCCGCGCTGCGCGCCGAACTCGGCCTCGATCGCCCGCTGCCCATCCAATACATCGACTGGCTGCGCGGCTTCGTCACCGGTGATTGGGGTACCTCGTACAGCACGCGCCAACCCATTCGCCCTCTCGTGCTCGAACGGCTCGGCAATTCGCTGCTGCTGGCCGGCGCGACGCTCGCACTGGCCTTGCCACTCGGCATCGGCCTTGGCGTGTGGGCAGGATGGCGGGCCGGCAAACCGGACGACACCGTCATCAACGTCAGCCTGCTCTCTGTCACCGGCTTACCCGAATTCGTCACCGGCTTACTGCTGATCGACCTCTTCGCCTTTCGGTTGCGCTGGCTGCCGGCCAACTCATCAATTCGGCCCGACGCCACCCTGATCGAGATCGCGCCCCAATTAGCCTTGCCAGCCATTACTGCTACGCTGGTGTTGCTCGCCTATATCGCGCGCCTCACCCGCACCGGCGTCATCACCGAACTCAGCCAAGAGTATGTCCGCACCGCAACCCTCAAGGGATTATCGCCGCTCGCCATTCTCCGCCGGCACGTCTTGCGCAACGCGCTATCACCCACCATCACAGTCATCGCCATCAGCCTCGGCTGGCTGATCAGCGGGTTGATCGTGGTCGAGAACGTCTACAATTATCCGGGCATTGGCCGGCTGCTGACCTTCGCCATCGACCGGCGCGATCTGCTCTTGCTGCAAGCGGTTGCGATGATCACCGTCATCATCTTTGCCGTTGCCAATCTCGCCGCCGATCTGATCTACGCCCTGCTCGATCCGCGCATCCGGCTCGGCGACGAACGCGAACCGGCCTGAAACCAACCTTGCGATACGGTACCCCGAAAACAGCAGCGACAGCCGGCTAGGCTGTCGCTCGGGCAACATCATCTCACAGCAAACTGTTGGCGCCCGTCTCAAACCTGAAACTGGTCAAGCAGCGCTACCACCTGCTGGCGATACTGCGGCCACACCCGCCGCCCGATCAAGCCCTCAATCACATATTCCAAGCAATTCCGGCTACTAAATGAAGCTTCAATGCCATCGGAAGGGCGTACAACGTGGCCGCTCCAACGCTTGCCGCTATCAAAGATAATATGAAGAATTTGATTTGCCACTACCAAACGATACTCCACAGGATTTTCGCTTTCACGTTGATATGTGATCGCCGTATTTCCGGCTAACGGGTGATAGATGTGATCCAAACAGAAGAACATCGTAATTCCTCCTCGCTCAACAGACGCAAAAGACACCTGAACTTCCGCTAGCGCTGACATGCTTCAGGTGTTGAGCGTGGCGTCGGAGGTCAGCTCGACGCATCTCTACCATACCATGATCTGTCGTACAATCCTACAGTCTGCGGGTGGATCAGCGGGTGGATCGGCGGTGGATCGCCGTCGCTGCACTGGTTGAAGGGAGCGTGGTATAATGCGCCGCGACAGAGAGGAGAGGCGGATTGAAGTACCAACTGGCGCTCCAACCGGTTGCAGGCGCGTGGCATAGCGAGCAGGTCACGCTAACAATACAAGGCGAATATATTATCGATGTCGAATACCGGCCAACGATCGGCGACGGCGCGTACGCTCGCCGGCTCACGCAGGGCGGGATTGAGAGCGCCATGCACACGGCTGCGCAGATCTGCCCCTATTGCAGCGTTGCGCACACCTTAGCGTTGAGCTTGGCCATTGAGGCGCTTAGCGAAGTGACCCCACCGCTGCGGGCGCAAGCCATCCGCACCATCTTGGCGGAACTAGAGCGCGCGTCATCACACATCAATACGCTGGCCGCGCTAGCCACCGCCTTGGGCCTACGTGATGCCGCGCGGCTGAGCCGGCTCGAAACCCGAATCCGCTCGATCTTGCTCAATCTATGCGGTCGCTATGAAGCTGCGGTGATTCGACCGGGTGGATTAGCGGAAGAGCCGGATGAGTCCGCCTTAGCCAGCGCCGAACAAGCGATCAACGAACTATTGCCAGTAATGATCGCGGTGGCCGAGCAGACAATCCCGCGCCGAAAGCTCTTGGCGCGCATGGTTGATATCGGCGTCTTGAACACTGCCGCCGCCAAACAGTTTGGGCTGGCTGGCCCCTTAGCGCGCGCCAGCGGCATACCCACCGATTTGCGTACCGATGCGCCATACGCCGGGTATACCGTCCTTGCCCCAGCGTTCGTGGTGGAAGAGGGCGGGGATGTGTATGCCCGGGCGGTCGTCTTGTTGTTGGAAGCGATTGAAGCATTGCGCGTAGTGGCGCGTTGGTTGCACAATCTCCCGATTGGCATCACGCAAGAGCCGATCCAGTTGCGGGCAGGTGAAGCAACCGCCACGGTCGAAGCGCCGCGTGGCCCCCTGCGGTATACTGTGCGCAGCGACGGCCAGAGCCTCACCGAGGTGCAGATCGGAATTGCGCCGCAGCTTGATCGCTTGCTGGCGCGTTCACTCCTGCAACGAGCCGCGGTTGACGATGCGCTCTTGATCGCCATCTCAACCGACCCATGCACGGCATGCTGGCAGGCAGCGACCTATATCATTGGTCGCGAATAACGCTTCTTCAATCATGGGGAGGATAGCGACGCTTCATGGGTGTTACTGCCGGATTGATAAGCTTACTGGCGGTTGCTGCCGCTTGCGTTCTGCTCAGCCGCGCTGGCATTACCCGGCGCTTAGCGTTGCTCACTACGCTAGCCAGCGGGCTAGCCTTGGCGGGGGTCATCATCGACCCGCTTGAACCAGCGGTAACGACGTCGCTGTACAGTATCGGCGCGATTGCAGTGGTCTTGCCGGCGCCAGTCGCACTCAGTGAACGCGCACTGGCCGGAGGGCTGTTGTTCGGCGGAACCATCGGCCTGCTCGGGCTGGCGCTCGCGGTTCCCCCAGGCACGAAAGGTTTTGGCGTTCTGTTTGGCTGGCTTACATTAGCGCTTGCCGCTGCGCTGCTCAGTTTGGCGATTCCGCCGCTCAGCGGGTTGACCCCGCTCAGTTGGGTGTTAGCTGCGCTAGCTGCCCACGGCGCGTTGCTCGCTAGCGGTGTGACGCCGGTGCCGGGGCGACTTCCCCCGCACCTCATTGCCGGCGCAGTCGCCGTCGTAGCCGTAAGCGGTCTTATTGCGATGATGGCGCTACTGCCCCCTGATACAACACCTGCGACTGCGCCAGTGCTCTTCGCGTTGATCGGTGCATTAGCCCTAGCCGGAGCGCCGCCGTTCGCCGGCACACGCTTGAGCTTTGCCCATGCGCCAGCGCTGGTTGGCGCGCTCATCGCGGGATTGGTGTTGCCAACGATCGGGTTGGGCTTCATTGTGCGAGTTATGCCGCAATTGCCGCCATTGCCGGCGCTAGCAGGACAGTTGTTGGCTGCCGCTGGTGCCATTGGTGCGCTCGGTACTGCGGTCGGTGCGCTCCGCGCGGCGAATGGGCGTGAGTTGGTGTTGTGGCAGGGCGCACTCCAAGCTGGGGTGGTTGTGTGCGCGGCAGCGATCAATGATCCACTGGCTGGTTTAGCCGCATCGGCGCTCGTACTGGCCTTGCAGCTCCATGCCATTGCTGGCGGGATTGTGGTTGCAGCTATGATCCAACGCCAGAGCAACGATGCACTTGACGGATCGGCAGCGCAGACGGCGTTACCCTTGATTGGTGCACTCTGGCTCCTCACCACCGCCACTGCCACCGGCCTCCCGCTTGGATGGAGCTTTTGGGGATGGCGCTGGCTGATCGAAGCGCTCGCCACCCGGCTGGTTTGGGCTATTGCGCCGCTCATCGCCGCTGCCCTGATCGGTCTGGCAGCGGGATTACCGCTATTGATCCGGTGCTGGCATCATGGCCAGACGACGGCGCGCGAACATTGGCCGGAAGGCACGCTTGGGGGCTTGGTGCTGGCGCCACTGATATTGGCCGGCCTAATCCCGTGGCTGGCTTGGCCGCTGTGGTTGAGTTGGTCGCCCTTTGCCCCGCCAGTGCTGCCCGCCAATCCGATTGCGTGGCCGTTGATTGGCTTCGCCTTGGCCAGCGGCCTTGGCGGGTGGCTAGTGGCGCGACGAGCTAAGCCGCTCGACCCGCCGCGCAACACCGACACCACTGTCATCCCCACATGGCAAGGGATGGGTGATGGGTTGCGCGGGCTGGCTGAGGCCGCCAATGCGCGCACCGCGCTCATCGTGCTTGGACGCGGGATCGATCGGGTAGCGAGCCTGTTGCATACCGGCATGATTATCTTCGAGCAACGCTACTATCTCTTTGGCGTGATTATCGCGCTGCTGGCCATCCTCATCTTGATGGCGCAATGAACGTCGCCTTGGCAAAGAATGACGGACAAGGAATGACGGACTATGACGTTGGATATCTGGATTATACTGCTCGGCATCTCAGCAGGCGGCATCTTGCTGTTGCGCGACTGGCGGCTGACGGTTGCCTTGTTGCTGCTGAACTATGGGGCTCTGGCCGGTTTACTGAACGAACAACCCTTCGTGCGACCCGATCTCGGCCAAGCAGGGCTCAGTTCGCTGGCCTTGATCAAACTCATTACCGGCGTCTGCACCACGCTCATTCTCGCGGTCACGGCGCTGATGTTCTCGCGCGATTATGGCCTCGAAGATCTCGATGAGTTTGGGCAAGCCGAGCTCCGCCGAGCCTTGCGTGCCGCGGCCCGCCAACGCTCCGCCGAAACGCTGCGGCTGGTTGATTATGTCTTTCCATTTTGGTCGGGCATCGCTGCATTGGTCGCCAGTATCGTTCTGCCAATCATCTACCCGATTGCGCCCAGTCCCAGCCTCGATTTCGCATGGTACTGGCTCGCGCTCAGTGGCGTGCTCACGATGGCTACAGCTAGCGATGTACTGAAAATTGGGTTGGGCATGCTCCTCTGCACCAGCGGGATTGACTTATTGTACAGCGCGGTCATTAGCGCGCCGGCGGCGAGCGGCTTAAAGATCATGCCGCTACTGTTGCTCAGCGTTGTCCAAATCTTGCTCGCCTTGGCTATCGCCTACCTCGCTGGGATCGTCTATGGGCGATTGAAAACGCTCGCGATCAGCGAACTCTACCGCGGATAACCATGCTGTACCTGCTCCTCATCTTTTTCCCGCTCAGTATGGCCTTCAGCGCCTTTCTGTTGCGCCGGTTGCCCCGTATTGCCATTGGTCTGAGCATCGGGACGCTGATCGTTGAATTGCTGCTCGCCTTACAAGTCCGGGTTGATGATCCGGTGCGGGTCTTAGGGGTGACATTCTTGCTCAGCCCGCTGAACCAGATCTTCCTCTTTCTGTTTTTAGGGGTGGGCATTGCAACACTAACTGCGGCGCTTATTGTGCCGCACGGCGAAAACTTCAGCGCCATCGGCTTGCTCACCGTTGGCCAGACGGTCGCGATTCTGGTGATGCAAGACTCGTTCGTGACCGCATTGGTGCTGGTGGCCATCGGCCTCACCACTGTGTTGGCCATCGTCGATCTGCCCGCCGGGGCCGGGGTCTTGGTCAGCCGGCAAACGCTGGCAACCGCCCTGAAATATCTGGTCTTGATGGTCGTTGCTGGTATCTTGCTCTACATTGCCTACGTCCTCACCGACATCTTTCGTCCGGGTGAACTGCCGGGGCGCATTTCGCCAGCCCGGTTTATCTTAGCCTTGCTGGCCGCCGGATTTGCGTTGCGCATGGCGCTGACCCCGTTCCACTCGTGGCTCGTCGATCTGATATCGTACGCTGGATCGCTGGCGGCCATCCTCATTATCGCTTTACCGGCACCGGCGAGCTTGCTCGTGTTTTTGCTGACGCTGCAAAGTTTTCCGACGTTGCTCTTCGAGGGCGGGCAAGCGCTCAATGTGCTGCGCATCGGGGCGGCGGTCAGCGCTGTCTTGGCCGGCGCACTGGCATTGACCGCGATTACGCTGCGCCAGCGCATTGCCTATCTGATCGCAAGCAATTGCGGTATCATATTCTATGGATTCGCCTCGCTGTCATTAGCCGGTCTGAGCGGCGCGCTGGTGGGCGTGATCAATCTGGCGTTAGCCGTGACCACCGTTCTGATCAGTCTGGCCTTGCTCGAACATCCCAACGAGCGCCTAACCGCAGAATCCCGGAACGATCTCTTCTGGCGCCGGCCAGTGGCCAGCGCTGGCGTATTAGGCGGCGGGTTAGCCTTGATCGGTTGGTTGCCGTTTCCGGGTGGAACTAGCTCGCTCTTAGTATTACAAGCAGCCGCAGCGATCCATTGGGGCGAATCGCTGGTCGTGCTGACGGCAATGGCCTTAGCGGCGCTGACCCTAGTGCAATTGGCCGTGCAGTATCTCATTGGTTCGCGCGACATCCCTTTGGCTGAGGAACCACCGCTGCTTGGCGAAACCGAACTCGATCGCCCGCCGCCGCTCCAGCCAGCCGGCGAACCGTTGAGCAGCGTTGCCATCATCAGCATCTTGCTGGCCGTCATGGTGGCAATCGGCCTCTTCCCGAATGTGCTGCTGCCAACGATCGAAGCGGCAGTGCGTAGTCTGGCCGCGCTGTACGCTGTTTAGCTAAGTAGAGAAAGGAAGCAACAACTTTCCATGCTCATAGCCGGATTGATAGCACTAATCATCTATCCGGGAGGCGTATTGGCTATTGGGCTTGGGATTGGCTACCGCTTGCTCACCACCCGCCAATTGCCGGCCAATGGCAGCTTGCTCCTGACCAAGGAATGGATTGGCTGGCTGGCGCTGGCCACACTGGGATTCGTTGCCGGTAGTCTAGCTAGCTTGCCGTGGCCGTGGCATCCGGCGCCACTGCCGTTTGGTTGGTTAGGGGCGTGGGTATTGCTGGAAGCGGCGGCATGGCTCCCCCTCTGGCCGGCATTGTCGTCCGGCGCGCCTCACCTTGTGCGCGCCGCCGTGCGCGAAGCCCAAATCGGCGTGGCGGGACGGGCCATCGTATGGAGTGTCGCTGCCATCAGCCTGAGCAGCACAGGCGGTTTGAACGGCTGGACGATCAGCGGCCACCTGCTCGTCTGGCTGGCCGGTCTGTTCAGCCTGCCGGCGGCGATTAACTGGGGGCCATTCGGGCCAGAACCGTCGCTAGGGCCGAAAGGGATCACCGAAGGATTGCCGGCGCGTCCGGCGGCAGCCTTGACCTTCGCGCGCGATACGGTGGCGGCAGCGCTGATAACCGTCGTTTGGATGGCAGGCGTACCGCACGCACTGCTGCCACCGTGGGCCGAACTGTTGATCATCATTGGCGGCAGCGCCATCACAACCCTTGCGCTCCAATGGTTGGAAGGCCGGTTACCGCGCTCAAGCGTTCCGGCGGCGCTCCGCACGACGCTTATTTGGGCCGGAAGTCTGGCGGTATTGGCCGTGGCAGTGCTGGGATTAGGACAAAGCGCCTGAATGTTTTCCGCCATCTGCGGCGTGATCCCATCCCAGCGCGGTAGTGGAAGGGCACGGTGAAACCGGCGCTCTTCTCAACAAACTAGCCATCCTCGCAACGAGACGAGCGAGCGTAGAGACTGATACTGCCGTCATGTTCAGCAACATTGCATACTTTGACGCATAATGTAGGATACATAGTTCATTGCAGCCATCAGCAGCGGAGTTCGGCATCATGACCGATGTCATCGTCGTCGAAGGTCTTACGAAACGTTACGGTCATGTCTCGGTATTGCGCGGCGTCAATCTGCGTGTCGTCGCTGGGGAAGTCTACGGTCTGTTAGGGCCAAACGGAGCCGGCAAATCCACGCTTATCCATCTGCTGCTTGGCTTCTTGCACCCGGATAGCGGGCGCATCCGCGTGCTCGGCAGCGCTAATCTAGAAGCGCAACGCCGCCTGATCGGCTATGTGCCCGAACGCCAGCGCTATCACAGCTACTACACACCGCGCGAATATCTCACCTTCCTCGGTCGCTTCGATGGAATGCCGGCCACCCAGTTGCGCCAACGCATTGACGAACTGCTCGAACTGACTGGGCTCGCCGCAGTTGCCGATCGCCACTTGCGCACCTTTTCCAAGGGCATGCTCCAGCGTTTCGGCATTGCCCAAGCGCTCTTGACCGATCTCGATCTGTTGCTGATTGATGAACCGACCAGCGGGCTTGATCTCGACGGCCAGCAAGAGTTGCTGACCTTGCTCAATGGCGTGCGCCAGCGCGGCCACACCGTTTTGCTCTGCACGCACCGGCTGGCCGAGGTAGAATATCTCTGCGACCGCGCCGGCATCTTGACCGATGGCAAGATTGCGCTCGAACTCAACGTCGCCGAGGTGCGACAATCCGCCGGCAGCATCATCGTGCAAACCGGGCCGCTCGATCTGCCGTTGCGCCAGCGGCTGGAAATGATCGGGCGCGAAGTGCAATGCACCGAGCAGGCAGTGCTGATCAGTCCGCATACGCCCGAGTTGCAGGCCAAAGTATTACAGACCTTGATCGAAGCCAATGTACCAATCCACGCCCTCGAGCCGCAAATGAGCCGGTTAGCGCAGATCTATCTGCGTACCGTGCGCGGCGAGCCGGTCGACAATTTGCTGGGTGGCAACACGACGCCCCTCCGCACGATGTTGCGCGAAACGTTGCCCCCGCCGCCGACTGACGATATTGACCCGATGTTGAAGCGACTGTTACAGCGCAGCAGTACCAATCCGCCTAGCCAGAGGGATGGCAACCAATGATGCGATCGATAGAGCAAGCTATCCGGCTCGCCGGGTTTACATTGTTAGAATATCTCCGATCGGGGCGCGTGTTACTGGAGGTGGCAGCCGCTGTCGCCTGCTATGTCGTCTTGTTGCGTCCGACCGGAACCTCAATGAGCGCCGGTTATCTATTTACGGTGCTCGGTCTTTTTGGCCCGGCGATGGCGATTATCACCACCAGCTATATGATCAGCCTTGGCGACCGGCCACAGGGGTACATCGTCTTGGCGCATAACGTCAGCCGGGGAGCGTATCTGATCGGGTTATTCTTCGCCGCCGTCACCGTTGTGCTGGCGATATATGGGACGCTCTGCCTCTTTGTGGCCGTGATCAATCGCGCTACCGATCTCGATCTGGCCGGCTGGCTGCTGGCAACATTACCGCTCATCCTGAACGTTGGACTGGTCGCGGCGCTCACGCTCTTGCTCTCGCCGCTCGTGCTGGGAACCGGCTGGCGGCTCTTCGTGCTCGCTTTGGTCGCCATCGCCCTCTCGAGCAATGTGATCGGCGGGCCAGTCATCAACCAGATCGCCGAGATCAACCCCTTGCTGGTTGATGTGCTGCGCGCCATTCAGACGATCCTGAGCGGGCCATTAGTGCCGGCCTTTTACGGGTATCAGTTGAGCATCAGCCGGGCTTTCGCGCAGATGGCGGCGTGGTCAAATCTGCTTGCCCAGTGCTCGTTGCTGCTGGCGTTTCTTGGCTTGGCCCGCTACGCCTTCAATCAGCGCGATCTGCTGTTTAGCGCGTCGTAGGCTCGGCGACCGGCACGAAGGCGATCGCGTCGGCCCAGATACCCCGCCGCCGATCGCCGGCGAGGGTGCCAGTTACCACTAACGGCGTCGTAGCCGGATCGAATACATACACCCCTAGATCGGCCCACCAGTTACGCTCGGCTTCCAGATCAACCGTCACGACTGTTTCGCCATCGCGGTGGCGGATCAAGAAGCGGGCCTCACGGGCATCATCATAGCCGTTGAGCGCAAACGGAACATACGCCAGCACCCGATAGGCGCCGGCAGCCGGTAATGCCGGCTCCCAGATCGCAACCCGTGGCGCAGCGAAGTCACTAAAGCGCCATGGGCGCGCTACGCTAGCAGCCAGTTGCGACGGGGCAAACCGGGAGCCGCCGCCGTATCCCATCGCGAGCGATTGCCATTCGCCGCTCACGCGAAAACCCGGATCAGTATCGTCAACCACTATCACATCGGGAGGCGGCGACGCGCACGGTGAGGGCATATCGGCCCACAACCACACACTGCGCTGGCCGACCGGATTAGCCGCCCACGGATCGGGATCGGCGCCGCACCAGCCATACGGATCGACATCGCGCCCCAGATATTGCACCTGCAAATGGAGGTGCGCGCCGCGCGCGCAACCGGTATCGCCGGCGATCCCAATCACCGCACCACGCCCCACCGTTTCACCCGCAGTCACGCTGACGCGAGCCAGATGCCAATAAAGGGAGCGATAGCCGTTGCCATGGTCAATAATCACCGCACCCGCCGGCGTGGGGCAGCCATCGTCAGAAAAACCGGCGAAGACCACCCGACCCGGAGCAGCGGCCAGCACCTGGTCAGGCGGCCCCATAGCATAATCCCAACCGGTATGGCCATCGTAAGCGAACGAGCGATCGGTTTCGGCCCGCCCCCAGAAGGTATGCACCGAACCGTTCTCACGCAAAAATGGCGCGTCATGATCGAAAAACGACGTGACCGGCATGTTCCGTTCGGTAGGACGGGTGAGGAACGGTTCGGACAGCGCCGGCCAGTCGATCGGTTCAAGGCGCGGATCGATATCAAACAGACGCTGATAGGTAGGGGCAACGGCCCAGAGCAACGAGTCAAGCCGGCCCGGCGTTGTCGTTCGGGCAAGAGCGCGGCTCAGCACATAGCGGCTTAGTTCGGTGGGGGCCGCCGCTTGCGATCCGTCGGCGAAGGTTAGCGGCGGCAGTGCATGAGGGCCTAGCAAAGCGTAATCGCGCAACGCCGCGCGCAACTCGCGGGTCAGCCAGCGCAACTGGTTAAACACGCCGCGCCGGTTGCCATTCTCGCCGCGAAACCCAGCCACCCAAGCCAATTGCTCGCCGCTCGGCGCAGATGTACTCAGCACCCCACTTTGCAACTCCATTAAGCTCAGCAGCAAGCGCGGGCTAACGCTGTAGAGATGGCTGAGCGAGACCAGCACATCGGTAAAGGAATGGCTGCGTCCGCCAATGACCACCCGCATCGTGGCGAGCGGACTGTTACGCGCTTCGAGAAAGGCTTGAATTTCGGGGCCGCTGAAGTTATGGTCGTAACTCAGGCGTTGCGGATCAAAGAGGGGATGGACGGCAAGCGTTGGGGTTGCAGTAGGAACTGCGGACGGAGGAACAACCGGTGTTGCGCTCGGCACCGGCGTCGCCTGCACAGTGGCGGTAGCGGTGATCTGCCCGCTTACCGCCGGTGTTGCCGGCGGCAGCGAGATAGGGGTGGCCGGCGGCAGGGGCGGGGCCGCGCATGCGCTGAGGATAACGATCACCAACAGTAACAACCGACGCATAGCATGTGGAAGGATAGCCGAAGGCGGCGAGATGGTCAAGTGCGGTCAGCCTTGCTTGCCATCGGTGGCACACCCCCCTTGTTATGGTGAGGGTGCGGATGCGCACGGGTCAGCCTTGCCGCCATCCGTTGACGCGCGCTGCCCCCTTTGTCATTGCTTCGGGGCTGCGCCCCCTCGCAATGACAGCGGGCACGTCCCTCACGCGCTCAAGCCAGAAATTGCTGCGCCATCTATGGCAGCGCGCAATGACATGAAATTCCGCGCCCAACTCCCCCGATCACCTATTGACTCCTACCCCCATCGATTGTATAATGCGCATCCGGTCGAGCCAATCGACCATGTCATTCGCGCCCCCCGTTACGTTCGGGTTACGGGTTTCGCGTTCTGGGAAGGCACCCGGCACACGTAACACGCAACACCGAAC
The DNA here is from genome assembly GCF_034431535.1 of Chloroflexus sp. Taxonomy (GTDB): domain Bacteria; phylum Chloroflexota; class Chloroflexia; order Chloroflexales; family Chloroflexaceae; genus Chloroflexus. Next base: position 73,850 of record NZ_DAOUDC010000065.1, on the reverse strand, counting down.
GCCGAGCGGAAATCGCTGTCACGGCGACGAACGTCGCCTCGTGTGGAAGACAGCGTCGGGTGGGCTAGTGTGAGGCAGTATGGACGGCGCATACAACATACGCGCGATTCAGCGCTTCCCAAACTGCACACCTGCAAGCCGTGCGCCGGTAGGCCATGCCTGCTCGCCGCGCGAGTGACGCTGCGCGTTCTCGCTTCCCCGGCCACTGCATCAGGTGCAGGGCCTTTTTTCTTTCCCTCACGCTGAATCGCTGAATCCCATGGCTGCGCCAGCGCCGATCGTGATCGGTTGGCGCGAGCCATTGCACGCCTGTGATCTAGCCCGTTACACGCGGGACAGGTCTCGTTTTGCCTTGTTTTCGCTCTGCGGGTCATACCCGCCTCGTATTGCGGAGGAATGTGGTAAGTTGAAGACGCTAACCTTTGCCGACCTGATTGCACAGCAGACCGGCTTTGCCGGTGAGGGCCGCCTGACCGATTTCGTGAGCCGCTACGACGGTGAGCTCTACTTCGGCGATCGTCTCAACTTAAACCGGCTGGCGCGCCAGCATGGCGCACCGCTTGAAGTGGTCTATACGCCCCAAATTACCGCCCAAGTGCAACGCATGATCGGCTGGGCCGAGCAAGCGCGCGCCGCGACCGAATACCCAGCCGCGTTCCACTACGCTTACGCCACCAAAGCCAATTTCGCCGCCGAAGCGGTGCAAACGGCGCTGGCCGCCGGCGCGCACTATGAAACCTCGGCGACGGCAGACCTGATCATTGCCCATGGTCTCTGGCGGCAAGGCATTCTGTCGGCAGACCGGCTGATCTGCTGCAATGGCTCGAAAGAGCCGGCCTACCGCGATGCGATCCGCAATCTGCGCCTTGATGGGTGCGAGACGGTGATCCCGGTGCTCGATGATCTCGATGAGCTGCGCGATCTGATCAACACCCCGGTGCGAATTCAGTTTGGTGTGCGCGAGCGCGCCGCCGGCAACCGCGATGGCCGCCATCCCGGCAACGACCGCTTTGGCTTGACCACCGCCGAGATCGAGCAGGCGGCGGAATTGATTGCCGATAGCCACCATACGCTGGTGCTGTACCATGCCATGATCGGCAGCCAGATCGAAGACGAAGCCCACTTCCTCACAACCCTGCGCGCGTCGATCGAGAACTACTGCCGGTTGCGCCAGCGGGTGCCGACCCTGCGCTACTTCAACTTCGGCGGCGGCATGCCCACCTCTGGCTACCAGTTGACCTTCACGTTTGATTATCAGCGTTTCCTCAGCCGGCTAATGGCGACGATCCGCGACTTTTGCGCTGAGTATGACGTGCCGGCGCCGGAACTGATCGGCGAGTTTGGCCGCTATACCGTCGCCACCCATAGCGCCTATCTGGTCGAGGTTGGCTCGGTCAAGGCGGGGCACGCCGGCCAACCCGATTGGTATCTGGTCAATGGCTCTATGATGGTCATGTTGCCCGACACCCTGTTCGTCAGCGGGCAAGAGTTTGTGATCTTGCCGCTGACCGATTGGGACAAGCCGGTGCGTCCGGTGCGGCTAGCCGGTCGCCGCACCTGCGACAGCGACGACATCTATCCGCGGCCCGAACAGGCGCCGTTGTGGCTGCCGGCCACCGAGGGCGGCCTTGTGCTAGCCATCTTCGGCATTGGCGCGTACCAGCAGATGATTTCGGGGCGTGGCGGCGCGCATCACTGCCTGACCCCCGAAGCGGCCCGGTTTATCGTCGAAGAGTGCGACGGGCGGCTCAGCTCACGGATCATGCCCCAGCAAGATCAGGCCACTATTATGCGCTTGTTGGGCTACCGGCCACAACCGACCGCCCTCCCGCTAACGCTGCCGTTCCGCCAACCGGTGCGTCCGGCAGTATTGCCGGCCCGGCGCCGGATGCGCGAGCGGTCGCTGTCGGTGTAAGTCATCAGCGCGGGGCGACGCAAGGCGTCGCCCCGCGATCCTCGCCTGATCTCCGGATGCACCGTCACCGTGTTGGCGGTGCAATGGTAGTTGTGCTCATTTAGCGTGTTACCAACGGCACCAATATCACACTCAGCTCGAACGCGCCGATATCACATCGACCACTCTGCGGACGGAACAAGCCGCGCTGGTCGGTAGCGGCACAGGTGCCGTTATCACCTGCGTTGAACGCCGGACTGCCCGCAGTGAGCGGGAAGTAGGCCGGCGAACCAGTCAGCGTACCAAGTTGCGGATCCTGGATGATGTTGCCATTCGCGCCGTTGGTCAGGCCGCAAGCGTTGGCATTGGCTTCGATAAGATTGTTGTTGGCGCCGGTCAGCACGCCCACGCAATCACCGCCACTCGTGCTATTGGCAATAATCGTATTCCGCAGCGTCGCACTGCCGCCGTTGATCCGGATGCCGCCGCCAGACCCGGCGTTGCTGGAGCTATTGCCGACAAAGGTGCTGTTATTCACCGAAGGTGCTGTTACTGATAGTCAGTATGCCATTATTGATGATGCCGCCGCCAATAGACGCGCTATTATTCGAAAAGGTGACGCTGTTCACGGTCAACGAGCCTGAGTTGGCAACGCCTCCGCCGTTTCCACTGGCGATTTTGCCGTTGGCGATGGTCAGGTTGTGCAGAGTGAGATCGGCACCGCTGTCCACAATCATCACCTGCACCGCATTATTGCCGCTGATGGTGATATTTCCGCCGCCGGCGATCGTCAGCGTTCCCTGCCCTGCCACAATAGCCGGTAGCGGCGCGCCAAGCGTGATCGTCCCGCTCACGCTGAAGGTGATAGTGTCATTACTGGCGCTCTCGGCGCCGCAGTTGGCGTTAACAGGGATATTGTTCGCCGCTAGAATCGCTTCGCGCAGCGTGCAGGCGCTGTCGTTGGCAATCGTATCGGCCAGCGCATTGACCACATATCCTGCCGCGTATACAGGTTGAACGTGCTGCCGCGCAAACAGCATCACTATCAGCAGGAGCGCACCGGCCCAACGCAACTATATTCATGATGACCTCCGCGAATGTGTGGATTGAACAGCATACCGGACTAGGAAACGCACCAGCAAAACTACACCCAGAGCACCCATACCGATCGATTCATTGTTGGCGGCGCAATCGCACCCAGCACAGCGGTTTCGCTCCGGCAGCAAAGCCGGGCAGTTATCGTAATGGTGCCAGCAAATGGCTGCCGGACGTTGCAGCCGCAGGCCATCCTGTTCACCGCGGCTCCGCAAAGTTGACCGGAAGGAGTCCGGTCAAGCCGGATCGAGCGCGCGGATCGCTTTCAGACAGGTGCAACGTTGCTGATGGTGTTGCCCGATGCACTTGCGAGCAAACAACAGCCGGGGATCAGCTTGTGGGATGAGATCACCTCTGAGCTAAGCACCCGATAGCGCAACAACGCCTCTACCGATCAGAACGAGACCATCTGCATGGTAACGATCAAGCGTCCTCAAAACGTCCTCGCTGCGGCAACGAAGCGGAGGTTCAGCAGAGCACGCTCACATCGATCTACGGCGTAAGTGGAGGGATCACAAACGACGGAGAGGCGCTCCACAGCGCTATGGTCTAGCACATCGCAAGCTAGCATGTTGGGCATCAGACACAGGCGGCGCACTCCCCGAGGCAGTACAAGAGCAGACACAAGTTTTTAATGTGACCACTCTACCAAAAGCAATCGGCAAGTGGTACAATGAATAAGCTGTAATATGCAAGCCCTATTGGTGTGCGCATCAGAATCAAACGGGGAGCGTTCCATGAATATTTTGGTGGTTGATGATGATATTCCCAGCGCTAAATTAACCTCGTATCTGCTTGAGGAAGCTGGCTACCGGGTTCTCCGCGCGCACGACGCCACCAGTATTATGCAAGTCATTGAGCAGCACAACCCCGATCTGATCCTGCTCGACATCATGATGCCCAAGATCGATGGCTTTGAAGTCTGCCGGCAGATCAGGCGCAATTCTGATGTGCCCATTATCTTTCTGTCGGCGCGATCACAACTGCAAGATCGGGTGACGGGGCTGCAAATCGGTGGCGATGACTACTTGGTCAAACCGTATGAGCCATCGGAGTTATTAGCCCGAGTTGAGGCCGTCTTACGCCGGCGCAACGCCGATATGCTGAATACGTCAACGCGCCTCAGCCAAGGCAATATTACCCTTGACCCGGTCGAGCACAAAGTTATCTTTGCTGATGGTCGCGTCGTAGAATTGACCCCGCTTGAATTTCGCCTGCTTTACTATTTGATGAAAAATGCTGGCCGTATTTTGAACGTGACCCAAATCTTGAGTAAAGTCTGGGGCTACGACTACGAAGGCGAGAGCAACCTCGTCGCCGTGTACATTCGGCGCTTACGCACCAAAGTGGAAGAGGATCCGGATCATCCTCGCCATGTGATTACGGTACGCAACCTTGGCTACAAGTTTGAACCGTGAACCATAGCATCTCACCGGCCATCATGCGGTCTAATATCGAGAAACTGCAAACTATCATTCGTCGCCTATTGCCGTTGCCGGCACTAGGGTTGAGTTGGGCGCTGACCCAATTCGACCTACCGCCACCGGTACTTTGGGTTCTGATCGGCTATGCAGTTGTAAATATCGGTTTGCTGTTCTGGATCCGTCGCATATCCCTGTTGACCGGGCGGCTGTTGCTGGTCGCCGGGATCAGTGATACCATTGCGCTTGGCTGGTGCATTGCCACCGCCGGCTTAACTCCCGCCTTAGCCTTCATTCAGGGTATCAGCGCGCTGCGCGCATGGCGCTATCGCTTCTCTTCATTGTGGTTGGCGCTGATCCCGGGGCTCGTTGGGCTGGTGTTCGCGCTTGATCTCCCATTACTGGCCCTGCCCGATTCTAGCATGTTCAGCAACCTCGCCGCATTTGGCAGCTTCCTCATCAGTGCTGTGACCATCGCGACGCTGATCTTGTTTGGCAACCAGCGTAACCTAGCTACGCGCGAATGGCGCACCCGTTACGAGAACCTGCGCCGTGAGCAGAAGCAACAGGTCGCCAGCCTTGAAGCGTCTAACAATGATTTACGAGATCGGTTGCGCCGGATGGAAGCGCTTGGCGAAAGTTTGCGCGCGATCAGCAGCTCACTAAGTCTCGATGATGTGTTGCGCCAAATTCTTGACTCGCTGGCCTACATGTTAGGAGTACAGCGGATCGATGATGCGGCCTTGACCCTGATCCAGCTCACCGATCTCGAACACCGTATCCTGCACGCCGATCGCCATGCCCCCGATTGGGCGGCCATCCTCGCGCAGGCCGTCATTACCAGCCAGCGTACCATCTTGCTCGACCATCACGAGATCGAGCAACGACCAGAATGGGCCGTGCTGGCCCGCTATGGGTTTCGCGCTGCGCTCAGCGTTCCCCTGTTCGATCCTGAACAACCTAGCCAAGTGCGCGGCGGATTGAGCGTGGTCAGCCACCAAGAAGAGGCGTTTTCGCTCGCCGAAGAACGCCATCTCACGTCGTTCAGCATTCAGGCGATGATCGCTATCCGTAACGCCGAACTGCACGTCCAGTTGAGCCGGCAGCAGGCGATGCTTAGCACGGTGTTGCACGACATGGCCGATGGCCTGATTGTTTACGACGATCAGGGGTCAGTCTATCTCGACAACACCATCGCGCGCCGGGACTTAGCGCAAAGCGCGGCCAACAATGGCACGCTGGCCACCCAATTGGCCAACATCGCTAGCTATCTTCATCAGGCAGGCGATTCGCTCGTCCGGGAAGTGCATGATGGCGAGGGTGATGAGGCACGGTATTATCAGATCCACGGCACGCTGGTTAGCCCCTCGCCGGATACGCGCCTTGCTGTGCTCGTGTTGCATGACGTGACCGGCCAGAAGGCGCAAGAACAGCAGCGCCGCGAGTTTATCGCCAAAGTATCCCACGAATTGCGCAACCCGCTCAACACGCTGCAAGGCTACCTCAAAATCGTGTTGAAAGAGAGCGATAGCGTCGGGAAACTCAGTGAACGCCAGCGTGAATTTCTGCAAGAAGTGGATAGGAGCGCCCGCCGGCTCGCCAAACGGATCGTCGAATTGATCGACCTTAACCGATCAGAAACTGGCCAGCTCAAGCTGAATCTGGTGCGCACCAATGTGATTGATCTAATTATTGCCACGTGCATGCAACAGCAACAACAGGTCAAAGAGCTTGACATCGAATTGGGGTGGGATGTTCCCGATCAGTTGCCTGATGTCATGGCTGATGAAGAGCGGATTAGCCAAGTCTTAGTGAATCTGATCGAAAACGCAGCGAAAGCGACCTCTGCCGGCGGGAAGATTACTGTCAGCGCCGAATTGCAGCAACCGTACATCCATATTCACGTCACTGATACCGGAATCGGCATCCCGCCCGAACAATTTGACAAGGTATTCCGATCGTTCTACAGCGGAGGCAACGGCAGCTCACGAGGGCCGCATTTAGGCCTTGGATTGGCGATCTGCAAGCAGTTTGTTGAAGCGCACGGCGGTAACATTTGGATCGCGTACAGCGAGGTTGGCAAAGGAACGCGCTTTTCGTTCTCATTGCCGTTACAGCACGAACGCACGTTTGGCGCCAATACTGGTGATCGGGCTATCGCGCAGTGAAGACACTTTCTGACAAAGTCGTCACATTCATCTGACCACAACTATGCTACACTTCTCAGCAAGGAGAGCGCTAGAAAAAAGAGAGACGTTGCGACGGCTCCCTGCACCATTGGTTATTGGTTAAGGCCTTGCGGCGTACGCTAGCGACCCATCCCTTAGCTTATCGTGATGTAGGAGTTTGCTAACGGAGATTGTGGGTCATCGTTCATAACGCAACCAATGCCATCCCTCAGCTTATCGCGATGTAGGAGCTTGCTAACCACTGCCCAACACCGGCTGGAGTCATTGTGAAGATCGCAATTATTGCGCTCCCAAGCAAAGATGATAATCATCTCCCGCCGCTCACGATGGCATATATCGCGGCGGTGCTCGAACAGCGGCGCGCGATTGTGCGCATCTACGATCGCGCGCTCGATCCGTTAGGCGGTTGGGAAGATATTCAGCGCCGGCTGCAAACCTTCCAACCACAGCGTGTCATCATCGCCGGTGAAGATAGCCACGCGATTGAGCAGGCAGTCTCCCACATCCACCAAACCTATCCCGACATCTTGCCGCTCTTCGTGCATCGCAGCGGTAGTGAGGCATTAGCAGCCACCGCCAGCGTGTTAGCTTGGCTGCATGGCGCCAACACACTGGCTGCACAGACCGGCGATGAACTGCCATACCCGGCCCGTCACTTGCTCTCGCTCGAACATTATGCATTGCGCGCGCCGGGTGGTGAAGTGCAGACGCCGGTGGTAATTGGTTGGCGGATGCATAACCAATGGCAACTGCGCCCGCCCCGCCAGATCTGCCACGAGATTCGCGCTCTGGTCGAAGAAGTTGGCATTCGCCATCTTCTGTTCTGTGAACCAGAGCTCACTATCGATGAACAGTGGCTCGATGAGTTCCTCGATCAGTTGATCGGCGCACACTGCAATATTAAATGGCAAGCTGCCGTCGCCCTTGATCACCTGCGTGAGGAGCGGATCCGGCAGTTAGTGCAAGCCGGCTGCGAGGCAATCACGTTTGCGCTGGCCGCGACCAGCGTCTTCGACTCAGCTAGCAGCCGTGAACAGGCCCGTAAGTTGATTGCGTCCGCCCGCGAGCAAGGCATCTACACGCACGCTACCATCTTGCTCGAACCACCTTACGAGTCGATTGCCCGCTTGGTGGATGTGGCCGCTACCTTTGGCCTCAACGATGTCTCTTTCAAACTGATGCAAACGTTGCGCGTCGGCGATGAAGAGCAGCAGATCCAGCGCTTTGCCCATCAGCGCTACAAAGAGGGCCGCACGCGCCAGCGCTTGATTGACCGGTTTGGCCCGGCGTTGGGCGGGTTGCTCTGGCAATTGCGGGTTGAGCATCTCGCCGATGACGAGTAAGCCGCGATTACGCTACGCAATCGAGCCCAATATCGAGCGCGCGCACCGAATGGGTCAACGCCCCAACTGAGATGTAGTCAACCCCGGTTTCGGCAATCGCCCGCACCGTTTGCAGATTCACACCGCCGCTGGCTTCGGTCTGCGCGCGACCGGCTACCGCCTGCACCGCTGCGCGGAGCTGATCGAGCGGCATGTTGTCGAGCAAGATCAGATCAGCGCCGGCTTCGGCAGCAGTGATCGCATCAGCAACACGCTCAACTTCAATCTCGATCCGCACCATCGGCCCCAGTTGCGCGCGCACGCGGGCAATCGCCGCGGCCAGATCAATCCCCTGTGCGGTGAGCATGGCCAGATGGTTGTCTTTGAGCATCACACCGTCATACAGGCCAAACCGATGATTGCGCCCACCCCCCATCCGCACGGCATACTTTTCGAGCGCGCGCAAACCGGGTGTGGTCTTGCGGGTATCGAGAATCTGGGCCCGCGTGCCGGCCACCGCTGCTACATACTGGGCCGTCAGCGTTGCGATCCCGCTGAGGCGTTGCAACAGATTGAGCGCCACCCGTTCGCCGCTGAGGATGCTGCGGGCCGGGCCGGTCACGGTGGCAAGGATGGCGCCGGCAGCGACTGCGGCGCCATCGGTAGTGTGCAGCAGCACCTTTACGGTTGGATCGAGCTGGCGGAAAACGGCGACGACCACCGGCAAGCCGGCGATTACGCCAGCCTCCCGGGTGACAACGTGAGCGGTCATAGGCGCGGTCGCCGGAATCGCAGCCAGCGTGGTCAGATCGCCGCTGCCGATGTCTTCGGCAAGGGCATTGGCAACAATGGTATCGATGACGTGCAACGGGAGTTCCATACAAGCTCCGTTCAGTGTCATGCGGAGAACACGCCCCGCTTAGTCGACGGCCAACGCTGGCGCCGGCGCAATGGCGGTCACAAACACCGGCGATGTATCGCGGCACAAGATAGTATGCTTGCGCCACGCCTCATCGCTCTGCGGGTAATCGAGGCGAAAATGGCCGCCGCGACTCTCGGTGCGCAGCATGGCCGCCGCGACGATCAACCGCGCCGTCAGGGCGGCATTGACCGCTGTTAATCCATCAGCATCGGCAGGGTCGGCGCTAATCGGCCATGCCGCCAGTTCAGTCAGGGCAGCACGCAGGCCATCACCGTGACGCAGCGGCCCCGCCGCGCGCATGATCGTCGCCAGCGCGGTGCGCCAATCAGCCGGCGGCACTGCCGCCACGGACACGATCGGCAACGGATCGGGCAGCGGCACGGCGCGACCACGATAGGAAGCCGCCGCTTCGCCGGCCCGGCGGCCAAAGACGATACACTCCAGCAGTGAATTACTCGCCAGCCGGTTCGCGCCATGTACGCCGGTGCAAGCCACTTCACCAGCGGCAAACAGGCCGGGCAGATTGGTCGCGCCGTTCAGATCAGTGCGCACACCCCCCATCAGGTAGTGGGCCACCGGCGCCACTGGGATCGGATCATGCACCGGATCGATTCCATCGGCCCGCAAGCGCGCGCAGATAGTGGGGAAGTGATGCTCGATCAGGTCAGGCGGCAGATGGGTCAGATCGAGCAGCACATGATCGCATCCTTCCGCCTGCATCGCCGCGACAATCCCGCGCGTCACCACATCGCGCGGGGCCAATTCAGCCCGCGGATCGTAGGCCGGCATAAAGCGGCGGCCCGCTGGCGTATAGAGCAAACCACCCTCGCCGCGGGCCGCTTCGGTGATCAAAAATCCCTGCCCGTCACGGGTGCGATAGACGGTTGGATGGAACTGGACAAACTCCAGATCGGCCACTTCTGCGCCGGCGCGATACGCCATCGCGATCCCTTCCCCCAAGGCGGCAGGCTGGTTACTGGTCAGGCCATACAACGCGCCGGCCCCGCCACTGGCCAACACCGTCGCCGCCGCCAACACCCGCAACCACGTGCCGCCGGCCAACCGCACCAACGCCCCCACCACCCGCTCGCCAGCGGTGAGCAGATCAACCGCCTGCGCCTGCTCGCATACCGTGATGCGTGGCATCGCCCCTACGCGCTCGATCAGCATCTGCGTCACCGCCCAACCGGTGGCATCGCCGACGTGAACGATGCGCCGGCGCGAATGGCCGCCTTCCAAGCCCAACGCAAACCGATCGGTATCACGCTCAAAGGGGACGCCGAGTTCGGCCAATTCCCGCATCAAGGCCGGCGCTTCGTGGGCCAGCACCGACACCGCCGCCACGTCACACAAACCGGCGCCGGCGGTCAACGTATCGGCGACGTGAATCCCCGGCGAGTCGGACGGATCGAGCGCCGCGGCAATGCCGCCCTGCGCCCACGCTGAATTGCTTTCCGGCAACGAACCACGAGCCAACACCAAGACCTGCGCGCCGCGCGCTGCGGCGGCCAACGCGGCAGTCAGGCCAGCCGCGCCGGCGCCAATGACCAAGACATCAACGCGCCGTTCGCGGGCTGGGGGTAGCGATTGTAACGCACTCCGTGGGGCAGAGATAGATTGCATGGTGATTCCTCCGGCGGCAATGCGGTGCATAGCCACGACTACAACGCCAACATCCGGTCAATTGCGACTCGCGCGCGCGCGGCAATCTCCGGCGGCACGGTGACGGGTTCGCGCAGATCGCGCAAACTATCGCGCACCTTCTCAAGCGTAATCAGCTTCATATAGCGACAACTGATCGACTCATCGACCGGCACAAACTGTTTGTCCGGATGGGCCTTACGCATGCGGTGCAAGACGCCAATTTCGGTTGCGACCACAAACCGGCTGGCCGGCGAGCGATTGGCATGCGCGATCATGCCCTCGGTAGAAAGGATATAGGTGCCGCGACTATCAATCGCACCGCGGGCTAGGTCATCCATCGCGCTACTCACACAGCCGCATTCCGGGTGAATCAGAAACTCGGCATCAGGCATCGCCGCCCGCTTCTGCTCGATCATTGCCGGGCGAATCGCCGCGTGGACATGGCATTCGCCGGCCCAAATCTTGAGCGGACGACCCGTCTTTTGGCGTAAATAACTGCCGAGGAACATATCGGGCAGAAACAAGATCGTCTGATCAGCCGGAATCGCATTGATCACCCGCTCGGCATTGCCCGACGTACAGCAATAGTCGCTCTCGGCCTTGACCGCAGCGCTGGTGTTGACGTAGCTCACCACGACCGCGCCGGGATTAGCCGCCTTCCATGCCCGCAACTGCTCGACCGTAATCGAATCGGCCAGTGAACAACCGGCATTGGCATCGGGGATGAGCACCGTGCGCTGCGGATTGAGAATGGCCGCCGTTTCAGCCATAAAGTAGACGCCGCAAACCACGATCACATCGGCAGCGGTGCGCGCCGCAGCCTGCGCCATACCGAGCGAGTCGCCAACGTAATCGGCGATCTCCTGAATCTCGCCGTATTCGTAGTTATGAGCCAAAATGATGGCGTTGCGCTGGCGGCGCAAGTCGTTAATCTCGGCTATCAATTCGGCAGCGGTTGCGCCGGTCGTTTCGTAGAGCTGGGCGACCATGGGGCGTTCTCCAATTAGTGTTATTATTACACTTTTAACAATTACGATGAGTATACACCCCCCGCGAGATATTGTCAAGAGGTCACTAAAAAATTTTTTATCCACAAGGCCGGTTTACCCTCTTCTCTTTTTGCGACTTTCGCTGCACAATGAGAGCGCAGCAGCATGCAAGCAGTCTGCGATCAATTCACGGCAGCGGAAACCAAGCGGTATTGCGAACCAACGATGAGAGACCCTGCGGACGCAAGGGGAAAGCTGCGGGCATCAGGGCAAGGTGTGGCATGGCGTTGGCTGACCCTCACGACGGCATGACGACGCCTGTGGGTATCATCACCCGATCCATCGCAACAAGACCGGAACCGCAACCGCGAAACAATCTTTGGCGTCGACTCGTTTACAGATGTAGATGCAAACACCTTACCGATCGTCGAGATCGAGCATGGAAGTAGTCATGACCGGTTCGCTGACAGCATGGCGTGATCTGATCACTCATCTTGACGATCAGCAGATCGCCGAACTCACCACTACCGGAGATCTCGCGGCCCCCGTGCGCACGCGCCTTGGGCGTGATCTGCGCACCCGGTTAGCAGCCCATGCCGCATTTATTCCAGCCCGCATTGTGCAGAGCCAACTTGCCGAACCGCAACCCGGACGCACCACCGGCGCTTTCTGGGATGGATCACTCCTCTTTGCCGATCTGTCCGGCTTCACGGCCCTCTCCGAACGACTCTCGGTGCTTGGCCGGCAAGGCGCCGAAGAAGTTTCGGCGGTCGTCAACCGGCTGTTCGCCGCGCTGCTGCACGAAGTCCAAGCGCGGAGCGGGGCGCTGCTCAAGTTTGGCGGCGATGCGCTGACCGTCTTTTTCGATGCTGCGACGCTCGGCGATCAGCACGCGACTGCGGCCTGTACGGCGGCCTTGGCGATGCAAACGCGCATGGCTGAATTCGCCAATCTCGAAACCCGGGCCGGCACCTTTACGTTGCGGCTACGGGTTGGGGTGCATGCCGGGCGCGTGTTTGCCGCCGAAGTCGGCGATCAGAGCCATATCGAACTGGTGGTGACCGGGCCGGAAGTCAACCGGGTGGCACTCGCGCAAGAGATCGCCGCTCCGGGTGAGGTGGTGATTACCGGCCAAACCGTCCAACTCCTTGAACAGACGCAGCTTGAGGCGCGCCGCGACGGCTTTTACCGTCTCATCGGGCTGGCATTAGCGCAGGCGACTATCGCGCCACCACCGCCGCTGCCACTCGACGGCCCCGATGATCTGGCGACCCTTAACCGCTTGGCCCGTCAATTGGCCGCCCTGCAACCCTACCTCGTACATCGCCTGCCCCGGCGTTTTCTTGACCCGGCTGCCGGCGAATTGGGAGAGTTTCGCCCGGTGACAGTGCTATTTGCTAATATCCACGATTTTTCTCGCTACCTTGCGGTGCTCGATTCTGATCCCAACCTAGCCGCCGCCGTCTTCAACGCCTACTACCGGCGCGCGCAGGCAGTCGTACATCGCTACGACGGCATCATCAACAAAGTCGATATGTACACTCATGGCGACAAGTTGATGGCGTTGTTCGGGGCGCCGACTGCTCACGAAGATGACCCGACGCGGGCCGTGCGCTGCGCGCTCGAGTTGCACGAGGCGTTACACGACGCCAACGCCGAGATCGCAGCTATATTGGACGCAGCCGTCCCGCCGCTGGCGCAGAAGATCGGCATCAATACCGGCACTGTCTTTGCCGGACGAGTAGGTGGCGCAACCCGCTATGAATACACCGTTATGGGGCCGGCGGTTAATCTAGCGGCGCGCCTGATGGCGGCTGCTCCCGATGAAGCGATCTACCTCTCGCCCAGCACCCAGACCGCGGTCGAAGGCCAATTTGTGCTTGAACCGGGAGCGCCGCTCCACCTCAAGGGATTGAGCGCAGCAGTAACACCGGCCAAAGTTGTTCAGATCGCAGCGGTCGCCACTCGTCACAGTCCGGAACATCTGACCATCGCCCCCCTGATCGGGCGCGATGCCGAATTAGCGCAGGTGCTGGCAGTGGCGCAGGCCGCATTACAGGGGCAAGGAGCCACAATTGCCATCGTTGGCGAAGCCGGCGCCGGCAAATCGCGTTTAGCCGAGGAGGTGATCCAGCGCTTAGTCATCGCTTCCACCGAACACGATCATGTGACCAATGATGTGCCATCGTTTACGATTCTCTTCGGCGATTGCCAAAGTTACGAGCAACGCACCGCCTACGCCGTGATTCGCGCGCCGCTGATGAATGCGCTCGGGCTAGACCTGCGCGCCGCGCCGGCACAATTAGCTGCTGACACGGTTGCCCGCGTCGAACAGCTCGTGCCGGATGCCAGCCGTTTTACGCCGCTGCTGGCTGATGCGCTCGGTTTGCCGCTGGCCGACACGCTGCTCACCTCCGGTTTATCGCCCCAACAACGGCACGACCGGCTGCAAGAGTTGATTGTCGAAATCTTTCTCGCCACCACCACCCGCGAGCCGGTCTTGTTGGTACTTGAAGATTGCCATTGGGCCGACTCACCCTCGCTCGAAGTGCTCGAACGCCTAAGCAAAGCCGTCGCTAGACGGGCGCTCGCATTGTTGCTAACCTACCGGCCCGAAATGGCATCGCCCGCACCGTGGGAAACACTCCCCAACACTGTCCGGATCGAGTTAGGCGAATTGCCCCCCAGCGACAGCCAAGCCTTGCTCACGGCGCTCCTCGGCGGTTCGCCGCCCAACAACATCTTACCGTTACTTGACCGGACGCAAGGCAATCCCTTCTTTATCGAGGAATTGGTGCGAGCGCTGGTGCGTGACCGATTGTTGGTGCGCAGCGAGGCAAGCGGCGCATGGCAACTCACGCAACCGATCGAAAAGATCGAGCTGCCGCGCAGCATCGAAGGCTTATTGATCGCCCGACTCGACCGGCTCGACGAACCGCGCCAAGAGTTAGTGCAAGTCGCCTCGGTGATTGGGCGTCGCTTTCCGCGCCCGGTGGTGGAAGGCGTCTACTCGAACCCGCCCGCGCTTGACGAGAGCATCCAGCGCCTGATCGAAGGCGAACTCATCCAAGCCGATCAGCAAGAGCGGATTCTGGCCTACATCTTTCGCCACGCGCTACTGCGCGATGTGGCCTACGAAGGCATCCTCTACGCCCGCCGCCGCGCGTTGCACGCCCGCGTCGCTCACCGGATTGAATCCATTGCCGCCAATCAGATCGAAGAGCAATATGCTGTGCTAGCGTGGCACTTTCTGCAAGCCGAAGAGTGGCTGCCCGCGTTGCGCTACCACGTGCAGGCCGCCGAGCAAGCTCGCCGGCGCTTCGCCAACCGCGACGCGCTCGCCCTCTATACCACCGCGCTCAACATTGCGCCGCGCCTGAGCACCGTCTTACCGCCAGCGCAGTTGATCGATCAAGTGGCCGCGATCCACGAAGCGATCGGTGAATTGCATCTGGTCTTGGGCGAATACGATCAAGCGGAACACCATTTCCACGAGGCGCTGCAGCTCAGTTTACCGGTAGGAGCCGAACCGGTCAGTGAACGCTGGTTGCGCATGCACCGCATGCTCGCCACAGTTGAAGAGCGGCGTTCGCGCTATCAAGCCGCCTTCGACCGGCTGACCGAGGGTATGGCCCGCACCCATCGCGGCATACCGGCGGAAACTGCGCGCTGCTACATTTTGGGCGCCGGTATCGCGTACCGCACCGGCGATTACGCTCACGCAATGGAATGGGCGCGGATCGGGTATGCCTTGGCGGCGCAAACTGATAATGCTACCGATCAAGCCCGCGCCCTCAAGATTATCGGCAACATTGCCGGCTATCAAGGCGACCGCACCCAAGCCATCGAGGCGCTCAACCAAGCGCGCACCCTCTATGAACAGGCGAATATGCTGGCCGGCTTATGCGATGTGCTCAACGACCTTGGCCGGGTCTACACTCAAGCCGGGAGGTGGGCCGAGACGATCGCCGTCTTTGAACAATCTATGGCGATTTCGGAAAATATCGGCGATGTACTGGCCACCGCCCGCACAGCAAACAATCTGGCCGTCGTGCTCGTGGGACGGAACCAGCTCGACCGGGCTGGCGCGTTGTACCAGCGCGCCAGTGAACTCTTTGCCCGGCTTGGTTCGCGGCTTGGCGTGGCCGTGACCAGCTACAACCGCGGTGAAGTGCTGCTCAATCAAGGGCGCGCCGCTGAGGCGCTCGCCCTCTTTGAGGCTGCTATCGCTGATCTGGAAGCGATCAATGCCCGCAGTTTCCTGCCCGAAGTATTGCGGTTAGCCGCACTGGCGGCATTGGCCTTAGGCGATCGCGAACAGGCCCGTACCGATGCCAATCGTTCATTAGCTATTGCTGAAGAGCTTGGCCAAGCCGACGACTCGGCAATTGCCAATCGGGTGCTCGGCGAGATCGCGTTGGCATCCGGCGATCTTGATGTTGCAGAGGATCTCTTCACCCGCAGTAGCTCCACCTTGGCCCAACTCGACAATCGCTACGAGTTAGGGAAAGTCCGCTACCAACAGGCCCGGCTAGCTCTGGCCCGCCACGACCTTGCCGTAGCAGCGGTTGCTCGCACGGAAGCGATCGCCATCTTTACCGAACTCGATGCCCAACGCGATCTGGCGCTTGCAGCGGCGTTGCTGGCGTGAACATCGTGGTTCTTCATTCGGAAGGAGTATCGCTATGCGCCGCCTCTTGCTCATGCTGACGCTGGTGAGTCTCGTATTGACGCCACTGGCATTGACACCACGCCCGACCCCGGCCACTGCCGCTGAGGCTGAACCAATCGATGTCACCAGCACTACGAGCATTACCGAATTATCACCCATCAATGAGATTGAGCCGAATAATAAAATCATCCCCCCCGCTGAGCGAAATGCTCAACCAATCGCAGTAGGCCGCACCGATAGCTGGCGACAGCCGATCAGTGGCGTGGTTTCGTCATCGAGCGACATCGATTACTTCGCATTCACGATCGACGCTCCCGGTTCATTGATCACCATTGACCTCACCAACCTCGGCGCCGACTACGATCTGGTCTTTGGCGGCGGGGTTGACCCAGTGACCGGCGTCGGCGGCGCCACCGAAACCTTCGAGTTTGACAATGGCGAACGCGGCTTGGAGGATGTAACCCAGATCGGCGGCCAGATTACCTCTATCGGCGGCCAAATCACCTCCATCGGCGGCCAAATCACCTCCATCGGCGGCCAGATTACCTCTATCGGCGGCCAGATTACCTCTATCAGCATCAACCCCAGCACCCACGACGAACGGATCGAGACAATTGTGTGGCAACCGGGATTGTACTTCGTCGCCGTCGCTCCCTCGAGCGCCGGCCAGACCAGTTCGCACCCCTACCAACTGGTTATCACGCTCCAGCGCAGCACACTCCAATCGCTCGGCCCGGCCCCGCATGTCGAGTTTTACACCGACAGGCCCGATCCAGCCGTTACTACCCTCTACATCATCAACTCAGCTCGGATGCAGGAGGTATATCTGAATGATCGCGCGAGTATCAATCTCATTACTACGACCCTGCAACAATCGTACGCCCTGACGCAAACCATCGTGCGCGGAGCTTCCGAAAATACGCTCATTCAAGAAAAAGGTGCCGTGATCGATCTCGCCGATCTTGAGTTGATCGTTGGCAGCAACGCACTTGCCTTCAACACGTTGCTCAGCAACTGGTCTGAGCCTGACAACCAACGCAACCCGCTCTACGCCAACTACATCGCCAGCATCATTGATCACGTGATCGAAGCGGCGATTGACCCAACCAGCAATGGCAGCTCGAGTAACGTCAGGGTAGAGTACCTCATCCGGGCAAATAATGATGGCAATCTTGGGAACGAAACCAACCCGGTGACGCCCTACCCCAACGTGCGCAATATTGTGCTAGTCGGCAGCGACGAGATCATCCCCTTCTTCCGCCTGCCCGACCTCACAACCATCGCCAATGAGGCTGATTATCTGGAATATCTGAAGACGATCGATGCGCGCAGTAACGGCGCCAGCCTCATCTCGCCCGACAACCCGCTCGGCGCGGCGTTGCGCAACCGCATGATGTTGAGCGACAATCCGTATGGCGCCGATCGGCCCTACCGCTTCTACGGCTTCCCGCTGTTTGTGCCACGGCTAGCTGTGGGCCGGCTCGTCGAACAACCGGCTGAGATCGCCGATTTCTTGCGACGCAACCAGCCCGGATGGGAGGAAGACACCATATTGCTGGCTGCGCAAGAATACAACCCGCGCAGCGCTTCGATCACCGGCTACGACTTCTTGATCGACGGTGCAAACGCCATCACGCACACCCTTACCCAAGCGACGTCGATCAGTGTCACCAAACGCACAACCATCAACAACACGTGGAGTCGCAGCGACTTCGAGAACAATTGGCTCGAACAGCCGCTCAACGCGACCGGCTTCTTCACCACACCAGTCGATGTCTTTTCCCGCACCAACACCCTGCTCAGCTCACTCAACGCCCACTTCGACCACTGGCAGATCATTCCAGCCGTTGAGCGCGGCAGCGATCCCAACTTCCCCGCTGATCGCATATTGGGCGCCAGCTATGGGGAAATCACCTCGTCCTGCGACTTCTATCCAATGTTATGCCCCGGTTTCTTCTACAACACCATCTACTACTCGGTTGGTTGTCACAGCGGATACAATGTGCCTACCAGCGCGATCATCCAAGCCCGCGATCTGCCGAGCAGCTACTACGCAGCCGACTTCGCCCAAGCCTTCAACCGCCACGCTGGCAACTGGATCGGCAACACCGGCTACGGCTACGGCACCCTTGACGGGGTGGATTACAGCGAGCGGTTGGCGGCGTTGCTAACCCAAGAACTGACACGGAACGAGACGCGGCCCGATCCGATGGCGGAAAATGGGGTTACTTATGTCGGGCGCAGCATCGGCGAGGCGCTGGTCAACGCTAAGCTCCGCTATCTGCGAACGTCAATCGGTCTCAACGCCTACGACTACAAAGTGTTAGCTATCACGACGCTGTATGGCTTGCCGTGGAAGCGGGTCTTGGTTGACAACCCGCTGACCGCGCCGGTCGAATACCTCAATGCTGAGCTGCCGGCTGGCGATCGCACGGCGCCCATTCCCACCTCCGGCAGCCAATTGACGCGCACGATTACGTTTACGATCAATTACGATCCCAACTACCTGCAACCAACCCGCACCGGTAGCGTTGTCCAGCTCAATGCGAGCAACTTTACGATTAGCGATACGTTCTTACTCGCCAGCACCTTCAACGTCACCCCAACGGTGACCGTCTTCAACAACAATCTGATTGGCATGCCGGGATTGCCCGCTTTTACCTACGACATTACTGCGTTGTCGGGCAGCGATGATGATAGTGATCATGCACCGCTGGTCGTGCGCGATGTCATCTTTGTGGGTGGGCAGTACAACACGATCGAGAATTTCAACCCCACCATTACCCAAATCGTGACCGAGACCTTCGAGCCGTTGATTACGACGACGATCGAACCTGACTTCAGCGCCGGGATCGGAGTGTGGGTACCCGACCGCTTCTTTGGCCACAGCACGACCGGAAGCGACGCCGATCAACGCGACACCCTGATTAGTACTGCTGCCCAATTCCGCGCTACCAACGGCGTTACCGGCACCCTGCGCACCTACACCCGGCTTGTCTACCAGATCGTCTACACCGATCCGGCAGCAAGCGGCGCCAGTCAAGCTTTGGCTGATCAGAACCCGCCGGTGATCGAACGAGTGCGCATTGCCGGGCAAGATGCCGGGTTGCAGAGCATCTCAACGCCGATTGAGGCGTTCGTGAGCGATCCCGACCACCCTGCCAACCCGCAAGTGAACGTGACCGGTGTTTACCTCGCTGCCGACAACATCACGTGGACGTCGCTCACCTTTACACAAGATCCGCTCAACCGGCAACGTTGGCTGGCAAGTGTACCGCGCAACTGGCCTGATGTGCGGCTGATCATCACCGCCATTGACAATGCTGGCAATACGGCCATGTACACTGCAAAGGGCG
The DNA here is from genome assembly GCF_034431535.1 of Chloroflexus sp. Taxonomy (GTDB): domain Bacteria; phylum Chloroflexota; class Chloroflexia; order Chloroflexales; family Chloroflexaceae; genus Chloroflexus. The sequence continues at coordinate 54,346 of NZ_DAOUDC010000065.1, read as the reverse complement.
CGTTTGCACCGCCGACATATCGGGTGCTGCTGCCGGTGATCGCAAAGTAAGCAGACTACGCCCAACCACAATGCCCGGCCCTCACGGGCCGGGCATTGTGGTTACGAAGCCCGCTGCGCAGGCTGCTGACCCTCACCCCCAGCCTCCTCCCACTGGCGCGGGAGAGGGGAGTGGAGCACTGGGCCTTGAGGCATTGCACAGCGATCACCATGGGCTGTCCGTCTCGCAACTTCAGCGGAAAGGGGCCGTTCCCGTACCCACGGGGGATTGCTTCGCCGCCTCCGGCGGCTCGCAATGACAGACGGAACGCGGGGGTGTGCCCCATTATCCTTGCGAGGGGCGCAGTCCCGCAGCAATCTCCGGCTTTGGCGGTTGAAGGGCGTGTGATCCGGCACCCGGCCCTGAAGGGCTGGGCTAGCGTTACGAACCCCGCTATGCGGGCTAGAGCAAGGGGATCACTCCTGCATTCGTTTATTCGTTCCCCCCATTCGCTGTCACTGGCGCAAATGCTCACGCGCCCATAATGCAGCTTGCGTGCGGTCGCGCACCGCGAGTTTGGCAAAGATCACACTCAAGTGGTTTTTGACCGTGCCGATGCTGAGGGCGAGTTTCTCGCCAATCTCTTGATTGGTATAGCCCTGCGCAAGCAGCAGCAGAATCTCGCGCTCGCGGGGGGTCAGCCCAATCGCCGGTTCAGCAGCAGGCGGTTCAGCCGGCGACGACGCAGTGGTAGCCAATTGGCTCAGGCGGGGCAAGAGTTGGGCGGTAATCTGCGGGTGGATCAGCGCGCCTCCGGCAGCAACGGTGCGAATGCTCTCGGCCAGCGCACGATGATCGACATCTTTGAGCAGATAACCGCGCGCGCCGGCGGCAATCGACTGTAAAACGCGCTCGTCATCATGGAAGGTGGTGAGCATAATCACCGCCGGGCGCGGGCCGCGCGCGGCGAGCTGCCGCGTCGCTTCAACCCCATCCATCACCGGCATCATCACATCCATCAGCACAATATCCGGGTCGAGCGCCGCAACCAATTCGAGCGCCTCGCGGCCATTGCCGGCCTGACCGACCACTTCAATATCCGCCTTGCGGGCCAGCAAGGTGGCAATGCCGGTACGAATCAACGGCTGGTCATCAACAATCAAGACACGGATCGCCATCTTAGCCACCGCCTTCCGCCGGCAACACCAACCGTAACCGCCAGCCGCCATCGGGCAATGGCCCCGCTTCAAGACCGCCGCCGAGGGCCTCGACTCGTTCGCGCAAACCGATCAGGCCAAAACTGCCACTGCCCAGATCAATCGGTGGCAGGATGCGATCCGGTTGATCATTATTCGTGATCGTCACCACGACATAGCCACCTTCGGCCTTGACCTGTACGGCAATCGCGTCAGCGCGGGCATGTTTGCAAGCATTGGTCAAACCCTCTTGCACCGCGCGATAGATACAATGCGTCACCGGTGCTGCCTGATGATCAATCGCCCCCTGCATCTCTAATTCCACCCGCACGCGCGTGCTTTGGGCGCATTGCACCGCCAACCGGCGCAAATGCGCGGCCAAGGTCGCTCCCTGCACCGGGAGTTCGGCATCGGCCACCGCCAAGAGGCTCTGCCATGCGCTGTGCAGCAACTCGCGGCTATTGACCAAATGGTCGCGGGCAGCCGCCGCATCTTCGGCAGCCAGCTCAGCCGCTAGTTGCAATTCCAGATTGATCAGCACCAGTTTCGATCCCAGATCATCATGCACTTCGCGCGCCAGCCGCGCCCGCTCGGCAGCCACTGTGATCGCCTGCATCTCATCAGCCTGTTGCTGCATCTCGGCTTCGAGCAGCTTGACTTGCCATTCCACCTGCTGGCGGCGCCGCAACTGATAGCGGGCCAGCAACAACAGCACATTTACCAGCACCATCGCCACCAGCAAGCTTACTGTTGTCGTTACGTCAAGCTCGAACGGCTTCCAAAACCCCACCACCATGAGCAGGAGCGGCAGCACCGCCGCGAACAGCAGCCACTGCAAGAGCGACAGCCGGCTGGCCATTTGCCATGCCACCAGCAACAACCCCCAGAGCAGCGGCGGCAGATTGGTCATCGCCACCATCAGTGTAATGGTCAGGGTTTGCGCTGCCAATCCCAGTTGAACAAAAACGGCATGCCGTACCTGCTGGGTGCAAGCGCTGGTCACAACCAGCAACCCACCCAGCGCCAAGAGCCAGAGCAATGCGCCGAGTGATAGCGGGTGAGGTTGCAGCAACGCCAAGCCCAACGACAACGAGACAAAGAGCGACGGCAACAGCCACGCCAGTACGTGATTTGGGCGCGGCGCGATTAGTATCTCATCAACGGCGCCAGCCAGCGTCAAGCGCGGCGGTGGCTCGTTACTCCCCGGCTGATAGCGCAGGGCTGTTACCGTGGCCCGCAGCCGCTCGATCGCATTCGCCGCCGCTGCTCGCGGTATATCAATCACAGCCTGCACCCGGCCAAGATTAGTCTGCGCCAACGCCAAGGCCGCAGTGACGCTCTGTTCGGCGCTTGCTAACGCCTGTTGCACTTCGCTGGCCAACAGATGCAATAAACGCTGGCGCTCCTCGCTAGCTGCGCGCTGTTGCATCTCGCGCAACAAAGCCGAAAAGGCGGCATAGCGTTGCTGCATCTGCTGTAACACCGATTGCATCTGCTCGCTACGATGAACGTGGCGGGCATAGATGAAGGCAGCGATGATCGCGCAAGTGGCCGGGAAAGCGATCGCCAAGTTGCTTTGCAGCCACCCGATCAGATCATTCGAGAGCTGGTAGCGCACGATCGCCCAAATCGCCCACACCCCAATCGCCATGATCGCCCACACCCATGGCCGGAAGAGGATAATGCCCTGCAAGACCAGCACGAGGTAGATGTAATCTATCAACGGCGCCGCCGTGAGCAGTTGCGCTCCGGCTGCCGCCGCCAATTCGAGCCCAATCAACGCCAGTTGCCCCCAAACAGTCAAGACCCGCAGCGGGGTTAGCCATGCCACTCCTAGCATGAATCCCAGACAAGCCAGCATACCGGCCAAGCGCGGCCATTCGGCGCGTAAGGCCGCGTCACTCACTGCGCTCAACGCTACCACCAGCGTCACCAGCAAGAGCAGGATGAGAGACGCGAGCGCAGCGCGTTGATAGCGCAAGATGATGGTTTGGATGAGCGACGATAGGCGATGGTTCATAGCATGAGTGTATCATATCGAGCGAACAGCGCGATCACCGGTTATTGCTAATGGCCCGCCGCACCGCCGCCGCTACATCGAGCATGCCCGCACCGGCGACATTACCGTCCCCGCACCGCTCGCCATCTGCGGCGGTGTAGGGTCGGGCGGTTTCGCGCAAGATGCGTTCGGTTTCAGCAATGTTCCCGATCAGGGTCGGGTTGGCCGACCAGAGCAACGCGACCGCGCCAGCGACGTGCGGCCCGGCCATCGAGGTGCCATCGGCCCGTGCATAACTTTGGTTAGGATAGGCCGAAAGAATATCGACCCCCGGCGCAACCAGATCAGGCTTGGCCCGTCCGCTGCCATCGCTCTGCACCGGGCCAACGCTGCTGAACGGTGCCAGTTGGCCCTCAGCATCCACCGCCCCCACCGTTAGCACGTCGTCGTAGATCGCTAACGGCGCATTGAGCGAGCTGCACGCCGGGCCGTCATTGCCGGCGCTCGCCACCACAAACACTCCAGCGGCGCGTAACGCCGCCACCGCCGGTTGCAGCGCATCCGGCGCGCAGCCTTCGAGGTCTTGCGGACAACCCCACGAATTGTTAAAGACATGCGCGCCACGGGCCGGATCACCGTCGCGCAACGGATCGCCGGTAGGTGGATAGGGCGCAAACAGAAATTGCATACAGTCGAGATAGCGCGGAGCGTTGCCAAGGTTACGGGCCAGACTGACGCAGCCGATCCATTGCGCATCAGGGGCTACGCCAACTGTGTTGCCCAGCGCGGTTGCCAAGGTGTGGGTGCCATGCCCGCCCAAATCATACGGCGCGGTCGCCCCCGTCCACGGGTCAAGCCAGTGATAGGCATGCTCGACGCCATTGGCCGTGCGCCCGGCATACGCATCGCTCAGTTCAGGATGCTCAAGTTCAACCCCCGAATCAGCTTGACCAATGATAATGCCCGCGCCGCGCGCCCCCAATGCCCACGCCTCCGGCGCGCCTATCGTGGTCACATTCCACGGCGGCTCGCCTGGCGGCGGTTGATCACCCGTCGCCGGCAGCGGCGAGAACGGCAATGGCCGCAGGTGCGGCGCCGGCATCACTGCCGCCACCTCTGGCCGGCTCTGCAACCACAGACGCAAGGGCAGATCAGCTTCGACCTCGAGCGCATTGACGAGGTAGTAGGGTGTGTAGCGCACCCCAAGCTGATCGAGCGCCACCCGCAGATCGGCCTGCGTGGTTGCGGCATGCGCCGTTAACCGCTGATACACCGCGATGCGACGCTGATCGTAATCGGCGATCGTCGCCAACGCGCTCACCTCGGCCTGATCACGCAAGACGACGAACACACGATCGCCTGCCGGCGCGGCCCGGTCCCCGCCGATCAACAACGCCAAGCCGGCCACTGCCGCCAACCCGGCCCCCGCGACGTGGACTCGCCGGTCAGTGACAAACAGGGCCAGTGGCGTCACCAGCAATGCTAGCAGCGCCTGCCCGATCGCGGCCAGTAACGCCAGATGAAACCCTTCGGGAAAGCTGCTGAAGAGTAACAGCGTCACCAGTGCATCGGGATCGGTGAAAGCCAACGGCAACCCAAAGAAGAACAGGCCAAAGCTGGCCGAGAGCGGCGCGGCAACATTCAGATCGGCCTGCCGGCCCAACGCTAGCCACAACCAGCCGCCCGCCGGCGCCGCGAAGAGAAAGAGGAGTGGCGCACTATTCGGCCCCAGCGCCCGGCTCAGGATCAATAGCAGCAGACCAAGCGCCGCGCCTTCAGCCAACCATACCCCGGTTGGCACACTCGCACTCTGCCAACTTTGCGGCGGTTGCCATGCCAGCAACTGCCCACCAGCCCAACCTACCACCGCGCCTTGGCACACCGCCAATCCCACATCGAGCCACGAACCGGGAGCGCCAATTACCAACCATGGCAACGCCACCAGCAACCCTGTGCTCACCGCAACCGGCGTCCACCCCCATTGCACTGGCCGGCGCACGAACAGCATCAACGCGAGCACATAGAGCACGCTCACCCCAAGCTGGGCCAGCGCGCTCCATTGGCTTTCCACCGAGGGTATCAAGGCCATGAATGCGAGCATAGCCGGCAATGGCAGCGCCGCCAGCCAGCGCAGCGCCGCCGCCCGCACCGCGCCCCGCCCCAACCCGGCCCAGATCGCAAAAGCCACTGCCCCTACGATCAGGCTGATCCAAATCACAACCGCCCGGCCAATGCCACCCGTACCGAAAAGACTGACCCCAATTTCCACCAACCGCAAAAACCCGCCAATCCCCAGCGCAATCAGCAATACCGCCGCCAGCAAGCAGCCTATGCCCCACGAACGACCGGTACGCCGCGCGGTTTGGTCGAAAGATGTCATAACGATCCGTGTTATACTTTCTATAGATAGCAACGATGCAACGTGTCCCCAACCCTGCGCGCAGGAGGAAGATGTTCCATGGACGATCAATCGCTCTCAGGCGTAGCTGATCGTAATCATACCATTGCCGGCGAGACGGACGATCCCGCTACACCCGATGATAAACCGGGTCACGAATGCGGTGTGTTCGGCATTGTCGCCGCTGAAGCCGATGTCGCCCGCCTAACCTTCTTCGGCCTCTACGCCCTCCAGCATCGCGGCCAAGAGAGCGCTGGCATTGCGGTGAGCAATGGTCGCAGTATTCGTTACTATAAGAACATGGGGCTAGTTGCGCAAGTGTTCGACGAAGAAAAGTTGCGCCCGCTCAGCGGCTATATGGCGATCGGTCATACCCGCTATTCCACCACCGGCTCCTCAAAGCTAGAGAATGCCCAACCCTTCGTGGTCGAAAGCGCCTTGGGGCCGCTGGCCGTCGGCCACAACGGCAACCTGACCAACGCCGCGTCGCTGCGCCGCGAGCTGTTGCAGCGCGGCGTCGGCCTGACCAGCAGCAGCGATAGTGAAGTCATCACTCAGATGCTGGCCGGCGGCGAGGGGCGGACGTGGGAAGAGAAGCTGAAGGTCTTTATGGTGCGAGCCCAAGGCGCGTACTGTTTGACCGTGCTCACCCGCGATGCGCTCTACGCGGTGCGCGATCCGTGGGGCCTGCACCCGCTCTGTCTCGGCCAGCTCGGCAAACAGGGGTGGGTGGTCGCTTCCGAGAGTTGTGCGCTCGGGACGATCGGGGCCGAATTTGTGCGCGAGATCGAGCCGGGCGAGATTCTGAAGATTACCTTCGATGGGCCGCAGGTGATTGCCCGCCAACCCTCGCTGCACACCGCCGCCTGTCTGTTTGAATACATCTACTTCGCCCGCCCCGACAGTATGCTGCACGGCAAGGTGCTGCACGCGATGCGGGTGGCGCAAGGCCGTGAATTGGCCCGTGAAGCGCCGTGCAACGCCGATGTGGTGATCGCCGTGCCTGATAGCGCAACGCCGGCAGCGATCGGGTATGCGCACGAGTCGGGTACCCCTTATTCGGAAGGCTTGATTAAGAACCGCTACATTGGTCGCACCTTCATCCAACCCGATGACCGGCTGCGCAAGTTGGGCATCGCGCTCAAGTTTAATGCGTTGACCGACAATCTGGCCGGCAAGCGGGTGGTGCTGGTTGATGACAGCATCGTGCGTGGCAACACCAGCGGCCCAATTGTGCGCCTGCTGCGCGAGGCTGGCGCGCGCGAGGTGCATGTGCGCGTCTCGTCGCCGCCGATCCGCCACCCCTGCTTCCTCGGCGTTGATATGGCAACCTACCCCGAACTGATCGCCCACCGCCTGACGATCGAGGGCATTCGCCAACATCTCGGTGCTGATAGTTTGGCATATCTGAGCTTGGAAGGCTTGATCCGCTCGACCGGACGCGACCCGGCGACCTTCTGCACTGGGTGTTTTACCGGCAAGTATCCGGTTGAGATCGAGATGGTCGATAAAGAGGTGTTTGAGGTGCGGTAGGGGCACGTAGGGGCACAGCGGCGCTGTACCTACGTGCCCCTACTCGTCTCCCACGATCCGCTCGCGGTAAGCGGGTGGTTGGCGAAAGCGAGTCGCTTGCTCAAAGGCATACGCCAACCGAATCAGCATTGGTTCCGACCACGCCCCACCAATAAAATTGATTCCTATCGGCAGGCCAAACGCCATCCCCGCCGGCACCGTTACGATCGGGTAGCCGGCCCTTGCCGGCAACGAACTGCTGCCGCCAAGGTAGCGGTCACCACCGATCAGATCGATTGGCCATGCCAACCCGGTCGCTAGCGCGACCAGCGCATCAAGCTGCAGTTCATAGAGCACCGTATCCAGCGCCTTCCGCGCTTCATCACGGCTAGCCGCCAACGCCTGTTGGTAGGCCTGATCGTCAAGATCACCTACTGCCGCCGCTTGCAGCAACAGCTCTTGACCAAAGAAGAGCAATTCGCGCTCGGCATGCTGTTCGTTAAACGCAATCAATTCAGCCAGTGAACGCGGCGCCGGCGTGGCTGCTTGCGGATCGGGAATGCGCTCGGCCAAATACCGGTTGAGCGTCGCCTTGAACTCGTAGAGCAGCACGGTCAACTCAGTCTCGCTAAAGGCCAGCAACTCCTCCGGCAGCTTGACCGGATCAACAATGTGTGCGCCGGCCTCAGCCATCGCCGCCACCGCCGCCGCCAAGGCCCGTTCGACGTGGCGACCAAAGCCGGCAAAGCGATCGCTCCGCAACACCCCGATCCGCGCCCCACGCAACGCATCAGCTTGCAAGCAGGTGCGGTAATCAGGCCGCACATGCCCGGCGGCGGCTGCCGTCGCCGGATCGCGCGGATCAGGCCCGGCGATGATGCCGAGTACAGTAGCGGCATCGGCGACGCAACGGGCATGCGGACCCACTGTATCTTGGGTGAAACTAATTGGGATCACACCGGCCCGGCTGGTCAAACCAACGGTGGGTTTGATCCCAACCACGCCGCAGAGCGCCGACGGGCACGAGATCGAGCCGTCGGTTTCGGTGCCGATGGCGGCGACGCACATGCTGGCAGCGACGGCAATCGCTGAGCCTGAACTCGACCCGCACGGACTGCGCGCCAACACGTGCGGATTGCGCGCCTGACCGCCGCGCGCACTCCACCCGCTCGACGAGGAGGTGCTGCGGAAGTTGGCCCATTCGCTCATGTTGGCCTTGCCCAAGATCACCGCCCCGGCAGCGCGCAGCCGGGCAACCACTGTTGCTTCCGTCGCCGGGCGCGAGCCGAGCAGAGCGAGCGACCCGGCGGTCGTCACCGTATCGTCGAGCGTGTCGATGTTGTCTTTGAGCAGGATCGGGATGCCGTGCAACGGGCTGCGCGGCCCGCGCGCATCGCGCTCGGTATCAAGCACAATCGCCGTTTCGAGCGCCGACGGGCTGACATCAATCACCGCATTGAGACACGGCCCTGCCCGATTGAGGGCTTCGATCCGTTCGAGGCAGGCCATGGTCAACGCTTCGGCGCTAATCGCGCCGCTCTCCATTGCAGCTTGTAGCTCGGCAATGGCGGCTTCATAGGCAATGGCCCCGATCGAGCTGGTTGGGTCGTTGGTGGTCATGGCCTCCTCCGAGCTCAGTACGGGCATAGTGCGGGATGCCCGTACTGCGGCTTGCTCCTATAAGACTTTCACCGGCGTCAATAAACCGGGCCGTTCGCGATTGGCCGCCTCGATCGCCTCGGCGGAACCTAAGACCGCCACTTGGCCGTGATCGCGCAGCGTCGCCGCCGCTTCGGCAAAGGCGACGAAATCAGCCGGCGTGGTCGCCAATACCTCGTCGCGAATCTGCTGGCGATACTCGTCGCTCACGCTGGTCAAGTAGCGTATCAGCGCCGTGTAGCCCTTGGCATCCGGCAACTGGTAGGCATCCATATCGCCGATAGTGCCGATAATCGCCCGTTCGACCGTCGCCGGATCGAGCGCCGTTTCGCGCAAGAAGGTCGCCATTTCGTCGTACACATCGAGCGTGCGCAAGAGGTTGGGGTCCCGGTACGACGTGGTAATGAACAGGCCGGTACTGCGGTCGTAGTTGCCGCCGGCGCCGTAGGCCCCTCCCTGAATGCGGATACGGTCGAGCAGGTAGTCGATGCGCAGGTGGCGCAACACCACCATTGCCGCGCCGCTAGGCCGGATGCCGAGGGCGTGCAGATCAACCCCCTTGGCGACGTAGTTGACCTGCACTGGAATTACCAACCCTTCGCCACCCGCGACGCTGCGCACCGGCCAGTGCGCCGGGTTGTACGCGGCATCGGGCAGATCAGAAAGGAAGGCGGTCAGCATGGGCAACACGGCCTGTTGGTTGTCGGCATCGAGGGTGAGATTCGCCACCAAGCCGCGCCGGTTGATCAGCGCCGCGCGCACCGTCTCGAGATCGGCCAGCACGCTTGACCAGTCGTGTTGCACCCGCTGCTCAAGATCGCGCAGGAAGAAGATCGCAGAGACGCCACCCATCTGTTCGTCGGCCCACTCAGCCGGGGCAAAACGGGCAGCGAGGCGCTGGCGCGCATACGCATTACCCGCCGGCACCAGCGACGACTCTTTGTTGGCGCGCGCGCGCAGCACGATTTGGCGGAAACGCTCGCGGTTATCGAGATTCACCGTCAGCAGAATCTCGCTCAACAGCCGCAACAGCTCGGTCGTTTGGGCCACGGTGCTCTTGCCGCGCACGATCAACCGGCCCACCGGCGCTGTACTCACAATGTCGGTCGCCGTCATCGTGGTCGCATAGATACCGCCGGTTTCCCGCCCGATCCGCTGCAACAAGCGCACAAAATCCGAGGTCGCCGTGCCCATCTCGGTCAAGGCGCGGGCAAAGAGCGGCGCGTAGGGCAAGAGGTGGGGGGGCACGGCGCGCAGATCGAAGGCCAAATCGAGATAGACAATGCCGTTGGTAAACAGAGTATGGCGCAACAACCGCGCGCCACCCCGCTCGTCAATCTCGGTCGGGATGCGCTTGACGGCGCGGTCAAGATCGGCAAGGCGCAAGGTCGGGATGGCGGCAATCGCTTCGGGCGGATCCGGCGTCTGCTGCCAAGCGGCCAGCGCCTGTGTCTCGGCGACCAGCGCCACCCGCTTGGCATCGTCGAGGGTCGCGGCGAAGGCGTCAATCCGGGCCTGCTCGGCGGCGGCCAAGCGGGCAGCGTGTTCGGGATCGGGGCGCAAGGTCACGCGGGTGCGGTGCGGATTATCGAGCAGCAGCTCGCGGATCAGGCGCTCGAAGACCCGCTCGCCGTTGGCTACCGCCGCGCGCACCGCCGCCAGCGGAGCCTCGAACCGCAGCGGCGCAATCGGATCATCGTCGTACAGCCACGTGCCCAGCGCGCGCAGCATCAACACTAAGCCGCGCGGGAAGCTGCCAGTATTGTTCTCGCGTAAGCTGAACTCGAACGTGTTAAACGCAGCCGCCACGGTCTCCGAATCAATACCTTGCTCGGCAAGTTCGGCCAGCGTGCGCAGGATCAGCTCCTCGACCTGCCCGGCGTTCACGGGATCGATTCCCTTCATGCCAACCGAAAAGGTCTGCTGCAGGAGATCGCTCTCGTAACCGCCGACCACCTCTTCGCCCAACCCCGAATCGATCAGCGCCTTGCGCAACGGCGCCGCCGCGTTCCCCAACAGAATATAGCTCAGCAAATCACGGGCCATCAACACCGTCGGGTCGCGATTATCATCAATCAACCAGTTGAGCATCACCATGCCCTTCTGGTTGTCTTCATTGGCGCTAAAGGTGTATTCAAACTCGCGCGGCGCGTTAAAACGGGCCTGCGGCTCGATCTGAGAAGGCGGATCGATCCGCTCAAACTGGCTCAGGTACTCGTCGAGCTTGCGCAGCCGCTCTTCCGGCAGATCGTCGCCGTAGAAGAAGATGCGCGCGTTCGAGGGGTGGTAGAGCGTCTCGTGGAAACGCTTGAACGCCTCGTAGGTCAAATCAGGGATCGCCTGCGGGTCGCCGCCCGACGAATGGCCGTAGGTGGTATCGGGGAAGAGCGACTGCTGCGAATAGCGGTAGAGCATGCCATCGGGCGACGAATAGGCCCCCTTCATCTCGTTGTACACCACGCCCTTAATGGTGAGCGGCGCGTCAGGCGCTGGCAGCTCGAAGTGCCAACCCTCTTGCTTGAGCACTTCGGGCGTGATGCGCGGGAAGAAGACCGCATCGAGATAGACATCCATCAGATTGTAGAAGTCTTTCAGGTTGGTGCTAGCCACCGGATAGGTCGTCTTATCCGGGTAGGTAATCGCGTTGAGGAAGGTATGCACCGATCCCTTCACCAACGTGAAAAAGGGGTCTTTGACCGGATACTTGCGCGACCCGCAGAGCACCGAGTGTTCGAGAATGTGGGCAATGCCGGTTGAGTCGCGCGGCGGAGTGCGGAAGGTAATGCCGAAACATTTATTCTCGTCGTCATTTTCGAGCGAGAGCAGTTCAGCGCCAGTCTTGATATGGCGATACAGGCAAGCGCGAGTGTTGAGTTCGGGAATGAACTCATCGCGCAGCAGTTCAAATCCGTACAGATCTGTCATGACAACCTCGTCTGGTACAATAGCGCATAGGTGCTTAGAGAATATTGTACCAGAAGCCTTTCATCCATGGCGACCATCGAACCCCAAACCGTTTCGATCATCTGCACAGTGCGCGATGAAGCCGATAACATCGCCGCACTGATTGATTCAATGCTGGCCCAGACCCGCACCGCCGACGAGATTGTGATCAACGATTGCCAGAGCGTTGATATGACGCCGGCCATTGTTGCTGCTTACGCTGCGCGCTACCCGCAGATCAAGCTGGTGCGCGGCGGGCACAATATTTCGTCGGGCCGCAATAATGCCATTCGCCACGCGCGCGGCCCGATCATCGCCAGCACCGACGCCGGTCTCACCCTCGATCCGCACTGGCTGGCACGGATTGTCGCCCCCATCGAGGCCGGTGAGGCTGATGTCGTTGGCGGCTTCTTTCACCCCACGCCGCGCTCGCTCTTTGCGCTGGCGCTAGGAGAAACCAACTATCGCCGCAGCAGCGAGATCGACCCGGCAGCCTTTCTGCCGTTCGGCAAATCAATGGCCTTTCGGAAAGCGGTGTGGGAAGCGGTTGGCGGCTTCCCGGAATGGGCCAGCCACTGCGAAGACCTGCTCTTCGATCTGGCGGTCGAGCGCGCCGGCTTTCGCCGCGTCTTCGTACCGGAAGCGGTGGTGCATTTCGCGCCGCGCCCCACACTGCCCGCCTTCATCCGCCAATACTACACCTATGCCCGCGGTGACGGGCGAGCCGGGTTGTGGCCGCAACGCCATGCCTTACGTTATGCCGCATACCTGACGCTCAGCGGCCTGTTGGGCCTAGCGATCAGCCAGCCGCGCTTGCGCGCACCGGTTGGGGCGCTGATTGGGCTAGGGGTGGCTGCCTATACCCGCGGCCCCTACCGCCGGCTCTGGCCTAAACTGCGCGGCAGGCCGCTCGGCGAACGGCTGGCGGCCTTGGCGCTGGTGCCGCTGATCCGGCTGGCGGGTGACATAGCTAAGATGGTTGGCTATCCGGTTGGAATATGGCGGCACTGGCAGGAACGAACGTAACGGCGATGAGTGCAACAAAAAGTTTTTCACAAAACTTCTCTTGCAACAACTTTATGGTTGCCAAAGTTGTACGCTTTAACCGATAAACTCCTCAATCCGTTGAGATCAATCCCATCTTGACGATCCCGCAACTGGTGTGTAAACTACTAATCAATTCCAGACCTTATCTTCTTGATGATCACAAACTGTTTGGCTTAGTTCCTGATGCTATGCCAGTGATGAGAACACCCTACCTCAGGCGCGAGGTAGGGTGTTCATGGTTAATCATTTGCCGGCAAACAATGAGGCCACCCGTTATTGGCAACGTGAGAGAACGCTGCCAAGCAACCCGGCTGAGCGACATCGGCGATCACGTGCGGCAAAGGCCGTTTAGCTGTGCTGCAAGCTGGTTCTTATCACCTGCCGGCTGATGCGAACCATCTGCCTGAACCAGCTTGTCAACATCGAGCCTGTATAGCCATCCCCACGGCGGCTATGCTGGAATTTCAGCAACAGATGTTCCAAAGACGGAAAGGAGATGCGGAATGGTCAAACGAATGGTTCTACTTTGGTTAACGCTCGTGCTAGCGCTCACGGCGTGCGGGCAAAACACCGGCACAACCAGCCAACCTACCGCAGCGCCAGCCCAACCCACCCCCGCACCGAGTGGCGGGAAACTACGCTTCATCATTGGCACTGGCGGCACCGGCGGCGTGTTCTTCCCTTATGGCGGCGGTCTGGCCCGGATTTTGACCGAAAAGATGCCCAATACCGAAGCCACAGCCCAAGAGACGGGCGGCTCGGTTGATAACCTCAAGCTGTTGCAAAACGACGAAGCGCAAATTGGTTTCACGACCGCCGACTCGGCGTATGATGCGATCAACGGCGTAGCAGCGTACAAAGATACCGGCAAAGTGCCGGCGGCAGCGATTGCCGTGCTCTATCAAAGCTTCATCCACGTCGTGGCCCGCGCTGACTCTGGCATCCCAGCGTGGCCGATATGAAAGGCCGGCCAGTATCGATCGGCTCGGCAGGCAGCAGCACCGAAACGGCTGCGATCCGCTTGCTCGAAGCCGCTGGTCTGACGGTTGCCGATATTACACCGGAAAATCTGGGTGTGGCCGACTCGGTGGCCGCGATGAAAGATCAAAAGATCGATGCCTTCTTCTGGATCGGTGGTTTGCCGACGGCTGCCGTGACCGATCTGGTAACGACCGAAAAGGTGGTCTTCATCGATACGAGTGCCCTGTTGAAGCAGATGATTGACAAATACGGTCCGATCTACGCGGCGACGGTACTGCCCGCCGGCACCTACAAAGGCACCGATCAAGATGTGTCGGGGATCGGCGTCGCCAATCTGCTGGTGGTGCGCGAAGATATGCCGGCAGATCAAGTAAAGGGGATTCTGACCACCATTTTTGACAATCTCAACGAAGTGTATCAGATCCATCCGGCTGCCCGCACCTTGTCGCTCGAATCGGCGGTCACTGGCTCGTCGATTCCGTTCCATCCGGCAGCCATCGAGTTCTACAAGGAACGGGGCGTTTGGAAGGAGTGAGTATCGTCACATTGCTCAGATGTCAACGGAGTGTGGCAGTTTGACTGCCGCACTCCAGAGCATGATCTGCGAGCGTAACCGGCTAGGAAACCAACCGTTAGCCGACAAAGCGATGTTCTCCATACGCGCAGCATTGCGCTGGCGCGCATTGGAATGCGGTAACGTGGCTGCCGTACTGCCAGCGCATCCGCCGCCTGAACGGATCACTTCAGGCTACCGATTTGATATGGTCACAAAGGGGTACTACCTATGAGCACCGCCGCCAATCCGCCCAATGCCGGCTTGCCTGATACCGAAGAATTAGCCGCGAAAAAGTTGAACAACTCATCGAAGAATTCGAGAGTGAGTCGGCAACACGCAAGCTCAGCGGCCTATGGGCATGAATTGGGGGGATCATAGCAGCGTCGCTTTCAGTGTATGCCCTCTATTGGACGCAGGCCATCATCACTACACAGGTCTACCGGGCCACGTTTTTAATGCTGGTCTTGGTCTTGACCTTCCTCTACTACCCATTTCGGGCTAAATCCCGCGCCAATGTCGCGTGGTATGACATCGTGCTGGTTGCGCTGAGCGTGGCCAGTATGGTCTATCTGAGCCTCTATTTTCGCGAGGCATTGCAACGTGTCACTCAACCCACACCGGTGGCATTATGCTGCTGTTAGTGATCGAAGCCACCCGGCGCACCACCGACTTAGCACTGACCCTTGTGGCGATTGGCGCGATTTTGTATGCGTTGTTCGGCTACCTCGTACCCGAACCGTTCGACCACCGCGGCATCTCGCTGCAACGACTCATCGGCACCAACTATCTGACCCTGCAAGGGGTGTTTGGCGTTCCGCTCGATGTCGCAGCCACGTTTATCGTCTTGTTCACCATTTACGGCGCGGTGCTGGAATATAGCGGCGCCGGCAAGTTTTTTATTGATTGGTCGTTTGCCGCGTTAGGCAAATCGAAGAGCAGCGCCGGCCCCGGACGCACTGTCGCCGCCGCCGGCTTTTTGCTCGGTACCGTTTCAGGCAGCGGCGTCGCGACCACTGTCACCCTTAGCTCGCTGTCGTGGCCGATACTGCGCAAAGCCGGTTACGACCGGACGGTAGCCGCCGGTATGTTGTCGGCGTCTGGCATTGGCGCCACCCTCTCGCCGCCGACGCTCGGCGCAGCCGCCTTCCTCATTGCTGAATACCTCGACATCTCATACCTTGATGTTTTGATTATGGCCATGGTGCCAACCATTCTCTACTATCTTTCGATCTTTCTGATGATCGAAGCTGATTCACGGTTGTTGCGTACACGGCCAGTTGATATTAAAACTGAACCTTTGTGGGATTTAACCAAGAAATTTGGCTATCACTTCTCTTCCCTCTTTGCCGTCGCCATCTTGATGGCTATCGGTTTAACGCCGTTTATGGCCGTCTATTGGTCAATTGTGATCGCCTTCCTGCTTAGCTTCCTGCGTCCCGAAACCCGGCTCACCTCGCTCAAGGCACTCGCTGCCGGCGCTGCGCTCGCGGCGGTATTAATGTTGCTGAATGTCACCGGTGTTTTGCCGCGCATGCGACCGTCGCTTGCCATCTTCTGGGGCATGATGCTTACTATCGGCATTGCCGCCGCGATCGCCCTCTACCGGCGGGTGAAAAACGTGCCGGGTGAGGATGAGCATATGCGCATCTTGCGCGCCTTAGAGTATGGCGGGCGGAGTGTGATTGCGATTGCGGCCACGACGGCCTGCGCCGGAATTATTGTGTCAGTCGTCACCTTGACCGGTTTGGGGTTGAAGATTTCGGGCATGATCGTGAATCTCGGCGGTGGCAACATCTTGTTCACGATCTTCTTTGCGGCGCTAGCCGTGTGGGTGTTAGGCTTGGCCGTTCCAGTTACCGCATCGTATATTCTGGCGGCGGTGATGATTGTACCGGCCTTGCGCCAAGTCGGTGTACCCGAACCGGCAGCGCACATGTTTATCTTCTACTACGCGGTGCTGGCCGACGTGTCGCCACCCACGGCGCTGGCGCCGATGGCCGCCGCCGCAATTACCGGCGGCAAGCCATGGCCGACGATGTTTATGGCGTGGAAGTATTGTATGCCGGCGTTTCTGGTGCCGTTTATGTTTACCCTGACGATAGACGGCGCTAGCTTGTTGCTGTTATTGCCCAAGATTGGGCAAGCCGCCAATGAAGTGGCGTTAGCCTTCCAGCCAGCATAGCACGAAACACTCGCTGCGGGAGGATGGGTCACGATCGCGATCACGTTCCTGACCAGTTGTGTAGCGGTGGGTGTGCTCGCGGTTGCATTCGGCGGATGGCTCTTCCAGAAAGCAAATCTCGTTGAGCGCGTGATTATGGCGATTGCTGGCCTTGCGATGCTCTACGCCGATTTAGGTTCCGATACGATCGGGTTTGGCCTCTTTATTGTCGGCTTGATCATCCATAAGTGATCCGGATCCGCTTCCTACGCAAACCACAATCGGCGGAAACGGCGCCACAGCTCGGCGAGACGCAGCAATGAACAGCCTTGCCGCGTCTCGTCGAATTAGGCTGTCGTGGCTGGTGACCGTTGGCGGCGTTTGAATAAGCGGATGATCTTGTCAATGATCACAACCACGATGGTGATCAGGCCGATCTTGATCAACGCTTCGCCAAGCTCGTTTACGTTCGCCAATGACGGCGCTTCATTGATATGATGCTCGCCACGACCGGCAAACGCACCGCCTTCCCGCTCGCCGCCAAAGACTATCGCACCGCGTTCCCGCGCCCGAAACCCCTCTTCACGCGCCGCCACCTGCGTCACCGGCAGCAGATGATTCACCCGCAGCCAGTTAAACCACATCGCCACCAATACCGCCACCCCAACAATGATCAAGATGCGTCCGAGCGTTTTCATTGTCTCACCTCCTCTAGCCGCGCCGCTGCGGCAGCAGTTTGACGGGTCGGTTTGCGCGACGGCCAGAGCCGGCGGAACATGCCTACAATCCAACTCCAATGAATCGCGACATGCAAACCGAGGATGATCACCGTCAGATCCGACGCCTGCCGGTGAAGAATTTCGAGCGTGCGATCGCGCGGCATCGTAATCCCGAACAACGGCAACGCTTCTCGCGACATCAACACGCCGCTGGCAACAGTGATGGTAAACGCGAGAAATAGCAGCGCATTGAGCAGATAATTCAAGCGCGACCGCCACGTCGTTTTGGCCAATAGGCGCTTACCGATGGTGACAATCCATTGCCAGTGCAGCAGGACGTGAGTGATCAGCGCCGCCGCCAACGCCAAACTCAACCACTCGTGGATGGCCAACCCGCTGAAACGCGGCGCAGTCGCGATGAGAAAGGCGATGAACATTGCGCCGTCGATGAGAAAGTTGCGCCAGTTCTGATTTGTCTGCTTCATGTCACACCTCTGTCACAATTGCTGTGTACACTTTTACTGTAAGGCGCAATTATGAAGAAGTTGTGCAGAGGTGTGGTGAAGGTAGTGAAACCTTGGCAACACCACATGCAGGCCTTATCGATGAGAGCATTCTCTCAGAAAGGAGCCGTTATACCAACGTTAGAGGGATGGGCCTTTTTGGCCCTCAACCTGTTTGGTTGGGATCGTCTTCGCGCTCACGCTCTTTGAAGGAAGTGCAGCGATCATCGTGAGTGTGATCGCAACCCTGCTGAGCATTTTGTCTGGCGGGTTGTATGCGGCTTCGGTCAGGCGACAACGATAATCGCTCAGCTATCAGCCACTAAACCCAGCCCACTATCAGGGAGGCATAGCGTGCGCCGGAAGCGCTACAGTGCAAACAAATAAACCGGTGCGAGACGATGGCAGTCTCGCACCGGTTTGGATGAGCGTGCAACTAGCGGGTCTTAACGCCAAACGGCAGATACAACGGGCAGAAACCGATCGCGCTAGTGGCGAGGAACACGATCGCCACAATCCCGGCGATCCATGCCAGCGCCCCGGTTAAGACTTGGGTGACGATCATAAACCCAAGCAGCAACGCCACAATCACCCGTGCGATCCGATCAATATTGCCCATGTTCGGTGTCATTGCCTTCCTCCTCGTCATGGTATTCCTGTTGTGCCTATTACTACTATAGCCAAACGGCCAGCGTCGATCAGTGACAAAGTCACGTTGGCTGGAATCTGGAGTGCGGCAGTCAAACTGCCGCACGGCTTATCACTCAGACGCAAAGCGAGCAAAGACGCAGAGGGGGTAAACACAAAGGACGCAAAGCGTCTTTGGGATACCTCACCCCTCACCTCTCCCACTGGCGCGGGAGAGGTGAGGGGTGAGGGCCAGCCACCCGCGCAGCGGGCTTCGTACCTGAGGACCGGGTTCTCGCCCTTGAACTCCCGGATGGGGCTTTTCCTGCCTCCCCTCACACTGACAACCGGGCTATCGCTACCCAACCCCATCTTGTGGTATCGTATGCCGGTAAGCACACGCAACGGAGATGAACGGCATGCGGATTCTCTTTATCACCGGCGAATACCCGCCGCAGCCGGGAGGTGTCGGCGACTATACCCAACGGCTGGCGCAGATGATCGCGATCGCCGGGCACGAGGCGATCACGCTGACGGCAAGGCAGGGGCGCTGGCAACTCTGGCGGTCAACGCGCAACGGCAACGAGGCATTGGTTGCGCCGGGGGGCCGGGCTAGTTGGCGGCTGGTTGCTGCCGGACGGCTGGCGCGGCTCGTGAGCCGCATCCGGCCCGATTGGTGCCATATCCAGTACCAGACCGGCGCGTATCAGTTGCAGGTTGGCATCAATGTGCTACCGTTACTCTTGCGCCGCACTGGCATCGCGAGCGCCATCACCTATCACGACTTGTTGCCGCCGTACCTCTTCCCCAAGGCTGGGCCAGTGCGCGATTGGGTGACGCTGCTGCCGGCGTGCGCAGCCACAGCCGTAATTGCCACCAACCCTGAAGATGAAGCCACCCTGCGCAACGCCGGCCTCCAGCCCCGCCTGATCCCGATTGGGGCCAATATCGAACCGGCCCTGCCGCCCGATTACGATCGCGCCGCGTGGCGGGAACGGCTAGGTGTGGCTGCCGGCGAGGCGCTGATCGGCTATTTTGGCCTGTTGTCGCCGGGCAAGGGGGTGGATATGCTGATCGATCTGGTGGCCGGCCAACCGCATTGGCGCTTGCTGATCATCGGCGGCGCCGCCACTGCCCCCACCGATCGCGCCTATGCCGGAACGGTGCAACAACGTCTCGCAACCGCCGGCCTGCGCGATCGGGTAATCATCACCGGCCACGTCGCCGCCGAGCACGTCTCGGCCTATCTCAGCGCCTGCGATGTGGTGACGCTGCCTTTCCGCGACGGCGCCTCATTGCGGCGCGGCAGCTTGCTGGCTGCGCTGGCTCACGGCTGCGCCATCGTCACCACCCCGCCCACCTCGCCGGCCACCGCCGCCGCACTCACCGGCGCAGTACAATTCGCTGCGGCCCAACCCGACGCCTTTGCGACTGCAATCAGCGCCTTGTTAGAAAACCCCGCCACCCGCATGCGCCTCAGCGAAACAGCCCGCGCCGTGGCCCGCCGATTTGACTGGCAGGCCATCGCCGCTGCCCATCACGAGATGTATCAAACAGTGGTACGGCGATAACCTGTGCAGGACGTTTTTGCTTTGGCCTTGGGAGCACGGGCCGCTGGCCCGCCGATGACAATCATGGCGCGCTGCGCGCGAGAGCCATGCGCTCAGTTATGTATTTCGCTACAGCGGGAGATTGCTTCGGGCGCTGCGCGCCCTCGCAATGACAATCGGGCCACCCGCGCCGCACCTCTCGCAATAACAGGCTGGTGATCGTTCAACCGCTAGCACCACGCCGCACCGCATCGCGCAGATCGCGCGCAACGCGAATGTCGCCCAAAGCAATGCCTAATCCCACAATCGTCTGCGCCACTTCGGGGCTCACACCGATCAGCGTAAGTCGTGCTCCAAGCAAACGCACGCTACGCGCCAGCGCGATCAGTCCGTCAGCCGCTAACTGATCAAGCAAGGGCACCCCGGTCACATCAACCAACAGCGATTGCGCCCGGCTCTGCTCGATCGCCTGCAACGCTCGCTGCTGAGCCAGCACCAACCGTTCGCCATCAAGCACGCCGATCAGCGGCATTACCAGCATATCATCACGCACAGCTAAAATCGGCACGCTCAAGGTGCGAATCTCGCGCCGCTGTC
This sequence comes from Chloroflexus sp., assembly GCF_034431535.1. Taxonomy (GTDB): domain Bacteria; phylum Chloroflexota; class Chloroflexia; order Chloroflexales; family Chloroflexaceae; genus Chloroflexus. Next base: position 33,919 of record NZ_DAOUDC010000065.1, on the reverse strand, counting down.
GCTCGTTTTCGGCCAACGCCGCAGCTAGCGCCGCCTGCCGTTGCTCGCTTTCCGCTAACGCTGCTTGCAAGGCGGCGGTGCGCTCGGCCACCCGATCCTCCAGCGCCCGATTGGTTTGGGCCAACTGCTGCGCTAACTGCTCAGCCCTCGTCTGCGCTGCGGTTGCCAACTCAATCGCCCGCCGCACGCTGCGGGTGCCAATGCTGGCAATGAAGCCACAGATCACTGTCAACAATACCCCGACCGCAACCACCTCACCGGGTGAAGGCGAGAACTGGCGCTGGCCGGCCAGCGCCCACCATTGTCCCATCATACCAGCCACGCTGACCGCGATGGCAAAGACGATGTGGCGCTCTCGCCCGATCACCGCCGCCACCACAACCGCCACGACTGCATACACCGGCATCAAGCCAATCTGGCCAGTGGTAAACGGAATAATCGCAAAACTCACCGCCAGTAGCGCGACCATTCCAATAGTTGCCCAATCGACCAAACCGCGCCGGGCAAGGAGCAGCACGCCTATAACGGGGAATAAACCGATCACGCTCGTCAACACTGGCGGCAACGGTTCCGGCTGAATTGCCGCCAAAGGCAGCGAACAGAGCACAAGCGCAATGATACTGATCCCAATAATGAGAATATTTTGACCCCGGCGTTGGAACTCTGGATCAGGGTGCGGGATGGTCAGCCATCGATCGCGCAGGGATTGTTTCATACGAAACCCCACCAGTTGGAGGTGAATAATGGCCGCGTACTGGCATTGTAGCACGGCGACGAGGTCTCAAAAAGACGCATTTCGCAGCGCACCATCGTGAGATCTCAATACAAACAAAACCCCTTCGCTACGTTTCGAGAAGGGGTTTTGTTTAACCAAGTTCGCGTTCAGCCGATTAATCAGCCGCAGCCGCCGTCTGGCGCGCCAGCTGTCCCCACCACATGGCCGCGCTCAGCGGCGCTAAACTTAGCATTGCACCAATCAGGCAGAGGATCAGATAGCCCAATCCGGCCAAAATAAACCCGCTGCTCAGGCTGCCAAACGCCGAACCCAAATTGACGAGCAGATCGCTCGCACCCTGTATTGATCCGCGTTCGGTAGGGGTAATGGCGTCGGCTAACAGTGACGATCCGGCAATGTAGCAGAAATTCCACCCCAACCCGACCAAAAACAACCCCAAGGCCAGCCACGGTGTGAGCAGCGAAGCCGGTGAAATCAGCGCCCCCGCAATCAACATCAGCGCGCCGAGAATGATGGTGAGCGGACGTCCTAGCCGATCGGCGATCCGTCCGGTCAACATTGACAACCCAAACATGCCGAAGGTGTGGGCGCCGATCACGAGCGAAATGCTGTCAAGACCATGGGCGTGGTGGCTCATGTGCAGTGAGGTGACACTCATCACCAACACCATCACGACTTGCCCCAACACCATGCTCACCAACCCGGCCCGCACCAGCGGCAAGCGCAAGATTGCGCGCAGCGAGCGCGCAGGTGCGGCTGGCGCCTGCGCGGAAGCGGCGGCTTGCGTCGCCACCCGCAACGCCAACACGCGCGGATCGGGGTGCAAAAAGAGCAATAACACCAACGCCGCCAATGCAAACAGTACTGCGCCGCCAAACATCGGCCCGGTCAGTTCGGGCAATCCGCTCACTGCCGCGAATTGGCCTAACGGCCCGACCAGCAACGGCCCGCCCACCGCGCCAATCGTCCCGGCAAAGACGATCGTGCTAATCGCACCCGCGCGCCGGTCGGGCAGCACCGCATCAGCCGCCGCGTAACGGCTTTGGTCAATAATCCCGCGCGCCATCCCAACCAGAAATAGCCCGCCTAAGAACAGCAAAAACGAGTGGCTCAGCACGGCGATTCCATCGACCACCATCCCTGCCAACCCCAACAGCATCCCGGCGATGAGGCCGGGCCGGCGGCCAAACTGCTGCATCGCCCTGCCGGCAGGGTAGGCTGACAGCGACGCGCCAGCCAGCATCAGCGTCGCCGGCAAGCCGGCTAGCGCGTCGTTGCCGCTCAGTTGCGCGCCCGCAATCGCATTGACCGCGATGTTGGCAATCACCGCAGCAGATGCTAAACTTTGCGTAACAAATAAAGCGCCGATAATCCGGCGCGTGGCGACGGCGTGGTCGAAAGCGATCGCAGACATGAACAGAGCTCCGTGCGTGCGTTGCAGCGAGAATCGATCCTGCTTTGTATCATAACAGATTTTTGTCTTATCAAGCAATTACCCAACCTGATCAAGGCAGTGAACGACAGGCGCCACAGAGCAGGCTGGCATGGCAGGTGTTGTGACTGTGGTCAACTCGCCCGGCCACATCAGTAAATCATAGCTATCAACGGCCCCAAAAAGCGCTAACGAATGGCATCATAGTGTGGCGTGTTCAACTGTCTATTCTTGGCCCATCACAGAGACGGTTCGCACGAACCGCTCGCCTAAATATCCGCCATCTCTGTTTTCCCAGCGAGTCACTATGCGTCTCTTTCGCCGTTTCCAACTCCTCATTGCTCGTCTTTCCGCCACCCGCCCCAGTGCATGGTTCGTGCGCACCTGCGTTCAACCGCTTGACCGGCTCGTTCTACGGATTACTGGCGGACGGATGGGGGTCGTGTCGCTTGTGTATCCCACGCTGGTGCTCATTACCACTGGTGCGCGTAGCGGCGTGCAACGGCGCACCCCGCTGCTGTTCTTGCCCGACGGCAACCGGGTTGTGCTGGTAGCCTCGAACTTTGGCCGCGATCGCCATCCCGGCTGGTACTACAACCTGCGCGCCAATCCGCAGGCGCAGGTCAACATCTACGGCCACACCTTCACCTGTTGGGCGCGCGAAGCTACCGGCATTGAATATCTCGAACTGTGGGAACGGGCCGTGCGCTATTATCCCGGTTTTGCCGTCTATGCCCGTCGGGCCGGACGCACCATACCGATCGTGGTGCTTGATATCAGTATGCCCACCTAATAACCAAGGGCGTTACCAGCCCCTCAATGAGCGCCGCCGCCAACACCAACGGCGCAATGACCAACAACCACACCTTTGCCGCCTGAGCCGCCGCCCAGAGCAGGTTCTCGCCCAACGTAAATTCTCCCGGCGCGGTGAGCAATGCCGCGCCCATGCGCAAGCCTAACGCGGCGTTGAACAAAAATATGGGCAGCTCGATAATGCCATGCGGCAATAGATACGCCATCAGAAAAGTCAATGGGCTATCAAACCCAACCCCGCCGCGTTCGATCAGCCGCCCGCAGACATAGCCGATCTGAGTAAAGACCGTAGCCGGCACTAGAAACGGAAATACGCCTAGACTAACTGGCGCTAGCAGATTCGAGAGGATTGAAACCCGCAAGTTATTCAAAAAAACAAATAGCGCTAACCACAGTGATGGCGCTGGTCCAAACGCAATCGCATCCAGCATCCGTTCTACCGGCGGCAACACCAGCGTGCGCGCCTGCCAAAAACCGAATCCCATCCCCCCCACCGCCGCCAACAAACCCACGGCGAGCGGCAAACGCAGTTCTCGCAGCAATGCCGGCAGCTCGGCGCGATAAAATCGCCATGGTGAGAAGGACAACCCAGCGTAGGCATACAACGGAGTGCCTGCCGGATGGTATTCGTTGAAGAATTGGCGAAAAGCTGCCCAAACCCGGCGCAAACTCATCTCTTCGCGGTTGCGCGAGAAGATCGCCGCGCGCTGGAAGGTTTGCAACCCGCTGCGCAGAAATGCCGTCGCCACCACGAGGATAGCCAGCATCGCCAACCAAATCACATCAAACCGTTGGGCAATGAAGTACGGGGCTTGGATCTGTAAAATCGCCGTTGTCGGCAAGAGAATCCCTGATGCTAACAACGAAGCCTCGCGCACACTGCCAGCATGGATCGAGAGGCTCACCGCCCCGGTGACGAGCGCTACCGCGACGACCACGGTCAGCAATCCCACCATCACTACCACTTCCGGCGGCATCCCGTAAGCGTAGAGCGCCGGGAAATAGATTGCCACCAGTGCGTAGAAGAAATATTGGGTGAACAGAGCAGTGACGAGCGGGATCAGCAGCGTTCCCACCAACTTGCCGAAAAAGAGTTGGTGATCGGTAACCGGCACAGCGCATAGCGACTCTAGCGTGTTGCGTTCACGTTCCCCAACAAACGACTCGAGCGCCGCGACCAGCGCAAAGCTAATCGGAACGAAACCGGCCAACACACCGCCAAACGGAACCAATGGCGCTAACGCCAGCGGATCGTCGAGCTGAGGATAAATAGCATAGATCGCTGCGGTCAGGCCGGTAGGCATCAGAATGGTCAGAAAACTTAGTAACCCCACCGAGCGCCAGTCGCGAGTGATCTCGATCAACTCGCGCCGGGCGATGATCCAGATCGGGCCGCCGCTAAACCACGCGATTTGCCGGCGCGGGCGCGCGCGTTGACCAAACCACGGACGCCGGATCTGTTCGCGGGCCAGCAGTTCTTCCCGGCTAAACGACCGCATCCCGATTTGCACCAGCAACACCACTAACGCACTCAACCCCACCCACATAGCGACGACCAGATCCCACCGATCGTTCACGATTAGAAACGCAATCAATTGCACGACCAAAGCCAGCGGCACCAAAATCAGGCTCGAGAGCAAACTCGCCGCGCGCACTGTTGTGACGTGTGACGAGATAATCACTGCGCCGCTCACCATCACCAGCGCCATCGTAACGACTAACGCCAGCAACAGCAACAGCCGCAGCGGTTGAAACGCGATCAACGCCACATCAGGCGCAAAGACGTGCAAGATCAAGCCAAATACCAATTGGCTGAGCAACGCGCCAAGCAGCGGCAGGGCCAACGCTGCCGCCAGTTTCGCGAGGTACAATTCGCGATCGCTGAGCGGCAGCGCGAGCAGCGTTTCCAACGTATTGCGTTCGCGTTCACCGGCAAACGACTCAAGTGCGAGAACGAGCGAGAAGCCAGCCGGCAAAAAGCCCACCAACAGAATGGCAAACGGGATAATCTGAATTGCCAGCTCAACCTGTTCAGTAAAGCGAATCAGCGTCAACGCCGCCGCTGCCACCAGCGCCGGCAGCGCCATCGAGAGGAGCGCGAGCGGGATGACTTGGCGCCAATCGGTTAAGTTATCGCGCAACTCGCGGCGGGTAATGACCCACCACGCCGGCAACGGGTGCGTTCGCATAGTAACCGTCGCAGATTGCGGGAACGAAAATCGTTTCATAAGTTCACCGGGAATGCGCAGCCGTCAGCGCCTCATCCTCAGCCACAATCCGTAGATAGAGGTCTTCGAGCCGGCGCGGTTGTTCAGAAAGGCTATATACCCCAATCCCAGCCTCAACCAGCCGGTTCAGAATCGCTGGATTCAGCAGATGCGGCTCAGCAGTCTGCCACCCTAACCGGTCATTGCCAACCGCCTCTGCCGCCACCAGATTGCGCACAATCGCCAACGCTCGGTCTTGATCGACTGAACGGGCCAAGGTCAGTTCAAAGGCCGGATCGCCAAGCAACCGGCGGCTAAGTTCGGCGAAGGGGCCGGCGGCAATAATCTGGCCGCCGCGAATAATGGCGATCCGGTCGGCCAATTCCTCGGCCTCGCTCAAATTGTGCGTCGTCAGCAAGATACTGCGCTTGGCGCTGCGCAGCTCGCCGATCGCATCGCGCACGGTGCGCGCGCTCTGCGGATCCATCGCCGTCGTCGGCTCATCGAGAAACAACACCGACGGATCGTGGATCATTGCCCGGATGAGCGCCATCTTTTGCCGCATGCCCTTGGAAAAACTCTCTAAGCTGCGGTCGCGCACCTCCCAGAGGCCAAATTGGCGCAAGAGCATTTCGCTGCGCTGGCGACACTGGGTTGCGTCAACGCCAAGCAGTGCGCCAAAGAAGGCGAGATATTCCAACGCTGCCATGCGCCCGTATAAGCCGGGGTATTCGGTCAACAACCCCACCATCCCGCGCACCCGTTGCGCATCGCGCACTACATCACAGCCGCAGATGCGCGCTTGCCCGCTGCTCGGCGGCAAAATCGCTGCCAGCATGCGCACGGTAGTCGTCTTACCGGCGCCGTTGGGACCTAACAGCGCGACTAATTCACCCGGCTCAACCACCAGATTGAGATCGCGCACAGCGACAAAATCACCAAATTGTTTGTTCAGATGGATGGCTTCGATCATGCTATGCCTACTTGGTACGGTGGATAGATCTCCGGCGCGGACTACTCGCATAGGTATTGTACACCGGGTTCATTACCAACCGGTAGGTACACACGGCTGTTCGTCCCTACCATGGATGACGTAACTTAGGTATACTGCATATAAATCCCATCACCAACTTGGAGCATCACATGGACGAACCACAGCGCAGTAATGGCCCAGATATGGGCAACCAGCTCACGTATTGGAGCATTGTCGGCATCACGGCGCTCCTCTGTTTTGCATGGCTGCTGACCGGCAGTCTCGTGCTGACGCTGATTATTATCGTGCTTGGGCTGCTCCATTTGGCGCAATTCTTTCCTGACGCCGAAGCCTTGATTCGCACCGACCCGATTCTGCTCGCGCTGCGCCGGTTCTCGCTGCTGCTGGTGCTGGTCATTACCGTCATTGCGATCGTCATACGGTACGTTCAGTTGTGAAATTTAGACGTTTTGCACAAACCATGCAGCGTTTCAGTTGTTGAAATCATCCAATTCCTCTGCTATGATGCAAGCAGTAAGCCATCGCATGTGATGGCTGCCGCCAGTTTCAGCGGAGAGCTGGCCGGTGGTTGCAATGCAGCAGCGCGGAGGAAGCGATGGAAGTGCAAGGTATCTTGATTGGCTTGATCGGGTGGGCAGCGACGGCTGTGCTGGCGCTGGGAGCGCCGCGGCTGTCAGCGATTGAACAGCGGGCCGCTATTGTCTGTAGCTGGCTGGTGTGGATGATCCCCGGTTTTGGGGCGTTTGTGCGTAGCGGTGCCATTACGATCGACGCCGCCGCTCTCTATATTGGGGTCTCGACAGTGCTGTTAGCCGCGCTGCTGCTGATCGGCGCGCGCGGGCGCAAGCGGGTGCGGTAAAGGTAGAGCGCTGCTCTGCCCCCTAGGGGGTAGAGCAGCGCTCTGCCCCTCTATCACGCATCGTAATACATCATAAACTCATACGGGTGCGGGCGCAACGCTAACCCGACCGCATCTTTACGCTTGCTGTCAATGTAGGATTCGAGCAGGTCGGTGGTAAACACGCCGCCCTTGAGCAGGAAGTCGTGATCCTGCTCGAGCGCATCGAGCGCCTCGTTGAGCGAACCGGGCGTGCCGCGAATACCAGCCTTCTCTTCCGGCGACAGCTCGTAGATGTCCACATCCAGCGGTGGCGGCGGCTCGATCTTGTTTTGGATACCATCGAGGCCGGCCATCATCATTGCCGCAAAAGCCAGATAGGGGTTGCACATGGCATCCGGGGCGCGGAATTCGATCCGGCGGGCCTTCGGCGATGAACTGTAGGTCGGGATGCGGATTGCCGCCGAGCGGTTGCGCATCGAGTAGACGAGGTTGATCGGAGCCTCGAAGCCGGGCACTAGCCGCCGGTAGCTGTTGGTGGTCGGCGCACAGATCGCCAGCAAGGCCGGGGCGTGCTTCAGAATGCCGCCAATGTAGTATTGCGCCGTCTTCGACAGCAGCGCGTACTGCGTCTCGTCAAAGAAGATCGGTTCGCCGTCCTTCCACAAGCTCTGGTGGGTGTGCATACCCGAACCGTTGTCGCCGAAGATCGGCTTGGGCATGAACGTCGCGCTGTAGCCGTGGGCGCGAGCGACGTTGCGCACAATGTACTTGTACTTCTGCACCTTGTCGGCCATGTTGACCAGCGAGTCGAAGCGCATGTCGATCTCGCACTGGCCGGCGGTCGCCACCTCGTGGTGGTGCAGCTCGATCTCGATCCCGATCTCCATCATCTTCAGGATCATCTCCGAGCGGATGTCCTGCAAGGTGTCGGTCGGCGGCACCGGGAAGTACCCCTCTTTGTGGCGGATGCGGTAGCCCTTGTTGCCCCCCGGTACTTCAGCCCCCGTATTCCACACCGCTTCGGGGCTGTCAATGTAATAGAAACCCTGATTGGCGCTCTGGCCGAAACGCACGTCGCTAAAGAGGAAGAATTCCGCTTCCGGCCCAAAGTAGGCGGTGTCGGCGATACCGGTCGTCTTTAGATACGCCTCGGCCTTCTTCGCCACCGTGCGCGGGTCGCGACTGTAGGACTGGCGCGTGATCGGGTCGATAATGTCACAGATCAACACCAGCGTCGGCACACTCAGGGTCGGATCAATGAACGCCGTTGAGGGATCCGGCACCATCAACATATCGCTCTCGTTGATCGCCTGAAAGCCCTTGATCGACGAGCCATCGAAGCCTAACCCCTCACGGATCATATCTTCGGTCAACCGCGAGGCCGGCAACGAGTAGTGCTGCCACCCGCCGAAGAGGTCGGTAAAGCGCGTGTCAACAATTTGAATTCCTTTGGCTTTGATCAGCTCGATAACGCCCTTCGCATCCATTGCCATGAGAACCTACTCCTTACAGTACAAGAACGAACGCGGTCCGCCAGAACAAACATGGTCCTGAAACAGGCAATGACGCCGCGGCACATTGGCGACCGGCGGCGTCGTATTCTTCCTGTCGGCTTCCGTCACATGGGAGGCAGACAGAGCGCAGCGCGCGAGGCAGGCGGCAGATCCGGCGAGGCATTCACTTCAATGCAATGCGACATCGCAGCATCGAAACGATCATCGTCAAACCGGGCCACATCGGTGTTGGCCGTTGCGCCTACGCAGGCGGCGTGCAACATCTGCACCTATCAGTAGTTTAATCAGTTGCCGCCGCTCGCGCTACGGTGAGAGGGTACAATCCTTGCGATAATCAGATTGGATAGTTTGTCTAATGGTTAGCTCTTACCATCGTTATCAATGCACCAGATCAAGGAGCTTGCTTCGGGCGGCAGGCCCACCGCATCGCGGCGGCCTCCGCTCCCGCGCAATACACACACACCTCTCACCCATTTTACAAAGCGGCGCGACAGGGGTACAATGGCAAGTCGATCCACGCCGCCACGCTGCGGCTGTTGCCTCAAGATACAGTGGTGAAAGGACAGAAGCGCTGTGAGCAAGAAGATCCGCGTTGCGATTATTGGCGTTGGTAATTGCGCCTCTTCATTGGTGCAAGGGGTTCATTACTACCGCAATGCCCGCGATGGCGATGACATCCCCGGCTTGATGCACGTCAATCTCGGCGGCTACCACATTGGCGACATTGAGTTTTCGGCGGCGTTCGACATTGCCGATACCAAGGTCGATCGCGATCTAGCCGAGGCGATTTTCGCCGAACCAAATAATACCTATCGCTTTGCCGACGTGCCCAAGCTGGGGGTGCCCGTCTCGCGCGGGATGACCCACGACGGCATCGGCAAGTATCTCAGCACGGTCATCCGCAAAGCGAAGCGTGATACCGATGACATCGTCCGCATTCTGCGCGAAACCAAGACGGATGTGGTTGTCAATTTCTTGCCCGTCGGCAGCGAGATGGCAACCAAGTGGTACGTCGAGCAGGTGCTCGATGCCGGCTGCGCTTTCATCAACTGCATTCCGGTCTTCATCGCCAGTCAAGAGTATTGGCGGCGGCGGTTTGAAGAGAAGGGGTTGCCGATCATTGGCGATGATATCAAGAGCCAAGTCGGCGCGACCATTACCCATCGCGTGCTGACCACCCTCTTCAAAGCGCGCGGCGTGCGCCTTGACCGCACCTATCAGTTGAATTTCGGCGGCAACACCGATTTCCTCAATATGCTCGAACGCGAGCGGCTCGAGAGCAAGAAGATTAGCAAGACCAATGCGGTCACGTCGCAGTTGGGCTACGAGCTGCCGGCAGAGAATGTTCACGTCGGGCCGAGCGACTATGTGCCGTGGCTGGGTGATCGCAAGTGGTGCTATATTCGCATGGAAGGTACCACCTTCGGCGATGTGCCGCTTAACCTCGAACTGAAGCTGGAAGTGTGGGACTCGCCCAATTCGGCGGGCGTGGTGATCGACGCGATCCGCTGCGCGAAGCTAGCGCTCGACCGCGGCATCGGCGGCGCGCTCTACGGGCCGAGCAGCTACTTTATGAAGACGCCGCCACGCCAGTTTACCGACTACGAGGCGCGCGAACTGACCGAGCGCTTCATCAGCGGCGAGGCTGGCGCAAAGTAAGGAACGCAAGGCGCAGAGACGCTAAGGGGTTGCGGGTTTGAGCCAAGTGAACGTGTAACTCTATCCTGCGCGTCTTCGTGTCGCTGCGCCTTTGCGTGAACACTATCCAAACAGGACGGGCATGAAACTGATTGTGCAGATTCCGGCCCTCAACGAACGCGATACGATCGCCGAGGTTATTCGTGCCGTGCCCCGCCACATCTCCGGCGTGGATCAGGTTGAGGTGTTGATTATTGATGATGGCTGCACCGATGACACGGTAGCGGTGGCGCTCGCCGCCGGCGCTGACCACGTGGTGCGCCATACCGCCAACAAGGGGTTGGCTACCGCTTACCAGACCGGCATCGACACCGCACTGCGCCTCGGCGCTGACATCATTGTCAATACCGACGCTGACAACCAATACCCCGGCAGCGAGATTCCGCGTCTGATCGATCCCATTTTGGCCGGCAAGGCCGATATCGTGATCGGCGACCGGCAGGTGCATCAGATCGAGCACTTTTCGCCGCTAAAGAAGGCGCTGCAATACGTCGGCAGCGCGGTAGTGCGTTGGGCCTCAGAAACCAACGTCCCCGATACTGTCTCTGGCTTTCGCGCCCTCTCGCGCGAAGCCGCGCTGCGCACCTTCGTCACGTCGGATTTTTCCTACACCGTAGAAAACCTGATCCAAGCCGGCAAGCGGCGGCTCACCATCGTCGCAGTGCCGATTACCATCAACCCGGTCAAACGCCCTTCGCGCCTGCACCGCGGCAACTGGAATTTCATCAAGCGGCAGGCGGCGATCATCGCCCGCACCTACACCACCTACGAACCGCTCAAGGTCTTTAGCTACATCGCTCTCTTCTTTGCTACGCCGGGCTTCATTCTGCTGGCGTGGGCAGCGTTTGTGTTCATCGGACGCCGTTTGGGCATCTTATCAGCCACCAATGACCAGTCGTTGCTGGTAGGCAGCGTACTGATATTAATGGCGCTGATCATCTTTCTGATCGGATTGCTGGCCGACCGCGTCGGCGGTGTACGCCGGCTGCAAGAAGAGATCCTCTACCGCACCCGCGTCAATCTGGTCGAGCAAGAGGCATGGCGGCGCACAATCAGCGCCCGCCTCGACCGGATCGAGCGGGCGCTGGGGTTGACAGGCAGCGACGAGCAAGACGAACCCGTCACCGAAGATGCTCAACCGCCAACGCGACCTTGACGCGCTTTCGGTTGCTAATGCCCGGCGGTATTGATCTCTTCCGCCTCGAAAACGGATGGGTTCGGATCGCCTTCAACCACAATCTTCGCAATCGCTCCCTTGTCAATTGCGCGGCTGAGCGCGTGATCGACCAAGATGTAAGTGCCGGGTGCTTCCAGTTTGAATTCGATGATCACCGCTCCACCCGCCGGGATGGTGGTGGTTTGTACGTTGTGGTTCTGCAAACTGCCACCTTCGACGTACACCGTATCGAAGATTTCGCCGATCACGTGGAAGTTGCTGCTCACGTTCGGGCCACCCACGCCAACAAATAACCGCACCGTCTCGCCAACCCGCGCCTTCATCGCGTTATCGCCGCTTAGGCCGCCCGCCCGCCCATTAAAGACGATGTAGGTCGGGTTTTCATCTTTCACCGCCAGCGGATTAAAGGTCAGATGGCCCTGCGTACCGTGGTTCTGTTGGGTGTAGAAATCACCCTGCATCACGTAGAACTCGCGATCGACCGGCGGCAGACCGCCTTCCGGCTCTACCACAATCAAGCCATACATGCCATTGGCGATATGTGACGGAATGTGCGGCGTCGCGCAGTGATAGACGTACACGCCGGGGTTGAGCGCCTTGAAGCGGAACCGCTTGGTTTGGCCGGGAGCGACCTGCGTCGCCACCGCGCCGCCGCCGGGCCCAGTGACCGCGTGTAAGTCGATCGAATGCGGCAACATGCTATCAGGCGCATTGGTCAGCGCCAGCTCGACCGTATCACCGACCCGCACCCGGATCATTGGGCCGGGAACCGTACCATCAAACGTCCAGAACGTGTATGTGCTGCCATCACCGAGATACCCCACCACCTCGCGCGTCGTCAATTCAACCGTCACCGTCTGCGCCGGGCGCGCGCCGACCGGCGCCGGTACTGCATTGGCCGGTAACATCACATCGTGCGTCACTTCCATCGCCGGGGCCACCGTCGGCAAGACTGGCATCTGCACCCCAGCGCCTGATGACGTAGAAACGGCGGCGCAACCCGCTAACAAGGCGGCTAGCGCGACGAGAGTAATGAGGCGTACCATACGTTATCTCCTTTGTAGCTGAAAGACGGTTCCTTTGGTTGGCTCTATCGTAACAAGCGCCGGTCCATCAGCATGTGACAGAAGTCACAGGTTGTCTGCCCATCGCAAGCAACATCGCCAGAATGTGCTACCATAAGCGCATTCTGGCAATAGCACGGAGAGAGATATGATTGATACGCTTCGCCAGCACTGGGCCAGCGGCGCCGTCGTCTACAATGCGTGGCTGACCATCCCTAGCCCGTGGAGCGCCGAATTGCTCGCTACCGCCGGCTTTCCTTCGCTCACCATCGATCTGCAACACGGATTAATCGACGATCCCACCGCATTGCACATCCTGCACACCATCGATCAGCGCCGCTGTCCGGTCTTCGTTCGGTTGGCATGGAACGAACCGGCCGCAATCATGCGCGCGCTCGACCGCGGCGCAGCCGGGATTATCGCGCCGCTGATCAATGGCCCCGACGATGCACGGACATTGGTAGCAGCCTGCCGCTTTCCACCGGAAGGCATCCGTAGCTATGGCCCGGTGCGGGTCGGGGTGGCTCATGGCGTTGTCGAACCGGCTGCGGTGGCGCGGCTGCCGGTGCTGATGCCGATGATCGAGACGGCAAAAGCGCTGGAACAGCTTGAGGCGATTGCTGGCGTACCCGGTATCGATGGTCTTTATGTTGGGCCGGCTGATTTGAGCCTCAGTCTCGGTCTGCCAGTACCAGTCGATTTTTCGGCGCCGCGCTTGCGCGCGGCGCTAAGCCATGTTGTCGCCGTGTGCCGGCAACGCGGGTTAGCGACCGGTATCTATGCCAACCCTAATATTGCAGCCGATCTCGCTGCGCTCGGCTTCAACTTTATTACCATCGTCAACGACGGGGATTTGATTCTGAAAGGGGCCATCGCCGCGTTGCGCGGGGTAGGGGCATCATAGGGGCTTAGCGTCGCTAAGCCCCTACGATTCCTTACGCCTCAGCGCAGGCCGCCAACCCTTCGCGATCACAAATCGCAATTGCGCCGCGCTCGATCCGGATCAACCCTTGCACTTCAAATTGATGCAAGGTGCGGCTGACCATCTCGCGCACCGTGCCGATCATCGCCGCCATTTCGGCTTGGGTCAGCGGCGCCATTAATGCACCCTGTTCTGAAGCAGTTGCGCGATCGAGCAATAACTTCGCCAAACGGCCTTGCACGCTGTGCAGGGCAATATTATCGATCAGATTGACCATGTGGCGCAATCGTCCGGCAAATTCGCGCAATAAGGCTAACGCCAACGGCGGATGCTCAGCCACCAACCGGCGCATCTGGTCAATTGGCAACACCAGCAGATCAACATCGGTAATCGCTTCGACATTGACCGGGCATGCCCCTTCATCGAAGATCGGCACTGCATTACAATGCTGGCCGGCTCCCATCACATTGACAATCTGCTCACGACCATTGGGCGCAATTCGGGTCAATTTCACCCGTCCGGCAACAATCGTATACATCGCCTGCGGCAGCTCGCCGGCCAGCACAATCACTACGCCGGCCGGATACGAGCGCGGTTGGGCAATCATCGCTAACGCCTGCACGACATGATCGGGCAGGTGAGTGCAGAAGCTCACTCGGCGCAATTGGGCTACTCGTTCGTTGCTCAATCTCTGCCTGCTAATGTGACGATTGTCACTGCGTACCGATGATAACACCATTATAGTAGCATGCAGAAGCACTGAAAAGGGGTGAGCGTATGATCGCACAACCACATGCCTCCGCTGTCACCGTGCTGCCCGAAATTGATCGCAACCGCTGCAACAGCTGCGGCATCTGCGTCGCGCTCTGCCCGACGCACGCCGTCGCGGTGCGCGATGGCTGCGCGGTGATTGTTGATGCTGATGCCTGCAATTTTTGCCCGCTCTGCGAAACCTATTGTCCGCAAGGCGCGATTGGGCGACCGTTCACCATCACCTTCTGCACAGCATAGGGAGGCGGACGCATGCCGGCGGACGCACGGTGTGCGGCCCACGTCGGGTGGCCTCTTCGACCACGACCTCCGGGAGGCGGACGCATGCCGGCGGACGCACGGTGTGCGGCCCTACAGGGGAACAACATCTTTTTCCATAACAAGGCTGGGCCAACCCAACCGGGCGCGCCAGCCGTCTAACCGCCACACTTCGCGATACCCCAACCGGCGATAGAATCGCTGCGCACCGGTATTGCTCGCCAGCACTTGCAACCGGGCGCGGGCCAAGCCGCGAGCATGGATGCGATCTTCCAGCGCGGCTATCAATACCTGCCCTGCGCCACGACCGCGCGCCGCCGCCGCCACCACGACACTGTGGATCAAGGCGCTCTGCGCATCATCGTGCCGGTAGACGCCGAACAGGGTACGAGAGACGGTGGCCGCTAATTGCAACGTCGGTAGCAGGCCGATCTCGCGCAGCGCCGCCGCGAGCGTACCGCGCGGCGCGCGCTCGAACACTGGCGCACCGGGAAATTGCAGCATGCCAGTACCGATCACACGCTGTTGCTCATCGCACACCACATACCGGTGATCAAAAGCAGCCGCGCCATTGGCCTGCAACGTATACGCCAACAACCGCTCTTGCCCCTCGCGCGCGCCGCTCAGCGCGCCGGGCAATTCGGCGTGGTACAACTCGACAATCAAACGGGCGATATCCGGTACGTCATTCGTGGTGGCGGGACGAATAGTAAATGCCGGCATACAATCAACCTCTAACCTAGGCAAAGGCGCAGAGAATGCAAAGACGCGAAGAGTTTAACGCAACGGCGCGAAGCACGCGAAGGTCGCAAAGGGATTAACGCAACGGCGCGAAGAGCGCAAAGATGATTGTAATGATGGTCCGCGAGTACGGTTTGGGGTAAACACCCAAAGACCTTAGCAACCCCTGCATTCTCTGTGCCTTTGCGTTTATCCCTCTTTCTCTGCGTCTCTGTACCTTTGCGTTTATTTGCTTACCCCATCGACCACGGCGGCGATTGCCGTTCGAGAAAGGCTCGCAAGCCAGCCTGCCCTTCCGGGCCGGTACGCGCTGCGGCGATCGCCTCGATCGCCAACCGGCGCACCTCGGCCAGCGGCTCGCTGCGCACGGCGCGCAGCAATTCCTTGCTAGCCGCAATCGCCTGCGGGCCACCGCGCAGCAGATCGGCCACGACGCCATCGACCGCTGCATCAAGCTGGTCTAGCGGAACCACTTCATGCACCAAGCCAATCGCCAACGCCTGCGCCGCCTTGATCCGCCTCCCGGTCACGAACAACGCGCGGGCATGGCCAAACCCGATTCGGGCAGCGACAAAGCGGGCAATCACCGCCGGCAACAACCCCAAACGCACTTCGGTCAAGCCAAACACCGCATCCTCGGCGGCCACTGCATAATCGGCGCAACAGACCAAGCCCACCCCGCCCCCCAAGGCTGCCCCATGCACCCGCGCCACCACCGCCTGCGGCAGCGTATCGAGCGCGGTAAACATCGCATCCAGCCGGGTCGCATCGGCGACATTCTCTTCATGCGAATACGACAAACTATTTCGCATCCAATTCAGATCGGCCCCCGCGCAAAATGAAGAGCCATCACCTTGCACCACCAGCACCCGCACCACCGGATCATGCCGCACCTCGTGACAAACTTCGGTGATGCCGGCGATCACCTCCGGGTTAAACGCATTATGCACCGCCGGACGTTGCAGGGTCAGCGTCGCCACCGGCCCATTGCGGGTCAGGGTCAGCACTGCCATAGCGATACTCCTGTGTGAATGAAAAAAGGTTGGCTTAACGCAGAGCCGCAACGAGTTTAACGCAAACCCGCCAAGAACGCGAAGATCGCAAATAAGGATGGTAGGGATGGGGCACAAGTACGGTTGAGGATAAACCGCCAAAAACCTTAGCGCCCTTTGCACCTCTGCGTTTGATATCTTTGCGCCTTTGCGTCTCACTCTAGCGGCAATTCAACACTCGCCACCACCTCAGCCAGAATATCCGCCGCCGTGCGCCCACGTAACGTCGCCGCAGGCCGCACCAGCAAGCGATGGCTGATGACCGGCCCCGCCAGCGCCTTGTAATCATCGGGCAACACATAATCGCGCCCGGCCAATGCCGCCCGCGCCTGCCCGGCCCGAAACAGGGCCAGCGTCGCCCGCGGACTCATCGCCAGCGCCAAATCGGGATGCGCGCGCAGCGCCTGCGCCACTCGCACCAAATACTCGCGCAACGACGGCACCACCCGTACCCCATACAGCGCCCGTTGCAACGCTGGCACCTGCGACCCATCCACCACCGCCGCAAGCTGCGTAATCGGATGCTCGCCGGCCAGCGCCGCTAACATCTGCACCTCTTCAGCCGGAGACGGATAGCCCAGCCGCACCTGCACCAAAAATCGGTCAAGCTGCGCCTCCGGCAAGGGAAAAGTGCCTTCAAACTCAATCGGGTTCTGGGTCGCCAAAACCAAAAACGGCTGCGGCAGCAGACGGGTCACGCCATCGATGCTCACCTGCCCCTCACCCATCGCCTCCAGCAAAGCGCTCTGCGTGCGCGGCGTCGCCCGGTTAATCTCATCAACCAGCAACACATGGCTAAAAAGCGGGCCAGGTTGAAAGACAAACTGACCGGTCTGAGGACGATAGACACTCACCCCGGTCAGATCGTTCGGCAACAGATCAGGCGTACACTGCACCCGCCGGAAACTCAACCCCAACGACAGCGCCAGCGCGCGGGCCAGCATCGTCTTCCCCACACCGGGAACATCCTCGATCAACACATGCCCGCCGCACAACAACGCGATCAACAACAGGTCAATCGCCTCGCCCTTGCCGACGATCACCCGCGCCACATTCGCGCGCACCCGCCCGGCAAACTCGGCCAGCGCGCGCACATCAGTTGAGGTTGATGGTAACGTCACGTTCTATCTCTTTACCGCAGACCTACCCGATCTGGATGCGATTTGCTCGATAAGGTCACACAGAAACCTACGGATGTAATGGATTGGTGTCCTTAGCGATCTGTCATATCCGGGTGAATCCGTGCCCTATATGCCCGATCCGTCTCAACTCGCGCCAATTCCGTATCTTATTCCGCCCTTCCCAACCTGTGTGAATCCGTGTCTTATTCCCGCTCATCATTATATCCGAGAACAACCCGATCTCACCCGCTCACCAAATCGCTTGACACTCGCAATCCCACGTTATCCCACGTTATCCCACACTATCCCACATTATCCCACACGAAACCCACATGGGTGTTAGGAGTTTTTGGAACGAATGTTCTAAAAGTACCAATAAAGCCAACGATTGAGGTTGCACCACATCATGCGGAGATGGTATGATAAAGAGCAACATGTTCCTAAACATAGACTTGAGGTTTTTATGTCAGATACGCCTGACTACAACCGCGTCATCGCCGAGTGCCTTGCGCACCCGCACCCCCCTTCCGATGATCTGATGGCCCTCGTCAAGCGCGTGCTTACGGCTGAAGACAAACCATCGCGTGAGCGACTGCAAGCGCTGAATCGACAGCTTAACGCACATTCCAATCAACGCCGCTTGGCGTTAGTCTACGGCGGCGCGACCAAGATCAAGGGCTATGTCTTTGAGGCCCCCAAACTGCCTGAAATTCGCGGCGCCAGCGCGCTGCTCGATTGGGTGGGCGAGCAGCAGGTGCATCAGATTTGGCACAAGGCCTTCCCGAAAGGCGATCCATCCAAACCGCATCCGTATGTCATCTATGCGAGCGGCGGCTCGTTTTTGGCCTTCGCTCCCTGTTCCGAAGCACAAGAACTAGCCACTCAAGTAGAGCGCACCTACACCGAACACACCCTTACCGCAAACAGCGTCGCCGTCGCCGCTTGCTTCGACCTGCTCGAACTGCGCTATGGGAGACTGTTCCGCGACGAAGCGACAGATTCATTCTATTGGGTTGAGGATTTTATTCGCGACTGCCAAGATGCTAACAAATGGGCGGAACTGGAACAGTATTATTATCTCCATAAAGATTCAGGTTTCGCTGCGAATGACAAGAGTGAAATTGCCCTCAAATGGCGCTTCTTCAATCGCAAGACCTTTGGCGAACTCGTGACGGTGCTGGCAACGATGTTTCACCGCCGGCGCGATGAACGGGCTAGCCATGGCGAGCCACGCTATCTGCCGCATTACGAGTTAATGCCGTGGGACGTGAAGTGCCACAGCAGTGATGTGCGTTCAGCGGTGATCGAAGCGCGAGTCGGCGATGATCGCCGGCAGCTTAGCGAAGCATCGGCCCGCAAACTAGCGGTTGGTCGCACGGTCAAAGGCGTAGATATTGGCGATCTCGAGAAAACACTGAAACCGTGGCGCGTACCGCCGGACTTAGAGACTTGGGAAACGCGCTGGCACGAGTTTCTCGACAACCATCCACAAAGCAACTACGCTCGTCACCTTGATAACGCTGCAATCAAGCCCGCCTCCGATCTAGCAGACATCGCTGCGGCTTCCGTGCCATCGCGCTACATCGGCCTGATCTACGCCGACGGTAATAATATCGGTCGCCTCATGGCAACGCTGACCACCCCCCAGCGCTATTACGAAGTTTCGCATGTGTTGAGCGAGGTGACGAGAGAAGCTATTTTTACTGCTTTAGCTGAGCATCTCACGCCGGCGAATAAAATCCATCTCTTCGAGATTCTTGCCATCGGCGGCGATGATCTCTTCATTATCGTGCCGGGAGACAAGGCGTTTGATATTGCGCTGACGATTGCACTGCATTTCGAGCGAGAGTTGACGGTACGGCTCGGATCGCTGATCCAGCGCAAAACAACGGAAAACAGTCAAGAGAAACTTGTCCGGTATCACGGTAACGATCCTGTTGCCCAAGCAATCCGCACCTGTTCCCCCGCCGTTGGTCTCTCGGCTGGGGTGCTGATTGCCCAAGAAAACACCCCCTTCTTCTTCCTGCGCGATCTGGTAGAAAAACTGCTGACAAATGCGAAGAAGCTGGCCAAACGGAACGCAACCGGTAATTTCTTCGGCGGCGCGATTGACTTTATGGTGCTGAAGTCTATCGGGATGGTGAGCGATAGCATTGATGCCTTCCGCGCTGAGGCATTGCAAGATTTCTCAGACAGCCAGCGCCGTCTTACTGCTCGCCCCTACACGTGGGCCGAATTCGCCGGTCTGCTGGCGTCGATTCGAGCGCTGAAACAGGCCAATGCGCCACGCTCGCAACTCTACCGCATCCAGCGGGTGTTGTTGCGCAACCGCACCGCCGGCATCTTTGATAGTGCAATGGAATATCTCTACACCCGTTCGCGCCTGCGCGGCATTAGCGAGACGCTGATCGAACATGTTGAGAAAGCGTGGTGCTGGCCATCGCCATCTATGCCGCAACGGGTGCATGTGCCGCCTTGGTCATCGCGACTTGATGGCACGGGTAAAGAACGACGCTACGAGACGATTTGGCCAGACCTGCTGGAAGCCTATGAGTTTGTGCCCGTCAAGCAGTGATGGAGATGCTATGCAGTTACGCATTGAATTAACTATTGCCAGCCGCACTGCCTTTAGCATTGGCGCCGGCGGTAGCGTGATGACCATTGCTGATAAGAGTATTATCCGTGATGGTTGGGGCCGTCCGATCATCCCCGGCTCGCAATTGAAAGGCCGTTTGCGCTGGTCTGTCGAGCAAGTGCTGCGCGGGTTAGGGCAAGATATTCCTAGCCCGTTTGATGGGCCGGATCGCGAAGAGATGAATACGCTGGTTAAACAAATATTTGGCACGCCCAAATTACGCTCACCGCTCTTTTTCGCTGATCTGCCCGGCGCTATCGGCGATCCGGCGCAGATGGATGCGCTGCGCACTGAGCGCATCCAACATCAGAGTCTGATTCGCCCTTCGGTGACGATCAACCGCGCGCGCCGCACGGCTGCTGACAAGCTGCTGATGTTTCAAGAAACCGCGCAAGAGACGACTCGGTTCCATTCGCCGCGCGCCATTACCGGCCAAATTACGGACGTGTCTCACGCCGCGCTCCTCTGGATGGCGGCACATCTCAGTACCCGTTGGGGCGGCACGAAGTCGCGCGGTTTGGGTTGGGCGACAGTTGAGGCAAGGGTCTTTCTCGATCAACAAGAGCGTCCGGCAACGCAATTGCGCGCAGATCTGCAGGCGCTGGTGCAGCAGCTCGGAGGTCACTCATGATCGTGCGGCTTGAGATCGAAGCGCTAGCGCCGCTGGCCTTCCCTGAACGCAAACCCGGCACTCAGTTCAACCGGAGCTTAGACTACATCCCCGGCGCTGCTATCTTTGGCGCGCTCGGCCAGATCCTTGGCAAGAATCCGGCCAACCTGCCCTTGCTGCGCGCTATCCGCTGCCACAATGCCTACCCGGCGTACCAAGGCGATCTATGGGTGCACCCGTTGCCGGCGACGGTCATCCAACCGAAAGGTGATGAAAAAGCATTCGACTCACTTTACCAGCGCGTCTGCTGGGAACAGCAGCAACCGGCAGCCCTGATCTATGCCCCTACCTCGTCTGACGGGCGACCATGGGAGGCGGCTGGCGCCAAGTTTTATTCCCTGCGCGACAATGCGATCGCGTTTCGCAAGGTGCAGCAGCGGATGCAGACCCGCGTCGGCATTAACCGCCGGCGTGGCATCGCCCAAGACGAACGACTCTACACGGTGCTGGCCATCCGGGAAACGATGCTTCTGGAATCTTCGTCACAGCATTCAGATCAGAACCACGGCCTCACCAAGGATACCCTTGTTCCTACCCGCTTCCTCGGCAGCTTGGTGATCCCTGATGGCGCGCATCATACGGTGGTTGACGCACTCCATAAGATCACTCACCTCGGCGGACGCCAAACCACTGGTCTTGGCGCAGTGGCGATACGCACGCTATCGCCAGAAGAGACGAGTGAGAATCTGCTTGAACGCATAGATGCAATGACCAAGCGCTTTAGGCAGCAGGCTAAGCTGTACCAAGACCTTGGCGGCAACCCTTGGTCAATCAACGGCCATATCTTTACCGTCAACCTGCTGTCGGATGCTATCTTGCTTGAAGATCGCTGGATCCCGACCCAAGAGTTTAGCACCGCTCAACTGAAGGCGATTACCGGCATTGAGGCCACCTTGATCCGCTCGTTTACGACCACCAAAACGGTAGGTGGTTATCATACCCAATGGCACCGGCCCAAACCAACCAATATTGCCGTGTCGATGGGCAGCGTGTACGTCTTTAAGACCAAAACTCCCTTGGAAACCAAGGACATTGAGAAACTCGCCGCCCTCCAGCACGACGGCATTGGTGAACGCCGCCAAGAGGGGTACGGTCAGGTGCGCATCTGCGACGAGTTTCACTTGCGGAACATCCTGTAAGCGAAGAAGGAGAAGTGATGAGCAGCGCCAATGCCCTCGATCCCCAGCGCCTCCGCCGTGAGCTGTTGTTGCAGCAGGCGATTGAGCGTCGCCTTGATGAATTGGTTCGTCTCGCCAATCTAACCGCAGCCATGCTGGAAAAATCGTCAATGGAGAAGAGTCAACTGCGCAATCTGTTGAATGTGGCCACCACGACCTCCTCGCCCGAAGTGGTGATCAATTTCATCCGCTACCAGATCGCGCGCGAAAATGATAAAGGTAATAAATGGGGCAAAGACCAAAACAGCTTTGGCCATACCCTGATTAAGCGCCTCGGTAAAGAGGTTAGAGATTGGGCAGCGACCGTTACCCAAGAGGTGAACGCTCACATGCCTAACGAACCGTCCGATGCCTTGTATAGTGCAGCATATATTCAGCTTATCCGATTATTCATCGGCTACCTGAACCGCGCCTTCTACTACGGCAAAGAGGTAGAGGATGGGTTCAACCAGTTGCAGGAGCTAGCCAATGCCTAACATCTATTCATTTGAAGCATTGCGCAACCGGCTCACCATGCGCGGCGTCTTGACTGCCTTGACCGCGCTGCGCATCGGCGCCGGACGCGAGAGCGATGTGGTCGGCAACGATCTGCCGGTCTTGCGCGACGCCTTGGGCCGCCCGTTTATCCCCGGCGCATCGCTGAAGGGTGCATTTCGCTCTCGCCTTGAGGGCTTGATCCGCACGGTGGCCGAACAAGAGGTGCGTAATTTTAAAGACATTGAAGACCAGATGCGCAACGGGATTGCCGAGCAGCCAGATGACAAGATCTGGAAACAATCAACAATGATCGAACTCACCTTTGGCGCGCCATGGCTGGCCGGACGGATCTTGTTCAAGGATGCTCTGATCGACCCCCATCTCTGGTTTGGTCAGTTTGAAGTGCGCAATGGGGTGGCGCTCAACCGCGATACCGAGACAGTCGAGCAAGGACTGCTATACGATTACGAAGTGGTGCCGGCAGGGATGCGCTTTGATTTCGAGTTGGTGATGGAGAACGCCGCCGATTGGCAGTTGGGGATGGTCGTGCTCGGCTTGCAACCGTGGATCCGCGGCGAGATGCAAGTGGGTGGTTTCCGCAGCCGCGGGTTGGGTTATGTGCGGCTCGACAACGTGTCTTACGATTTTGTCGAACTACACCCCGGTAATGCCGAGAGCTTGTTGGCATTTCTCGATGACACCCGTACCCACACGCCGGATAGCGCCACTATCGATGCTTGGAAACGTGCGTTTCGCGATGAATTGCAACGCCGAGCCAATGCCAAACCGGAGGTGACCAACCATGCATAAAGCGATCTTCCTTGAAGGCAGCCTCCGCTTGACCATCGAACCCGACGGCCCGATCTTGATCAAGGCTGGCGAGAGCGGCGGCGCCGATCCGACCCTGCCCGATATGGAGTTTGTCCGCAGCCAAGGGCGCATCTACTTGCCCGGCTCATCGCTCAAAGGCGTCGTGCGCGCCCAATGCGAACGCATCTGCCGCTCGCTCGACGGCCCTGAACGCTATGATCACGCGCTGCAGCGCCGCAGTGACAAAGACTTTATTCCACCACTGACCGACAACCCATTGGTGGAACGCGGCATATATCAGCAGTATAGCAGGGGTGGTGATGATATTACGTTTTCATCAGGCATCTACTTTGAAGAACTACGCAAAAAGTCTGCTGATCTAGCCAGTAATACCGCCGTCGTCTTCCGTCGCTCATCATTTGTGAGCCAGATCTTTGGCCACACCAGCCTCGCCAGCCGGGTGCGCTTCGCCGATGCCTATCCGGTGAGTGAGGTGAAAATTGAAGAGCGGAACGGGGTTGCCATCGATCGTATCTACGGGTCGGTAGCTTATGGCCCCTTCAACTACGAAACGGTGGTTGCCGGCAAGTTTCAAACCCAGATTACCTTCAAAAACCTGACCTTAGCCCACCTTGCCCTGCTAGGGTTAGCCCTGCGCGATCTGGCCGAAGGCCGGATCGGGATCGGTTTTGGCAAATCGCGCGGTTTGGGCCGGGCCAAGGTGAACTTCGACGAGTTGCGCTTGTACTACCCGACCTGCGAACTGGTTGATGGCACGCTGCGCTTGCTGAACGGTCAAACCGTCGCGCCGGCCACTAAACTCGCCGGGTTAGGCGCACTCTGCGATGAACGCTTCAAAGCGTACGATCTCCCGCCACGCGATGATGATCTGGTTGATCTACCACCCCGCTTGGCCTACCGCGCCGACGACTTCTTCGGCGTAACGCTGGTCGCTAACGGCAACGAGCAAGTATTGGCGGTATGGAAGGCGTGCATGCCAGCGTGGCGGCGGGAGATAGGGCTATGAAGGGGTATATTTACCGTTGCGCGCCGGTCACCGCTGTCCAACTGCTCGATCTGATCACGCAGCAGGTTGGCTTGCCCTGCTGGCACTTCAGCGGCACCCATCTGTGGCAAGCCCCTGCCTTAAACGCGTTGGAATATTCGGCACCGATCGATGTGAACAGTGACTTCGGCCATGCTTTCAACCAGCAAGCCGAGGTGCGCTGGAAACGGCTCGATGATGATGCCTTCGATGTGCTAATCTTGAGCGAGCAAGCGCGTACCATACCCGGAGCGCACACGCTGGCCAGCGACTGGGAAGTGCGTGAACATCCGCAACGGCCACTGATCCAGAGCGGCAAGCGGCAGCGGCTGATCTACTACACCTACCATGCCCCTAACGGCGCAGCGCAGTTCACGCGGTACATAGAGGGAGAAACCAAATGACGACATCATTCGGCAGCGGCCATTTTCAACCATCTGCACCCAAACCCTACGACTTTGTCCCTCTGCCTGAACAACAGCCGCCGTTACAACCACCGGCTGGTCATCATCGTTACCGCGCCGAAGCGTTGAGCGGTGTGCTCGAAGCATTGATCACGGCCCTCTCACCAGTGCATGTCGCCTCCGGCTTGCTTGAGCAGCAGCCAAGCAACAAGCAATACCCCCTTGTCAAAGCCCACTTCCGCACCGGCGGCACGCCGGCGATACCGGGTACATCGCTCAAAGGCTGCATCCGCAGCATTGTGGAAGCGATTACTCCCTCGGCTGTCACCATCACCCGCTCTCACGAACGGGCGAGCCAATATCTACCACCCCGGTCTATCGATAAGCATGGACTTGATCTGTCCGGACGTATCTTTGGCGCGCTGGGGTATTTAGGCTCGGTGAACTTTGCCGACGCAGCCTTACAAGGGCAGGTTGAGATTATCCCGTCGCCGCAACTCTTCCGCCCTCGCTACACTTATTTCGATGAGAATCGCCGCGCGCGCGGACGCAAGTTCTATATGCACGGCAACCTCGCCAAAGGCAACCTCCCGCTTGAAGCGTGCGCTGCCGGCAGCACCTTCCGCCTGCGTATGACCTTTAACAACCTCACCAAAGAAGAATTGGGAGTGATCTTGATCGCGCTGGGGCTCGGCCAACCAAGCTTCTGCCCCAAACTTGGCGGCGGCAAACCGGCCTGCCTCGGCACCATCGAAATCAGCCAGCCGGTCTTGCAGTGCGACAATCCCAAAGCGCGCTACAGCGGCG
This sequence comes from Chloroflexus sp., assembly GCF_034431535.1. Taxonomy (GTDB): domain Bacteria; phylum Chloroflexota; class Chloroflexia; order Chloroflexales; family Chloroflexaceae; genus Chloroflexus. The sequence goes on along the minus strand of NZ_DAOUDC010000065.1, from coordinate 8,552 downwards.
ACGATGCCGCCGCCGCTACGCCAACGATTGATGAACTGATCGCCGCCGGTTCCAAGCTCGTCTTGCAACCGCAACTAACCAAGCTCGCCGACATCTTGCGCTGTCCGCGCAAGGATCGGGATTGTCCGAAGGGAAGTTATTGATATGGCATGAACGTCCTATGAACGAAGCAGAACTCAGAACACTGCTAAATCAGCCAGAAAATCCAAAGCTGGAATTCAAGCGAGAATTTTACCAAATTCATCATGAAGATCAACAAGTTAGGAAACAACAATGGGGTGAACTAATCAAAGACATCTTAGCTCTTGCAAACGGTAACGTTGGTTTTGCCGGCAAGGTCGGTTATTTGGTTATTGGTGTTGATGAGCAGCGGCATCTTTATGATTGTACAGAAGTCTCCATTAACAAACAACAAATACTACAAAGAGTCAATCATTACTACCAACCTCACCTACCCGATCTACAAGTAGAAAGTGTCTCCATTGACGGAAAGAAGCTTATCGTTATCATAATACCACCAACACCATATCTTCACGAGACGACGCAAGAAATACAAACCAGCAACAAAAGAGTGTTTCCTGCTCAGATAACCTTTGTTCGCGCGGGAGATAGTATCGTCACGGCATCAGAAGCAGTGCGTGAGGCGATTAAAAAAGAGAAGGCATCTTCGCCAAATGTGAGAGCAATTCAAAGTTTACAAGATCGAATAGATTCCATAGATGCAAATCTTGCAGCTAAGAGGTATGAACTAGAAAACACTTTTGATGAAAAAATTAAACATCAAATATTATCAGAAATTCAAGAATTAAAAATAAGAAAAGATTTTTAGGACAAAAAGTGTCCATCAGAGAGAGTACATCAAGTGGTATAACTCTGATCAACCATGCTAAGCGTTTGAAGAACAAGTTTCCTCACGATTGTATCAGAGACGAGGTTAGAAGTGAGATAGAAGACGTTCTGCGAAAAGCAATAAATTCACGAGAGCTACCAATCGAAGAATTGCGTTGTGCATACCAAGAAATCGTTAAACTTTTTGACGAAGACGGAAATTTAATAGATGCTTATGAATTTGGCGTTATGGCTTTGCAAGCCGGTGCCATGATTCGAGAATTGCACCAATCACATTTGGATATTTACCATTCAATTTGTTTGCTCTATCCTGATTACGCCAAAGCAGCCACGGAGTGCATGAAGGTTCATGAACAAATCTTAGCTGAAGAATCTGCTTGATACATTTAGGAGCATCGCTTGTATGAAAACTTTTACCACCGCCGAACAACTCGCCGCCGATCTTGCCGGCGGCAGCGTCGATCCCAACGAGGCGCAGAAAGCGCTGGCGTATCTGCGCAGCAAACGTGACCCCAAAGCGTTCTTTGCCTATCTCAATACCATCGTCAACAATGGGCACGCGGTTATTCGCTCTAGCCAGACCCTCGGCTATTACCGCAAAATCCTCGTCGCCTGCCAGCGCCACCTCAAGGGGATGGACTACGACGAGATGGTGCAAACGCTGGGGTGGGCGTTGCGGCTGCTCCGCTACTATCGCAACGTCCCGGAATCGGTGCGCAAAGCGGTCGAAGCGGAAGTTCCGCCGGTTGCACCACCCAAACCGGTACCGGTAGATCACCCTGAACCGGCAGCGCCGCAGAAAGACTCTCAACCAGCAGCGCTAAAGTCGCCGAAGCAGGTAGGAGATAGCTTCACTGGTAAAGTCATCGATGGCGATGACGAGATATTCCTGATTGAGGTACCCGGCTATCCTAATGTCAAAGCTATCTTGAAGCGTGAACCCGGTGTGCCAAACTACCGCCTGCAAAAAGACTCTGCCCGCGTTGAGGTAGTTCGTGTCGAGCAGAAAGCCGGTAAGATCATCCTTCACGTACAACGGAAGAAAAGCCGGCATTAGCGAATGATCGAACGCTTACCGGCAAGTGTGTCAGCAGATTTCACACGTCTCAATATAGTCAATGTAGCTCGCATTCCTACCCTAACCGAACGCCACGCGAGCACCAACATCGAACCACCCAGTCCAACCCGGCTGACCCAACCACCTATCGCCAACATCCAACCGACACGGAGCAACCGCGTATGACTCAGCAGCCAACCGCCCTGCTCATCCTGATCGGTGGCCGGCAGACGCCGAATATCCTCAGCGCGCAGCACCTCCGTCCGCAGATCATTGCGCCGATTGCATCTCACGAGGCGCTCAGACCCGGCCAAGCGTGGGAGATGGTGTATCCCGCGCTCAAAAATATTGGGAGCACAATCTTGCCGCCAGCCGCAGTTGATGCCTTTGATATCGAGCAGATCAAGCAAGCCTGCGTTAACGTCATCGACTCCCATCCTGAGCTGCGTTGGGTGTGTAACGTCACCTGCGCCACAACCGTTATGAGCATTGGGGCGTATGAAGCTGGGCGCGCACGAAATGCCGATATTTGGTACTTCGACACCAACAATCGCCGTGTCATCACGTTGGCCGGCCAGCCGCCACAGGGTGATCCATACCGCCTATCCGTCGCCGAATATCTCCGTATCTATCAGCGCCAAGCAAACCCTACATCGCCGCCGCCGCAATCGTGGCTCGAACTCGCCCGCCAGATGGCGCAAGCGCCGGATGAGGCGATTGAGTTTCGAGAGCAATTGCGCAAAGTGGAGGCAAATGCAAGCTATAGAGGGCCACGCTGGTTGAAAGGTGTATCGCTGACACCGACTATGCAGAACTGGCTGCCACTGCTTAGCAATGCCGGTTTCATCGATCAATCCCAGCGCCAAAATGGTTTATACAACCTTCATCAGGTGCATCAGGATTTGTGGAAATTCGTCGATGGTCTATGGCTTGAAATCTTTGCGTGGGATGCGGCACGCCAAGCTGGTTGTTTCGATGATTACCAGTATGGGCTTGAGATGCCGATAGACGGACAAGTTGCGATTAATCAGCTCGATCTCGCCGCCACATCTGCGGCTTCGCTGTTGATTGCCGAATGCAAAACCGATCAGAGCCCTTTCAAAACGCCTTACCTCGATAAACTCCAATCAATCACTGTTCTGATCGGCGGTTCATTCGTCGTCAAGCTGTTTATTGCGGCCCGCAGCAGCCAAAACGCAAATCCTGATGCTTGGCGATCATTTTCCGACCAAGCCAAAGCCCGCCAGATCGTCGTCGTTACCGGCGAGCAGTTGCCGAATTTGAAAGACATCTTGGCAAGTGAAGCGAAGAGGCCAACGTACTCACGAACATAGGCGCCAAGCCATTTTTCACACTTGAACAGCTCCCCCTCTCCCGCCGCGAGGTGGGAGTGGAGGTTGGGGGGTGAGGGAGTCAACGCAAAGCGAGCAAAGGCGCAGAGACGGTAAGCGCAAAGGCGCAACGAACGCGAAGATCGCAAAGGGTTGGGAGTGGGGGGAAGAAGCGAGGGAGGAGCCTTTCTCCTTCCTTTTCCCCCATCCCCTCTCCCGCTAACGCGGGAGAGGGGGCTGACGCCGCCAGGTGGAAGAGGTGGCCGGGGGTAGGAACCAACGCAATGTTTACCGCCGAGGGTGCAGGGGAAATGGCGATTCACCCTCCGCGTCCCCTGCGGGAAACATCTGCTGCATACCGCGCAGCGTTCTAACCAGCGATTTTGTGCCTTTTGCGCCTTTTTGCGGCTATTCCGTGCAATGTTTTACCGCCGAGGGTGCAGGGGGGGGAATAGGGAATCACCCTCTGCGTCATCCGCGCCCCTGCGGTAAACCCGATCTGCCCCTCACCCCACCGGCACACCGATCGTCAACCGCGCTACCAGTCCGTCGTTGATCGAGCCGGTGACGGTTGCCATCTGCTGCTCCCAGCCGTCGCGGAAGACGCCATCCCGTTCAAGCGAGAGCCGTCCGAGGTTGCGCAAGCTGGCACCGTATTGGGTTTCGGCGTATACTTGCCGGCTAATATCAGCGGGAAAGGCCAGTTGTGACGTATGCACCACGTTGCGCGCGCTGGTGGCTTGCTCAAGCGAGGGGTAAATCTCGAAGTGGATGTGCGGCCAGCGGCCAGCATAACAGCCGGGGAAGATGGTCTGAAACACGATGATCCCATCCGCGCCAGCGGCTTGCACCCCGCGCAAGTAGTCTTCGCCCTCGACGCCGGGACTGTACATCGAGTAACGTCCCGGCGCGTCGCAGTGCCAAACATAGATCGCGTAGCCGTCCAGTGGCGCACAGTCGCCGCCCGCCCGCACCAGCTTCAATTCAAGCCGCAACGGCACGCCGGCGGCGGTGTTGCCGGTACCGAGACTGGTGCGGATGTCGGGCCGCACCACTCCCGACCGGCTGAGCACGTTGAGGCTAGCGCCTTGCGCGCCGTTGCCGGGGAAGGGGCCGGCGGTTTCGCGCGGAATGGCATCGACGCATTCGGCTACCGCGACGCTGGTCGGGGCTGCTGTGGGTGCGATGGTGGCAGCAGGGGCCGTGGTTGGCACTGCAGTGGCCGCCGCCGCAGCCGGCGCGGTGGTGGGGGCAACGGTGGGGTTTGGCGCGGTGGTGGGGGTAGCCACTGGATTGGCCATTGGCGTGCAGCCGGCAAGGAAGGTGGTGATTCCCACCAAGCCTAGCCGCAAGAGACGCCGACGGGTGAGCAGCGGTTGCTGCATCATTGTCAGATCGGCTTGCAAGCCGAGATCAAAGAGGTCACGCTGATCGGTGGGCATAGTCTGCTCCTGAACGTGCTGGGTATGCCAGAGTATCGTCTACCTGAGTCATAACACAAGCCCGTGCCGGAATTGATGAGAAGTTGTGAAGAGGTGGTGAAGGAAGTAAGCGCACGTGGGAGCGCGGGCTGATTGCCCGCACTTGACCAGCAGGTGTTGCAATGACGCAAACTGTGTGAGGCAATACCTACCTCTCTCACACCCTCGCTTTTGGGAAAGAATGGAAACTATTCCTGATCCTGCCTCGTTTCCTCTTCCTCCGCCAACACTGCGAGTGTGTCTTCACGACCCGCTTTTGTTCGCGGCTCGGCGGTTGGTCGCCACTGTAAAAGACTTCAAGCATTGGCATTGGTTACTCCTGTGAATATACCATCACTAAGCGGCTCGCTATGGCGCGCAGATTTGACATGACATGCAGCAGTTGGACTGCCGCACTCCATAAGCGGCTGCATTCTTGCCGGTACGATGACGTATAGCATCGCTCGCGGCAGTTGGACTGCCGCACTCCATAAGCGGCTGCATTCTTGCCGGCACGATGACGTATGGCATCGCTTGCGGCAGTTGGACTGCCGCACTCCATAAGCGGCTGCGTTCCCCCAGCACCATCACGTCTTCCGCCGCGCGCTCGGCTGGATATCCGCTCACACAAACCGTAAACTGATCGGCGGTTGGCCGTGCATTTCGAGCACAAAGAGATCGCCGCGTTGGGCGGGAACGCTAGCCGCCAACGTGCCAGAGATCACAATAATCACCGGCGCGCAGCGGGATGCCAAAGCTGCGCAACTTGTTGGCGAGCCACGCCACCGCCAGCGCCGGGTAGCCGATCGCCGCCGCGCCGGCGCCGAACACAGCGGGCCGCCCGTTGTGACTCATGACCATGCCAATGGTTCAGAGGTCACTGCTGCGCAACACCTTGGTCCACGCACCGATCGTCAGTCCGCCATACGAGGCTTGTCGGCGATGGTGTCGGCGAGTTTGATCCGCCAGCGTTCGATCCGGCTATCGACAATTTCAATCGCAGCCGCCAGCGCTTCGATGGCAGCCGGCACTTGTTGCGGCGTGATGTTTGGCCAATCGAGCGTTTCACTGATCAGAAAGGCGATTTCACCCTCGACCCGCGGCTGCAAGAAGACCTCGAAGGGGGCTTCGGCCCCATAGGCGTTCAGCTCACAGGGTCCGCACTCGCCATCGTGCGGGCACGCCCGTGTCCCAGGGCACGCTGCTGTGTGATCCGTTTGAACCGCAGGTCCACCTGCCAGCGTGCCGCATCGCTCCGCCAGAGCAGGGCATCCGGCCACGCCGTCGTGTCCATCAGCGTGGTGATCGGCAGCATCCCATCGGCAAAGTACGGTACCACTTCGGTCGGCGGGCGTTGCTTGCGTCGAGCGCGCGTTTTGGCGCGGTGTTGCACGCTTTGGCGGTGCGGTTCGGGCAGCAGCTGCGCGAGGAGGCGGACGGGCAGCCGCGGATCCCCGTGGCGATACTAGGCCAACCGGCTCCCCTGGGTGCGGCGCCGGCCATCAAGCCAGTCCCGCACATCCCAGCGCTGCCTATCAGCGGTTTCGAGCGGAACCCTTGGCGGATCGCTCCGGCCAAGCGCATCCGCCTGGACCTGCCGGATGTGGGCGATCCGGTCGCGATAGCCATCGCCGGCATCGCGTCCCGCCAGATCGCCGGGCTGGAACACGAACGGGCGGACGTGTTCCGCGCCACGCGCATCGGTCAGATGGATCGGCGCCAGTTGGCCGGTCATCAGGTCATACGCCCCATGCCTGCGGGCATTATCGCCGCAGCCGTGGGCGAAACGGATGGCCGAGGCATCGACCAGCAGCACCCGACTGCGCACCACTTGGGTCAACCGGCGCGGGTGGGGCTAACTCAGGCGATAGGCGACCAGCGCCTGGCGGAAGGAGCCAGCGGCGCGCAGGCGCGCAAACCTTGCCGAAGGCGCGAGGGCGGCGCCCTGCTGGATGGTTGCCCAGGCGCCCAGATGGCGGAGCCTGGTACTGGTGAGTGCGGAGGCCAGTCATCCGCGCACCTGGTCGGCAGCGCACGCGAAGGCGCGAGGGCGGCGAGAGGCGCCGGTGGTGGCCGCCAGGTGATCGAGATCGGGTGGCAGCAGCGGCAGGATATCGTGCTTCTAGGCGGATGCAGATTTGGTATGATGGACGGGACGCGGCATGGCAATCTCCTGTGGGGATGGATGCTGTGATACCAACCAGCACCATACTCGGAATTGCCGTGCCGCGCCACCTGCTTGTCAAGGTACAACCAATTCCTTAACCGAATGCCGATGGGGCGCGGCCCATCCACCTATAGACCGTCCGCTGCAGCTCGGCAATCGTATCGCACGCCCGCACCAGATCATCAACCGTGCGCGAGCTAACAAAGAAGGGGTGAGTCCAGCCGCCGCTGCCGGTATCGGTCGGCATCGTCCACTTCCAGTTCTCCGGCCCGCCGCGCGCCATATCCTCTTGGTGCAGCTCATGCAGACGATCGTACCACCGCGCCACCATCCGCGCCGAATTGCGGAAGGCCGGATGCGTGGTAATATCCTTCACCCGCTCGCCTTGAAAGTAGACCACTCGATCGTCACGCAGGCTCTCAAGATACTCCCGCCCATTCATTGGACGCGCGCCAGCTACGGTGGTCTCCGCCATCGTCTCGGACACCGGCATGCCATCATCTCCCTGTGAACGAACCCTCAGCGCCGTTGCCGCGTCACGGTATTGGGATTAGTTTTGTGGTCGCGGTGATTTTGATTATAGGGGGGTGAGCAGTGTTGTCGATAACCAAATTCGGAATACCCGAACGGCGGTTGAAATGGTGGAAAATGACCTGTATCACTGGGTAACAATCCCCATTCCGCCATACTCAAGCCTATCTTCGTGTACAATAAAACACGAGTATCCCATCTCGCCCAACCGTACCAATACCGGCTTACCGCAGCAGATGCTGAAAGGTGCATCATTCTCTGCGTCCCCCGCGTCCTCTGCGGTAACACATCAAAGGAGAGCGCCATGCAACCAAGCGAGACCGCCGTCGAACCCTACGTGCTGAGCGAAATTGACGGGCGCGGCATTGCCCGCCTCACCCTCAACCGCCCTCGCCAGTTTAACGCCCTTTCTGACGAGATGCTGGCCGCGCTGCAAGCCGAGCTTGACGCGATTGCCGCCAACCCGCAGGCGCGGGTGGTGGTGCTGGCCGCCGCCGGTAAGGCGTTCTGCGCCGGCCACGATCTCAAGCAGATGCAGGCCCATCCCGACCAGCAGTACTACGAAGACCTCTTCGCCCGCTGTTCGCAGATGATGCTGACCATTCAGCGTATGCCGCAGCCGGTCATCGCCCGCGTGCATGGCATCGCTACCGCCGCCGGCTGCCAGTTGGTCGCGATGTGCGATCTCGCTGTCGCCTCGACCGAAGCCAAATTTGCGGTGTCAGGGATTAACGTCGGTCTTTTCTGCTCAACACCGTCGGTCGCGCTGTCGCGCAACATCGGGCGCAAAGCCGCCTTTGAGATGCTCGTCACCGGCGAGTTTATCGATGCCCCGACCGCCGAACGGCTAGGGTTGGTCAACCGGGTTGCGCCCCCCGCTGAACTCGACACCGAGGTGCAGCGGCTAGTTGATGCGATCCTGTCCAAGCCGGCTGAGTCGATTGCCATCGGTAAGTCGCTCTTTTACCGCCAGATCGAACTGCCGATGGAAGAAGCCTATCAACTCGCCGGCCAGACGATGGCTTGCAATATGATGGAGCCATGCGCTCAAGAGGGGGTCGCCGCGTTCGTTGAAAAGCGCCCGCCGGCGTGGGCAGCGACAGAACATCGCTCAAGCTAAGCCAAAAAATACGAAGCGCGCCGCAGTGATTGCGGCG
>NZ_DAOUDC010000064.1:0-20638 GCF_034431535.1 Chloroflexus sp. | reverse complement strand
GGGGCCCAGCGCGCTGGGCCCCTACTGGATGGCGGCGATGGTGGCCTCGATGGCATCGGCGATGATGGTGACGATTTGGTCGATCTGCTCGTAGGTGGTGACCAACGGCGGGGCAAGGCAGATGGTATCGCCAACCACGCGGGTGAAGAGACCGCGCGCGGTCATCTCTTTCTGCACCCGCACGCCAACATTGGCGCTGGCGGGGAAGGACGCCTTGGTGGCGGTATCGGCCACCAACTCGATGCCGGCCATCATGCCCTTGCCACGCACGTTGCCGACGTGCGGCAGCGCATACAGCTCTTGTAGCCGGCGCTGCATGTAATCGCCTACTTCGGCGGCACGCTGCACCAACCCTTCCCGCTCGATAATCGCAATATTGGCCAGCGCCACCGCGCAAGCGGTCGGGTGGCCGGAATAGGTAAAGGCGTGCATCCAGCGCTTATCGGGCGGAACCGACTCGATAGCTTCGTAGATGCGGTCACTGACGCCAATGCCACCGAGCGGAATGTAGCCCGACGTGATCCCCTTAGCGAACTGGGCAATGTCGGGTTCGATGCCGTAGTGATCGAGCCCAAACCAGCGCCCGGTGCGGCCAAAGCCGGTAATCACCTCGTCGCTGATCAGCAGCACCTCGTAGTAATCGCAAATCTCACGGATCCGCTTGAAATAGTCGTCTTGGGGCGGAATGACGCCACCGGCGCCCTGCACCGGCTCGGCGATAAAGGCGGCGACGGTTTCCGGCCCTTCGCGCAGAATCGCCTCTTCAAGCAGATTGGCGGCGGCGACGCCATCGCTGAGGTGCGGAGTCGGATTGACAAAGCGGTAGGGATAAGGCGACTCGATATGGATAAAACCGGGCACGCGCGGCTCGAACATCGGCCAGTAGGCCGGCAAGCCGGTGGCGCTCATAGCGGCCATCGTCACGCCGTGGTAGCCCTTCATGCGCGAAATGAACTTGACCTTCTCCGGCTTGCCAACCGCCTTCCAGTAGAAACGCGCCGTCTTAAACGAGCTTTCGGTGCTCTCGGCGCCGCCGGAGGTGAAGAAGAAGTGGTTGATGCTGGGGTAAAAGAGTTCGCTCAGTTTCCGCCCCAACTGAATGACGGGCAGATTGGTCGAACCAACATACGACGAATAATAGGCCAATTGCTTCATCTGTGCACAAGCGGCTTCGGCCAGCTCTTCGCGCCCATGGCCAACATTCACATTCCACAGCCCGCTCAGGCCATCGATATACTCGCGCCCTTCAGCGTCGATAACGATCGATCCACGGCCGGCCACCCAAATTGTCGGGTTCTGATGCGCCGTCGGATGGGTGAGCGGGTGGATCAGATAGTCATGATCGGCCTGAATCTGTTCCTGCAGGTTGTACACGCGCGCCTCCTCGTGGGAAATACTGGTGCTGATGGTTGGATTGTAGCGGAGAAGCGCAGAGACGGCAAGCGGAGCATGGGTCGAAGAGAAAGAACGCAGTACAATAGAGTACAATCATTCCGATGATGGAGAGCATTATGCATTGGCGCACACAAATTGAATTGATCCGGCAGGCGCTGGCCGGACCGCCGCCGTCACTCGAAGAGGTGCTGATCCTGCGCCGGCTTGATGGCGCGCCGTTGCGCCCATTCACGCCGCCGCCGGAAGTCACGCCGCGCCAATCGGCGGCGTTGCTGCTCCTCTTTCCGCGCGACGATCAATTGCACCTACCGCTCACGGTACGTTCGAGCCGCGTCACCACCCATCGCGGCGAAGTTTCGTTGCCGGGAGGCGGGATCGATCCCGGCGATGGCGGCGCCGCCGGCGCAGCGCTGCGCGAGGCGCATGAAGAGATTGGGGTTGACCCGGTACAGGTGGAAGTGCTCGGTGCGCTGACCACCTTCTACATCCCGCCGAGCAACAACTACTTGACCCCAATTGTGGGCGCGTACCCAGCGCCGTTTGAGCCGAACCACGATCCGGAAGAGGTTGAGAGCGTGTTTACAGTGCCGCTGGCTGCGCTCTTCGATCCGGCGACGGTGCGCGAGGAGATTTGGGAACGGAGCGGAACCCGAATGAGGGTGCCGTTTTTCGCCCTCAACGGGTACAAGGTGTGGGGGGCCACCGCCCTGCTGCTGAGCGAATTTGTCGCCCGGCTGCGGCGGGCCGGGTGGGGACGGTGAACCGGTTGGTTGGCAATGCATAGTGACCAACGAGGGGATAAGTTTCGAGCCGCACGGCGGTGCGGCTCGACTGCATACTGGTGATGATATGGGGTGGGAGCCGCACGGCGGTGCGGCTCTACATTATCGCAGATTGCTGGGACGTTCGCCCAACGTCACCGTCACATTCTGTTCTGTACCATCGCGTAGGATGGTCAATTCGACCATATCGCCGGGCCGGTATTGCAACAGCAATTGGCGCAGCGAGGTGTTGGGATCGAGGCGTTGGCCGTTGACGGCGGTGATGATATCACCCTCGCGCAAGCCAGCCTGCGCCGCGGCGGTGTTGGGCAAGACGGCGGGTTGGCCGCTGAGGCCGGGATTAATAAACGCGCCGTTCTGCACCGGCAGATTGTACTGCGCCGCCACTTCACCATCGATCATCAGATAGGTAATGCCGAGGAAGGGATAGCGCACCTGCCCAGTGCGGATGATCTGATCGGCCACGTTCGAGAAGATGCTGCTCGGCACCGCAAAGCCTAAGCCTTCAACCGGCGCGCTCGAACCAAACCCAAGCTCGTTGCGCACGACCATCGTATTAATGCCGACCACCTCACCCTTCAAGTTGATGAGCGGGCCGCCGCTATTGCCGCTATTGATGGCTGCGTCAGTCTGGATCAAGCCTTCCATCCCGCTGCCGGGCACCGAACGGTTCAGCGCGCTGACGACGCCAGCCGTCACGGTGTTGCGAAAGTTGCCGAGCGGGCTGCCGATCGCCAGCACCGTCTCGCCGGGCTGCAACGCCGCCGAATCGCCAATCACCACCACGCCGGGCACCTCGCCATCAACCTTCAGCACGGCAATATCGTTGAGCGAGTCAGTGCCAACCAAATTGGCTTGCCGGCGCGTGCCATCGGCGAACAACACAAAGTAGCGACGACCGCCATCGACCACGTGATTGTTAGTGACGATGTAGCCATCGTTGCTGATAATCACACCGCTGCCGCTACCGCGACCGGTGCTGCTCTCGACCGTGACTGTCACCACAGCTGGCGCCACCCGCTTCACCGCTTCAACCATCGCATCCGACAGACTGACGACGACTGCATCGGACACTGCCGGAGATTGGGCAGGCGCAGCGGCGCTATTCGTTGTCGCCGCGACCGATTGCGTCCGCAAAGAGGTTACCGTCGCCGAGACCTGCGCGACGGTTTGGCGTGAGACGAGATAGCCAGCCACGCCGCCAGCGGCGCCGCCACCAGCGACGCCAATAAAGATGCCAAGCAAAAAGACAAAGATCAATGCCAGCCGATTGACATTCATAATGAAACCTCCTCTGCTTCAGGCGACACCTGCCGCCATCGCTGAGGGTATCATGGCGCGCCGATTTTAATTTTGGGTTAGAAGCAAGTAAGAAGTTGATGAGATTCGATCGCGGTGTCCGCAGGAACGCACAGACGCTGATACAGGGACAGAGCGTCTGTGCGCTACAACCTCAACGCGGCATGTTGAGCAAATCGCGCAAGGCCGGTTCGAGGGTGGGAAAGCGGAACTGATACCCCAGATCGAGCGCTTTGCGCGGCACAGCGTTTTGGCCATTGACCACCAGATCGGCCATTTCACCGAGGGCAATGCGCAGGCTAAACTCAGGCACCGGCAACCACGACGGCGCACCGAGCACTTTGCCGAGCACGGCGGCGAAATCACGGTTGGACAGCGCACCGGGAGCGGCGGCGTTGAGCGGGCCGCACACGCGCTCGTTCTCTAGCGCAAAGCGGATCAAACCAATCTCGTCAGCCGGATGGATCCACGGGTAGACCTGCGTGCCGGGCAAAATCGGGCCGCCGGTGAGCAGCTTGAACGGTAGCATAATCTGGGGCAATGCACCCGAATCGGGATCGAGCACCAGACCGGTGCGGAGCATCACCGTGCGCACACCCAACGCTTCGGCTTTGGCCGCCTCAGCTTCCCACGCTACGCAAACCTGCGCCAGAAAATCGCGTCCGGGAGGCGAATTCTCATCGAGGGGCGTATTATCGCGATAAAAGCCGTAGTAGCCAACCGCCGACGCGCAGACAAACACCGCTGGCCGTTGCTGGGCCGCTGCCATAGCGTTGACGATGCCACGAGTACCGATCACCCGGCTGTTGCGAATCTCTGTTTTGTATTCGGGTGTCCACCGCATGCCGAGCAGGCCGGATGAAATCGGCGCGCCAGCGAGATGGATGACGCCCCATGCGCCGTTGATAGCCGCAAACCATGGCCCTTGCTCGGCGGGTTGCCACGCCACATAGTCGGCGGCGCCGGGCAACGACGAACGGGCGCGGGACGGATCGCGACTAAAAATCACGAGCTCGTAATCGTTGCGGAGTTCGGCGACCAATTTGCGACCGATTAAGCCGGTCGCCCCGGTAACAACAATGCGTTTCGTGCTCATATTAGCATCGTACCATGTTCGGCGAGACTGTCAATGTGTTTTGGTTATGGAGTGCGGCAGCTACACTGGCGCGCTCCATAGCGAGGATTGCCATCGCTGAAGCGGCTGTAGGCTGCGGGGTCTACGCCCTATGCCTCCGAACCGTGTACATCTTCCCGATTAGGGCGCCTCCGTGTCTCCTTTACCCTGTGACAGCAGATCGTTCCTTCTGAAGCGGGAGATTGCTCCGGTCGGGCGACGCCCCGCTGCGCCGGGTGTCGCCGCTCCCTCGCAATGACAATAGGGGGCGTCTACGCCATCTCTTGCGCTGCGGGGTGAGGGTGTGACTCCCTCCCCAAGCGGGGTGCAAGGACGGACAGAATGTATGAGCGTAGATACAGTTGAAGGCTTTGCAATGCGCAGATATACCCTCACCCCCAGCCCCTTTCCCACTGGCGCGGGAGAGGGGAGATGCTGGGTTGACAGGAGAAGCATTACTCAAGCGGTACGCAGCAGCGCCCTGATCCTACCCCGCGCGAGCGCAGACGGAGTTCAGGGTGATAAGGATGCGGTTATGCCCACTCCCAGCCTCCTCCTGCTGGGAGGAAGCTACGTGCGCAAGGTTATGGAGTGCGGCAGTGAGACTACCGCATTCCACAGCAGAATCGTACTGTGAGGGCTATTTTCGCTCGCAATAAAAACGAAAAACAGGTTTGGCAAATCACGACTTCGCTCTTATGATGTAAAGGCAACGCAGATTGGCCGTTCATGATAATGGCAGATCGGATACTCGCGTCGAAATTCTGCGCATCGGCATGGCACAAACCTTGCGCCCACAACGCCACTTCTGGTCTACGCTCGAAGAGCAGGTGACTGCTCCGAGCGACCAGCGCCGCACCCTCTACCAGAGCCTGCAACGCCGGCTGATCACCCACCCAGCCGGCGAAGGCGGGGTGTGGAGTATTCTGCGCCAACGCGCCGATCCGGCCCAATACCGGCCCCAGCGGATCGAGGGGGTGATCGAAGAGACGCTCAACGAAGGCAGCCAACAGGTGACGGTGCTGCGCAGTCCGAGCGGGCATTACCTGCGCTTGAGCGCTGCCGAGCGTGAGATTTGGCAGGTGATGGACGGCAGCCGGACGATTGCCCAATTGGCGACGATGGGCTTTCTGCGCTTCAAGCAATTGTTGCCCATCGCTGACTTGGTTGATACGTTGCGCGCACAGGGATTTCTAACCGACACCCCAACCGGCATCTACCGGCGTTTAAGTACCCAACTCGAACAACGCACGGCAGAGGGCTTGGGCCAACGCCTCCTCAGCCTCACCCATGGACGCAGTTTTGCTTTTACTGGAGCTGATGCGCTGTTTGACGGGTTATACCGCTGGGTTGGGCGCTGGCTGTTCAACCGCTTCTTTGCCGGGTTGCTCGGTATCATCACCGTGATCGGCGCGATCTACTACTTTTTGCCGGGCGTGAGCGGCAGCGACCTGATCAGCGGCGAACAGTTTGCGGTCGACTTTTTGATGTTAGGCATTGCGCTGTTTATCACCCTCACCTTGCACGAAATCGCCCACGGCTTGGCGGTGAAACACTTTGGCCGGCATGTGCCGCGGGCGGGGATTATGCTCTATTTTGGCATGCCGGCGGCCTTTGTCGATACTAGCGACATTTGGCTCGCGCCGCGCCATGCGCGCATGCTGGTGTCGCTGGCCGGCCCGCTCTGCGATTTGCTGATCGGATCGATTGCCGCGATCATTGCATGGGCCGCGCCTGACACCCTCGCCGGGGTGTGGATGCGCCGGATCGCGACCGCTTCGTACCTGACAGCACTATTTAACTTCAACCCGTTACTCGAACTCGATGGCTATTTCATTCTGGTTGATGCGTTGCGCTTGCCGAATCTGCGCAACCGGGCGCTCGCCTTTATCGGCGGACCGTTCTGGCAAAAGCTACGCTCCGGTGCAGCATTCAACCAAGAAGAGCGAATCTTTGCCGGCTACGGTCTGCTGAGTGCGATCTACACCGGCGTGGCAATCGTGATGGCGACCCTCTTTTGGCAACGCCAATTTGCCAGTATGGTCAGCGAACTGTGGGCTGGGGGTTGGTTCGGGCGGCTGCTAGCGGTGGCGCTGTTTGTGCTGGTCATTGCGCCATTGGTCGTCGGGGTTGCGCTGACCGGATGGGGCGCGATCCGCGCCGCTGCCGTATGGCTGGCCCGGCGCGGGTATGGTCGTAACCCGCTGATTGTGGCGAGCGCGTTCGGCGCGCTGGCGCTGGCAGTTGGCCTCTTACCGCTGCGTTTCGGGCTGAGTTGGGAAACCGGCATCGTACTGACCACGCTGTGGGTCGCGGCAGTCATCGCGCAATGGTACCTGCAACGCGACTATGAAGGGGCATGGATCGGGCGGGCACTGGCCAGCTTCTTGCTGATCAGCGTGATCGAAATGGTGGCGCAGGCGGGATACCTCCTCGCCCCTGATGCAGTACGGCTCTGGTCGGGGATGGAGATTGCCGGCTATGCGCTGCTGCTCTTAGCCGGTTTCGTCGCGCTGCTCGATGTTGATTTGCACCAACAGCGCAGCAGTGAATTGATCGCCAGCGCCTTCTTGCTCACTCTCGCCTTCCCTGCCGGCGCGATCGCCGCCGAACTCATCCGCATAGCGCACCCCGAATATAGCCCATTGTGGGCTTTGACTGCCGCTGTCCCGATCTATAGCGGCGTGATCGGGCAAGCGTTGCTCTTGCCGCTGCTCATCAGTTTGCGCGATGCGCGGCTCTTCTGGAGCTGGCTATTACTCTGGTTTGGCATTCTGATTCAAATCGGCAGCTATTTGTTGGAATTGTTGCCGGTGTGGCGAAACACGCCGCCGGCGCTGGCGCTGCTGGTGTTGGCCGCCGGCTTGTGGGCGGCGGCGTGGGCCACCCACCTCGTCACCTTGCGCAGCATCAGCCTGAGCGGGTTGAGCTGGCCGTTGCAGCCGGCATTGGGTGAGAAGGTGCGGCTGCAAGACGCCTTTCGCCACATGTACATCGGCATGTACCGCCTGTTGCGCGCAAACTACGGGGTGCAACGCACCAGCGCGCTGGATAACCGGATGGATGTGCTGGCGGCGACGGCCAACTGGGAAATCACCTTTGACCGGGATCAGGTACGGATCAGCCCAACGGTACTGGAAATGCCGCTCGATGCGCAAGCAGCGCGTTATGCTGAGATTCTGCGTTACACCGCCACATCACTGGAACAACTGGCGGGACGGGCGTTTGCCCGCCGCGCGCTGCTGGCATCGTATGACGCCTTGCCGTGGCCGGAGCGCGAGGCGCTTGAGCGGCACTGCCTTGCCCAGATGCCGTGGGCCAATGAAATCTCGCAGGCGTTCGGCGATGCGAGGGAAGCGCGCCTGCGCTTGCTGCGCCAGATTGAGCTATTTGCCACCTGCGACGACCACGAGTTGCAGGAACTGGCGGCGGCCTTTGTGCCGCAACGGGTGGCTACCGGCGAGGTGTTGCTGCGCGCTGGCGAACCGCCGCGCGGGATTTGGGTGATCGAGACGGGTGAGGTATTGGAGCGGAATGGCGACGCGGTGCGCGAATTGCACCGCGGCAACTATTTTGGCGAGCTGCAAGGGCAAGAGGTGACGGATTGCGAATATCGGGCCAGCATTGAGAGTGATCTGCTGTACTTGCCGGCGAGCGAATTGCAACGGATGCTGCGCGAAGCGGCGCCGCATACTGCGGAAGGGGCTGAACTGCTGAACCGCATGCGACTGCTTGAGCGGGTGCCATTGCTGGCCGACATGTCGCGCGCTCAACTGCGCGAGCTGGCCCGTAACGCCGAGCAGATGACGGTTGCCTCGCGGCAGGTGATTATCCGGCAGGGGCGGGTAAGTGGGAAACTCTACATTATTGCGCAAGGTCAGGTTGGGGTGCTGCGACAGGAAGAGACTGAGCAGGGGCCGAGCGGGCCGGCGCAACTGGTGGCGCGGCTCGGACCGGCGGAATTTTTTGGCGAGATGGAATTGCTGCGGGGAACGGTGCCGGTGGCGAGTGTGGTAGCGCTCACGCCACTTGATCTGATAGCTATTCCGCATCAGGCGGTGGCGCAGTTGCTCTTGAGCGGTAACCGCCTCACGCGCAAGCTTGAACAGATCAGCAGCGGGCGATTGCTTGAGCTGAAAGCGCGCGGGGAGAGTTAACCGCAGCGGGCGCAGAGGGGGAACGGGGTGCCACCTCACGCTCGCCCCCTTCCCTACCCCTTCGCGGGCTTTGCGCCCGTTGCGGTTTGGCATTGGCGATGCCCCAACCCCCGCTGGGGGAGGGGTGCGGCGGGTAGGAGTATGTATGTACCGCAGAGGGCGCGGAGAGGTTTTACCGCAGAGCACGCAGAGAGCGCAGAGAGGGTAAACGACCCCCACCCTCGCCCCCTTCCCCTAACCCCTTCGCGTGCTTTGTGCCCGTTGCGGCTTTGCGTTTAACATCCCTGCGCCTTTGCCCCTCTGCGGCTTGGCATTGGCGATATCCCCACCCTAGCCCTCAACCCCGTTAGGGGAGGGGTGCGGCTGGCAGGAGCATGTATGTACCGCAGCGGACGTAGGGATAGCTCAGCCCGAACGATGATTGACTTAGACCCAACGATCAGCTATACTAGTGCGCAAACGATTGCGCAAACGATTGCGAAACAAATATGACCACGATTCGCGAAGTCGCGTTGCGAGCTGGAGTCTCACCCTCAACGGTCTCGCATATCATCAACAATACGCGCTTTGTCGCGCCGGAAACGCGCGAGCGGGTATTGGCGGCGATGGCCGAGTTGAACTACCGGCCTAACGTGCTCGCGCGTTCGCTACGGCGGGGGGAAACGCACACGCTTGGCCTAATGTTGCCCGATAGCGCGAACCCCTTTTTTGCTGAAGTGGCGCGCGCGATTGAAGATGCCGCTTTTCGGGCCGGGTATAACGTCATTCTCGGCAATACGAAAAATGATCTGGCCCGTGAGCAAGTGTATGTTGATGTTTTTGTGCAAAAGCAGGTTGACGGGTTGATCTTTGTGGCGACCGGTGATCAAAGCCCGTCGCTCGAAGAATTGCTTCGGCTTGAACTGCCGGTGGTGGTGGTTGATCGGCAACTGCCCGGCCTTCAGGTTGACGCGGTGCTGACCGATAACTTGCAAGGCGGATTATTAGCCACCCGGTATCTTTTGAGCCGGGGCCATCGCCGAATTGGCTGCATTACCGGCCCATCGCACCTCACACCGAGCGCCGAGCGGGTGGTTGGGTACCGGCAAGCGCTGGTCGAAGCGGGCATAGCGATTAATGAACAGATGATTCGGCGCGGTGATTTTCACCCGCATTCAGGGTACGCCCTCACCCACGAATTGTTGCGCCTTGCCCAACCGCCAACGGCGCTGTTTGTCTGTAACGATATGATGGCGCTCGGCGCGTTGCGCGCGCTGGCCGAAGCCGGTCTGCGCGTGCCGGCTGATTGCGCGGTGGTCGGGTTTGATGACATTGAGCTCGCTTCATACGCCAATCCGCCCCTCACCACGATTCGCCAAGATAAAGCAGCGTTAGCCGCCACGGCGGTGCAGTTTCTGCTTGAGCGGATCGCGGATCCGAGCATACCGGCGCGCACGCATATCGTCGCGACCAGTTTGGTCGAACGCCAATCAGGAGGAGCATGCCGATGACCCCAACAATCATTGTGGTGGGTAGTCTGAATATGGATCTCGTCGTGCGCGCGCCGCGCCACCCGCAACCCGGTGAAACGCTGATCGGCAGCGATTTTCAGACCTTTCCGGGGGGCAAAGGGGCGAATCAAGCAGTTGCGGCGACCCGGCTCGGTGCGCGGGTGCGTATGATCGGGCGGGTAGGGGTGGATGCGTTTGGCGAGGCGTTGCTGACTGCGGCCCAAAACGATGGTGTTGATACAACCTTTGTCCAGCGCGATCCCGATCACCCGACCGGCGTGGCGCTGATCACCCTCGACGCCCACGGGCAAAACACGATTGTGGTGGCGCCGGGAGCGAATATGCAGGTGAATGAAGCCGATGTGGAGCGGGCCGAAGCTGTCTTTACCGGCGCGGATGCCCTGTTGATGCCGCTCGAATGCCCATTGGAGGCGGTGATGGCGGCGACGCGCCTTGCCCGCAAATATGGAGTGAAGGTCATTCTTAATCCAGCGCCGGCCCGTCCATTGCCGGCTGAGCTGCTGGCCCAACTCGATTACCTTGCGCCCAACCAGCCGGAATTGCAAACATTGGCTGGAGGTGAAACTGATGTGGCGGCAGCGATTGCGAAGCTGCGCCAGCAAGGGGTAAAGAATGTCGTGGTGACGCTGGGAGAAGCCGGCGCGCTGCTGATGAGCGACGACCAATCGGTGCAGCTACCGGCGTTTCAGGTGCCAGTGGTTGATACCGTAGCCGCCGGCGATGCGTTTGTAGCCGCGTTTTGCGTTGCGCTGGCCGAAGGCAAGCCCCCCCGCGAAGCCGTGCGGTGGGGCAATGCCGCTGGCGCGCTGGCCGTGACCCGCGCCGGTGCGCAGCCTTCGTTGCCGTCACGGGTGGAAATGATGCGGTTGTTGGAGGTGCAGGCAATATGAAGAAGACCTTGTTACTGAATACAGCGCTCTCGGAGCTGATTGCTAGCCTTGGTCACGGCGGACATGGTGGTGATTGCTGATGCCGGCCTGCCGATACCACCTGAAACGCGCCGGATTGATCTCGCCCTGTGCCGGGATATGCCCCCGTTTCTCGACACAGTACGCACGGTGTTGAGCGAAATGCAGGTCGAGCGCGCGATTATCGCTGAAGAGACCGGACGCCACAGTCCCCACATTCGTACTGCGCTGACGCAGATGCTACCGGCAACACCATTGGAAGAGATCAGCCATGCTTCGCTCAAAGAGCTATGCCGGCAAGCGCGTGCCGTCGTGCGCACCGGGGAGTTTACGCCGTATGCGAATGTGATTTTGGTGGCCGGGGTCGTGTTCTAGCGACAATAGCGATCAGATAGGGAACCGAGTATGCGATCATTCCCACTGAGCAGCGATCGCTTCGATCGCCGCACATTTGGCCAACGGTTTGGACTGGCGCTGATCTTTATCTTGTTGATGCTGGCGCTAGCGCTCCTCTCTGACCGGTTTTTGACGCCGGCCAACTTGATCAATATTCTGCGCCAAACTGCCATCAACGGCATCATCAGCGCCGGGATGACGTTGGTGATCTTAACGGGAGGGATCGATCTCTCGGTGGGATCAGTGCTGGCCTTATCGGTAACCATCGGCGCGGCGTTGATGAAACAGGGTTGGCCGGTTGAGATCAGTGTGCTTGCTGCATTGGCAACCGGCACCGGCCTTGGCTGCATCAACGGCGTACTGATTACACTGGCGCGCATCCCGCCCTTCATGGCCACGCTCGGGATGCTGGCGATGGCACGCGGCCTGACGCTGATGTATACCGAAGGCCAACCCATCACTGGTTTTCCGGCAGCGTTCCGTTGGCTTAGTACTGATGATATTGCCGGAATCCTCGTACCAATCGTGCTCATGCTGTTGGTCTTTGTGGCCGGTGGGATCATTCTCACTGCGCGCTTGTGGTCGGCGCAACCCAACACCGGCATCGGCCTCGAACTGGACGCCATCGCCGCGGCGGTATTAGGTGGCAGCAGCCTCGCCGGCGGCGCCGGCGGCATTCCGGGAACAATCGCGGGATCGTTCATCATTGGAATGCTGGCGAACGGTCTCAACCTGCTCGGTGTGCCATCGTACCATCAGCAAGTGATTAAGTGGGCCATCTTCGTAATCGCAGTGGTGCTTACCGGCGGCGTAGGGATTGGAAACAAAAAACGGGCCTAAACAGTTGCCGTTTGCCACCCCTCACGGCAACAAAAAGATCTGGATCTCGCCGTTGCGCGCGTTGCGGGCCGTGATCCGATAGCGAATTTGGCCCTGCTCATCGCTGCGAATCGGGCCACTGCGGGTTACTTGCGTCCCCGGACGGCTAGCGAGCGCAAAGGAGACCGCGCCATCGGGTTGGATGAGGTCGATCTGCACATCACCCGATTCGACTGCTACCATAACAATGGCCTGCGCTTCGGTGTTGGCCGGCAACGCCAGCACCCGGTATTCGTCGCTGCCCTCGGCGCTGACGAACGTGGTTAGGATGTTGGCGGCACTGCCTTGCAAGGAAACAGTGGTCTGCTCGCCGCTGATGAGGAGACAGCCGGCGAGCAGGACAGCACAGCCGATCAGACAGAGGGTGGCAATCAGCCGCCGATCAACCATACGACTCCGGACGGTAATCGACGGTGTAGGTCTCTTCTTCGGGTACCAGTTCTACTCGCAGCGGCTTGCGCGAGACGAGCCGGATGCTGGCGCCGCAATGACGGTTGGCGCAGACGACCTGCCCACCAACGGGCACATAGGGAAAGATGGCAAGTTTTTGCTTGCAGGATGGGCATTTGATGATTCCGACCGACATAGCACTCTCTCAATACGGGCCTAGCAGCGCTGTGCTGTTGTAGGCACAGCGCCGCTAGGCCGCTACCGTTACCCTTTCACCGTTTTTGGTTCGGCAAACAGTGCATCAACAAAGGTTTGCGCGTCGAACAGCGCCAGATCGTCGAGCTTCTCGCCGGTGCCGATGTAGCGGATCGGGCGTTCGATGTCTTGAGCGATGGCGAAGGCGATCCCGCCCTTGGCGGTGCCATCCATCTTTGTCACCGCAACATCGGTCACACCGGCGGCCTTGAGAAAGGCTTTGGCCTGCAACACCCCGTTCTGGCCGGTGGTCGCATCGATCACAAGAATCGTCTCGTGGGGCGCGCCGGGCAGTTTGCGGGCAATAATGTTGCGGATCTTCTCCAGCTCTTGCATCAGGTTGTACTTGGCATGCAAGCGACCGGCGGTATCAACGATCAAGATATCGACATCTTGCTCAAGCGCGGCGTCGATCGCCTTATACACCACTGCCGCCGCATCAGCGCCTTGGCCGAGACTCACGCATGGCACGCCGGCCCGCTCGGCCCACGTCTCAAGCTGCTCGGTGGCAGCGGCGCGGAAGGTATCGCCGGCGGCGAGCAGCACCTTTTTGCTGAAGCGGTTCTTGTAGCGGTGGGCCAATTTCGCGATCAGAGTCGTTTTGCCGGCCCCGTTCACGCCGACCACCAAAATCACATACGGCTTGGCGTCAGGGCGCTTCTGGCCGGCATATTCGGCAAAAGTGCGCACCATTTCGGCCTTGAGCATATCACGCGCCTCACGCGCTTTCTTGACCCCGTGGCGATTGACGCGGTCGAGGGTGCGGTTGACCAGATATTGGGTCGTCTCAAGCCCGACATCGGCTTGGAGCAGCGCCTCTTCCAGCTCATCCCACAGTTCATCGGTGATCGGATCGTCGTTCGCAAACAGTTTGGCGATCCGGCCAAAGATGCCCTGTCGCGATTTTTCTAGCGACGCGGCGACCTGCTCCTCTTCGCGGGCAGCTTCTTCTTCGCTCCGCGGCGCGTCTTGGGCGCGCCCAAAAAGACGGCGAAACATACGGTTCCTCGCTGTATTCCCTTCACCCCAACCCTGCTTCAAAGAGGGGGGATGAGCAAGGTAATGGTGCTATGCTCGTGATTTGGCGGCGAGACGCTGCGCTGCAACGTCACTAGATTGATTATAGCCGATCGCGTCGGCTTGTGTCGCAGCATAGGCAACGGCGGCCTGCCACCAGACCGCGACGGTGGCTGGACTAGAGCCATACCAGAGCCGGTCGGGACGGGGGTCGTGGCGCAAGCCAGGGATGATGATTTGTAATGAGCCGGGCAAAAGGCCGTGATGCAGCGGCGTCACGCCATCGCCCCATTGCGCACCTTCACCGCTGATGAGACGATAGCTCTGGTAGGCGCCACGTTCGGGCGGCGGGCCGTTGGGATCGCCGAAGATGCTGCGCCCGATCACACTCACGTAGTGCATATCTGGCCAATACGCCCCTGGATAATGCTCCTCGGCCCAGCGAATCTGGTTGAGGCCGCCAATGCGGCCTTCGCGTTCGGTGCGCTGCGGCGTACCCAGCATGATCAGCATATCAACCCGCCGGTGGCCATAGTAAGCGCGCCCGCGGTAGGGCTGGTCGCCGAGGAAGATACGGGCCAGCACACCGCCGGCGCTATGGGCAACCAGCGTGACGCGCGAGCTGCCGGTTTGGGCGATGAGATCGTTGACCGTGCGATCGAGCTTGCGCAGCAGCTCGACGTAGCTGTCGGCAAACGCCACCCATGCCCAATCGAGCAAGTTGATGGGCGCGATAAAGACGGGTCGTCCGCTCACCTCGGCGAGGTGGGCGCGCAGTGGTTTGTAGAGTTGGGGATCGCTGGCGAATCCGCCGACGATCAAGATTGGTGTGGTATTCATCATGAGTAGTATACTATGAACAGGTATTGCACAGCAATTGCGGGGAGTAGGGAAATAGCCACAAAGAGGTGCACAACGCACAAAAGTTTTTTGCGTCTCTTGTGTCGCTTTGTGGCTATCACCTCCCCTCACCCCAGCGGGCAGGTAAAGGAGAATAGCCACAAAAAGACGCAAAATTCACAGAAATGTTTTGCGCCTCTTGTGTCGCTTTGTGGCTATTCATATTCGCAGTATCGAGGAGTTTGCATGGAACTGACAATCAACGGTCAACAGTACACCGTCGCCGATGAACCGGCACGCCCGTTGCTGTACGTGTTGCGCGACGAGTTGGGGTTGACGGGAACAAAGTTTGGATGCGGCGCGGGGATTTGTGGCGCGTGTACGGTGCATGTGAACGGGGTGGCGACGCGCAGTTGCCAGACAATGCTGGCGGCAGTAGCCGGCGCGCAGATTACGACGATTGAGGGGCTGGCTGATGGCGAGCGATTGCACCCGGTGCAACAAGCCTTTCTTGAGCTGCAAACGCCGCAGTGCGGCTGGTGTATGAGCGGGCAGATGATGACAGCGGCAGCATTGCTGGCTGAAAACCCCAATCCAACCCGCGAAGAGATGATTGCGGCGATGCGCTATAACTACTGCCGCTGCGGGGCCTACGCGCGGATTGCGCGAGCAGTGATGCGAGCTGCCGAGTTGATGAAGGAGGGCGCGGTATGAAGCGCGACGATCGTCCGCAACGTTGGCGCATGACCCGGCGCGGCTTTCTGATCGGGTTGGGTTTGGTAGGCGGCGGTTTGGCACTCGGCGCGGCGCTGGGTCTGCCGGCGGCGCGGCTGGCGCTGGCCGACCTGCTTGGCGACGGTACCGGGCCACCGGCATCGTTCCCCAAAGAGCCGGCGATCTGGTTTGCCATCCAACCCGATGGCCGGGTGGTGATGGCGATGCCCAAGGTCGAAATGGGGCAAGGCGTCCATACCGCGCTGGCCCAACTGGCCGCCGAAGAGTTGGGGGTGGCGTGGGAGCAGATAAGCGTGACACAGAGCAGCTCAATCGGGCCGGTGCGTGATCCCGCCGGCACCAGCGCCTCATACTCGGTCATGGGTCTCTTTCCGGTTATTCGCGAGACGGCGGCCACTTTGCGCGAGATGCTGCGCGCCGCCGGAGCCGAGCAACTCGGGATTGCGCAGGCCGAGATCGAGCAGGGGTTCGTGATTGATCCGGCCAATCCGGCCCGCCGGATCGGGTTTGGCGAGCTGGCATCGCAACCGCGTGCGTGGCAGGCGCCAGCCGAGGCCGCCCCGCTGACGCCGCCCGACCGGTGGCGGATTATCGGCCAGCCGGCGCCGCGGCTTGATCTGCCGGCGAAAGTGCGCGGCACGGCGATCTACGGCTACGATGCGCGGGTCGAGGGCATGTTGTACGGTGCCGTGGCCCGACCGCCCCGCCTCGGCGCGAAACTGCGGCGGGCCGCCCCCGGTACAGCGCTGAGCCGGCCCGGTGTGGTGCAGGTGGTGATCCGCGATGGTTTTGCCGGAGTCGTGGCTGAATCGCGCCTGACCGCATACGCTGCGCTTAACGATCTTGAGATCGAGTGGGAGACGCCGCCGCCGTTTACCCATCAAGACCTTGAAGAACGTCTGGCAGCGCAAGCCGGATCGGGGACGCCGATCCAGCAACGCGGCGATGCCGGCGCTGCCCTGCGCGGGGCGCAGGTGATCGAGGCAACGTACCGCACTCCGCTCGCCGCCCATGCCAACCTCGAACCGCAAGCGGCGCTGGTTGATGTCCAACCCAACCGGGTGCAGGCTTGGGTCAGCACCCAATCACCGGTGCAGGTCGCCGAGTCGATCGCGGCTACGCTAGGCCGGCCAGCCGATACGGTCGCAGTCACCCCTACCTATCTCGGCGGCGGGTTTGGGCGCAAACTGCTGATCACCGCCGCCAACGAAGCCGCCATCCTCTCGGCAGCAGCAGGCAAGCCAGTCCATGTTGGCTGGACGCGCACCGAGGAGTTTCGCTACAGTTACTTGCGCCCGCCGACCTACGCCGCTTTCCGCGCTACGCTCGATGGTCAAGGCAACATCATCGCGCTCGAACAACGCCACGCCAGCGGCAATGTGCTGTTCGATTTCATTCCAGCGCCGCTGCGCTGGCTGCTCGGCAGTGATTTTGGCGCTTGGCGCGGCGCGCGGCTGGTCTACAACATTCCGAGCCTGCTGGTCACGTCGCAAACGGTCGAGTTGCCGGTGCCGACCGGGCCATGGCGCGGGCTCGGTTTGTTGGCCAATGTCTTTGCCGTCGAAAGCTTCATTGACGAACTCGCGCACGCCGCCGGTAGCGATCCGCTTGAGTTCCGGCTGCGCCACCTGCCGGACAGCGAACTCGGCCAGCGCTTCCGCGCAACGCTGCTGACCGTCGCCGAGATGGCCGGCTGGCGCACACCGGCGCCGGCGGGCCGGGTCCGCGGGATTGCGTGTAGCGTAGATATGAACACAGTCGCGGCCCACGTGGCTGAGGTGGGGTACGAAGGCGACAAACTGCGGGTCTACCGGGTGTGGGCAGCGGTTGATCCCGGTCTGGCGATTAACCCCGACGGGTTGGCCGCCCAAACTGAAGGCGGGATCATGATGGGCCTGAGCGCAACACTGTTCGAGCGGGTCACGATCAGCGAGGGCCGGATCGACGCCGGCAACTTCGACCGCTACCCGCTGCTGACGATCGCCGACGCGCCAGAGGTAGCAGTGCAGATTCTGCGCAGCGGCGACCAGCCTTTTGGCGGCGGCGAACCGCCGATGGGGCCGATCGCGGCAGCAGTGGCCAATGCCCGCTTTGCGCTGACCGGCGAACGAAAGCGGCAACTACCGTTGGGATGACAAGACGCAGAGACGCAAAGGATGCTCAACCCAAAGGCGCCAAGAGCGCAGCGGACGCGAAGGTTTTTCGGTCGGGTAAGAGTGTGCTTGGGGTTATCCCTACAAAACCCTCTGCGCCTTTCGCATCCTTCGCGTCTTTGCGTTAACAATCTCTGCGCCTTTGCTTCCTTTGCGCCTCTACTATTAGAGTTTCACTAGAACTTGGCTGCTGCCATTGACACGCTTTCGCGCGCGTTTCACAATACCAATAGTGCGGAATTGTTGTTCCGCTTACCAATCGGGAGACGCGCTATGAGTGACGAGACGCTGCACGACCAACCAAGCGAAGAGACACCAGAGACGCTGCCGCTGATTCCGCTCGAAGGGGCAGTAGTCTTTCCCTATACCGTAGTCAGTTTGACCCTCGATGAACTAGGGGCAGCGGCGGCTGAGGCTGCCGCGCGCGAGGGGCGCAAGGTGTTGCTAGCCGCACGTCGGCCTGAGGCACCGGCTGAGGTGCCGGTCGCCGATCAACTCTTTCGGGTTGGCGTGGTGGCCCGGATCGAGCAGATCGGCACGCTGCCCACCGGCGCGACCGGTGTGGTGGTGCGCGGGTTGGTGCGCACCGAACTGATCGAAGCCACTCAGACCACACCTTACCTGCGCTTCCGCTTCACCCGCCGGCCCGATATCTTCGAGCGCACGCCGGAACTTGAGCAGTTGATGGTCGAAGTGCATGCCGCCATCGACGCCGTGCTCGAATTGCGCCCCGGCGTCACCCAAGAGATCCGCAATTTCGTGCGCTCGATCGACGATCCCGGCCATCTGGCCGACAATACCGGCTATTCGCCCGATTACACCTTCGCCGAACGGCAAGAGCTGCTCGAAACCTTCGATGTGGTCGAGCGGCTACGCAAAGTGCGCGAGTTCTACCGCAAGCATTTTGCCGTGCTCGAAGTGCAGGCTCGCCTGCGCCAAGAGGTGCAAGAGAGCGCGGCTAAGCAGCAGCGCGAGTTTTATCTGCGCCAGCAGTTGAAGGCAATTCAAAAGGAGTTGGGGGAAGATAGTAGCGAAGCGGCTGAGCTGGACGATCTGCGCCAGAAGCTGGCTGCTGCCAATCTGCCGGAGGTGGCGCGCAAAGAGGCTGACCGCGAGTTGAACCGACTGGCCCGGATTAACGCGAGCTCGCCGGAATATCAGATGGTGCGCACCTACCTAGAGTGGTTGGCCGAATTGCCGTGGAATACCTATGCCGGCCAGCCGATTGACATCGCCTATGCCCGGCAGGTGCTCGACGAAGACCACCACGGCTTGCAGAAGGTGAAAGAGCGCATCCTCGAATATCTGGCGGTCAAGCAGCGCCGCGCGCTGTTGGGGGAAGAGAACTTGCGCGCCAACCGCGAGCCGATCCTCGCCTTCGTCGGCCCTCCCGGCGTCGGCAAGACCAGCCTTGGTCAGAGTATTGCCCGCGCTTTGGGGCGCAGCTTCGTGCGCATGAGTTTGGGCGGCGTGCGCGACGAAGCCGAGCTGCGCGGCTTCCGCCGCACCTATATCGGCTCGCAACCGGGTCGGATCATTCAAGAGCTACGCCGTGCCGGTACCGCCGACCCGGTGATTTTGCTCGATGAAATTGACAAACTTGGCATGGATTACCGCGGCGACCCGGCTGCTGCGCTGCTCGAAGTGCTCGATCCGGAACAGAACCACACCTTCACCGATCACTATCTCAATCTGCCGTTCGATCTCTCGCGGGTGCTGTTCCTCGCCACCGCCAACACGTGGGATACAGTACCGCCTGCGTTGCGCGACCGCATGGAGGTGATCGAACTGTCGGGGTACATCGAAGACGAGAAGGTGCAGATCGCGCAGAGCCATCTCGTGCCACGCCAGTTGCGCGCCAACGGCCTGCGCCCCGAAGAGGCGGCGGTCAGTGAAGAGGCGTTACGCTGCATCATCAATGCATACACCCGTGAAGCCGGCGTGCGCAACCTCGAACGCTCAATCGGCGCGGTGCTGCGCAAAGTCGCCCGCCGCCTCAGCGAAGGCAAGATCGACCCGGCCAGCTTGCCGTTCGTGGTTGATGCTGCCTTCGTGCGCACGACCTTAGGCCGGCCTCGCTTCACCAACGAGACCCGCGAGCGGCTCGACCAACCCGGCGTAGCGATTGGGTTGGTCTGGACGCCGGTCGGCGGCGATATTATCTTTGTTGAGGCGAGTACGGTGGAAGGGAAGAAGGAGCTGCGGATCACCGGCCAGCTCGGCGATGTCATGCGCGAGAGCGCCGAAGCCGCGCTGACGTATGTTCGTTCGCGCGCCCGCTCGCTCGGCATCGAACCGGATTTCTTCGAGACCCACGCCATCCACATTCACGTGCCGGCGGGAGCCGTGCCTAAAGACGGTCCCTCGGCGGGGATTACGATGGCGACGGCGTTGGCTTCAGCCGCCACCGGCCGGCTGGTGCGCGACGACATCGCCATGACCGGCGAAATCTCGCTGCGGGGGAGGGTGCTGCCCATCGGCGGCATCAAAGAGAAGGCGCTCGGCGCGCATCGGGCCGGCATTCGCACCATCATTCTGCCCAAACGGAACATGCTCGACCTCGACGACCTGCCACCCGCCGTTAGCGCCGAGATGACCTTCATCCCGGTCGAAACCCTCGACGAGGTGTTGAGCGTTGCCCTGCTGCCGATGGGTGAAACTGCGCCGGCCATCATGGTGACGCAACCGGCCAGCGAGGTGCCGGTGGGGTGACATTGCATCGATGGAACCACACCGCCGGGCGGCGCGATAATTGCATCTATCCGGTACAAACAGTGGCGCCGCACGGCCGGGCGGCGCCACAGGTA
>NZ_DAOUDC010000063.1:0-62653 GCF_034431535.1 Chloroflexus sp. | reverse complement strand
GCGGGCGCGGGATTGGCCGGCTCACCATGCTGGCATTGATCGAAGCCGCCACCCGCGCCGGGTTCTGGAAGCTGCTTTCGCGGGTGTTTGTCGAGAATACCGCGAGCCGGGCGATGCTGGCGTCAGTCGGCTTTCGCGAGGTTGGCATTTACGAGAAGCATGCCCAGCTCGATGGGCGCTGGCGCGATGTAGTGGTTGTCGAGCGGTTGATTGCCGCCAATTTGGGTGGCGGGTAACACTGTCGCAACGGGCGCAGTCATTATTGTTGCACAATATTTGCACAGTTTTGATACAGTCTTAGCCAATCGAAAATCTTCTCATAATCTTCTCATAATCAAAGCCGCTTAGACTGCATACAGCGATGCAATGGCATCGTCAGCAATGCCTGCTCAGGAGGATGCTCTGTATGCGGTCTCTGCGGCTTTTGTTGATCGTGACGATTGTGACGCTGGCGCTGGCGGCTTGTGGCGCGAGCGGCGGCAACACCGGCGGGAACACCACCTCGAATGCCAATTCACCGGTCATTATCGCCTGGTTGCCTAACGAGTCGGGATCTGAACTGAAAGATGCCCGTGACGCGATCGGCGCGGTGGTGAGCGAAGTGCTTGGTCGCCCGGTCGAACATCGCACCACCACCGACTACTTGATCGCAGTGGAAGCGTTGGCCAACAATACCGCCCATCTTGGTTTCTTTGGCGCTGAGGCGTATGTGCAAGCGCACGATAAGAACAACAAGGTTGTGCCGCTTGTCATCCCTAGCGGTTCAGATGGCCGGCTGGACACGGCAGTCTACTATAGCTGGCTGGCGGTGGTGCGCGGCCAAGAGGGTAATTATCAAGAGAACGGCATCTATAAGATCGATAACATTCAGGGCAAGCGCTTTGCCTTTGTCTCGAGCAGCTCCACATCTGGCTTCCGCGTGCCGTCGGCAAGTATCATTAAGTACTTCAGCCAGCAAGAGAAGTGGAAGAACTTGACCACCGACGAGCTAATCGAAGGTGGCCCAAACAAGTTCTTCAGCGAAGTGCAGTTCGGCGGCTCGCATCAGGGGGCGGCGGTGGCCTTGTTGTCGGGTGCGGTTGATGTGGCTTCGTTCTGCGATGCCTGTGTCCAGAATTATGTCGAACTGGTATCGGGTGAAGAGAATAAGCCCGGTGCGGTCTACCGCGTGCTGAATAATGCCCCCGAACCATTCGATAAGTTCCCCGGTGCGGAGTTTGTGCTCATCTCGGCTACCCCGGTGATTAACGCACCGTTCGTCGTCAACAGCGGCATGCTGACCGCCGATGAGATCAAGCGGCTGCAAGACAAGCTGACCTCAGATGAAGTGGCGAATAATCCGCGCATCTTTGCCACCAAGACCGAGATCGACGCCGGCTTTAAGCCGCTCTTCCGCAAGACGAAGGACGAGCGCTTCCTTGTGGTTGATGACGCCTTCTTCAACCCGATCCGGGCAATACGTTAAACCAAGCCGAGAATAGCAGCAGTGGAGCTGTCGAATGATACCGCCAGCTCCGCTTTTGCAGGATGGAGTGCGGCAGGTTGACTGTCGCACTTCATAAGAGCGATTGCCTCCAATGGTTCAACCCCTGTGCGCACCTGCCACAGCAACGCACGATCAGAGGCCCATCACAGAAATGAGGTTGTATGAGCCTGCTCGAACTTGATCAAGTGACCAAGCGGTACGGCGCCGAGACGCTAGCGCTCGATTCGATCACCTTTTCGGTGCAACCCGGCGAGTTTGTCGCGATTATTGGCCCTTCCGGGGCGGGGAAGTCAACCCTGCTGCGCAGTATCAACCGCTTAATTGACATTACCAGCGGCGACATCCGGTTCGATGGCGTCAGTGTGCCGCAGTTGCGCGGCCCAACACTGCGCCGCCACCGCACCCAGATCGGGATGATCTTCCAACACTACAATCTCGTCAACCGGCTGAGCGTGATCGAGAATGTGTTGCATGGGCGGCTCGGCTATAAGAATACGTTCCAAGGCATACTTGGCCTCTACAGCGAGCAAGAGAAGCGCGAGGCGGTGCGCATTCTAGAAACGCTCGGCCTGAGTGAGCAGATGTACAAGCGCTGCGACCAGCTCAGCGGCGGCCAGAAGCAGCGGGTCGGCATCGCCCGCGCGCTGGTGCAGCAACCGAAGATGCTGCTCTGCGACGAGCCGATCGCTTCGCTTGACCCCAGCTCGGCCAAGGTGATCATGGACACCCTGCAAGAGATTAATCGTTCAACCGGGATTACGGTGCTGGTCAATCTGCATCAGGTTGATGTCGCGCTGCACTATGCCGAACGGATCATCGGCGTCAACCGGGGCCGGGTGATTTACGACGGGCCGCCGCACGCGCTGAGCAATGCCCAAATCTACCAAATCTACGGCTCGGAAGCGGGCGAACTGATCCTCGATCTGAAGGAGCGCTATGCAGCCTGATACTTTTTTTCGCCGTCGCCGGATTCAGTCTGCGCTCTTCTTTATCGCGATGGTGGCTATTACCTATGGCGGCATGGTGTTGACCCAATTCGATCTCGTGCAAGGGTTGAGCGTCATTCCGCGCGCGTTTGCCTGGGGCATCGCCAATTTCGTGCCTGACGAGCGGGCATGGGCGCGTTTGCCGCGCATTCTTGAGAAGCTGCAAGAGACGGTGCTGATTGCCGTAGCTTCCTCAACCATCGCCTCGATCTTTGGCTTGGTGTTGGCTTTGCTCGGCGCCAACACCACCCGCCCGCACCCGTGGTTTAGCCTGCCGGCCCGCGCTATTGCGAGCATCTTCCGCAACATTGATGTGTCGGTGTGGGCGCTGATCTTACTCTTTTCGTTCGGGCAAAGCGGCTTTACCGGCTTTTTTGCCCTCTTTTTCGTCACCTTCGGCTTCATCACCCGCGTGATGGTCGAAACCATTGATGAAGTAGGGATCGAGCCGGTCGAGGCGCTGCGCGCTACCGGCGCCGGCTACACTGCAATCATCAGCCAGAGCGTGATCCCGGCTTGTCTGCCGCAATTGATTAGCTGGGTGCTGTACATGATCGAAACTAATATCCGCAGCGCCACGCTGGTCGGCATTCTCACCGGCACTGGCGTTGGGTTTCTGTTCGACCTCTATTTCAAGAACTTTAGCTACGGTTCGGCCAGCCTTGTGGTGCTGGCAACGGTCGCTGTGGTCTTGCTGATTGAAACGGTATCGAACTATATCCGAAGGACGATCCTCTGATGGAGACAACGCTGCCTTCTGGCCAGATTCGAGTGCGCCCGCGCAGCCATGCCAATACAGTGTTGCAGGCGACGCTGATTGTGTTGGCGCTGCTGACCGTCTACGGTCTGATCACTATTGACACACGCAACATCAATGTCGTTACCGCCTTTGGCGACATGCTCAACACTTTTCGCGTCTTGCTGTTTGAAGCGCGGTTGAAAAATTTGAGCTGGCTTGATCTGTTTCGCGAGTTGATGATTACGGTTGCGCTTGGCCTGTTGACCACTGTCTTTGGCGCGATCATTGCCTTTTTCCTTGCCCTGCTCGCAGCTCAGAATCTGGCCCCGCGCCGGGTCAATGATGCGGTCAAGGTCGTTATGGCATTCATCCGCGCGGTGCCGACCGTGCTCTGGGTGCTGTTTTTCGCGGTCACTGCCGGTTTGGGCAGTGTAGCCGCCGTGATCGGGATGACGTTTCACTCGGTCGGCTATCTGGTGAAGGCTTATGCCGAAACCTTCGAGGAACTAGATGCTGGGGTGTTAGAGGCCTTGCGCGCCAGCGGGGCCAACTGGTGGCAGACGGTGTTTCAAGCGGTCGTGCCTTCGTCGGTATCGGCCCTGCTCTCGTGGACGTTCGTGCGGTTTGAGATTAACTTTTCGGTGGCGATTGCGATGGGAGCGACTGCCGGTGCCGGCGGGATCGGTTTTGACATGTTTATGGCCAGCGCCTTCTATCTCGATCTACGCGAGTTGGGCATCTTTACATACGCGGTGCTGATTTTTGCCATTCTGTTAGAATGGGGCGCAACCCGCTTGAAAGAGACGGTTGGCGTGAAGCGACCTGCGTAACGCCTATAGAAGCGCGAAGCTAGCGCAGAAAGAGATCAGATGCTCACGACCTCGCATATTCTGAGTTGCAGTCCGCCCCACCTCGTCTGCGCGTTGGCCGAGCAGGTGCTCGCGCGGTATGACCGCGATGCGGTGACGTTCATCAGCGGCCCGCGCTGCGTGCTGGTGCAGTTGCGCATGATCGAGGGCGTCGCCGAGACGGTCTTCAACGGCGGCGAGATTCTCGTCACCGAGACGCGGTTGGAATTGGCCGGCCAGTTTGGGTTTGGGATGGTGATCGGGCGCGACCCGGATCATGC
The DNA here is from genome assembly GCF_034431535.1 of Chloroflexus sp. GTDB lineage: Bacteria > Chloroflexota > Chloroflexia > Chloroflexales > Chloroflexaceae > Chloroflexus. The sequence goes on along the minus strand of NZ_DAOUDC010000063.1, from coordinate 58,313 downwards.
GACAGCGTTGGCCGTGCTCGACGCGGCGCTGCGCATGCCGGGTGATCCGCACGCTGATTTGCGCCCGCGCATCGCCGAACTAGGGCAGGCGCTGAGCGCCGCTTATGAACGGCGTTTTGCCGCCGCCGCAGCGACGCGGGTGGAGTTCGAGACGTTTTGAACGGGAGGCGAATAGCCACGAAAAGACACAAAAAGCACATGTCGCCTGCACTCATCTCACCCCCTCCTCCATCGGGAGAAGGGCTAGGCACGGGGCCGAACACAAAGGCGCAAAGCGAGCCAAGGTGCAGAGGATTCATACGCAAAGATGCCAAGGACGCAGAGGGCGCAAAGGGTTTTGGGATAGGGTTCACCCTCGACGGTACCCCCTTCACCCAACGGGGGTGGGGGCCATTCCCATCCCAACTCGTGTACGCTGCGGGCCGCCGGCCCGCGCTCCTCGCGCTCCTCGCTCCTGATGACACATAATCTACTAAGAATCGCCTATGACCACCGTCGCTATACCACCCACACCGATCGAACGCTTTAACGGCCTTGCCTTCCGTGTGCTGCTCGATTGCTTAGCCCGCCCCGGTAAGGTAGGCCACTTGCCGCCACCGACCTTCGCCGATCTGCCGCCGCTGCCGGACGGCACGCTCCCCAATGTAACCGCCGTTGCCGCCGGTATGAGCCTGCTCGACCAGACGGTAAGCTTCGTCCATGCCACCGGAGAAGAATGGTTGCCGGTCGATCATCCGCTGACGCGCTGGATCGCCCTGCGCACTAACGCTCGTCCGGCAGAGCCTTCTGCCGCTGATTTCGCACTCTTGCACGACCCAGCCGGGACGGCGCTGTTTGGTGAACTCGCGGCGGGATCGTTGCTCTACCCCGAACGCAGTTGCACCGTCTTTCTCAGCGTACCGGAGATTGTGCTCAACGGTGAAACGCTGTGTCTGCGCGGGCCAGGGATTGCTACGACGGCCACGGTTGGTTTGCGCGGCGTGGCTCCGACCGAGCTGGCCACTATTGCATCACGGCCAAGCCAGTTTCCGCTAGGGATCGAACTGTTTCTGATCGATCAGCAGGGGCGGTGCTTGGGGTTGCCGCGCACAACGCAGATTGAGGTCATCTGAGGTATTTTTACCGCAGAGGGCACGGAGGACACAGAGGATGGGGAGCGAAAGTGTGAGCCACGACCTCCAACCATTCATGTCATGCGATAGATATAAGGAGCCGGTATGGGATACGTTGCGGTGCGCGGGGGCAGTGAAGCCGTTGCCCGCGCCGAAGAGTTAGTCGAGTGTTTGCGCTTGCTTGGCGGCAGCACGCCGCTGCAATTGCCGCAGATCCGCGACCAACTGCGCCACGCCGTGAGCCGGGCCATGCACGAGGGTGCGCTCTATGCACCGTTGCTGGCGGCGCTGGCAGTCAAGCAGGCTGAAGGCGATAGTATTGAAGCAGCGTTTTTGCTGCGCGCCTACCGCACCACCTTGCCGCGGGTGATGGCCTCGTTACCGGTGTCGGGGCGCGAGATGTTCTGTCTGCGCCGGATTTCGGCTTCGTTCAAAGATATTCCCGGCGGCCAGATGCTGGGGCCGGCCACCGATTACCTAATCCGCTTGTTGCAGCCGGCGCTGGCCCACGAAGACGTGCGGGCTGTGATTGCTGCCGCCGAACGCTACGCGGCGCTGGTTGAGGCTGGCAAACCCCAACCTGGCGCGTGGGGCCGCTTCCCCAAAGTGACCGAGTATATGCGGCAAGAGCAGATGATTGTGGATATGCCTGCCGAACCGGCGCACGAAGAGCCGTTTGACATTACCCGCGAACCGCTTACCTTCCCTTGCCCGCGCAGCGCCCGTCTGCAAGCGATGGCCCAAGCCGATACCGGCAGCCTGATGAGTCTGGCCTATAGCAGCACACGTGGCTACGGCGATGCTCACCCGACACTGGTCGAGCTACGCTACGGCTACCTGCCGGTGCAAGTCGCGCACCCGCTCACCGGCGAACCGGTCACGATTGGCGAAATTGAAGCGACCGAGGCTGAAATCGCCTCGAAGGCGCATAGCGTGACGAGTCACGCCGAACCGCCGCGCTTCAACGTCGGCTATGGCTTCGCCTTCGGCCAGAGTGAGCTCAAGGTGATGAGTATGGCCATTCTCGACAGCGTGTTAACGCAGGCCCGCGCCGGCAGCCTCGCCGGTGAGTCGGGGCCGGCAGCGGATGAAGAGTTCGTCTTGCTGCACACTGACGGGATCGAGGCCAGCGGCTTCGTCGCCCATTATAAGTTGCCGCATTACGTCACCTTTGCCGCCGACCTCAGCGTGCTGGATCGGGCGCGTGAACATCACGCCCAGCACCAGAGCCGGCTCGGCCAGTTGGTTGATCAGGTGCTCACCAGTGATTCACGCTAGGGTTGGGTTGTAGACATCCAAGGGTAACAAACCGCCGTGTTCCATGCTAAACAAGGACAGAGCACGCCATGAGCGAAACTTCCGATCAGCTTTACAATTTCGCCCTGCTCGATGAAGATGCCAAACGCGAGATCCGGCGCAAGCTGTTGAAGGCGGTCGCCATTCCCGGCCACCTTGTGCCGTTTGCTAGCCGCGATCTGCCGATTGCCCGCGGCTGGGGTACCGGCGGGTTGCAGATTACGCTGTCGATCATCACCCCAGACGATACGCTCAAGGTGATCGATCAAGGCGACGACGAGAGCGTCAATGCGGTCAATTTGCGCCGGCTGATCACCCGCACTACCGGCGTCACTACCACCACCGACACCGCTGCAGCGACGATCATCCAAACCCGCCACCGCATCCCCGAAGAGCCAATGCGAGCCGATCAGATTCTGGTCTTGCAGGTGCCGATGGCTGATCCGCTGCGCTGGGTGGAACCGAACCTCGAACGGGCCACGATCATGCACAGCGAAGCCGACTACGGCAAGATGTGGGTCTATATGTACGAGAGCGTGGTGCGAGCCGGTGATCTGCGCATCGCCAGCCAGTATCCGGTGATCGTCAACCGGCGCTACCTGATGGACACCACCCCCATCCCACGCTGGGATGTGCCGAAGCTGCACATGGCTGAAACCCTTTACCTGTTTGGGGCCGGGCGCGAGAAGCGCATCTACGCGGTGCCGCCCTACACTGTGGTCGAGCCGCTCCAGTTTGAGGATTACCCCTTCCGCACCGAGTACCGGCCCGGCCAGCGCTGCGCGCGTTGCGGGGCCGAACGCACCTTTCTCACCGAGCATTTCGTCAGCGATAGCAGCGGCGGACGGTGGGAAACTACCTGTTCCGACGCAGCGTACTGCGCGAAGCGCGTGGCGCAGATGGAGGCGACGGCATGATCGACGATTGGATTTTACGGGTCGAGCAGCTCTCGAAGCACTTTGGGCCAACCTGCCCTGATTGCCACCGCCTGACCGGCCCCGACACCGGTCGCTCGCAGTGCCCGCGCTGTGGGACGGTCTGGGCCTGTGTTGAGGCGAACTTGCAATTGAACGTAGGTGAAGTATTGGGCATCGTCGGCGAGAGCGGCAGCGGCAAGAGTACCCTATTGCAGATGATCTATCTGGCCTTGCGCCCCGACAGCGGCCACATCTGGTACCGCGACAACGGCGGGCCGCCGCGCGACCTCACCACCCTCGACCGCTACGAAGCGCGACTGTTCCGCAACACCAAACTCGGCATCGTTTACCAGCGCCCCGAACTGGGCTTAAATATGCGCTTTTCGGTAGGAGGCAACGTCGCCGAAAAGCTACTGCTGGCCGAATGGCGGCACTTTGGCCGAATCCGCGCCCGCACCGCCGAATTGATGGTCAAAACCGAACTGCCGCCGGAACGGATCGACGACGAACCACCGACCTTCAGCGGCGGCATGTTGCAGCGCGTGCAGATCGCCAAAGCACTCGCCAGCCGGCCCAGCCTATTGCTGCTCGATGAAATCACCAGCGGGCTCGATGTCTCGGTGCAGGCCCGCGTGCTCGACCTGCTGCGCCGGATTCAATGGGAAGACCGGATCACCATGCTACTGGTGTCACACGATCTCGGCGTGGTGCGCCAACTGGCCCGCCGCACGATTGTGATGAAGAACGGCCATGTTGTCGAAGCAGGGTTGACCGACCAAATCCTCGAAGACCCGCAGCATCCGTACACCCAACTGCTGGTCTCGTCGGCATTGTAATCAAGGCTACGCACTATGAGCCACCCACTGCTTGAAATTCGTAACCTGCATAAATCCTTCACCCTGCACCTGATCGACGGGCACGAAATCACGCCGGTGCGCAACGTAAACCTCAGCGTCGCTGCCGGCGAACACCTGCTCATCTACGGGCGCAGCGGCATGGGCAAGACCAGCATCCTCAAGTGCATCCACCGCACCTACCTGCCGACTTCCGGCCAGATCTGGTTTGACTCGCACCAATTTGGCCGCATCGACCTCAGCCGCGCTGCCGAGAGCGTCATCCTCAGCCTGCGCGAGCGCGAGATCGGCTTCTGCTCGCAATTCCTGCGCGTCCTGCCTCGTGTTTCGGCGCTCGATACCCTCTGCGAACCGCTCTATCGGCAGGGGATGGATCGCGCAACCGCGCAAGAGATTGGCCGGGAATGGCTGCAACGGCTCGGCATCTCGCCTGCGCTCTGGCAAGCCAGCCCGCTCACCTTCAGCGGCGGCGAACAACAACGGATCAATCTTGGGCGAGCCTTTATCGCTTGCCCGCGCCTGTTGCTGCTCGACGAGCCAACCGCCAGCCTCGACGAAGCGACCAAGCAGGTGGTGATTGCGATGATCCGGACCGCCCAATCCGAAGGCACCGCGATCATCAGCGTCTCGCACGACTTGGCCGGGCTAGGGGCGCACGCCACCCGGCAATGGACGTTCGCGTAGGGTGCGAGTACGATTGCGAGGGGGTGCGTTTGTCATTGCGAGGGCGCGCCAGCGCCCGAAGCAATCTCCCGCTGCGGTGCCTACGAACGCTGTACGGGATGTGTTGCTGGCATTGCGAGGGCGCGTAGGCATCCTGTATTGCAGGATGCCTTCCCCCGCAGCAATCGCCTCCTTCGGCGGAAAGGGGCCGCTCCCGTGCTCGTGGAGGATTGCTTCGCCGCCTCCGGCGGCACGCAAGGACAGTAGGAGAGCGGCGGCGCGCAAGGACAACAGAGGAGCGGCCGCGCGCAATGGCCTGCCAACACCGGCAATTCCATTATTCACGAACACATGATTACGAGGCAACCTATGCAGTATCTCTTCACCAACGCGACTGTTGTCTTGCCCGATCGAGTCGTTGAAGAGGGTTGGGTGGTGATCAACCAAGGTCGGATCGGGACGATTGGACGCGGCGTGCACCCGTATGCGGCAACGATGCCGCAGTTTGATCTCGACGGAGCGTATTTGTTGCCCGGCCTGATCGATCTGCACTGCGATGCGATCGAAAAGCTGGTACAACCCCGCCCGGGCGTTGAGATCGAAGCCGGGATCGCCCTCCACGCTGCCGACCGGCTCTTGCTAGGGTGCGGCGTGACCTGCCAATTCCACGCCTTATCGCTCGACGACGCCGAATTCGGTGTGCGCAGCGATCGCTTTGTCAGCGACTTCCTTCACCGGCTCAGCGCCGAACGGCACTGCGGCGCGCGCCATCTCGTGCATGCCCGGGTCGAGGTTAGCAGTGAGCGCGGCCTTGAGGCGCTGAAGACAATGCTGGGCCATCCCTTATTGCGGCTGGTCTCAATCATGGATCACAGTCCGGGGCAGGGGCAATATACCACCGAAGCTGCGTTTCGCCATTACGTCGCCAAGACCACTGGGCGCAGCGATGCCGAGATCGACGAATTATTGGCCCGCAAGCGAGCGGCGCAGAGCGATGTGCCCAACCGGATCCGGCAAGTGATTGCATGGGCGACGAAGTATGGCTTACCGGTCGCCAGCCACGATGACGACACACCTGAACGGGTGGCGCAGTGGGTGGAGTTGGGGGTGAAAATTGCCGAATTCCCCACCACCTTAGCCGCGGCCCAAGCGGCGCATGCCGCCGGGATGACGGTGGGGATGGGAGCGCCGAACGTGCTGCGCGGCAAGTCAAGCGGCGGCAACCTGAGCGCATTAACCGCGATCGAGGCCGGCGTCGTTGACTGGCTGTGCGCCGACTACTATCCGGCCTCTCTATTGCCAGTCATCTTCCGCCTCGCCGACCGCGGCACCCTTAGCTTGCCCGCCGCAGTGGCGCTGGTCAGCCATCACCCGGCCCGCGCCGCCGGCATCGGCCATTTGATCGGCAGCATCCAGCCGGGACTGATCGCCGACCTGATCGTCGTGCGCCGCATACCCGATCCGGTGGTGCAGCAGGTCTTTGTTGGCGGTAAACCGGTCTACACCCTCCAAAAACAAGACACACCTTTACCCGTTACTGTCCACTACCGGACGAATGAAGAATTGCTGCCCCCACACGATTATTGTTAGCAACGACCGGCGGAACAGCCACTCGGGGCCAATGGCAAAGAGAACGGCCAGCGGCACGCCGCTCAGCCAGCGGCCCCATTCGGGTGGCGGCTGGCCATCAACGGCAAACATGCCGAAATAGCGAATACTGTAGCCGTTAAAAATCCCGATCGCTTCGAGCGCCGCCACCGCCAGCCAAAAGATCAACGCCGAAGCGCCCCACCGCCGGGTGAGTGTACCGGTGGGCCAGAAGATGATCTCAAGCAGACTAGCCAATACATACACGGTACCCAGCACAAGGATGGTGATGTAACCGCTGCTCTGTAACGTCGAGATCATCCAGATCACAAACCGTTGAAAACCCTCGCTATGACCCAGTAGCCACTCAGTGATGAAGACATTGCTCTGAAACCACCACCAACCGGCAAGGGGGAGCACAACAAGGGCCAGAAGCAATTTCAGATATCGCATAGTCGTTCATTCATAAAGAGTAAAAATCAACCCAATTATCATTATAGGGGCAAGTTGCAGATTGCGCGGATACGAGGGCTGGGTCTGGCATACCACAGCCAAGGTGCCACCTTTTACCCATCCTGACCCCAGCGTTGCTTAGAGCCTAACCGGATGCTGTTATAATATAAAGAGACGTTGCAATGTAACGTCTTTGTTTATTTTTCCATGAGGTGAGTGCTGCCTATGTCTGCTATCACCGAAACGCTCGATCGCGTGTTTGACCGGCTGCTTTTGTTGCCGCCGCAGCCGGCGCTACCGGCCCCGCTCACAGAAACGGTTGATGAAACGCACGAAGAAGAGCTTGACGACGCACCGCCGGCGACGCCGGGCGAGCGCGCCTTCAGCATCTCGCTCTTCATCTCGGCCACGCGCTGCACCCTGCAATACGTGCTCTTGCCCATCGCGCTGCCCCTGATCGGCCTCACCACCGACATCTCTTTGCCGTTGGTCATTCTGCTCGATCTCTTAGCAATCACAATGTTGGTGCGCAGTTTGCGTTACTTCTGGCAAACCCGGCACCCGCGCCGGTTCGATATGTTGCCGCTTTCGTTGGTCATCCTGTTTATTATCTTCTTCTCGTTAGGCTTTGATATTTGGCAATTACTCACGTAACCATATCCCCTCCGGCTGCACTGTCGCCTGTCGGCAGCCTTTTCCCGCAAAGGAATGCCGGCAGGTATTTCTTTCGCGGCTGCAACGGAATGTAGTAAACGCGGTATACTGGCCTGCAGCGGACTAGACAACACGGCATCCGAGTACACAACGCTTATGATTGACGATACCGCATCTGTACCATCTCCTTTTCTGAACAGTGATGTCGTAGCTGCGACTCTCAACACGCTGCTGGAATGTATCGCCGAAATAGTCATCATTCTCGCGCCTGATCAGACCATCCGCTTTGCCAGCCCGGCCCTGACCAACCTGCTCGGCCATCCGCAAGCCCTTGTGGTCAACCGATCCCTCTATGATTTTGTTCACGTCGATGACCACGACCTGTTGCAGCGCCATCTCGCCCAATTAGCCGATCGCCAATGCCAGCACCAACCAATCCGGGTACGTCTACAGCACGCCGAGGGCGGCTGGCGCATTTTCGAGCTGCGGTGCTGTAACCGCCAGCACCAACCCGAAATCGGCGGGATCACTCTCAGCGGCTATGATGTCACGGCGTTCCTCGCCGCCGATTATGCGCTGCGCAACAACGAATTTCGCTACCGCCAATTGCTTGAATTGGCCCCGCTGCTGATCATGATCAGCAACCTTCCCGAGGGAATTATCCGCTACTGTAACCCAGCCGGCGCACGCATCTTTGGCGTGGACGATCCAGCCGAGCTGGTCAACCAACCCCTGACCGAATTTCTCTCTGGCGAAGATCACGACCTGATGCACAAGCGCCGTCAGGCACTGCGCAACGGCCAACTCCTCCAACCGGCCCGGTACCACATTTATGCCCGCGATCAAATGGTGCGCGTGGTGGAGGTGCAAGGCACGTTGATCGAAGGCTCTGGCGAAATACAGGTCTTGACGATCGGTTACGATGTCACCGACCGAGTGGAAGCGGAACGGCAATTAAACTTGCGGGCGCGGGTGCTGTCGCAAATTAACGAGGCGGTGATCGTGACTGACCGCAGCGGCGCGATTGTCTATCTCAACGAGATGGCGGCGTACCTCTACGCCGTTCAACCGGAAGCGATCATCGGCCAGCCGCTGAGCCGTCTGTTTACTGCTGAACCGCTGCCGTACCAGCCGGTGCAACCTTCAGTGCAGAACTTCAGCACAGGCTGGCGCGGTGAATTAATCCATCGCCTGCCAGACGGGCGGGCTATGATGGTGGAGGTTAGCATCGATCCGCTCTACCACGACGAGTTAGCCAACGGCGGCGCGCTGATCGTGGTGCGCGATATTACTGCGCGCAAACAGACTGAAGAACGGTTGCGCCTGCTCGAATCGGTGGTGGTGCATACCAACGACGCCGTGATCATCCTCGACGCTGAACCGCTGCATGCACCCGGCCCATTTATTCGCTATGCCAACGCGGCCTGTAGCCAACTGACCGGCTATGCCACCAATGAGCTGATTGGCCGTAGCTTGCGCATCTTGCACGGCCCAGCTACCGATTTAGTGATGCTCAACCGGCTGTGGGAAGCGATAGAGCAACAGCAGCCAGCTCGCTTTGAATTGCTCTACTACACGCGCGCTGGCGAACCGATTTGGGTCGATCTCAGCTTGTCGCCAGTCACTGACGAATATGGCAAAGCCACGCATTTTATTGCCTTGCACCGCGACATCAGCGCGCAGAAGCTGGCGGCATTCCTCGAACATGACCGCTCGGCAATTTTGGCCTTGTTGCTCCAACACGCACCAGTCACCGCCGTGCTGAACCGGCTGGTAACGCTCATCGAACGGCAACGACCCAACTGGCTGGTGTGGGCTGAATTGGACGGGCACCCCGCTGCCGCTAGCAAACCATTGGACGGTGAAGCCGACCTGATTGGGCCGCGCCTGCGCCAGATTATCGCGCGGCATAACCAAAAAGCGCCTATCGTGCTGGATCTGCATACTCATTGGGATCAATTGCGTCATTTGAGAGCCAGCAGCGGCTGGATTTGGCCGCTGGCCAAAGCGCACGGCGCGCTCGCCATCTTCCACCAGCAAACCGATTGGTTAAGCGAGAGCGATCAAACGCTATTGCGCATCGCAACCGAGCTCTTCAACTTAATCGCTGAGCATGCTAACCTCAATGCGCAGCTCAACTATCAAGTGCGCTATGACACGCTGACCGGCTTGCCAAACCGCAATCTGTTGCAAGAGCGGATCGATCTCGCCCTGCGCGATGCGCGCGAGCGGCGCCATATTGTGGCGCTGCTCTTTATCGATCTCGATGGGTTTAAGCAGGTGAACGATTCGCTGGGCCACCCAATCGGTGATCGGTTCCTCAAACATGTGAGCAATGCCTTCTCTGCATGCGCCCGCCCCCAAGATACGCTGGGCCGCATGGGGGGCGATGAGTTTCTGTTGCTGATGCCTGATCTGCCTGATGCACGATTAGCCGATATTGCCGCTCAACGCTTGCTTGATGCGTTGCAAACGCCGCTCCTTCACGATGGGAATGAATTGCGCTTAACCGCCAGCATCGGGATCAGCCTCTTCCCGCGCGATGGCGTCGATGTGGTGACCCTGCTCAAGAATGCCGACAGCGCCATGCACCGCGCCAAGGAACTCAAACGCAGCGGTTTTCTGCATTACCGGCCCGAACATAGCCGGCGCGCCCATACTCGCCTTGCGCTGGAAGCCCAACTGCGCCGCGCGCTGGAACGGCACGAACTAGCGGTGTACTACCAACCGCAATACGATTTAGTCAGCGAAAGCATCACCAGCGTCGAGGCGCTGGTGCGCTGGCACCATCCGCAACGCGGCCCGATTGCTCCCGGCGAGTTTGTGCCGATTGCCGAAGAGAGTGGTCTGATTATCGAGATTGGTTCGTGGGTGCTGCGCGAAGCCTGCCGGCAAGCAATGGCATGGCAACAGGCTGGCTATCCGCTCTTGCGCATCAGCGTCAACGTCTCGGCCCGCCAACTATTGCGGCCTGAGTTTGTGGCCGAAGTGGCAGCGGTCTTGCACGCCACCGGTCTGCCGGCTCAGTATCTCGAACTAGAGATTACCGAAGGCGTGATGCTTGATGACCCGATCTACGCGGCGCGCCAGATCGACCAGTTGCGCCACATGGGGGTGCGGATTGCGCTCGACGATTTCGGCACCGGGTATTCGTCGCTCGCCTATTTGCGCCAGCTCCGCCTCGATGCGCTCAAGATTGACCAAGCGTTTGTGCGCGCAATCGATGAACAACAAAATGTTGTTACCAATAGCCGCGCTTTATTGCGCGCGATTATCAATTTGGCGCATAGCCTTGGACTGGCCGTCGTCGCTGAAGGGGTCGAAACTGATGAGCAGCGGGTCGCGTTGCTCAGTATGGGGTGCGATGTGTTGCAAGGCTACCTGATTGCGCACCCCATTCCCGCCGATGAGGTGTGGCCCTCGATTATGCGGTTGCAAGGGCGGCATACGTCAACTGATTGAAGACGCCAAGGGGGCAAATGCGCAGAGATATTTAACGCAAAGGCGCCACGAACGCAGAGGGCGCAAAGATGGTTGGGGATGGTGATCATCCTCCGCGACCTCTGCGCCCACTGCGGTGAACTATCCTCTCCCCTCCCTCAGCGGGTTGAGGGGCGGGCAGAACATGTGGCCGATCACAATCGTTGGTTGATCGCTGTGCAATGCCTCAAAGTTCAGCTCTCCGCTCCCCTCTCCCGCGCCAGTAGGAGAAGGGCTGGAGGTGAGGGCGAAACGGTGCATCGCAATACTATCAACTACTTTCAGAGCTCATACGTTCTGTCCGCCCTTGAACCATCCGGCGGAGGGGGTCAAACTCCTCCCCCCAGCGGGGGAGGCAGAGAGGGGCCAATCCAAAGCCGCAAAGATGTTCTACGCAAAGCCGCCAAGCCCGCAAAGGATCGCAGAGGTTCATCTATTCCCTCTGCGCCTTTGCGGTAAACCTTATTCTCCTCCGGAATATGAGGATCACACCCCCTCTACCGGCGCTGGGATTTGGGCGAGAATGCGTTCGAGAATCGCGGTCGCAGTCTGCCCGCGCAGCCGCGCTTCGGCAGTAAGGATAAGGCGGTGGTTAAGAGCCGGGACCACTATCGCTTTGACATCATCGGGTAAGACAAAACTCCGGCCGGTCATAGCCGCCCACGCCTGCGCCAGATGGGCCAACGCCAGCGAACCACGTGGGCTAGCGCCTAGCTCAATATCGGGATGATCGCGAGTGGCGCGGGCAATCGCCACCAGATACTGGCGCACCGGCGGGCTAATCGCGACGCTGCGCACCGCCGCTTGCAAGCTACGCACCGTCTCGGCGGCTACGACTGGCGGCTGTGCGGCAACTGCACTTGGCGCCAACGAGCGCTGCACAATCTCCTCTTCCTCAGCCGCGCTCGGATATCCCATCGCCACTTTGATCAAGAACCGGTCGAGTTGGGCCTCCGGCAAGGGAAAGGTGCCTTCTAGCTCAATTGGGTTCTGAGTGGCGATAACCAGAAACGGGCGCGGCAGCGGGCGCGTCTCGCCGTCGATCGAGACCGTCCGCTCTTGCATGGCTTCGAGCAGCGCGCTTTGGGTGCGTGGCGTCGCCCGGTTGATTTCGTCGGTCAATACGATCTGGGCAAAGATCGGGCCGGGACGAAACTGAAACTCGCCTAACTTTTGGTTATAAAACGAGAGACCAGTCACATCAGAGGGCAACAGGTCAGGGGTGAACTGGATGCGCTGGAAGGTGCAGCCGAGCGCGCCGGCCAACGCCCGCGCCAGCGTCGTCTTGCCAGTACCGGGCACGTCTTCGAGCAAGACATGCCCTTCGCAGAGCAGCGCTGCTAACAAAAGGTCAATAATCGCTTCCTTGCCGACAATGATCTGGCCAATCCGAGCGCGAATGGCGGTTGCGACCCGGTGAATCTCGGCAATGGCGGTTTCCGAAACGGTGGACACGATGCAACTCCTTGCCGGTCAAAGGCTCTCAATGGTATCGTACCACGATCCCAGCATCGCCGGTGCGCCGGTTGATATGGAGTGCGGCAGTGCAACTACCGCCCCGCTCCATGCCTTCACCCCCATGCTGGAGTGTGGCAGTACAACTGCCGCACTCCACATGTTCACTGCTGCCAGTGATTGCTGGAACACAAGGTGCAGTGAACCGCCAACCAACAACATTACCCCCATATCAAGGCCGCGCCATCAGCAGATAGTACCCCTCGCGCCCGCCATTGCTGGCCGCAAACACCGGATTGTCCACTGTCACCAAGGCGCGCGTATTGGCGGTGTTCGGCGTCACATTCACCACCAGCACCAGCCGGTCATTGGTAAGCGCCGCCGCGATTGCCGGTGAACTCCCCGCTGTCGCCCCCGGTGCAGCCAGCGCCGTCCACAGCTGGCGTTGGCCGAAGTCAGGACTAACCACTAATGCAAACGGCTCGCCCAATTCGTAATTGCCGAGGGTCTGGCCAAAGAGTTGCATCGTGCTGCGGCCTTGCAGACAGCAAGCGGTATCACCCACAACCAGCAGCGTCCCGTCAGCCGCCGCTGTCAACGCCCGGATCGTGATCGAATTGCCCTTGCCATCATTCAGGCGAGTGAGCAGCCACTGCCCGCGCAACAGCGCGCCGGTCGCCGGATCGAACCGGCCATACCAAGCCAGCGATTTTGCGCCGCTGAGATTGAACGGATTGTTGTACTGGTCGAACGTGATCAACTCGCTCGCGCTCAGCACGCGGCTCAGATCGGCAGGATCGCGGCCAAAGATGGAATTGCCGCCATCGGTGAAGCCAGCGAAATAGAGCAGACCATCCGCCCCTAGCGCCAGACGCCGTCCTTCGCTGTCGGCAGCCAGATTCGCACCCTTGACAGCCGCAGCGCTAAAGCCGTAGCGCTGCCATGCCACGCTGCCATCAGTGAGACGGTAGGCGCGCAAAAAGGCCACTTTCAGATCAGAAGCCGCTTGGGTGTAGCCAGTGGCAACCAGCAGCCCATTCGCCGTATCGAGCGCAATATCGGCGACCGCAGTGCCGGCCACGACAATCGCCAACGGCGAGCCGCCAGCCGGCGGATAGACCAGCACCGTTCGATCGGCGGCTCGCAACGCCGCCACCTGGCCATCAGCGCCAATCGCACAACGCGCGATCGCACCCGGCGTCGCCCGCCACCGCACCGCCGCCAGATCGGGTTCCAACACGATCACTCCGTCCGGCCCGCACGCGACGGCGCTGCCATCGACGGCTAACGCCGCGTGGTTGAGTGTCGCAGCGACTCGCACCACCCTGCCGATCGTCCGCCCATCGGCGGCAATCTGGATCAACGCGCCAGTCCCGCCGCCCGGCACGATCGTCTCTGGCGCGTCGGCCAGCGCCGGCACATTCCCCGCCAGCACCAATGCGCCGGCAGGGACAAACCCCACCGCGACCAGCGTATCATCTTGCGCACTCCCCAGATAACCGGCCACCGTAGGCGGCGGAGCCTGCACCAACGGCACCCACACCGTCACCGGGTTGGCTTGGGCTTGGACGGAAGCGAGTGTAACGACGAACAGCAAGGAGATAATGAGCAGAAATTGACGCATCCCAAACACCTTATGTTACGGCGAGAGCGCAGCAGGCGATCACGCCGCTGTATCTCGCCCCAAGCAAGCTGCTCCAAACGCGCAGTCCAACACACACCGGTTAGCAACCTCTTGCCCCAACGATACGTTCACGAATGCCCAGCATCGTCCCACGCTGGAGTGCGGCAGTGCAACTGCCGCCCACTCAGCGCCTTCACCTCCATGCTGAAGTACGGCAGTCTAACTGCCGCCCCGCTCAACACATCCATACCGCCCGATTATGGAGTGCGGCAGTGCAACTGCCGCATTCCACAGTTATCATTTCACATCAACCGGTAACGCTCACCACCCCGTCTGAAACTGCCACTGATAGGTAAACGGTCGTCCATCGTAGCTGCCGGCCACTATCACCTCAATCGTTGCCAACGCCGGCAGCGGCTGTGTGGGTATGATCACGATCCCCTTATGGCCAGCAGGCAAATCGGTCGAAACCGTATGCGGCAACGTCGCGCCGCCCACCACCCGCAGCTCGGTCGCCGTGACCACTGGAGCATTACCAAAGTAGCGCCAGTGCAGCGTGATCGGATAGATGGTCGCCGGCACCCCTTGTTGGTTGGCCCCCGGATAACGCACCGGCCAGCCGGGATAGTCAATCCCTTCGTTGAAATACGACAGTACATCGAGCGCTGCCGCACTCTGCCTGCCGCTTGCCGCCGTGTAGAACCCAAACCCTGTGCGCTGGAGCGTTGGATAAAGCATCCAGAGCCGGTGACCAACCGACCTCATCCAGCCATCAATCGGATCGGCCGGTTGCCACGAAACACCCCCTCCTATCCACGCATTCCCCTTCTGCGCGCAGATTTGCCCCGCCGGCGAGGCATACGGCAGCACCGGGTTTTGGTCATGGGTGAGGTGATTATTTTCCGCCATATAGCGGGCATGTTGCCAACAGTTATCGCTCAGCGCCGCCTCTTCCTGCACCGGAGCTAGGCCGGCGAAGGCCCGATAGGCATTGAGCCGATCCAGCCAATGGCGCGGCAACACCAGCGGAGGCGCAAATGCTTCGCGGCCAAGCAAGCCCAGCAACACCACATCTGGCCCAAGCTGCGTATGCAACTCAAACCGTGCCCGCTCAAACCACTGCGTTAGCACTGTATCACCCGACGAGTTTGTCTCCATCCGTGGTTCGGTCAGTGGCAAGCCAAACAGTGCCAAACTCTCCGCTTCACTCAACCCCGGTCGCCCATCAAACTCAAGCCCATGCGTTTGCCAATACCGCAGAAATGCATCACATACGAGATGTTGAGTTTCGGCAAAATAACGACAACCGAACTGTTGCGTCACCGGGGCTTTCGGTTCATTCTGCCACGGCATGCCGCGTCGTTGCAACAGATCGTCACCTAACCGACCGAGCAAGACATCATACGGACGCGCCAGCTCTGGGTGAAGTTCAAAGCGATTGCGTTCAAAGATTTGCACCTTGCGAACTCGGCCTTCAACCTCTTGCTCAAACACCGGCGTGATCGGAAAACCAAATACCGGTAAGCCGCCATGTTGCTGCCAGTACTCGGCAAACCGACCTTCAATACAATCGGGCACTTCAGCGAAACAGATGCGGGATTGGGCCTGTGCGGATTGCGCAGGCAACAACGCCAAGAGCATCACAACACTGGCGATCAGGTTGATCAAGCCTCGCCAACGCCACATTGCAGCCCCCGCACAACGCACTCAACCGGCAAGTATGCAGGCTATTGTACCAACCCGACATTGGCATAACCAGCCTGACTTTGGTATGATGTAAGTACTATGATGACGCCCTCACCTGCGATCATCGCTATTCCCAGCCGCATCGGAGCGGTTTGGCATGGATGGCACGACAAGGAGGGAACCAATGACTCAGACCACGGAATTTGCCACCCGGATCGATCTGCCGCTTGAGCGGCGGCGGTCGCTGATTACGATGCTCAACCAGCAACTGGCCGATACGTTCGATCTGATGAGTCAGACCAAACAGGCACATTGGAACGTCAAAGGGCCGCATTTCATGGAGTTGCACGAACTGTTTGACGAGTTGGCCGGGCATCTGAACGGGTTTGTCGATGCGATCGCCGAGCGGGTGACGGCGCTTGGCGGCACAGCCATGGGTACCGTGCGCCTCGCTGCGGCAGCGTCACGCTTGCCGGAATATCCCACCGACATCACTGACGGCATGGCCCATGTGGCAGCGTTGGCCGACCGCTTTACCGCCTACGGCAAGACCACGCGCCAAGCGATTGATTTCGCCGCCGAAATGGGTGATCAGGCGACCGCCGATCTGATGACTGAGGTTGCCCGCACCATTGACAAGGATCTCTGGTTCCTCGAAGCCCATTTGCAGGGATAGCACTGTGACCCTTCGTATTGCCCGCGCCGCGGCGCTGATCTGCGTCGCGGCGTTGATTTGCGCCGCCTGCGCTGCGCCAGCGCCAGCGCCAACCCCAGCGCCTACGGCGACCGCCGCGCCAACCGTGACCCCAGCGCCCACGGCAACTACAATGCCCACCGCAATGCCAGCCCCTACGGCAACCCCGGTGGCGCGCCAATTGACGATCTGGGTCGCCGAACCGGCTGAGGCCCAATCTGCGATTGCCGCCGAGTTGCAACAGGCTGCGCAAGCCGGCAACTTCCAACTCGCCATAATTCCCCGCGACCCCGACGGATTGCTGCTCAGCCTCGCCACCGATCGCCTGCTCGGCCTGCCGCCGCCCGACCTGATCTGGGCCGATCAAGAGGCGCTGGTAGGGTTGTTAGCCGATAACGCGCTAGCGCCGATTGGCATGGAGCTGCCGGCTGACCTCTTGCCCGGCCTGCGCACGCTTGCCAGCAATGATGACACGCTGTGGGGCGCGCCGATCACCGCCCAAGATATGCTGCTGCTGCTTTACCAGCTCGATCGCTCGCCGCCGGCGACGGCTGCCGATTTGGTGGCGGCAGCACAAGCGGCCCGCACATCCGAACGGGCCGGATTTGTGCAAGGCTGGGGGGCGGCGCGCTGGCTAGCGCCGTGGTTCTACGCTGCCGGCGGCGCCTTTACCACCCCCGACGGCGCTGAGCCAACCCTTGATACGCCAGCGATGACGGCCACCCTCACACTATTGCGCGATCTGTACCAAGCGGCGCCGCGCAACGGCGACAGCTATGCCCGCGGCCAACGGCTGCTGGCCCAAGGGTTTGCCGCGTATGCGATCGATGGCGACTGGGCATGGCCCACCTACCGCGCAATCAGCGACACCTTCCAGATCGGGATTGCGCCGTTGCCAGCGTTCAACGGCAATCCGGCTCAACCGTTGATCGGCGGCAGCCTCCTCATGCGCCACCGCGACGGTCAGGCCACACCAGCGGAAGTCGCGGCGCTGGCAGCAACACTTTACCAGCCAGAAGTCCAACTCCGGCTGAGCGCGGCGCTGGGCCGGTCGCCGGCCCGCCGTGAACTGTTAGCCGATCCCAGCATTCACGCTGACCCAACCCGCGCCGCCGCTGCGACGCAAGCCGCTACCGCTCCCGGTCTGCCGCCGACACCGGCAGCGCGCTGCGCCATCTTCGGGGTTGAATCGTACCTGTACAGCGCCACCACTGGCGATCCGCCTATCAAAGATGTGCCAGCGCGCATGCAACGCGAGGCGCTAGCATGCCTGCGCCAGTTTGCGCAACCCTAATCAGTAACGCAACGTCATATTGGCAAGGTTGCTATGCAGTACAGCAGTTGCACTGCCGCACTCCATAACCGAGACGGCAGATACTGTTTGATTGCATCCCAACGAAGAACCAGCGATGGTTCGCCTCAGCGCAATCATAGACGATACAAGGTATCGTTGCGTATTGGCTTAGAAAGGGGGCGCTATGCACTGCCCACACTGCAATACCACCCTCCCCGACGACGCCCGCTTCTGCATTGAATGCGGCGCAGCAGTGCGCGTTGCCACCGGTGAAACAGTTCAATTGCCGAGAGGCGATGCCTCGACCATCATCTGCCCGCACTGCCGCTTCGTCAATCCGGGTCACGCCCGTTTTTGCGTCTACTGCGGCGAGCCGGTGCAGGGCAGCAGGCAAGCGCGCACGGTGGCGGCCCCCCAACCCAAACCGGCCCGTGGCGACCACGAATTGGGCATCACCTTATTGTTGATCGGGGCCGCGTTATTGATCCCAGCCATCTTCCGGCTACCGCCGATGATCTGGCCAAACATCTTAATGGTACTCGGCATCATCCAACTCATCTTTCACTTCCAGCGCGGTACCACCACTGCCGGCATCCGCAATGCGATCTGGCTGTTTGGGTTAGGGGTCTTGTTCCTGATGCCGCGCCTCTTCTTCCCCGGCCTGCTCTTGCTGGTGGGATTGACCTTCCTGATGGAAAGTTGGCGGTGGAAGGGAAAGGCGCCATGATGCTTTTGGAATAGGACACGGATCGACTTCATCCGTTTCCTATTCCTGATCGCGGTAGCACCAACGGCATCTCGATTCGCGGCAGCAGATGCTCCTCATTGCGCGCCTGAATGGTCGCGACCAGCTTCTGGAGCTTCTGGATCGAGGAGCGATCACCGCGCCCCACGAACGGTCGAGCCAGCGGCGCAGACGGGGTACAACTCACGTTGGGCGCTGCGCGAAACCTATGCCCGCCCCGCTTCGCCGCCCCACGGCATATTATCCCGGCGAGTAGCGCGCGATGACGTTCGCGACATACTGGCGCACTCGTTCTTGCAACGTCGAATCGAGGTAGGGGTACGCCATCGCCAGCGTCAGCACCAATTCGCCCGAATCGTGCCAGATCGCGTTACCGCCGCTGTTATAGGCAATCATCGGCGGTTCATCGCCTTGGGTTGAATTATGCGGCCCCATCCGGGTTGCTCATACCCCGTTGCAGATAGTAGGGCATCTGGTAGGACGTCAGCGTGATCAAGTCCGCCACCTCAGCGCGCAGGCGCTGCACCTGATCGGGAGGCGGGTTGGCAACCGGCGTGGTGAGATCGAGGGTCACGTAATCGGTCAGCGGGCGGGTAGTGGTGACCACCGGTGACCACCGGTGGGGTAGGGTCGGGTGGCGGCGGCAAGGTGCGTGTGTAGACCAGCGGCGCCGGGCACGAGGTGCCAGTGCATCGGCCAATACCGGCCAAGCCGCCCTCAATTACCCGCCAGTAGATCATATTGTTAGCGATCACGGCCCCGACCCGGCTTACACCTTCGCCAACCCGCGGCGAGGGGAAGGGATACGCCCGATCAGCCGAGTTGCCGCTCAGCGGGAAGAAAGGGTTTGGCCCCTCTGGCCCACACCCGGAATTCGGGCCGCCGCCGCATTTCCGGCCAAATATTCGAGACCGTCCCGATATGCACCAGCGTCCCGCTTCAGCATTGCCGGTTCGTCGGAGGTCAAGCGAAACTCGTAGTTGAAGGTAGAAGCGGGATAATCGGGTGCGCGCAGACCGGTAATGCTGTTAAGATTCTGCACATTCAGCAAACCCAACTCAGCGTCATACTGCGACGAGACATGCACCGCGTAAGGGCTGGTGGTCTAGATGCCTTGGCGAGCGCGGTAGATGAGGTAGACGGTATCGGTCGCACCGGCGCGCACCACCGGCGGGCTTGGGATCTCGTTGTCGCCAAAGGTATAGAGCACCGGCGCCGTGCCCCGCACCGCGCCGATTGCAGCATCTAACACGAAAAAGGTCTGCTTGTGCGGATTCGCGTTGAGGTAAGCGGTAATGCGCGGGCCCACAGCAGCCCAATCAGCAGCCCAATCAGTGTTCACCGCACCGGCTTGGTTCATCGTCGCGCCGCCTTCACTGAGCAATTGCCACAGCGAATAGAGCGGTTGCGAACGGTAGATCACCGCATCGCCAACCACGACCGGATAGCGATCGGTGAGGCTCTGGCCATAGAGGCGCGTCTTCCAAACCAGCGCACCGGTCGTGGCGTTGACAGCGAAGGCATCAATCGCTTCGTTACCAGCGAAGATCAGCGTACCGTCACGGCTGAGAGCCGGCGTCGTCAAGATCGGTGCCTCCGACACGTGCTGCCACACTTGCGCACCATCACTGAGGCGAAGCGCGGTGAGCCGGCCATCGGTCGCCGCGACTACAACATGGCCACGTGCAGCATCGAGCAGCGGCGCAGTGGCGCTCGGGCCGGTAACACGCTGCCAGCGCAGAGCGCCGGTGGCCGCATCGAGGGCAAACGTGGTACCGCCGTGCGTGCTAAACACCACCGTATTGTTACTCCCGCCGAATGGCGGATCGGGCTGCCATCGCCGGCAAACGTCCACAATGACGCGCCGGTGCTCGCATTGCGCGCATAGAGCACGCCGTCCATCCCGCCGATAAACAGGCGACCGCTCGCCACCACCAGCTGGGCCCGCGAAGCAAAAGGCACCTCATATCACTTCCAGATATAGCAGTAGGGCGGATCAACGTGCAACGGGGTGTAGTTGCTGCGCTGGGCATCATAGGCGAGTTGCGGCCAATCGGCGGTAGCGATTTGGGAGACGGTCGCCACGCCATCATCACTCTTGTCATGTGAATAGACGGAAGCGGCGGCGCGCCAAGGCTGGCTCACACCGGCCAGTAACCTCGCCTGAAGCGCAACCATCACTATGACCAACATCATTCCGGCGCATCCTGATGATACCCTTTCGCGAGGCGCTTACGTTCCGAGATCAGAGGCGATAGCGTGGGTCATCGTTGCGCAGGGGTGCAGCGTGGCAGGCAGTCATATTGTAGACGATATGGCGGGCAGGGCAAAGAGGGAGCGCAACTTTTGCTAGTTACTGCTACCGCTCAAACCATAGCGCCGGCCATACTTGGCCGGCGCGCTAGCGATAGGTTGTGAGTGGAACGTTACTTCAGCTTTTCCAACTCGGCAACGTACCGCTCCAGATACCCGCACAAGGAAGTATGCCCGAACCCTTGAACAATGTACTGGATCGGTCTGCTCTGCTACTATCTCTACCGCTTCAACCAGTTCGGTTTGGCATTCGGGGCATGATGGCCTCCACCTGCAAGGATGATCCACCCTGTCACTGCCCGGCAGGCGCCGCCGGCTCTAGTTGCGGCACAGGAACCGGTTTCCCATCATCGCCAATCGCGACCAAGACACACTCGGCTTGGCAGGCCAGCACTCGCTTCTCATGATCCATCGGCTCCCACCACATCTCAACCGAGATATGCATCGAGCTGCGCCCGGTACGGACAAGACGCGCAATCAATTCGACGATCGACCCCTCACGCACCGGGTGGCGAAAGTTGACCTCGCTCAGGTGAACCGTTACCACTTTGTGCCGGCACCAGCGGGTGGCGCAGACAAAAGCGGCTTGATCGATCCAAGCCACCGCTTGCCCGCCGAAGAGCGTGCCATAGTGATTGGTATCGGCGGGAAAAATGGGGAAAACCATGCGCGTTTCGACGCAGTGTGACTTATGCATAGCACATCTCCGTCAATCGAGTTGGGTGCAAGAGCATTGCCAGCCGTTCGACCAGATCGACAATTCGCGGCGTAGGGCGAATACTGAGCGGGCGAGCGTCAAGCGCATAGACCCGCTGCTCGCGGATGGCCGGGATTGCACGCGCCTCACGCGGCAGATTGGCGGTCTGCCAACATCGCTCGGCGGCTGCGGACGTATGCCCGGCTAACAGCAACACGATCACATCGGGTTGGGCAGCATACATCTGCTTCCAGCTCACCGGAACCGAATGGCCATCTGCCCGGCCCAAAAACTCATTCCCGCCAGCCTTTCGCACGATCTCCGCTGCCCAATGACCGGCGGTAAACGGCGGGTCAAGCCACTCCAGCGCCACCACTTTCGGGCGCGGACGGCCAGTGTTAGCCATCTGCACCCGCGCCAACCGCGCCTGCATCTGGTCGCACAGCCGCCGGCCTCGCTCCGGATACCCTACAGCTTCCGCAATAACCATCACATCGTGATACAGGTCATCGAAATCAGACATCGCCAGCGAGACGATTTGGCTATCAGCCGGCAAGCGCTGGCGCAGCGAGCACACGTTATCAAACGAGGCCAGTCCGGGATCGCACAAGTCTTGGGTGATGATCAGATCCGGTGCAAGCGCAACAAGGGCCGCTTCATCAAGCGTAAAGAGATTCTCACCCCGGCGCAGTCGCGTCGCTAGCGCCCAATCGAGTTCGGCCACCGTGAGGCCGGTGGGGATCGCCGAGCGGGTCACACGCGGCAAGCCGACGACGACCTCAGCCGGGAAATCGCACAGATGGGAAACGCCAACCAGGAGATCGGCCAAACCGAGGCGGCAGATTATCTCGGTGGCTGGCGGCGTGAGTGAAACAATGCGCATAGCCTCATTCCTCTCGCTATTCGTTATTGGTGCAGGCGCGCGATCAAGCCATTGAGATCGGTCACATCAACCTGAATGGTCGCAAACAGATCTGACACCTCCCAAGCCGATCCGGCCCGGCGCACATACAGAGGCCGCCACCGGGAAAAACGGCAGAAACCGATCTGCTCCATCCGCTCATCCATCGACGCTTTGGCCCACTGCTCATAATCGGCGCCGAGACCGTGCATCAGCAAGGTGAGATGCAACACGCGCGCCCGATCGTGAGCGATTCGTTCCATATAACTCAGCGCAAGGCACGGCGACTGATGGATCAACTCGGCAAAATCACGGTACTGACGCACTAGCCGGCGCTCGATCCTACGAAACTCGGCGCAAATATCCCGCACATCACACTGCAACATCGGCCAGCTCCTTTCGGACTGCACCCACAACAGGCGCAGCGCTCACGGCCAATCAAACCAACAACCTACCCACCGGCACGCCACTGCCGGCAACGAATAAGCACAATCGATTAAGGGAAACAGGAATCAGCGCAACCTCGCGCTCTAAGCAAAAACCCCGATCTCCTTCCAGAGATCGGGGCAACATGATCCGGTGCAACGCGCGAGCGCGTTCAAGGCGCACGGGGCATGTCCGTCCTCCTTTGCTCGAGAAGGGCTGAACAAACGCATCGCGGCAGGCGTCCTGGCTTCCGGCTCATAAGAACCGGTTACAGTTGCGGCACAGCGCTGGACTTTCACCAGCTTCCACCTTTACGCCCTAGCATCCGGGCTAACGGGTCACCGCGACGGTATTTGGTTGGCGATGTACACAGATATAGAACTATAGTATAACGCGCCCGCCTTCAGCCTGCCCATCGTCAGCGTGAACACCTGACCACACTGCGTAGAAAAGAGATAACCGGGGGAGAGAAGTCGTGATACAACGTGCTCGCCGCAATTCCCGGCGACATGGCAAGCTATGCGGGAAACAATCGTAGACAAGTAAAGATGTTGCTACCATCCTCATCGTGGTACAATTTGACTGCCGCACTCTCGATCAACGAACCTTACCTCTCACCCCGGCTGCGATCATACTCCCAAATCGCCAGATCGACCTCTTGCACCAGCCACCCCAACTCAGCCGCCAACCGTTTCACCGCGCGCAGGTAGCGTTTGTAATCAGCCACTGAGAACGTTCGCTTCGCTTCACCAAAGATTTGCCGCCAGCCGCGAAAATCAATCACCGCATATGTTTCTGGAAACACCAGCGCCAATATCGCCGAAGCCACCGGTACGCCCACACCGCGTAAGCTGCCCAAGATGCCTAACCACAACTCAACTTCATCATCTTCATCAGGATGCGAGACTGACAACGCAGCGCCGGTCACGATCCGAATCACATCTTCGATGTTTGCTGGCCGGATCCCCGCCTGCCGTCCATACTGACCGTGCAGTTTCCACGAGAGAATGGCGTCAAACTCCGCCGCCGTCAAGTAGAACGGGCAGCGTTCACTGCGCAGACGAGTATATACCTCTTTGAGCCGATCGGTCTCGGTATAGTCAATGCTTGTCGTCCGGTATGGAATGAGCTGTTCGGCAGTTATCATTGCAGCGCCTAAGATAGGATCGCGCACCAGTCTCCTTGCGCGAGAGCGAGAAACGAGTGTCTTTATTGTACCTCGTTGACTAAACATTCGCCTACCCTCTCAGAGGCCAACTACCCCTGCCCAACCTACTCATAGTCTGGCGTAAATTGCCCTCTCCCTATCCCATCCGCGGCGCCTTACGTATGAGCGCAGATGCGGTTGATGGCCTTGCAATACGCCAGTTTGCTCTCATCCCTAGCCCCTTGCTCACGAGCGCGTTCAAGGGTGGACAGAACAGGTGAAGGACCGGACTAGGGGTACGAAGCCCGCTGCGCGGACTGAGACCCTCACCCCAGCCCTTCGCCCACTGACACGGGAGAGGGGAGTCGATCTCTTTAAGGCATCGCACAGCGATCAAATGTTCTGCCCACCCCTTAACCGTCATGCAGGCGGAAATACTCTGCCCTGCCCATGGTGATACCCACAGCGCCAAGCATCACACTCGCAGTCGCACATGAACAAGAGAAACATCCCTGCCTCATTGCGCAATAGATGCCGGCATGTTGCGCCGGTTTGGCAAACTAGCCGGCTGCCCTAGGGACAGGCGCTGAGTGACGCCGTCGAACAGCGCCTGCCGGTATAAGTCTCCGTTCGTTGTCCGGTCATGCGTTCCGAGAGAGGAGGTTCGCTATGCGTCGTCCAGTGGTATGTTCGGCTCCGCTGTCGATCGTGCTCGTCCTCGCCTCGTTCGCCGTACCATCCGCATTGCCCATCGGCGCACCGCGCGCGGCAGCGGCGACATTCAACGAACCGCCGGCGCCGCAGGGGATCGGATTTAGCCAAGTGGTTGCAGGCGCTGGTCACACCTGCGGGTTGGCGGATAACGGTATGGGTCTATTGCTGGGACAGGAATGCCTCCGGCCAACTCGGCGATGGCACCACGGAAGACCGTCTGACACCAATCGCGGTGAGCGGCCTGACCGGCGCAGTTGCGATTGCGGCAGGTTCTGCGCATACCTGTGCAGTCCTCGCTAACGGCTCAGCCCGCTGTTGGGGCAACAACGACAACGGCCAGCTTGGCAACGGTACCACAACCGATCGGCTGACGCCGGTGGCGGTCAGCGGTCTGACCGGCGCAATCGCCATCGCAGCGGGTTTGGAGCATACTTGCGCGCTGCTCAACGACGGTACCGCCCGCTGTTGGGGCGACAACTTCTCCAGCCAACTCGGCGATGGCACTGCCGGTTACAGCCCGACACCGGTACAGGTCGCAGGATCGGGCAGGGGCGAGGCGCCGCAGCCACTGATTTTTTATTCCGATGATCGTAAAGCTGGGGTCTAGCCCATAACCGGCATACCACAACGCCATCACACCGAAGCGGGCGGCTAAGGAATACTCATCCGTGCGAATCCGTGTCCTATTCAATACCTGAGGACACGGATTCACACCGGTGTTACCGGTGTTACGGGTTGGCACGGCTCGGTTGGCACATATCCCCTTCCAAACAACCTGCCCGCAGCCTACGGTTGCGGGCGCAGCGGCTCACCCCGCTCCCATGCTTGCAAGTACGCAAATGGCGGAATCTCGCCGCGCCGCACGGCCCAATCGTCCGGCGTCGTCGGGCGCGAGATGCCAAAATGCAGGTGCGGCGGCGTGCCGCGCGCATTGCCACTGTTACCGGTGTACCCCAACACCTGCCCCGCCTCGACCCGCACCCCCGGTTCGATCCCGTCAGCGACCGCCGATAAATGCGAGCCATAGTAGCGCCAGCCGTCATCACCGATGATTGCAACCGCCAAGCCGCCGCGATGCTCTGGCCGATTGGTGGCCGGATCCCAGCGATCGACCCGGCTGACAAAATCGACTACGCCGCTCGTCGGGGCCACAAATTCGCTCCCAACCGGGCAAAAGATATCGGCAGCCGGATAGTCATGATGGTAGGGGCCATACTCAATCCGTGCGCCGCGCACCGGGAAGACGTAGGTGAGGACGACCGGCGTTGGCGATGGCGGTACCGGCGTCGGCTCAGGCGTGGGTGTCACAGTAGGGGTAGGCAGTGGGCTAGGCCGCGGGGTGCGCGTCGGGGGGAGCGGCGTCGGGCTCACCACCACTGTCGCTGCTACCATCGTTGCCGTCACCGCCGGTGAAGCCTGCTGGCTCACCGGCCCAGCGTTCTCGCCACAACCGGCCAGCATGAGCACGAATGCTGCCACCACCAAGAACCTGACAGCATACATGCTCATCGCACCACTCCTATCACTTCCACCTCGCTAATCGGCGTAAAATCGCGCCCATCGTCCACCGCCGGCGGAACACTCTCCAGAATCACGATCCGGATCGCATCAGTCACAACGTTGTTCACCCGGATCGGCTGCAACATCGCTTGATCATCGAGCAGCGCCTCGATCCGCTCACCGGAGCGAAACTCCAGCCACACCCGGCGCACCCGCCGGTTCTGCCAAAACCGGTTCGTACCATCGACTGGATCAATCTTGGCATAACCCGGCAGAATTAGCACCTCACGCACCTCAACCGGGCCGGCAAACTCGAGCAGCAGCCACTGATTCACGCCATCACCCGCAACCCGCCACGCCGTATCGAACCGGCCATCAACCGCATTATCGGGGACAAACGTCGTCGTATTGCCTTGCGCATCGCGCGAATTCGGCGCATAATCGCTCGCGCTGACCCGCAGCGGCGTTATTTGGGCAACCGTCGCCGGACGGGTATGCGGGTGGGCGACGCCGGTGCAGTGCTACTCGCCGGCAACGTCGGTGTAGCGCTGGTCATAACAGGTCGCGGGGTGCGCGTCGGCAACGCCACTCGCGTCGCCGTCAGCGCCGCCGACGAACTAGCCAAGCCCGGTTGCACGCTCCGGTTCTGGGTCACGACAAACGCAACGCCCCCTATGATCGCAAGCAATGCCACGACCGCCACGGCGCCGATAATGAAGGTTGTCTGGCGTCCCATACACTCCTCCCCCAATCCGCATACCTCACCATGCAGCGGCGGAAGATGAATATAGCAGAATAGCTTCCGTCGCCAGCGCTCGCTAACCTGCTTTGATTGTAGCAACTGGTTGGGTAGCAACTGGTTGGGTAAGGTCAATGATGAATGTGGTAACAGAGGAGCATGGACCGGACGGTCGCGATCAAGCCGGTTCCGGGCAAGTGGTGGAGAGGTGCGGACAGAACGCATGAGCGTAGATACGGTTGAAGGCTTTGAGATGAGCCGGTTTCCCCTCACCCCAGCCCCTCTCCCACTGGCGCGAGAGAGGGGAGCAGAGCTACGCTTTGAGGCATTGCACAACGATCAACCGTTGTCTCGACCAAATGTCTGTCCGCCCTTGAAGCCAATGGTGGAGGAGGATGAGGTATGAGATGC
Organism: Chloroflexus sp.; assembly: GCF_034431535.1. Lineage (GTDB taxonomy): Bacteria > Chloroflexota > Chloroflexia > Chloroflexales > Chloroflexaceae > Chloroflexus. Next base: position 30,951 of record NZ_DAOUDC010000063.1, on the reverse strand, counting down.
GGCAGTATAACTGCTCATCACGCGGTGCTTACGTGCCGGCCTATCAAGCATTATTACCGCAATAACAGGCAAGAGGTGAGAGAGCGTTACCGTCAATCAAGCACCATCACCTGCCAACGACCTCCATACTTCTGACTGAGCCAGTGGCGCTGAATTTCCCCCACATCACGCGCAGTCACCGACAGAGTGCTTCCTTGCACACACAATCGACCCGACCAACCAGCAGGGTCAGGCGCAAACGCAAGTTCCCGCACTTTGGTAAACACAATCACCGTGTTGGTATACCCTGCCGCATTCCACGCAATGCCAAAACAACCGGCCGGATCGTAACGGCCAGATTGGTTGCCCCAAACAATAAAGTCCCACCACGGAATTTCGTTGCTGAGCTCATTCTCAGCGCCCTCAATAGTTTCCAGCAATGGAATGACGAAGGCGGAAACTGTGTCTGATGCTTGTCGTTGATCGCGCATCTGGTCATTCGGCGCAGAATGCTGGGCCAGAATGATTGACACCACGATTGCTAATACGGCAAGAGCTTGGTCAGTCGTAAATTTCTTCGTCTTGATCAGTTTATAAGCAATATAAAGGACGAGAAAGATGCAGATAGTATACAAGATCATTTGCCATGGCATACATATCTCGCAAGATGACATATCGTAGTTAATAACCAAACGCCTCTAACTGGTTCGTTGTCACTCTAAGGCAAGATAATGTTCAAAGAACATGCAATCAATAAGAACACATTTCTAGTCGTTTTAATTTACATTTATCCCTTCTGGCGAGACAATTGCAATAAATATTCGTCTTTCATAGAAGGTGATCAACCAAGCTGAAGTTATACTTGGCTCATTAAGCAGCTTAAATCTATATTTCACAATGTCTTCTTCACGGTGATCGTATTCCATCTCGGCAAGAAATTGCGCTGGAAACTCGTATCACAAGACATCCACCCAAATCTGCTCATCATACACTGGCATTGGCAATCCATGATGATAGCTCAAGCCACGCACAATCTTACGAATGACCCGAGTGATCCGCGCATCCTGACCCGGATAGACGATGTATCGTTGACCGGATGGCATCACAATTGGCCTCAGTTGAGCGACTTAATCCCGCGCTCTTTTTGCCCCGTCAATCGGTTCAAAACTTCGTGCTACTGTTGTTTGCCTCAATTCGGTCACTGCTACATTTGGTTCACTCACGATCACAAGCATATTAGCGTGAAACATGCTAATAATCATAACACGAACAAGAGACTACCTCATCCACAGTCGCCACACTCTACCCACTCGACAACACACGCATGATTGAGCAAAATGATGTTCACACCCATTCGCCCGCCAAAGCGTTACACCTACCAAACACACCACTATCCACACGATTGAATACGGGCAAGATCGCACCAAAGCGCTCGCCACGCTAGCACCACACCTCGCCGCACTCACTGCGCCACTGCGCTATCGTTGCTTAACAGAGACGTTGTCACTACTAGCGCGCTGGCCTCGCCCTGAGTTGCTCGCTAGCCTGCGCGCGCTACTGCCGCTGATCACAGCAAGCGGAGGCGCCAAAGCAGTGGGAGAAATGTTTCACGCGCTGCGCGATGTGACTCAGTGATGACCATAGTCAAACGGGGGTGATATTGTATCATCCCCGCTCTGTAAGTTTCATTGCTACCAACCTTGTTGGAGCGTAGCGCTATAGCTCACAGATTCATCAACCAGCCTTTAATTCTCTTCAAGCGGACTACGTACTCGATCACAAATCCAGATCGGCTTCCATCCCGGTACAACCAAACTGCGCAGTTGGCAACGAATCAACGCACCCTTCACGATGGATTGCTGCATCAGCAACTGCTTATCCACCAGAAAGGTGAAACTGTAATTATCAGCGCTAGCTAAAGCGCCAGTATGAATCGTTATCTGGACACATTCCGCTTTTGCAAGCGATCCAAGTATTGCGAGACTGAACCAATTATCACTAGTACCTAGGAGCTTAAAAACATTGACACCATCAATTAACTCTCGCACAATCCCAACCACGTCCTCACGAGCGTCGTGTACAGGATCGCGCCGGATGATATCCTTTTTGGGAGCCGGTTGCCAAACTTCCCGCTCATAAGCTTGTTGCACCTGTGTCGTATAAGTACGGTCAATACCCGGTGTCATCATCATCACTGCCATCCCGCGCTCAATGACCTCACGCCCATAGGTTTCGATTAAGGAATGAAGATAACCAAGGCATTGATGTTTCGGCCACGGCGCCCCTAGCTCATCAAAGAAGACTTTGCAACCGCAATCACAGGTGAAATAAAATACTCGTTGACCACAGTATTGGCAAAAGGTTGGCCATGTGCGTGAATTGCAGCGAGGGCCGTGCGAAGTGGTGTAGAAACGCATGTTGTTCTCCGGTAAGAGTGCAAGTGAAGATAGAACATCGCGATCATGTACGCAGCGCCGGAGGACTAGTTTCATCGAACGGTAAATCCTAAGCACTTCGTCAATGAATAGTGTTGCATTCTCGATGAAGCTTTCGTGCGTGTTCTTCCCCCCTTCCAACCTCGCTCGCCGATAGGTAGAATAGCTTCATCATCACAACACACCTAATATCCATAAGATCCCGATGCGCAGATGTGTGCCAATATGCCCTTCATCTCACCCTCTGAATGGATAGAAGCGCTCGTCGCTGCGCGCGCTATCACCGAGGCTCAACAACGCGCTCACGTGCTCAAAAACTGCACTGCCCACCGTTCGCCTCCATACCGAGCACCGCGCTCGCACTACAACGATCACCGCCCTTGCCCCGCAGCTCGCCGCAGCGCACCGCCACAACACTGCTCTCTTCGCCCAAACGCTGCACCGCCTTGCCCGCTATGACCGTCCACCCCTTTTGAAACCCGCTCCGCCAGCTTGATCCGGAGAAGGATAGGGATTGCCAAAAATCTGCGCAAAAACCGCGAATCTTTTTCCGATTTCGCGCGGTTTCTTATATGAATACTCTTTCATCTTGACTAGCAAGGAGCCCTGTGATGCCGCTGCTACCTCGCCTCTTGCGCGTCGCCCCGCCCGCCGTCCCGCCGGCACCACCCAATCCGCCTGACCAAAAGCCAGAGCGCGAGCCATCCAACCCGCCGCCCGCGCCGTTTTGGCATCCCAAGGCTCTCCGGCGCCCGATTAAGGTCAAGAGTGCGTGATACACGTGCAACACCTCCTCCAGCAGTGCCCTGCTTCCGCTGCGCGAGAGCAGGATTAGGGATGAGTGACATCTTTGCAATATCTGCTCCGCTGGCTCGATCTGGCGCAAACGCGCGCCCTTCACGCATCAACCCGCCCCATCCACAAAAGCAGCAGTATCCTGCTCCCGCTAAGCGGGAGCAGGGTTAGGGATGAGGGTCACCTCTGCAACGCTTCCTTCACAGACTCAATCCGGCACGAACGCGCCCCCTTAGCGCACAAGCCATCTCTATTCACACCACGCAGAAGTGCCCTGCTCCTACAGATCAGAAGAAGGAGGAGGGATGAGGGCTACAACCATCGCGCAATCTCAAATTAGTCTTACCCGCCAACCAATTCACACCTGAACGCGCAAGAAGATGTATTCGGATTCAGGGGAGAGGAAACAGATACCCTATCAAACGTATGCTCTCCTCATCGATGCGATCCGAGAAAGGCGATCACGCCTCCAACGTCTGCTACCTAACCAAACCCTAGACACCCATAAGCCTACTCCTATCGCAACTGAACCATCGTAGCGTCGTATCAAACTATAACTACCAAAATAATGAGTAACAACCGTTTAGGAGGGGGTAACAACCTACCAACCGGCCATAAAACACGGGGTATCATACGCGCTCTTACGAAATGCCGATCATCGTAACGAATATTACTTACCTTTTAACCTTTTACATAGCAACAAAATCGTATTATACTATTTCCAAAGCTCAGATACTGCCAAGTCAATCACAACCTAGTCTAAGCTAGTCCAGAGGAGAAAGATTACATAATCCATAAAGCATGTAAAACGAAACAAACACGAGAGAAGGCAGAAGACAATAATATTTTCACCTAAACAGAAAGCAAATAAAACAGCAAATAATATTATGCAAACCTATCTTTGTGGTCTAAAAACCACCGCACACTAGCACTACTTAGAACGTCAACATGTACCACAGCCTCATCCTAACCCGCTGGCCCTTACCGTCTAGCTGCACTCGCGCTAACAGCTTAAGGCAAAAAACATCGCCGCCGATCGCTGATGATCGACGGCGGCGATTGCATTTTACTCTGAGATATGGTGAGCCGGGTGGGGATCGAACCCACGACCCTCTGATTAAAAGTCAGGTGCTCTACCGCTGAGCTACCGGCCCGCCGTTGGTAGTATAGCCGAGTCTGCGATTGGCGTCAACTGAGTAGCCTCAGTCTGCGTATGCTGCACAAAGGCCATGAAGAGGCATTTGTGGTATCGACAGAGTGCTTATGGAGCTGGCCGGTTATACAGTGCGGCAGTTAAACTGGCGCACTCCATGGAGAAGCAGCTTCGTTGTTGTCATTACGAGGGTTCGCCACCCAGTTGTCATTGCGAGGGGGCGTAAGCCCCCGCAGCAATCCCCCGCTGCGGCGGCACCCATGCCTGAGTGCATGACTCCCGCTCTTGGGGGAGATTGCTTCGCCGCCTCCGACGGCGGGCAAGGACAAGAGGGGAGCGGGGCTTGCATCGCCCCCGCCGGCGGCCGGCAAGGACACGGACGAACAGCGAAGCATGCGACAGTTGCCCTACCGCACTCCATGCGAGAACACCTTGCAGCGCGGGCCACCAGCCCGCAGCCTTAATTCTCCACCCGGTGAAATACTTCAGCCAGCGCTAAGCCGAATGCTTGCCCTCGTTCGACAGCCCATTGCCGAACCATTGCAGCTAGCTCAGTTTGATCAGTCCCCAATTGGGAAACATGGCAACGCAACGCAGCCAGCTTTTGCTCGATCGTGGCGCTGATGTCGATCGCATAGTTCAACACCGGCGCGCCGGTGATGTAGAGTTCGCGCACTTTGCTCGGCGGATAACCCTCATCCAGCAGTTCGGGAAAGTCCCAGCCGTTTTGTGCCGCCGGATAGACAGCGGCAATGGTCGCGTTCGCCGCCGCGAGGTGGTCGGGGTGGAAGCGGGGGATCGAGTATTGCGGCGTCCACACCCGATCGGGCGATTGGCATACGACGCGCTGGGCGCGGATGCGGCGGATCTGGCGCACAATATCGCGCCGCAGTTCGATGCTCGGTTGCAGCATGCCGTCGGGGTAATCTAGGAAGACCACCTCCTTCAGGCCGAGGATCTCTGCGGCAGCGCGCTGCTCGGCTTTGCGAATCTCGCTGATCCGGCGGCGCGCGTCGGGGCCGACATCGGTGGCATCATCGGGGCCGCCGGCGCTGCCGTCGGTGCAGATGACGAGGGTGATTTCCCAGCCTTCGGCGGCCCACGCTGCGAGGGTGCCGCCGCAGCCAAATTCAGCATCGTCGGGGTGGGCGACCACGACTAAGACGGTACGAGGTTCAGATGGTGTGTTGTGCATGGTTGCTCCTTGAACTGTTAGGTGCTGGTAGGTAGCATACCATGACTTTCGGTTGAGTCGGTGTGCTGCGTCGCCCCTCACACGGCTTTCGCAAGCGATGACCTCTCTCCTTACGAACCGGATGCAAGGGCGGACAGCAAGGAACCCGGCCCATAAAGGGCCGGGTTCCCATTACGAAGTCCGTTACACGGGCTACTGGCCTTCACCCCTCGGCCTCGGCGAGCGAGGGGAAGCCGCTTGCTAGCGGGCACGGCAGTGCTAGCGCAGGACACAGCAGCACCTCGCTCTCTGCGAGGGAAGGGGAATGGTCGCGTACCGCTGAGGACGCAGCGGACGCGGAGGATGATCGCCATCCCCAAAACTGCTGCGATCTTCGTGTTCTTTGCGCCTTTGCGTTTAGAACCTCTGCGTCTTTGCTCGCTTTGCGCCGCGCTATTATTCACTTGCCCGCCGCACCTCGGCTGCTGCATCACGCACACTCTCAAGCGAGGCGCTCTTCGGGGCCGGCGCCGGTGAATTGAGCGTCTTCTCAAACACCTTGCCGAAATCGGTCAGCCACTGGCTGAACCGCTCCATCGATTGCCATGGGTTCAAGAGCCGGCCTAGCCCGATCTTGGTCACCGCGTTGAGCATGTTAAATGGGTAGCCAATGACTTGATCAATGTTTTGCTGGTTGACGTTGGCAAGGAGTACGCCGACATTTGACACCACATTCGTGCCGGGAGGCGGGTTGATCACGGCAAAGGTTTGCCGGCGCAACTCTTCGGCAGCCGTTAACACCTCAACTAGCCCTTTGCCGCGAATGGCTGTTTGGCAACCAAGCCGCCATCCCTCTGCCAACCGCTGCTCAGGAACCCAGTTCTTCTCGAGCTCGGTCGGCGGGCTGAGCGATTCACTACCGGCCAGTACTCTGACTTTGCACGTTTGGCAAAAACCAGTACCGTCACAGACAAAACCGATATGGGCGCCGTTGCGCCGGGCAATATCGAGAATCCGTTCACCGGGCCGAGCTTCCATCTCGACATCGTTAATCGTGACCGTGGTCATAGCCATACTCCTTTGCTGGCAAGGGTCTGTGAGTTCATTGTACCGCGATTCTGGGGCAAATAGTGGTATGATACCAATACAACGTTGATACCTGACAACCAAACTTGGAAGATCTTGAGTATGTAGGCTGTGTTACCGGTTTATTATCAGACGCCTGTACCCATATCTACCGATCCGCTCGCTGACCTGATCTGGCTCAATACTGCCGATATGCTGCGGGGGTTTGGCATTACCCGCCCGCCATGGCTGCGCGGGATCGCGACGGTGCTGGCCCACCCGCCGGCCCAGCGCTTTGCCCGCCAGTTGCGGACGTTCGATGAGCTAGTTGGCAGAGCAGGGTTGCCGGCAGGCGCGCAATGGATCTGTGCGCGCTTTGCGCCCGGTATGCGGATCGATGGCCCGTCGCCGCCGTGCCATGGGCCGTTATTGATTGTTGCCAACCATCCCGGTTTGCTCGATGCGGCAGCGTTGATTGCGGCAATAGGTCGCACCGATCTGAAGATTATCGCGATCGCGCGCCCACTGATCCGGGCGCTGCCACATACTGCCGCAACAATCATTCCGGTCGGTACGACGCCGCTCAGCCGGATGGCAGCCTTGCGCAGCGCGGTGCGCCATCTGCAACGAGGCGGCGCGGTGTTGACCTTTCCCGCCGGACGGATTGAACCCGATCCGGCGCGTGATCCGGCGGCGATCACCGGCTTGGCCAAGTGGTCGGCCAGTCTCGATCTGTTTGGCCGGCTGGCCACCAGCATGCCAGTGGTGACGGCCATCGTCAGCGATGTACAAGCGCCAGCGGCGTTGCGCCATCCGCTGACCCGCCTGCGCCGCGATCCGGCTGAACGGCAGTGGCTGGCGGCAATTGTGCAGGTGTTGTGGCCGCATCTTGCCACCGAGCCGGTGCGGGTGCAGTTTAGCCCGCCATTGGTTGCCGATAACCATCTGCGTCCGGCAGTATTGGCGATGGCACGCCAATTGATGCAGCGCACCGGATGAACTGGTCAGAATGGCAATCAACCGTTTAGTCGATACTCTTTCAGATGCAGCTTCCGTTTGCGCTGGAGAATGCTTCAGGTGCGTGACTCCTACGCAATAACACCGGGGTACACAATTCAAGGAGACTCTCTATTGAATCGCCATCGTATCATCGTCGCCGGTTCGGTATTGGTTGATATGCTGGGCTATGGCCTCATCATGCCGTTGTTGCCCTTTATGGCGCGAGCATGGTCTGATGATGCGCTAGTCGTTGGCATGCTCGGCTCACTGTACGCGGTGATGCAGTTGCTGGTTGCGCCAATGTTGGGCGCTGTCTCTGACCGGATCGGACGCCGGCCAGTGATCCTGCTCTGTCTGTTCGGTTCGGCATTGGCCTATCTAGGCTTGGCGTTAGCTGATTCCCTGTGGTTCTTGGCCGCAGCCATCGCCCTCGGCGGTGCGGCGGGATCGAGTATGCCGGTGGCGCAGGCCTATATTGCCGACGTGACAACGCCAGCCGAACGCGCGCGCGGGTTAGGCTTGCTTGGCGCAGCGTTTGGGATCGGCTTGATCGGCGGGGCGGCCATAGGTGGCGCCCTGAGCCAGTATGGGCTGGCCGTTCCGCCGTTGCTGGCCGGCGCCATTGCGCTGCTCAATGCGCTCTACGCCACCGTTGCCTTGCCTGAGTCGTTACCGGTTGAGCGCCCCCGTCCGCAACCGCTGCGACCGCACAATCTGCTCGCACCGGCCCTGAGCGCATTGCATATGCCGGCGGTTCGCCCATTACTGATCGCGGTGGCACTGCTCAATGTCGCGTTTGCCGGGTTGCAAAGCAATATTGCCTTGTTTACACTGACCCGGTTTGGCTGGGGGCCTGAACAAAATGCCGTGCTGTTTGTCTTCGTCGGTCTGTGCGCGGCGTGTACCCAAGGGGTGTTGCTCGGTCGCCTCCAACCGCATCTTGGTGAAGCGCGCTTAGCCAGTGGCGGATTAGGGCTGATGGCTACCGCCTTTGCGCTCGTCGGATTAGCGTCACAGTCTGGTTGGCTGCTGTTCGCACCGGCAGCAATGCTCGCGATCGGGATGGGGTTGGCAGTGCCGGCGATCACCAGCCTCGTCTCGCTGCGCGCTGGCACTGGCCGGCAAGGGGCTGTGCTTGGCGGGATGCAGGCCCTGATTAGTTTTGCGCTGTTAATCGGCCCCATCAGCTTTGGCCTAATCTTCGATTCGTTCGACCCTAATACGCCGTATCTCGTGAGTGGCGCGCTCCTTGCCGGCGCTTGGGCCATCACGACTCTTGCCTTAGCCCGGCCAAACTTGGCCGGCGTTTCCCGTTCTTTTCGCCCTTCTGAAGACCCCGAGGCTCAGGTATGACGATGCTTCCTTCTTCTGCGACTATCACCCGCGCGGCGATGGCTGATTTACCGACCAAGTTTGGCCAGTTTCAGATTGTGGTCTACCTCGACACCGAGCAGAAAGAGCAGGTGGCGCTGACGTGCGGCGCGCTGACAGGGCCAGAGCCGGTGCTGGCACGACTCCACTCCGAATGCTTGACCGGCGATATCTTCGGTTCGCACCGATGCGATTGCGGTGAGCAACTCGCCACAGCGCTCAGTGCGATCCAACAAGCCGGGCGTGGGGTGTTGCTCTACCTGCGCCAAGAGGGGCGCGGCATCGGGTTGGTCAACAAAATCCGCGCCTATGCGCTCCAGCAACAGGGCCTTGATACGGTTGACGCCAATCGCGCCTTGGGCTTGCCCGACGATATGCGTGATTACGGCATCGCTGCCGCAATCTTGCGCGATCTAGGCATCGAATCGGTGCGATTGCTGACCAACAACCCCGCCAAGATTGCGAGCCTCGAACAGTATGGCATCACGGTGCGCGAGCGCGTGCCCCTGCAAGCGCCGGCCAATGCATACAGCGCACCATATTTGCTAACGAAGCAGTTGCGGATGGGGCACTTGTTGGATGGGCGGATGTTGTAAGAGTGACGTATAGCCACGTGATACCCATGCATGCACCTCTTCGGCCAAGGCGAAGAGGTGCATGGTTTGTTGAAGCGGATTGCACTCATTGGCCCTGAAATGTGATATCGGATCGTTACCGTCACCAATGTCGCTTGCCGGGATCGCAACCGTCAGTTGCGTACTCGACCCGAACGTCGCCTGAAGACGCAGACGAGATATGCTTTACTAGCCAACCAACGCCCGATCCGTCCATCCCATCACCCGATAAACCCAGCGCCTAACCTAGGTTTAACTTTCCTATAGCCTAGCCTAGCAAAGTGAACACGCGATGAATACGACATTGCAGTGGAGCTAACAATAGAATGCAAACCATACCGGTCCGCTAGCTTTCTGCAAAGAGAATACGCACCGCTGTGAGCGGTGCGCATCGTGTACGCAAGCGCGAGAGAAGACACGTTACTGGCCCATCATCCGCACCGCGCGCAGACTGGCGGCCGCGTCGATCCGGGGCGTGTATTCAAGCCCGACGTAACCTTGATAGTTATGTTCCCGCAAGATGCCGAAGATATGCTCGTAGTTAATTTCACCGGTGCCGGGTTCGTGGCGGCCGGGCACATCAGCTACGTGAATGTGCCCGATCTGGTTGAGGTTTGCGAGAATCCGCTGCGTCAGGTTGCCTTCACTAATTTGTTGGTGATAACAATCAAAGAGTAACTTCACATGGGGCAAGCCCAACTCACGCACAATCGCAAACCCTTCATCAGACGACCAGAGAAAACTGCCCGGATGATCGATCGGGTTGCGCGGTTCGAGCAGCAGATTAAGACCAGCGTCAGACGCTGTCTCTGCCGCTTCGCGTAATGCCTCAAGCAAATGAGCGCGCTGGGTCGGGCGATCAAGATCAGCGCGGACCATCCCGCCATGCACGATCAAATTGTCGCAGGCCAGATCGACCGCCAGCGCCGCGCTCCGGCTAATCTCATCACGGAATTGCGCCCGTTGGTCGGGATCGTTTGGCGACGCTTCCCAGTTGCCGGCAATCGCCACGCAGTGCAACCGCAGCGCCGTCTGCAAGGCGATGGTGATATTCATATCCTTGCCCCGCCGCGTCCAGAATTCATAGGCGCGAAAACCAAGATCGGCAATATGTTCGAGCCGCTGTTCAAACGGGCGATCGGTGAAGATCATATCGAGACAGACTGAAAAGCGGAGGGGTGCGAGGGTCGACATCTTCAACCTCACTTTTCTGCGCCACCACCGGTCTGGCGCCAGCGCCGCCGGGTCATCTGACAAAGGGTATCACCTTGCCAAGCTGCGAGTTTGCTCTTTTGTATGTCCCATTATACCGTTGATCAGCAATCGTGGCGGCTACTTGCGCCGCCGCACGGCCTTGAGCAGCGTTGCCACAGCAGCATCGAGCTGCCGGTCACGCCCGCTGGCCCACTCACCCAATGGACGAGCAATTTCTACATCCACCGGTCGCCCACTGCCTTCGAGATCTTCGCCTTCTGGCGTGACGACATATAACCGCGGCAAACTCAGCCATGCCCCATCGAGCAATTGAATGGTGTACGTCCAGATCACCGCACCGGCTGTCGGGCGTCCGACCACTTTCCCCAGCCGCAACCGCCGGTAGCTTTCACTCAGCATCTCGGTGTTGCTGGCCGACCGCTCATTCGTCACCAAAACGGTGGGCCGGTCGAGCACCCGATTGCCGGCGAGATGGCTGGCATCGGTTGCGCCCAGATCACGGAACCCGCTGCGCAACGCCGATCGCCGCATTAAAACATCGAGCACAAAGGTCGCCGTGTGCCCGCCGCTATTGTACCGCACATCGATGATCACGCCTGCTTTACTGTGGGTTTCGGCGTCAAGATCAACCAGAAATTGCTGGTACGCATCATAGCTCATCTCTTCAATATGCACATAGCCCAGCCGTCCGCGGCTGATGGTGTGAACATATTGCTCGTTGACCGCCACCCAATCGCGGTACCGCAACCGCTGGTAAGCCTTGGCATCGATCGGACGCACCACGATCTCACGCTCGGTCGCATCAGCAGCGCGCAACGTGAGCCGCACCCGTCTGCCGGCGCTGCGGAGCAAGAGTTTGTGCAGCGAGAGGGTGGCCGTTACGCGCGTTCCATCCACCGCAACCAGTTCTTCACCGGAACGCGGCGGCTCGCTTGCTAACGCCGCCGGACCATCGGGCAAGACTCGTTCTAGCACCAACCGGCCCTCACGCAGCAGTGGTTCAGCCGCAAAGAGGATGCCGATAAAGCCATCGTCACTCTCCCAGCCGTAGAAGCCGCTGCCGAGGTGCGAGGCGCGCAATTCGCCTACCATCAGATTGATCAGGGTATGCAGCTCTTCGGTGGTTTGCACCGCGCCAATCAAAGGCGCGAAGCGCGCGCGAACCTGTTGCCAATCTTGGCCGCGGAAGGTCGGGTCGTAGAAGCTGTCGCGCAACTCGCGCCACACCTCGGTAAAAATTTGCTCTTTTTCGCGATGAAAATCCACTTCGACTTCGGCCCGCAACGATAACCGGCTCGGCTCATTGCCGCTGGGGAAGCGCCGCACCACCACTTGCCCGTCTTCGAGGTAGTAGAAGCTCCGCCCGTCGGGCGCAAACTGCAAAAAGCTCTTCCGTGTATCGCTGGCGGTAAGCTGACGCGGCGGCTGGCCAGCGCGCGGCTCGTCGAGCGGCATCGTCCAAACATCTACTTTGCCAGCCACCGACGCCAAGAAGAGCAGGTCTTTTCCATCAGGACTGATCGGGCCGGCGACCGCATTCATTTGCGGCGGCGTCAGCAAGCGCAGCCGCCGCTCAATGCCTTCGTAGACAATCGGCTCAGGCGGCGGTTTCGCTGCTCTTGCCTCATTATTGCTCGGTTCGCCGCCATCAGCGGATGCCTCTTCCTTCTTTTCCTTATCGCGTTCAAATAACCGTTCAAACGCCGCTTCGCGGAAGACCAGCTGCGGCGGGCGCAGATCGACGCGCGCGATCTGCGATTCGAGCCGGTATTGTTCGGTGGTGAAGATGATGAAGCTGCCGTCAGGCGACCAGCACAAATCGCCGCCGCCAATATTGCTCAGAAAGGTGATTTGGCGCGGCTCGCCGCCGGTAACCGGCACAATGTAGACATTGCTAAACAGGTGATCGTCTTGGGCGATAAAGGCAAGGTAGCGCGAGTCGGGCGACCAGCACAGATCGGCAGCGACCGTGAATCGTGCCCGGCACAGCTCGCGCGGTTGGCCGCTAAGCTCTTCCAGCAGATCGATCGCCATCCGATCACGGATATAAGCGACCGCTTGGCCATTCGGAGCAATCCGCGGCAACAGCTTGGGCCAGCCATCGTTGGTTAATTGCATTTCGGCGCCGGTTTCAAAATCGTAGCCAAAGAGTTCGATCTCGCCGTGCCGATCAGAGAGGTAGGCGAGACTTTGCGAGTCGGGCGTCCACGCAATCGACCATTCACGGGCCGGGGTATTCGTAATACGGAAGGCCGGCCCCTGCCGCAGATCGCGTTCGGTCTCTTTATCGGCAAAGTCGGCAAAGACATCACCCCGCGCCACCAGCGCCAGCTTCTTGCCGTCAGGGCTCAGCCGCACCTCGCTAAACCCGCTCATCCAGCGTTCGACCCGCACCGGCGTGCGTTTCGTATCCACCCGCACCCGGATCGGGATAGGAGCCGCCTCGCCGCTGGCCGGATCGATCCGCCACAACTGGCCATCGCCCCGCTCGCAGACGATCACGCCGCTGCGCCGGGCGATGGTCGGGAAGAGCAAACGACCATCGCGAAAGCTGGTAATCTGGCGCGGCGCGCCATCGGCGAGCGGGATGTACCAGAGGTTCTCGTAGCCATCGCAATCACAGACGACGTACAACCCTTGGCCATCAGGTTCCCAGAGGGGCCAGCCGAGCTTGCCGGCATACTTGAACCGTTCGCCAAACGGGCCGGCCAATTGGCGCAGCGCGCCGTAATCAGGTTGGGCCGGCCCGATCCAGATTTCGTTGGGTGAAAAGGGATGCGGGCCGCGCCGCCACCACCGCTCGCGCCGGTTGGTAAACGCCAACGTCTGGCCATCGGGCGAAACCGCCACTTGGTCGAGCTGTTCATACGGTTCGAGATAGATCGGCGCCGGCGTACCACCCTGCACACCCACCCGGTAGATCGCATAGCCCATCTGCTCGATGTCACAGGAAAAAAAGACCGCTTCGCCGTCGCTCGCCCACGCTTCGGGATAGCACGGCTCATCCTGAAAGGTAAGCTGGCGCGGCGCGCCGCCGGCAAGATCAAGAATGTATAAATCGCCGGTGCCGTCGCGTCCGGCGGCAAAGAGCAGGCACTGGCCGTCGGGACTAAAGCGGGGCAAATAATGGCGGGCCGGATGGGCGGTGAGCCGTTCGGCGGTGCCGCCATCAATCGACACGAGCCAGACATCGCCGGCTGTTACGAAGGCCAATTGCCGGCCATCAGGATCGAGGGCCGGCTGGCGTAAGAGGGCTTGCGGTGCATTCAACGTGATGACTCCATTCATATCCTAGACAGCGCGATCGTTCATTCCGGCTCAGGCATACTGCGCCAGCCGTACCCTCTTAGACCTTCTCACTTCGACACAGCGCCCCATACTCATTGGTTGTTCTCTGGTGACTGCTGCTCTTCCCAGCCAAACGCACGCGCCAACACCGCCTCGACCAACCCCGGTGCCAAACGCCCGACCAGCAACGCCAACCGGTCGGCCCAGCTCACATAAGCAAGGCGCGGCTCGGTGCGGGCCGCGCGCAAGATCGCGCGCGCCACCGCTTCGGGCGGCACGCCGGGGGGCGCAATCCGCCGTCGCTCGCGACCACTGCCCAGCCGGCGCTGATTGAAGCCGGTGCGGGTCGTGCCGGGGCGCACTACCGTCACCGCAATGCCGCTGCCATGCAATTCGATGCGCAGCGCATTGCTGATCTGCTCGAGCGCCGCTTTCGCCGCAGCATAGCCGCCTAGGTACGGCAACGGCTGCACTGCCAGCACTGACGAGACGTTGATGATCTGGCCGCGACCGGCGGCGCGCATCACCGGCACAACCGCTTGGGTCAGCCAGATCGGGCCGAGCAGATCGACGGCTAACACCCGTTCGAGATCGGCGCGGGCAAGGCTGGTCACCGGCCCGGTGAGACCAATGCCGGCGTTGTTGATCAAGATATCAACCTGACCATACGCCGCCACCGCCTGTTCGACCAGCCGGTGGCAGACTGCCGGATCGGCCACATCAGCGGGCACGGCGATCGCCTGCGGCAGCGCAGCGGCCACCTGCGCCAACGCCTCGGCAGAACGGGCGGCCAACACGAGCCGCGAGCCGGCAGCGGCGAAACAACGGGCAGTGGCGGCGCCGATGCCGCTCGACGCGCCGGTGATGATGACAACGCGATTGCGTGGATCCATAACGGTGATTTCCTTGGGCACACTGCCAGACACGAACCGCCGGGCCTTGAGGGATGGACAGAACACTTGGTTGAGTGCAACTATTTATCGCTATACGACGCCTCAACACTCGGTTCTCCACTTCCCTCACCCGCGCCAGTGAGAGAGGGGCTGGGGGTGAGGGCACACCGGCCCATCGCAACGCCATGAACCACACCTGCGCTCATAGGTTCTGTCCGCCCTTGAAACACCGTACCGGGGGCACACTGCCGGGTGCCCCTACAGGGCGGGTTCGCGATCACGGAGGTGTTTGCAAATGCCGGCCTTGATCGTTTGGCCGGGCACCTCGTGCCCCAACATCCGCTCTAACTCGCGGGCCGTCGCCATCAACGCCGGCAGGTTCAAGCCGGTGTTAATGCCCATCTCATGCAACAGATGCACCACATCTTCGGTACACAAATTGCCCGGCGCACCGGGGGCAAAGGGACAGCCGCCGATCCCGCCGATGCTCGAGTCAAACAGATCAACCCCCAACTGCAAGCCGGCCAGTAGATTGGCCAAACCGGCCCCGCGCGCACTGTGCAGGTGTAACCGCAACGGCTGGCGCGGGAAGCGGGCCCGAAACGCACGCACCACCTCTTGCACCAGCAACGGATGCGCCATCCCGGTCGTGTCGCCGAGCGTCAACTGCTCGGTGCCTAAATCCAGCAAGCGTTGGCAGAGATCAAGCACCCGCTCGACCGGCACGTCACCCTCGAACGGGCAACCAAACGCGACCGACAACACCGCATCGAACGGCTTGCCGGCCCCATGCACGATCGCAGCCATCTCGGCCACTTGCGCCAGCGACTGTTCGATGCTCATATTGACATTACTGCGGTTATGGCTCTCGCTGGCGCTCAGAAAGACCTGTACCACATCAGCGCCAGCGGCAATGGCTCGCCGCGCCCCGATCACGTTGGGCGCAATTGCACTGTAAACCACTCCCGGACGCCGCGTAATGCCGGCAAACACCGCCTCGGTATCGGCCATCTGCGGCACCTGTTGCGGGCGCACGAACGCCCCTACTTCAATCGCCCGCAAGCCGGTCACCGAAAGCAGATCGATCAGCTTGACTTTCTGCGCCGTACTGAGGATGACCGGCTCATTCTGCAACCCGTCACGCGGCCCCACTTCGCGAATGTGAACGACAGCCGGCAGTGCGGCAATCTCCATAACGGTCATCATCGACCTCCCAAACGGTTGGCGGGAAGACACAAAGGTTTGAGTGATGTGACAGTATGGTAGATAGACGCTCGCGTTCTGTCAAATGCACGCATGCGTATATCTAGGTTCACCCTGCTTCCCTGTAACTCAGTCGCCTGTCAAATCGTTGCACTGAAACACATTAGTAACTCTAGTGTAACCTATTCCTCTACGCTGACAACAGACCCGCACAACGCGAGGCACAAGAAACGGGAAGACAGCGGACAACGCTGAATGGAGGTTCCAATGAGCTGGGAGAAGCAGGTAAACGACATGATCAAGATGTGGACCGGCACGCAGCAGAAGGTGTGGGATAGCTGGATGGCATCGATGCAATACATGTCAGCCCCCCAAAACCCCGAGGCATGGCAGAAGACGGTGGATAGCTGGCGCGGCACGGTCAAGCAGGCGCTTGAGGCCCAAGTCGAGTTGACCCGGCTGTGGGCCGAGACGGTTGCCGCCAATAGCGTTAATATGCCGACGATGCCGACGGCGCCGGGGATGCCGGCAATACCCGGCATTAATCCCGTCTCGCCGACTGCGGTGATCGAGTGGAGCCGGCAGGTGCTGGAGATGACCCGCAACTTCAACGAGAGCCAAGCCCGCTTTATCGAGGGTTGGTTCGATATGCTGAAGAAGTCGGATCCGACCAATGTGATGCGGGGTTGGAACAGCACGCAGGTTCAGAAGGTGATGCAAAGCTGGCAAGAGGCGATGCAGCGCGTGATTGAGGCGCAGGCCGAGCTGGGCAAGGTGATGATGGGCGTTGTCAATGGGGCGCTGGATAAGAAGTAAGGGTTGCCCTCACCCCCTAGCCCCCTCTCCCATCCGATGGGAGAGGGGGTCGTTTTTTGCCCACCATACCGCAAGCGGTGAGGTGCATTTGTAAGCCGCAAAGTAAGCAACGGCGCAGAGGAATGCAAACGCAAAGGTGCAAAGGACGCAGAGGGGTTTTTGGATCCCTCACCCCCGTCCCCTCACCCGCGCGAGCGGGCGAGGGGCGCTACCGCCTTCCGCGAGAGCAATGGCTGTGCCACCCACCGAGCGGCTCCCCACTGCGTCCTCTGCGCTCTCTGCGGTAAAAAACGCTCCCCCGCTCCCGCCTGACGGCGGGAGCGGGGGTTGGAGAGTGAGGGCATCAGCCCACACAGCGGGGCCGCACTGCCGTGCGGCGCTACTAGTCTTCGCCGGGGGCACCGGACATGACGACGACTAATGGACGCATGCGGGCGACAGGGCGAATTAAGCCAGCGGCGATTTGCACCTCCATCACCGCTTCGATATCTTTGTAGGCCAAGGGTGACTCATCGACGGCCAAGCCGCGCACCAACACCCCTGCCTCACGCACGACTGCCGCCACCATTGCCGGCGTAATCGTCCGCCGCGCTTCCGAACGGCTAAAGCGTCTTCCAGCCCCATGCGCCGCGCTAGCGAGCGTGGCCTGATCACCGAGCCCTTCCACAATATAGCTCGCCGTCGCCATCGAACCGGGGATAATCCCCAGTACCCCAGCTTCGGCGGGTGTAGCGCCCTTGCGGTGGATCACCAGACCATTCCGTTCTTCCCACGCAAAATTGTGATGGTTCTCGATCACCCGTTCCACCGGCACACCCAACGCCTTGGCAAACCGCTCGTGGATCACCTCGTGGTTGGCGCGGGCAAAATCACCGGCCAACCGCATTGACAACAGATACTCTTGCCCAGCTTCCGAGTCGGTACTGAGCCAACCATACGTGCGCGGAATCCCCTGCGCGATCGCCGCCGTCTCGCGGTCAGCCAATTCGGCGTAGTAGTTGGCAATCTTCGCACCGACGCCACGACTCCCGCTGTGAGTCAACAAGCCAACAAACGGTTTGCCGGTATCGAGCCATTCGCCAACCACAATCTCGGCAAAATGGTTGCCGCCGCCTGAGGTGCCAATTTGCAATTTCGCCAACTCATACAGCTCGCGCAACAGTTTGGTCGCTCGCCAGCGCGGATCGGAAAGGATCGGGTGAGTCGCCACCGGCTTCTTGGGCGAACCGATTCCAAACACTGTCACTTTGGTGATCGTATCGAGCAAGTGTTGCCGTTCGCGCTGCGCATCGGCTGGCGTCATCCCGGCCAAGATCGATAAGTGCATGCGGCAGCCAATATCAACCCCAACTTGATACGGCGCCACAGCGCGGTCGTACGCAATCACACCGCCAACCGGCAGCGCATAGCCTTGGTGAGCATCGGGCATCAACGCACCGCGGATCGCCGGCGGCAAGCGCAAGGCGGTGCGGATCTGCTCGATCGCTCCCGGCTCGACAAGATGCTCGCCGATAATCTTCAGCGGCTGCGGCTTTTCACGCAACTTCAGCGCTTCCGGCGGTGCGCCATAGCGAGCGGCAACCTCTTGCCGCACGGCAGCCGATTCCATCCCGTCGCGCAACATCTGGTTAGCTGCGCGGCAGATCTGGCGAAATGCCGGATGATCGGCATAATCAGCTAGCAGTTGGGCCGCTTTCATCGAACTCACCTCCTTTCTCGTTCACGTTCCTCGACAAAGACGCTCAGTGCGGCAGCGTTGCTGCCGCACTGAGCGAGAAAGTTCTGCACCAACGCCAATCCAATTATACGCCAACCATCGCCCGATCACCCTTGCGCTGGTGCAGCGCAAACGCAATCCCCTCTTGCAGGTTGGGCTTGGCGATCATACTGGTCAATTCAGCGCCAATATGCATCAACGTCTGCGCCACTTCGGGGCCGATCCCGGTAATCACCACCTGCGCCCCGAGCAACCGCGCCGCCTGCGCCACCCGCATCAACGCGCCGGCCACCTGCGTATCCACTACCCGCACACCGGTAATATCGAGGATCGCGATCCGCGCCCGATAGCACGCTACCCCTTCGAGTAATGTTTCCATAATCTGCGCAGCGCGATGACTGTCAATGGCACCGATAACCGGCATCGCCACCACCTGCTCGGCAATTGGCAACAGCGGCGTGCTCAGCTCGCGCAACATCGCCTGTTGCGCCGCAATCACCTGCTCTTGCATTCGACGGCGCTCTTCTTCCAACCGCAACTGTTCGCTGATGTCACGATTGATGGTGGCAAAGCCGATAAGCTGGCCGCTTTCGTTAAAGACCGCTAACCCAGCCGCATTCACCGTAATAATGGCGCCATCCCGGCGTAAATAATCAATTTGGACATTCGCTTTACCGCCAGCCAACGCAAGCCGGGTCAACTCTGGCATCTGCTGCAATGTGTGGGGCGGTAAGATGGCTGATGCCGGCATCCCAACCAGTGATTGGTATCCCAACATGTCAAGCATCGCTGCGTTGGCGTAGGTAATCACTTGATTGGTGTCAGCGACAATGATCCCATCCGGCGCATTATCAACCAACGCTTTAAAGGTACGTAACTCATTGGCCTGCCGCCGCGCTTCGGTGACATCTTCATACATCATACATCGCCAGCACACCGATCACCTCGCCATCGCGCACGAGCGGCAATTTGTTGGTGCGAAGCCAGATCTGCGTCCCATCGGCGCGGGTCCACGGCTCTTCGATATTCAGCTTTGGCCCGTGTTCCATCACCGCCAGATCGTCAGCCCAGTACAAGGGCGCTTGTTCCACCCACGGCATATCGGTGTCAGCCTTGCCAATGATGTCAGCGAGGTCGGCAATCCCGGCATCTTCCAGCAAGCGCCGGTTAGCGCCCAAATAGCGCGAATCGCGATCCTTCCAGAAGATCGCCTGCAGCAGACTGTCAATCACCAACTGCAACATCGCCCGACTTGCTTCCGCCTCGCGCCGCGCCTGCTCGATCGGGCCGACATCGTAGGCAGTGGCCGCTGCGCCACTATAGTTCCCCGCGTCATCGTACCGCAGCGACACTGTCCATAACCCGTGAAATTCACCGATCTGCGGCGATTGCACCCGGCATTGAAACATCAAGCTCGGCGCACGCGCTTGGATGGCTTCGAGAAACACCTGCTGCGCCCGCGCGCGATCCTCAGCCGCGAGAAAACTCAACAGCGAACGGCCTGCCCAGCCATCGCGCGTGATCTGAAAAACCTGTTCGGCAGCCAGGTTGAGGTAGCGAATGGTTCCATCAGCGTTGAGATCGACTACCAAGACGTTCGCCGTCTCGATCAGGTTTTGCCAACGAGAGAGCTGTTCTTGCAAAGCGGCGACTTGCGCGCGTAAGTGTTCGACCTCGCCAGTGGAAGAAGGGAGAAGGTTGTCGACCATATCAATCCTTGGCGCTAAATATGCTGAATGGTGCAATCGTCGCGATATAAATCAATTATAGTATATCCAACAATATTTATTTAGACAAGCGATGCATTTGTTAAAAAACTAACAAAAAAGATTATCCTTAATAATATAGTTACACATATTTGCCAAAAAATTGGCCGCTTCGATATTTCCCACCGTATATCGTAGAGACGTCGCCGGGCAACGTCTCTACGATACGCTATGCAGTATCTCCTTGCAGCGACTCACCGCACCGGCGTGAGCCAAACAAACTGGTACGGTTGCAAGACCAACGTCTCGTTGGCCGAAATCGCGCGCTCTGCTACCACATCGAACAATTCGACGCCGGGGCCATACATGCGCAAGAGGTTGCCGGCAATCGGCTGCGGGTATTCCGAGAAGTTGGCCAACACCAACACCCGCTGCGATCCCGCTTGCCGTACATACGCCAGCACGTGGCGATTGTCGCTGCGCACGACTTCCATCGCGCCGTCGCGCAGAGCGGGCAACGACATACGCAGCCGGATGAGCCGCACCAACTCGCCAAAAATGCGTCCGGGTACGGTCGCGGGATCGTGACGTTGATCCATGCCGGCCTGATTGCGGGCGGGCCGGTGAACCCAACGGCTGTCAATGGCTTTGGCCGGATCGGTCACGTAGCTGTAGTCGTTGACCGTCCCCACTTCATCGCCAAGGTAGAGCAACGGAATGCCGCCGATGCTCAAGATAACGCTGTGCAAAAGCACGATCCGCCGGATTGCGGTATCGATCATCTGCGGATCACCGCTGCCCAACGCCTGTTCCAACCCGGCCAGCGAAGCCAGCGTGCCCGACACCCGCGCATCGCCGGTATCGGGATTTTCTTGAAACGGCAAGCCGCAGGCAAACGAACCGGCGAAACGGCCCGTATAAAAGGCATTGAGAAACTGGCGATGGCCCCACGGATCGATCCCGACGGCGCGCGCATCATTGTCGTCAAACGTCCAGCCAATGTCGTCGTGCGAACGCAAATAATTGATCCACGCGCACCCTGCCGGCAAACGGAAGCGATGGCTGAGCGAATGGGCCAGTAACTTGACCTCGCGCGTCGCCAACGACTCCCAGAGCAGCGCCATCAGCAGCGGATTGTACGAAAGCTGGCACTCGTGCGGGCTAATGTAGCTCAGCACATCGTCAGGATGGACAATCGCCTCTGATTTGAAGAGCAGCGCCGGCGCGGCCACTCTGGCGATCGCGTTGAAGGCCTGAATAATCTGGTGCGCTTCCGGTTGGTTCTCGCAATTGGTACCCAACCGCTTCCAGATAAACGGCACCGCATCGAGGCGCAGCACCGCCACCCCCAAATTGGCGAGGAAGAGCATCTCGGCAGCCATCGCCCGAAACACCGCCGGGTTAGCGTAATTGAGATCCCACTGAAAACTGTTGAAGGTGGTCCACACCCAGCGCTGCATATCGGGCCGCCACGTGAAGCTGCCACGGCGCACAGTAGGGAAGATTTCGCGCAGCGTGCGCTCGTAAGCGTCGGGCATCGTGCGATCGGGAAAGAGGAAATAGAACTCCTGATAGTCGGGATCGCCGGCCTGCACCCGCCGCGCCCATTCGTGTTCGTCAGAAGTATGGTTAAAAACAAAATCCAGCACCAAACTCATCCCGGCCCGATCGAGCTCGTGAGCGAGTGCGGCCAACTCTGCCGTCGTGCCGATTTGCGGATTCACCTTGCGGTAGCTGCTCACCGCATAACCGCCGTCGTTGTTGCCTTCCGGCGCGGCAAACAACGGCATGAGGTGCAAGTAGGTCAAGCCCAACTCATTGAAATAAGGAATAAACTCGCGCAGCCGGCTCAGCGTACCGCAAAAGCGATCGACATAGAGCACCCCTCCCATCATCCGTTCCGACTGGAACCACTCGCTATCAGCTTCGCGGACGGCATCGCGCTGCTTGAGCCATTGTGGCCGTTCGCGCCAGCTCTGTGCCATCGCGATCAACAGTTGTTCGAGGTGATAGAAGAAGTCGTATTGGGTACCGTACAAGCCAAGTAACAACTCAAACAGACGCGGCCATTCCCGGCGCAATCGCTGCTCGAATGCGGCCCAATCAGCGGCATTGCCGCCGGCTGCCTCAAATGCCTGCTCGATCCGTGGCAGCAACCGGGCCAACGACCGCGCCGCTTCGCGTGGTATACGTTCCCACTCGTGCATACGCAAACCTCACCACTCCACTGCCCGCTCTGGCAGTTGTTTCCGGCGCAAGTATCGCCGAAAACAGGGAAACTGGCAATCGCTGCCGACATTCCCAGTTGTCCTTGCGCGCCGCCGCAGGCGGCGAAGCAATCCCCCGCGAGTACGGAGCGAATCCCCTCAGGCATGTATTCCGCTGAAGCAGGAGATTGCTTCGGGCGCTGCGCGCCCTCGCAATGACAGATAGCCCATATCTTTGCGCGCCGCCGCAGGCGGCGAAGCAATCCCCCCGCGAGTACGGAAGCGGAGCCTGCCCGCCGAAGGGAGAGAGTGCTTTGGGCGCTACGCGCCCTCGCAATGAAAGACAGGCTGGTCATCACGCACGGCGGTGACACCTGCACCGCTTCATGGTAAGATAAAGCGCTATGGAAACGATGACTACGCCACCCAACCTGTTTCGCCGTTTCGTTCCGGCGCTGGCGCTCGGCATCGCGCTCTTGGCGGCGCTCGAATGGGGACTGCCCGCCGCCGGCATTCCAGCGTACCTCTTGCCGCCACCCTCGCGGGTGGTCGCTGCCGCCCTCCAACCCGAAGTGCGGCTGCTCGACCATACCCTTGCCACCGCCAATGCAGCCTTGATCGGCCTTACGGTTGGCACGCTGATCGCCTTCACCCTCGCCATCGCCTTCCTCTTTGTGCGCCCGCTCGAAGACGCCCTCTACCCGTGGGTCTTGCTCGGCCAGAGTTTGCCCTCAGTCGCCTTGGCGCCGCTGCTTACCATTTGGCTAGGTGAAGGGCTTGCGCCCCGCGCAGCAATGGCCGCTCTTTTCGCCTGCTTTCCCCTGCTCATCGCCACCATCAGCGGTCTCCGCCGGCCCGCGCCCGAACAATTGGCGATGATGCAAGCGTATGGCGCGTCACAATGGCAAATCCTGCGCATGCTGCGCTTACCGGCGGCGCTGCCGTTTATCTTCAGCGGGATGCGCGTCGCTGGCGCGTTGGCCGTGATCGGCGCATTGGTCAGCGAGCTTTCTGGCGCTGGGCGTGGCCTTGGCTACCTGATCACCACCTCGACCTACCGGCTGGCAACCGACCGGGCCTTTGCTGCGATCGCTGCCGCCGCCGGGTTGGCGCTGGCACTCCACGGCCTGTTTCTACTGCTCGAACGCACGATTGTCTATTGGGAACGAGAACGGTAATCGCGGCGTAGTTGTATCAGACGGAGTGAGGATTTGTTATGTCGCACCGTTACCGCTTATCATTGGCTCTTTTTCTACTACTATTGATCGTATCAGGTTGTGCTAGCCCGAATCCGGCTAGCAATGCCATTTCGTCAACGAATGCCCCGGAAGTCACCGATGTATCAATGCGTCTGCAATGGCTGCCCCAATTCCAGTTTGCCGGCTATTTGGTAGCCGACGCGCGCGGTTATTACCGTGAGGCGGGACTCAACGTGACCATCTTGCCCGGCGGGCCTGACGCCGTGCCACTGCCGCTGGTTGCAACCGGCGCTAATACCTTTGGCAGCACTGGCGCTGATACGATCTTGATCAGCCGCGAACAGGGGATCGAGGTCGTCGCACTGGCGACATGGTTCCAAGCCAGTCCGGTCGCGTTTATGGTGCATCGCGACAGCGGCATCCGTTCGCCGCAAGACTTTGTCGGCCGGCGGGTAGCGATGTTCTACGGCGACAACGTGGAGACTGAATACCGGGCGCTGCTAGCTGCCACCGGCGTTGATCCGGCCAGCATCAACGAGATTCCCGGCGACTACAGCCTTGCTCCCTTCCTTGAGCGGCGGGCCGATGTGTGGCCGGTCTACGCCACCGACCAACCCTACACCGCCCGCGCCGCCGGCGCCGAGATCGATCTGATCGTTGCCCGCGATTACGGCGTCGAACTGATGGGTGATGTGCTCTTCACCACCGCCGAATTCGCCCGTAAGAACCCCAACACCGTGCGCGCGTTCGTCCAAGCCACGCTGCGTGGTTGGCAAGACGCGATCACCGACCCGGCAGCGGCGATCGACATTATTCTCGCTCGCAGTCCTGACTTCGACCGCGGCCATCTTGAGTTTGAAGCGACGGAAACGATTAAATTGCTGCGCTACGGCATTGGCACGCGATGTGTCGGAGCCAGCGACCGGCAGGCATGGGCCAAAGAGGCCGAACTGCTGCAATCGCTGGGGGTGCTGAAAACGGCGGTTGATCCGGCGACGGTGTTGGTCACTGATGCGGTTGACGACGATTACCACGCACGCGGCATTGAATGCCGGCGGTAAATACGAATGGGGGACGCACCGCCGTGCGTCCCCGCGCCCGTCGATCACGTTACGGCGCCAACTGTTCCAATTGACTGACCAATTCGGCAAACGTATCCATTGCCACTTGAATCGGAGCCGGTGAAGTCATATCAACACCGGCATCACGCAACAGATCAATCGACGCGCGTGACGAACCGCTACGCAAAAACCGCAGATACCGTTCAACCGCCGGCTGACCCTCGTTGATAATCTGACGGCTCAGCGCCAGTGCCGCCGACAAGCCGGTTGCATACTGATACACGTAGAACTGATAGTAGAAATGCGGAATGCGCAGCCACTCATATACCAGCTCATCATCGATCACCAGCACAGGTCCGTGATACCGAACAACCAACTCACGGTAATGCTGACTCAGCGCATCAGCCGTGAGTGGTTGTCCACGCTCGGCCTGCTCGTGCATCCACAACTCGAAGGCGGCAAACATCGTCTGGCGGAAAATGGTCCCACGGATCGTTTCGATCTGTTGCGCAAGCAACTGCCGCCGCAACGCCTCATCGGCCCTATGCTGTAACAAATAGTGGGTCAACAACGCCTCATTCAGCGTCGAAGCGACTTCGGCAACGAAGATCGTGTACTCGCCATACACAAACGGCTGCGTGGTGCGGGTGAAGTATGAATGGAGGGAATGACCCAACTCGTGCGCAAGGGTAAAGACATCGCGCAACCGATCTTGATAGTTGAGCAAGATGTAGGGCGGCGTACCATACGAACCGCCGCTATAGGCCCCGCTCCGCTTGCCCACATTCTCATACACATCGATCCAACGCCGCGTAAACATCTGCTCGAGCGCCGCACCATACTCAGGGCCGAGCGGACGGAACGCCTCACGCATCAGATCACACGCTTCTTGATAGGGGAACGGGCGCTCGACAGCAGGTACCGGCTGCACATAGAGATCGTAGAAATGCAATTCATCTAAACCCATCAGCCGCCGCCGCACGGCCAAATAGCGATGAAACCGCGGCAGATTGGCTTCGACGGTCGCGATCAGGTTATGGTACACCTCAACAGGGATTTCATTCGGAGCGAGCGCCGCCTCGAGCGCCGAGCCGTAATTGCGCAACCGGGCCTCGATCACGTGCGAGCGGATCGCCGCGCCGAGAGTGGTGGCAAGCGTGTTGCGGAAGGGCAAAAACGCGCTGTAGTACCCCTTGAACGCATCACGACGCACCCGCCGGTCAGGACTTTCGAGCAAGCGGCCATAGCGCGCATGCGATAACTTCACCGGCTGGCCCTGCTCATCCTCAATCGTCGGAAACTGCAAATCCGAGTCGGCCAGCATCGAGAAGGTCGCGTATGGCGCACGGACAATATCGCTAAACGCCGCCATCACCTGCTCAACCTCCGCCGAGCGGATATGCGCGCGCTGGCGGTTCAGCTTCTCTAAGGCATAGCGATACACTTGCAGGCCGGGGGTAGCCGCCAACCACTCGTCCAGCGTTTCCGCCGGGATCGTCAAAATCTCTGGCTCAATAAACGCCAGCACCGCTTGTATCCGGGCCGCAAAACTGCTCGCCCGCTCGGCCAACCCCTGCCCTACCGGATCGGTACCATCGCTATCCTTGCGATGCATGGCATAGACATACAATGCATACAACCTGCGCGCCACCTCGTCGCGCAGGTTCAGCGCCGCCAACAACTGCGCCGGCCCCTGCGCTAGCGTCCCTTGCAAGGTGGCTAACTCGTGCGCGCGCGCCTCAACTGCGCTGAGTTCTTGTTCCCACGCCGACACATCGGCAAAGATTTGCGACAAATCCCATGTATATTCGACCGGTATATCAGATCGCGATGGGACTTGGTTGGCGGTAAGGGTCATGTGTACTTCCTTTCATCTTAGGCACGGCACTGTACCATTGCGTTTGCCCTGTTTGCCATTATACCTGACTCGGCAAGGAATTGCGTGGGGAATGCAGCCGAAACGACCTCCTTATAAAGGTTGTAAAGATGCAGTAGAGCCGGATGGCTGTCCGGCTCCGCAAAGGCGCAGCGACGTTGAACGCAAAGCCGCAAAGCGAGCCAAGGCGCAGAGACGTTCAATGCAAAGGCGCTAAGAACGCAGAGGGCGCAGAGGTTTTGGATGCGGATCAGAGAGATAGGGAGTATCTTTCCTTCTCCCTATTCCCCACGCTCTATCTCCCGCGCTTGTGGGAGAATAGTGCGGCTGACTTCCGATAGATCACAACGTTTCTACCTTCAATAAATAGCCACTCTACATATTATTAATGCATCTGAACAAAAGAAGATGGTGCTATCGTTAGCGGAGTAGACGATGAGTGTGCTTCTCCCTGACGAACGGCTGTGGGCAACGAATCGGTGGATAGCTCGCCAGCTTTCCGCTGATGCGATCCCCTGGATTGATGCAGCGTCGGCATTAGCGGGCGAGATCAGGTTTTGCCTTGAGACGAAAGTTGACACGTTGGATCTGCGCCAGGCTGATCGGGCCATGTTGCAAGCATTTGCCGCACTGATCAAAAAGGTGGTTGATTATCGTACAACCATGGGTGCGAGCAACGTTGCTGAACACAACGATGTTCTCGTATACATGTCGAAACTGATGGAACTGAATCAATTGGTTCAAGCAACGCTCGATACATGTTCATAAGCGTATTTTTAGTTGATGAATAACCGCTCGCGATGCACTGGAAGCACATAACGCAACGTTACAGCAATCATATACGCCAGTAGCGCGCTCAGAGCTATATTCTGTTTCCATCCATATGATATCATCCTCAACCCCGCCTCTCTCCCGCCGTTAGGTGGGAGAGAGGGTCGGGGGGTAAGGGCTACCTTCGCGCCAGCTACCGCACAATGTGCGGCACATACATCCGATATTGACCAGCGCTGATAATGACCGGCCCCTGCAACCATGGTTGGTATTTAACAAAATTGCTAACTTTATCACCGCTGCCATTATTGACGAAACCATCGGCATTTGAGGCATCATTCGGACCGTTCACGTTTCCCCACCAGTTATTCAGGGCTGAAATCCAGTGATTGGGGGTGTCGTTTTGGATACCGGCAGTCGTATTGCCCACAATGTTGCAGTACTCAACCACTGGATTGGCGGCAGTACCAGAACTGCGCAACCCATACCGATTGTTCGCCAACATGCAATAGCGCAACACCGGCGAGGCGTTGTCAACGTGGATTGCACCGTAAGAACCGAAGAAACTATCACCACCGTAGCGAAGAACAATGTGCGAGAGTGTGCCGCTACTGCCACTACGAAACAAGATGCGCCCCCATTGACCAGGAGCCGGTGGGGTGGTTGAGCTGATCGTCACGCCACCAACGGTTGAGTCATAGATCGACGTAACGTAGATCGGTTGACTCTGCGTACCATTAGCACTGAGGATACCATCGATCAAAAACTCCACCGAGAAATCCTTTGGCTTAATCACAACGCCCGGCCCCCATGTCAACGTGACACCGGCAGTAACCGTAATATCTCCTTGCGGCACATACGGCGCTTCGGTTTCATCCCATGTCGTGTTGGCCGAAATTCCGCCACCTTGCACACAGATGCCATTCGTGCCATTGCCGCTAAAGTTCGCTACAGTCATGTTGGTCAACGTCACATCCGTTTGCGGATGGATTGCCACTGCACAACCGCTGCCATATCTAAAGGTGCTGGCATTGATGGTCACTTGTGCGTCAAGGGCTTGCTCTACCATAGGAAGGTTAAACCAGAACCGTCCGCCATAGCGCAATTCGACCATATTGAACGTCGCGCTACCGGTGCCACGCACCAAGATACGCCCCCAATCACCACGTGCAGGTGGGTTGGTCGTGTTGTCAGTAGCGCCGCCAATCGTGTCGTCGCGGATCGAAGTCAGCGTAACGGGTTGGCCGGCAACACCGTTGACATTGAGTATGCCATCGATGAAAAAATCCGTTTCGGAATCAGACGGTTTCACCACAATCCCTGGCCCCCACGTCAGGGTAGCCCCGAACGCAACCGTTATATCACCCTGCGGCACGTAGGGTATCTCTGTCTCGTCCCAGATAGTATTGGCTGAAATATCACCACTTCGCACGCACACACCATTGGTTTCGTTGCCGATCACGCTCGTGGAGGCTAGATTGATCATGGTGAAATCATTCTGCGGATGAGTCGCCAATGCACAGCTACTGCTATACTTGAAAGCGCCGCCATTAATGGTCACACTCGCGCCAACATCTTGTTCCAACATGCCCAGTGCTACCCACCCTTGGCCCCCATACCGCAATTCAAGCTGGTTCAACTCGCCCGTGCCGGTACTGCGGAAGAGGATACGCCCCCAATCACCGCGTGCAGGTGGGTTGGTCGTGTTGTCAGTAGCGCCGCCAATCGTATCGTCGCGGATCGAAGTCAGCGTAACGGGTTGGCCGGCAACACCGTTGACATTGAGTATGCCATCGATGAAGAAATCGGTGTTGAAATCACGCGGCTTCACCACAATCCCCGGTCCCCACGTCAGGGTAGCCCCGAACGCAACCGTTATATCACTCTGCGGCACGTAAGGCGCTTCTGTCTCATCCCACGTGGTATGAGCTGACACTCCGCCGCTATCGACGCAAATTCCGTTGAATTCATTGCCGGCAAAGCTAGCCGGACTCATATTGCTCAGGGTAAAATCGCTCTGCGGCGGCATACTCAACGGGCAGCTCCTGCCATTGACAAAGCGCCCGGCATTGATCGACACATCAGCGCCAACCTCTTGGCGCAAGATCGCGTCTTTGGCATTTTTGCCGCCGTAGCGCATCTCAACATGGTCAAGCACACCGCTACTGCCGGTGCGAAACAGCACCCATCCCCAATTACCGGGCGACGGTGTTGTTGTCGTATTACCACTGGCACCGCCGATGGTACTATCATAGATCGAGGTGAAATAAATAGGTTGATCGGTAGTGCCCTGCGCCAGCAGCGTTCCATTGACCAAGAGGTTCGCCCCAAGAAAGACATCAGCAAACTTTATGACTACCCCCGCCCCTAGCGTGAGCGTCGTGCCGAAGGCTACTCTCACATCGCCGGTGAGAATGTAGACCGCTTCGGTTTCATCCCACGTTGTATGCGCGCTAATATCACCGCTATCGACACAAAGGCCATTATAGACATTCCCGGTAAAGTTCACGAAACTCATATCCTCCAGCGTGACATCATTCTGCGGTTTCATACTGATGGCGCACTGAGCACCAGACTTAAAGACACTTGCTCGAATGGTGACATTCGCATTCACATCCACCTGCACCATAGCAGTAGAGATGTTTCCGCCGTAACGGAACTCCGTATGCTGTAACATTCCCGTACTGCTGGTTTGAAAATGCAGGGATTGCCAATTCCCCGGTTGGGGTACATTTACTTCATTATCGGTGTCACCATCAATCGTATCATCACGAATTGAAGTAAAGTAGACCGGATTACCGGAAACACCGTTGGTAATCAGTGTTCCCTGTATCGTCAGACCGGCGTATAGGTTGAATTTCACTACTGTGCCGGATTCGATAGTCAGCGTTACCCCGGCTGGAACCGTCACATTGCTATACACAACATAGACCTTATCCGCCGTCCACACCTCATCACTGCTCAGTGTGCCGCTTTTACATACTAACGCCGGGTTACTGCAATTCACCGCAGCTTGAACTGGTTGCGGCCACAGGATGATTGCCACCACGAACGCAACGATCATAAAAGATGTGAGTGTAGTGCGAAAATGATGGTACATTGCTTCAACTCCGTTACAAAAAATTTATGTTAATTATGCCATGTTAATGCGTTGATTCGTCACACTATTATTCTACGAATTCATAATTACCATCATGTCAAAAATGAAATCAGCACGAACTCTTGTTTCATCAATGAGCAGGAACTATTTACACTCACACACAACAACACCAAAGAATTGCTGTGCAATGTATCCGCACACGAGGAGAAGTCTGTTGGCAACCGTTGTTCGTTTCGGGGTCAGGATGCACAAACATCCCCTTCTTTGGAAGAAGGGGATGGGAGAGAAGCAAAGCGTTGGGAACTAACAAGTGA